>NZ_DASUCC010000057.1:0-56444 GCF_035762905.1 Actinophytocola sp.
CGAACGCGCCGCCCACCACATCTCGGACTACGTCTGAGATGTGGTGGAACCCCGGCGAGTCCCCACTTCGGGACCCGCGAGTTCCCAAAACGGGCCGGTACTCAGACCTGGTTCAGGTTGCCGTTCTTGGCGGCGTTCACCAGTGCGGCACCGTCGATCCGCAGGGTTGGCCCGGTTGGGTTTTTCGAGTCGCGCACAGCGTCGAGGGTGTGGGCCAGTTCGACGCAGCCGTTTGCGCTCGCGCCGCTCCGGCTGGATTTGCGCCACCTGGTCTGATTGATCATTTCCTCTTCTCCAGATCCCTTACCCCTGAGGCGATGAGTGCTGCGGAATCCTCCGGGGTCAGCGCCAAGTCGGTTACCTCGTCGAACATGGCGGCAAATTGCCCGACGTCGTTCTCATTCTCCACCCACACACCGCCAGCCGCGTCTTCCACGAACACAACGGGTAGGTCGTCAGCCGCGTACCCGATGATCATGAACGCTCCTTCCATCGTCGCGTACGCTCCGGCGCGGAATGCCACGACTTGGATGGTCACGTTGTCATGCTTGCCCATCTGCACCAGATGGTTGAGCTGGTCGATCATTACCGACGTGTCGCCGATGACGCGGCGGATCACCGCCTCGTCGATGAGCGCGTGCAGTTTCAGCGGATTGGCCTCGGTGAGCCGCACCTGTCGGTTCATGCGTGCGGTCACATAGCGCTCAGTCCGCTCAGAGACGTGGAACTGCCGGCCCGACGCGTTGATCGCTCGCGCATAGGCGACGGTCTGGAGGAGTCCCGGGACGACCAGCGGTGAGAGGGCGCGCTCGGTGTCCGCCTCGGCTTCCGCCCGAAGGAATGCGCGGAAGGCTCGCGAACTGCCGGCCGGTGTGACCACTCTCGTCGCGGGTTCGCCAGCGTCCTCCCACAGGACCGCTGCCTCGGCACGTTTCGCCTCATCGGCGCCGTAGAGACCAAGCAAGGCCTGGAGAGCAGGCCAGCCGGGACGGATCTGCCCTGTCTCGTAACGACTCGCCGTCGGTTCCCTGACCCGGAGCAGCTCGGCCGCGTCGCGCAGGTTGAGCCCGGCGTCGAGCCGGAGGCGTTCAAGGAGCTGGCCGAGTCGTCGCTTACGCCGGGTGGGGGTGGTCGGCACGCGCAGAGACTAGCGTGTGCTCACCGTGACTGTGGTGGCACTTAGAGTTGCTAGGCGTACTTGCGCCCCATATATTGCGTATCTGCCGTCCAGCCCCGTGGGCGGTCAGCGATGCGGAGGTCGATCCGAAATGAGCGTGGATTCCCTCGGGATCAGCGTGTGCGCAACGGATTCGCTCTACCTGGTGGTCAGCCGGGCGGAGGAGATGGCCGCCCTGGTGATCAAGACCGAGGGGACGCACTGCGAGATCCAGATGGACCGCGCGACCGTGCACGCGCTGCGAGACCAGCTTCCGGCAGTCCTCGCCGGTCTGAACGGGTGGGCGGCCGAGACCGAGCGGTGCCTCGCGGTCGGCGCCGCTCGGCGTCAGGCGGTCGACGTGGCGGCGCGGGCCCGGGAGGTCGCGTTGGCGGTCGAGCAGGCCGGCGAACCGACGTTGGCCGCGTCGCTGCGCCGGTTGGCCAACGATGCGAGCGCGAAAACGACGGCGGTGGAGGTGGCGGTGACCGCATTCGAGGACGCGGCGGTGGAGGTGGACGGTGCCGCGCACCGGCTGATCCATCTCACCGGGGAGGCCGAGGATTTCCTGCGGGGCCTGCGCGGAACCCGACCGGCGCACCGGTGAACGTGTGTGGCCAGGACCGGGTTGCCGGTTACGGCTGTGTGTCGATGATGGTGATCGGGTCGAGGTCGTCGGCGACGGTGCGGAGGGCTCGGGCCAGGTCGCGGCGGTCGGGGTTGGCGAGGCGGCCGGCGAGCAGGTCGTCGACGACGGGGCAGAGGTGGTCGCGGAGCACGATCAGGGCCGCCACCAGGCGGCGGTCCGGGTCCATCTGCGGAGCACCTCCGGCAGTTGAGGTTAGGTGCGCCGCGGGCCGATGCCTTGCCACCCAGGCAAAGCGACCGGGCCGGGAGGGGGTAGGGGGCGGGCAACTCGGCGGGAGCGTGAAAAGGGTGCCGCGGCGCGCGCCGCGGCACCCCGGTTCGACCTAGATGGCGAAGCAGTTGAGCGTGATCGGGGCGCCGCGCAGTGCGTCGGTGATGCCGGTGTAGGTGGTGCCGTCGAGTGGCAGGCCGATGTGGTCGACCACGCGCAGCGGACACCGGGACTGGATGAGCACGTTGGTGGCGCCGTCCCGGAGGGTGGCGTTGTCGATCGGCCGGACCAACTCGTCGAGGACGGTGTAGAGGTTGGTGTAGCGGACGGCGCCGATGGTGTCGTCGCCGGCGTTGAGGTTGTTCAGGAACGCCGAGCCGGCGGCCATCTGGTTGCAGGCCACGATGCCGAGGCAGTTGCCGAGGCCGAAGAACGCGGCCAGGTTGGCGATCACGGTGCCGTAGTGCGGTGCGGCCATGCTGACCAGGCTGTCCACTTCGGACGAACCGCCGAGGAACTTCACGTACTGCCGGGCGACCAGGCCGCCCTGCGAGTGGGCCACCAGGTCCACCCGGGCCGCGCCGGTCTGGGCGCGCACCCGGTCGGCGAAGGCGTCCAGGGCCCGCGCGGTGGCGGCGATGTCGCCGGTGCCCAGGTTCGGCAGCTCGAAGATGGACACCCGGTACCCGTCGTGCCGCAGTCGTGCGGCGAGCGGTTCGTAGAAGAACGCGGGACCGAAGGTGCCGTTCACGATGATCACGGGATCGGGCCCGGCGGCGGCCGCCGGAGCTGCTGGAATGACGAAGAGTGTTGTAGAAATAACGGAGAGTAGTGAGATGCCGATACGACGGATCACGGATGCCTCCATGTGCAGGACGTCGCTGGCCTGTGGTGATCCTCACAGTAAGACGCACCCGAAAGTTACTCAATAGTAACGAGGCAGAAAGTTACTGAACGGTAGCTGGACATCCTCACCGCCGGCCCCGCCGCGCTGCGCAGCCAAGTTCGCGCTCCCGAAACACGCAGGCATCCCCGGGTAACAACCCCTTCCTACGGTCGAGCCCGACCCGGAGGGAGGTGGTGCATGGCCGACACCCACTGCCCGTACTGCGCTCTGCAGTGCGGCATGCGCCTGACCGGTGCCGAGGTGGCGCCGCGCGAGTTCCCCACCAACCGCGGCGGCCTGTGCCAGAAGGGCTGGACCGCGGGCACCCTGCTCACCTCCGCCGCCCGGCTGACCACCCCGCTGGTCCGTACCGGCGGCGAACTGCGGCCGGCCAGCTGGGCCGCGGCCCTCGACCTGGTCGCCGGCACGATCACCCGGCTGCGCGCCGAGCACGGACCGGACTCGGTCGCGGTGTTCGGCGGCGGCGGGCTGACCAACGAGAAGGCCTACCTGCTCGGCAAGTTCGCCCGGGTCGCGCTGGGCACCGCGCAGATCGACTACAACGGCCGGTTCTGCATGTCCTCGGCCGCCGCCGCCGGGTTGCGCGCCTTCGGCGTCGACCGCGGGCTGCCGTTCCCGGTCACCGACCTGGCCGACGCCGACGCGGTGCTGCTGGTCGGGGCGAACCCGGCCGAGACCATGCCGCCGTTCATGCAGCACCTGACCGCCGCCCGGGACGCCGGCGGGCTGATCGTGGTCGACCCGCGCCGCACTCCGACCGCGGAGCAGGCCACCCTGCACCTGCAACCCGCACCCGGCACCGATCTGGCGCTGGCCCTCGGCATCCTGCATGCCGCGGTGGCCGGCGGGCACCTGCGCACGGACTACCTCGCCGCGCGCACCACCGGGTTCGACGCCGCCTGGCGGATTGCTGCCGGTGCCTGGCCCGAGCGGGTCGAGCGGATCACCGGGGTCAGCGCCGCCGACCAGCGCGCCGCCGCCGAGCTGCTGGCCCGGGCCGACCGGGCCTACGTGCTGACCGCGCGCGGCGCCGAGCAGCACGCCACCGGAACCGACACCGTGGGCGCCTGGATCAACCTGGCGCTCGCGCTCGGCCTGCCCGGCCGGGCCGGCTCCGGTTACGGCTGCCTGACCGGGCAGGGCAACGGACAGGGCGGCCGCGAGCACGGTCAGAAGGCCGACCAGCTCCCCGGCTACCGGCGGATCGACGACCCGGCCGCGCGGGCGCACGTGGCCGGGGTGTGGGGGGTGGCGCCGGAGTCGCTGCCCGGCCCCGGCCGCTCGGCCTACGAACTGCTGGACGCGCTCGGCACCGAAACCGGCCCGCGCGCCCTGCTGGTCTTCGGCAGCAACGTGGGCGTGTCCGCACCGGCCGCCGCCCGAGTCGCCGACCGATTGTCCACAGTGGATCTGCTGGTGGTCGCCGACGTGGTCCTTTCGGAGACCGCGGCCCGGGCCGACGTCGTGCTGCCGGTGACCCAGTGGGCAGAGGAGGACGGCACCATGACCAACCTGGAGGGCCGGATCCTGTTGCGCCGCAAGGCCATCGACCCACCGGAGGGGGTGCGCACCGACCTGGCCGTGCTGCACGACCTCGCCGTGCGGCTCGGTCAGCCCCCGGACCGGTTCCCGGCCGAGGCCGAGCCGGTCTTCGACGAGCTGCGCCGGGCCTCCGCCGGTGGCCCGGCCGACTACGCCGGGATCAGCTACCACCGGCTGCGCGCCGGCGAAGCCCTGCACTGGCCGGTGCCCACCGCAGAACATCCCGGCACGCCGAGGATGTTCCTGAGCTCCTTCGCCCACCCGGACGGCCGGGCCCGGTTCGTCCCGGTGGACCACACCGGACCGGCCGAGCCGCCCGACGCCGATTTCCCCTTGCAGGCCACCACCGGCCGGGTCCTGCAGCACTACCAGTCCGGCGCGCAGACCCGGCTGGTGGCCGAGCTGACCGCGGCGGTCGGCGAGGCGTTCGTCGAGGTGCACCCGGACACCGCGCGGCGGGCCGGGCTGGCCGACGGCGACGCCGCGCTGGTCAGCTCGCGGCGCGGCACCGTCCGTGCCCGGGTGCGGCACGTGCCGACCCTGCGGCCGGATCTGGTGTTCGTGCCATTCCACTTCCCGGACGAGCAGCGCGCCAACCTGATCACCAACACCGCGCTCGACCCGACCAGCCGGATGCCGGAGTTCAAGGTGTGCGCCGTGCGCATCGACCGGGCGGAGGCCCGGACATGACCCGGCGGGTGGTGGTCGTCGGCTACGGCATGGCCGGCGCCCGGCTGGTCGAGGAGATCCGCAGGCGCGACCCGGCCGGTGCGCGGGTGCACGTCACGGTGCTCGGCGAGGAACGGCATCCCGCCTACAACCGGGTGTTGCTCTCCGCGGTGGTCGGCGGGTCGATGACCCCGGACGCGGTGCGACTGCCGCGCCCGGCCGGCGTGGCGCCGCGGCTGGGCACCGCGGTGCGGGCCGTCGACCGCGCCGCCCGGCGGGTGCTGCTCGCCGACGGGTCCACCGTGGACTACGACGTGCTGGTGCTGGCCACGGGCAGCCGGCCATGGGTTCCGCCGACCGAGGGGTTGACCGGGGACGACGGGGAGCTTTCCGCCGGCGTTGCCGCGTTCCGCACGCTGGACGACTGCGAACGGATCCTGGCGCAGGCCCGCCCGGGCGCCCCGGTCGCGGTGCTCGGCGGCGGGCTGCTTGGCTTGGAGGCCGCGCGCGGGCTGGCGACCCGGGGCTGTCGGGTCACCGTGATCCACCCGGTCGGAAACCTGATGGAGCGCCAACTCGACCCGGCCGCCGGCCGGGTGCTCGCCCGGATCCTGACCGGGTTCGGCATCGAGCTGCGGCTCGGCGTGCTCGCCGCCGGCTACCTGCGCGGCGACGGGCTCAAGCTGGACGACGGCAGCCTGGTCCCGGCCGAGCTGGTCGTGGTCTCCGCCGGGGTGCTGCCGCGCACGGAACTGGCCGAGGCCGCCGGGCTCGCCGTCGACCGCGGCGTGCTGGTGGACGACGAGTTGTGCACCAACGATCCCCGGGTGCACGCGATCGGCGACTGCGCGCGGCATCCGGGGACCGTGGCCGGGCTGGTCCAGCCGGCCTGGGAGCAGGCGGCCGTGCTCGCCGACCTGGTCACCGGCGCCGACCCGGCGGCGCGCTACCTCGGCACCCCGGTGGTCACCCGGCTCAAGGCCCGCGACGTCGACCTGGCCGCACTCGGCGAGGTGCACACCGGCCCGGACGACACCGAGGCCGAGGTGCTCTGCCTGCAGGACACCGTTGGCGGCCGGTACGGGAAGTTGGTGATCCGGGACGGGCAGATCACCGGCGCGATCATGCTCGGCCTGCCGGACGCGGCGGCCACCGTCACCCAGCTCTACGACCGGGGCGTGCCGGCGCCGTCCGACCGGATCGCCCTGCTGCTCGGCCGGTCCGGGGCGCCCACCGCGCACAGCCCGGCCGACCTGCCGGCGTCGGCGTTGATCTGTCGGTGCAACACCGTCACCAAGGGACAGCTCGTCACGGCCTGGCGCGCCGGCAAACGCGACGTGGCCGGGCTGGCCGAATCCACCAGGGCCACCACGGGCTGCGGAAGCTGCCGGGACACCGTCCGCGGCATCGCCGAGTGGCTCGCCGCCACCAGCTGAGAAGGAGAACCCCGAGTATGAGTGCCACTCTGGAGGCCCCCGCGGCATCACCGGTCCGCCGTGGCGGCCGGTGGATCGACCACTGGGACCCGGACAACGAGGAGTTCTGGGCCAGCACCGGACGCCGGGTCGCCCGCAAGAACCTGATCTTCTCGATCTTCGCCGAGCACCTGGGGTTCGCCATCTGGGTGCTCTGGTCGGTGGTCGTGATCAATCTGGCCAACGCCGGGCTGCCGATGAGCCTGGCCGAGATGTTCTGGCTGACCGCGGTGCCGAACCTGATCGGGTCCACGCTGCGCATCCCGTACACGTTCGCGGTGCCCCGGTTCGGCGGCCGGCTCTGGACCGGGATCAGCGCCACGCTGCTGCTCATTCCGGCGCTGCTGCTGGCCGTCGTGGTGCCCAGCGGTTGGCTCGCGGCGGCGCCGCACGACACCCAGTTCTGGGTGCTGCTGGCCTGCGCGGCGACGGCCGGCTTCGGCGGCGGCAACTTCTCCTCGTCCATGGCCAACATCTCGTTCTTCTACCCGGAGAAGAAGAAGGGCTTCGCGCTCGGCCTGAACGCGGCCGGCGGCAACCTCGGGGTCGCGGTGGTGCAGCTGGTGGTGCCGCTGGTGGTGATCGTCGGGGTGCCGGTGGCCGCGGCCAAGCTGCCCAAGCACGAGGTGCACCTGGCCTACGCCGGCCTGTTCTGGGTTCCGTTCATCGTGGTCGCCGCGATCTGCGCGTGGCTGTTCATGGACAGCATCAGCGACGCGAAGGCGGACACCCGGTCCTACGCGAGCGCGTTGCGGCACAGCCAGACCTGGATCATGTCGATCCTCTACATCGGTACGTTCGGTTCGTTCATCGGCTACTCGTTCGCGCTGCCACTGGTGATCAAGAACACCTTCCCGGAGTTCCTGGCCGCCAACCCGTTCATCGCCACCTATCTGGCCGGTCTCGGCTTCATGGGCGCGCTGATCGGCTCGGTGGCCCGGCCGTTCGGCGGCTGGCTGTCCGACCGGATCGGCGGCTCGACGGTGACCTTCTGGTGCTTCGTCGGCATGGGACTGCTCACCGCGCTTGCCATCGCCGGGGTCAAGGCGCACAGCTTCGGGCTGTTCTTCAGCTCCTACATGGTGATCTTCATGCTGTCCGGCGCGGCCAACGGATCCACCTACCGGATGATCCCGCTGATCTTCAGCGCGCTCGGCCGCAAGGAGGTCGCCGAGAAGGGCGGTGATCCGGCCGCCACGGCGCTGCGGTTCAAACGGGAGGCGGCCGCGGTGATCGGGATCGCCGGTGCGATCGGAGCGTTCGGCGGCTTCCTGATCCAGGTCATGTTCCGCCAGGCCAGCCTGGACGTGACCGCGAAGGTCGCCGCCGCCAGCGCCGCGGAGAAGTCCGCCGTGGCCGCGGCCAACGCCGACTGGTCCACCTCGGCTCTGTGGGTCTTCCTGGCCGGCTACGTCGTGTTCGCCGGCATGACCTGGTTCTACTACCTGCGCAGGTCCTTCGCCGTCAACCGGGTGCCGAGCCTTGCCTACGCCCGGGTGTAGCTCAGAAACCGCCGCCCCCGTCGCCGTCGCCGCCGCCACCACCACCGTTATCCCAACCGCCGAAGTCCGGGACGTGGATTCCGATCACGGCGCCCAGGCTGGCAACCAGGCCGAGGGCCGCGGCATCGACCGGCGCGCCGTGGCCGGGCACCAGCGCGACGCCGGCCGCCGGGGCTGGGTCGTCGTCCGGCGTGCCGGACCACCGGCGGGTGTAGTCGCGGCGCAACCTGCGCAGCAGGCGGTGCCCGGCAATCGTGCGGCGGGACAGCCGCCACAGCACGACCGCGCCGGCGATGAGCGCGAGCAGGGCCTCGCCCGCGCCGCTGCGGGCGGCCAGCCGAACGATCGCCAGCACCACCGCCGCGGCCAGCACGGTCCGTCCGGCCAACAGCCGGAACCGGCCGGGTACCAGCCCGGCGTCGGCCAGCCGGGCGGCCAGCGCGGCCAGGCCGCGGCGCACCGCCGGGCGGCTGGGCAGCGCGCCCGGCCGGGCCTGGACGTGAATGTCGGTGTACACCGCCCGGACGAACGGCTCCAGCTCGGACCGGGACGGCAACGGCTTGTCCGACCGCTCGACCGTGCTCCGGTACCGGATCTCGAGCAGATCGGCGGTGTACAGCACGGTGAGCGCGGTCGCCACGGCTCCCCGGCCGCCGCGGTTCAGGTACCCGATCTCGGTCGGAAGCAGGTCCACCGACTTGGCCGCCGGCGGCAACAGCAACAGCGCCGCCGCGACGACCAGCAGCGCGGTGATCAGCAGAGCATCCATCGAACACCCCCAGGGCTCGAGGTTTCACCCAGTATGCGGCGATCACCGGTCAAGATCGATGCCAAATGGCACGCACTGCGCGGTGAGCTGCGGCGGGAGGGATCCGTAACAGCGTCGCAACTCGGGTGACCCGGGCCGGACACGGCCGGAACTGACGATGGCAGGTAAGCAGGAGGAGGGAATCGCGGATGGCGCGGACCGTGGTCGTGGTCGGCAACGGCATGGTCGGGCACCGGCTGGTGCAGGCCGTGCGGGACCGGGACGCCGAGGGTGCCTGGCGGGTCGTGGTGCTCGCCGAGGAGTCCCGGCCGGCCTACGACCGGGTCGCCCTCACGTCCTACGTGGACACCTGGGACCCGGGTGCGCTGCAACTGGACGGGGCCGAGCACGCCGGCGACCCGCTGGTCACGCTGCGGCTCGGCGACCCGGTTGCGGCCATCGACCGGTCCGCCCGCACGGTGCGGACCGCCGGTGGGTTCGTCCAGGGCTATGACCGGCTGGTGCTGGCCACCGGCTCCGCCCCGTTCGTGCCGCCGGTGCCCGGTGCCGACCTGCCCGGCTGCCACGTCTACCGGACCATCGACGACCTGGACGCGATCCGGGCCAACGTGCGCGACGCCGCCCGGAGCCGGGGCCGGCGGGCCGCGATGGTGGTCGGCGGCGGACTCCTCGGCCTTGAGGCGGCCAAGGCGTTGCGGGACATGGGACTGTCCCCGCACGTGGTCGAGCTGGGGCCGTGGCTGATGCCGCTGCAGGTGGACGAGGCCGGCGGCGCGCTGCTGCGCCGGCTGATCGAGCGGCTGGACGTCACCGTGCACACCGGAACCTCGGCCACCGCGGTGCGCCGCGACGGCGATCGGATGATCGCCACACTGTCCAGCGGAACCGAGCTGGACTTGGACCTGGTGGTGTTCTCCGCGGGCGTGCGGCCGCGCGACCAACTGGCCCGCGCGGCCGGTCTCCCGGTCGGCGAACGGGGCGGCGTCGTGGTGGATTCCGGTTGCCGCACCGGCGATCCGGACATCTTCGCGATCGGCGAGTGCGCCTGCCTCGACGGCCGGGTGTACGGGCTGGTCGCGCCCGGCTACGCGATGGCCGAGGTGGTCGCCGACCGGCTGCTCGGCGGCGCGGCCACCTTCCCCGGCGCGGACACCTCGACCAAGCTCAAGCTGCTCGGCGTGGACGTGGCCAGCTTCGGCGACGCGCACGGCCGCACCGAGGGCGCGCTCGAGGTGGCGGTCAAGGACGCGGTCTCCGGCTCGTACAAGAAGCTCGTGGTCTCCGACGACGCCCGCACGCTGCTCGGCGGGGTGCTGGTCGGCGACGCGAGCACGTACACCGCGCTGCGCCCGCTGGTCGGCCGGGAGCTGCCGGCCGACCCGGTCACGCTGATCGCACCGGCCGGCGATGGCGTGGCGATCGGGGCCGGCGCGCTGCCGGCGGACGCCCAGGTGTGCTCGTGCCACGCGGTGACCAGGGGCGCGATCGACGACGCGATCGCCGGGGGCTGCGCCGACGTGCCGGCGCTGAAGTCCTGCACCCGGGCCGGCACCGGCTGCGGGTCCTGCGTGCCGATGCTCAAGCAGTTGCTGGCCGCGGCCGGCGTGGCGCAGTCCACCGCGCTGTGTGAGCACTTCACGCACAGCCGCGCCGAGCTGTTCGAGATCGTGTCGTCCACCGGGATCCGCACGTTCAGCGAGCTGATCACCCGGCACGGCACCGGGCGCGGCTGCGACGTGTGCAAGCCCGCGGTGGCCTCGATCCTGGCCTCGCTCGGCAGCGGGCACGTGCTGGACGGCGAGCAGGCCAGCCTGCAGGACACCAACGACCACTTCCTGGCCAACCTGCAGCGAAACGGCACCTACTCGGTGATTCCGCGGATCCCCGGCGGCGAGATCAGCCCGGAGAAGCTGATGGTGATCGCCGAGGTGGCCCGGGACTTCGGGCTGTACACGAAGATCACCGGCGGGCAGCGGATCGACCTGTTCGGCGCCACGGTCGAGCAGCTGCCCCGGATCTGGCGCCGGCTGGTCGATGCCGGGTTCGAGTCCGGGCACGCCTACGGCAAGGCGCTGCGCACCGTGAAGTCCTGCGTGGGCACCACCTGGTGCCGGTACGGCGTGCAGGACTCGGTGACCCTGGCGATCGAGCTGGAGCTGCGGTACCGGGGCCTGCGCGCGCCGCACAAGGTCAAGGCCGCGGTGTCCGGCTGCGCCCGGGAGTGCGCCGAGGCCAGGAGCAAGGACTTCGGCGTGATCGCCACCGAGCACGGCTGGAACCTCTACGTCGGCGGCAACGGCGGGTTCCGGCCCCGGCACGCCGACCTGCTTGTGTCCGATGTGGACACCGAGACGCTGGTCCGGCTGATCGACCGGTTCCTGATGTTCTACGTCCGCACGGCCGACCGGTTACAGCGCACCGCCGGGTGGGTCGAGGCGCTGGACGGCGGCCTGGACCATCTGCGGGACGTGATCGTGCACGACAGCCTGGGCATCTGCGCCGACCTGGAGGCGGCCATGGCCCGGCACGTCGAGTCCTACAGCGACGAGTGGCGGGGTGTGCTCGAGGACCCGGACAAGCTGGCCCGGTTCACCTCGTTCGTCAACGCCCCGGGCACGCCCGATCCGATGATCGCCTTCCGTGCGGAGCGTGGCCAGCGCGTTCCGGTCCAACTCGGTGTTCCGGAGGTGGTGCTATGACGGTGCTGCACGAGGGAACGTGGACCCCGGTGTGCCGGGTGTCCGCGTTGCAGCCCAACCGCGGGGTTGCCGCGCTGCTGCCCGGCGGGGCGCAGGTCGCGGTGTTCCGCACCGTGGACGACGAGGTGTTCGCACTGTCCAATGTGGATCCGTTCAGCGGCGCTGCGGTGCTCTCCCGGGGACTGGTCGGCGACCGCGGCGGGGTGCCGGTGGCGGTGTCCCCGGTGTACAAGCAGGCGTTCGACCTGCGCACCGGGCGGTGTCTCGACGACGGCAACGTGTCGGTCCGGGTGTATCCGGTGCGCCTGTCGGACGACGGCACGGTGCTGGTCGGGGCGCAGTGACGCTGGCGGTGGAGGCACCTGGCGTGGAAATGCTGCCACTGGCCGGATACACCGTCGGCGTGACCGCGGCCCGGCGGGCCGACGAGCTGGGCGCACTGCTCGAACGGCGGGGAGCGAGCGTCCAGCACGGTCCGGCGATCCGGATCATCCCGGTGACCGACGACACCGAGCTGCTGCGGGCCACCCGCAGCCTGCTGGCCGAACCGGTCGACGTGGCGGTGGCGACCACCGGAATCGGTTTCCGCGGCTGGATGGAGGCGGCCGAGGGCTGGGGGCTCGGCGACGAACTGCGCGCGATGCTCGGCGGGGCCCGGGTGCTGGCCCGCGGCCCGAAGGCGAAGGGCGCGATCCGGGCGGCCGGGCTGGTCGAGCACTGGTCGCCGGAGTCCGAGGCCAGCGCCGAACTGCTCGAGTACCTGGTCGCGTCCGGAGTGGACGGTCAGCGGATCACGGTGCAGCTGCATGGCGAGCCGCTGCCGGAGTTCGTCGACACGTTGCGCGCGGCGGGCGCGGACGTGGTGGAGATCGCGGTGTACCGGTGGACCGGCCCGGCCGACCCGGCTCCGCTCGAGCGGTTGCTGGACGCCGTGCTGGCCGGCCAGGTGGACGCGCTCACGTTCACCAGCGCGCCGGCCGCGGCGAGCCTGCTGCGCGCGGCCGAGCGCGGCGGGCGGCTGGACGAGTTGGTGCGCCGGCTGCGGGACCAGGTGCTGGTCGCCTGCGTCGGCCCGATCACGGCGGGACCGTTGTCCCGCAACGGAATTCCGGTGGTGCAGCCGGCCAGGGCGCGGATCGGCTCGCTGGTCCGGGAGCTGGCGGTGGCACTGCCGGCCCGGGCGGTCCGGGTGCGGGTCGGGCGCAGCGGGCTGGAGCTGCGCGGTCAGGCCGTGGTGCTGGACGGTTCGCTGCGCCCGGTGCCGCCGGCCCCGATGGCGGTGCTGCGCGCGCTGGCCGGCGCGCCCGGTCACGTGCTGTCCCGGCGGGTGCTCTCCGGCGTGCTGCGCCAGCATTCCGGGCGCTCCGAGCCGGTGGACGAGCACGCGGTGGAGTCGGCGATCGGCCGGCTGCGGGCCGCGCTCGGTGAGCCGCGGCTGGTGCAGACCGTGGTCAAGCGCGGCTACCGGCTCGCCGTCGACGAGCGATGACCCTGGTCCTGGTGGCGCACGGCACCCGCGACCCGGCCGGCGCCGTGGTGATTCACGAGGTGGCCCGCCAGGTCCGCACCCGCCTGCCCGGCGTCCCGGTCCGGGTGGCCTACGCCGACGTCCGCCCGCCCTCCCTGCGTTCCGTCCTGCGCTCACTGTCCGGTCCCGCGGTCGTGGTCCCGGCCTTCCTCGCCTCGGGCTACCACGTCCGGGTCGACGTCCCCGCCCAGGCCGGCCCCGGCGTCACCATCACCCCGCCGCTCGGCCCCGCTCCCGCCCTGGTCGCCGCCGCCCACGACCGCCTGATCGCCGCCGGCTGGACCCCGCGGGACACCCTCGTCCTCGCCGCCGCCGGCTCCTCCGACCCCCGTGCCCTCGCCGACGTCCACCGCGCCGCGGTTCTCCTGGCCGCCCGCACCGGCACCCCGGTCCGGATCGGCTACGCCGCCACCGCCCACCCCCACATCACCGACGTCGTGTCGTCCGCCCCCGGCCGCGTGGCCGTGTGCTCCTGGCTCCTCGCCCCCGGCCGCTTCCACTCCGTCCTCACCACCACCGGCGCCCCCGTCATCTCCGCCCCCATCGGCCCGCACCCCAAGCTCGCCGACCTCATCACCCGCCGCTACCTCGAATCCCGCTGCTACTCCAACGCCGCCTGATCACCCAGCGCAACTCCATCGGTGCGCACTGTTACGGTGCCGCCATCCGCGCTGGCAGGGCGCATCGGCGCGATGGAGCGGTACGGTTGACCCGTGGAAGGAGTTCACATGACGGCCCTGCCCGACGACTGGCCGCATCTCCTACCAACTGAGGGTTGGACTCTGGCAGACATCGAAAGCCTGCCGGAGGGCTCCCCGATGGAGGTCATCGACGGAGTCCTCATCGTGAACCCAAGCCCGCTGCCCTTCCATCAGCGGATCAGCCGCCGTATCTCCAACCTGCTCGAAGCCTCGCTGCCGGCGGACTGGCAGGTGGAAATGGATGTCGACGTCCTGCTGGCCAAGGAGCCATTGACGTACCTGACACCCGATGTCGTCGTCTTCGACGGAACTCTCCCGCTGACGACTCATCCGATCCCGTGCGAGGCGATATTGCTCGTCGTCGAGGTGGTCTCGAAGGGGTCGCGGGTCCAGGATCGCGCCACCAAGCCGTTCGCCTATGCCGAAGCGGGTATCCCGCACTACTGGCGGGTGGAGACCAGGCAGAGTGGTGCGCTGGCCACCACGGTCCACACCTATCGCCTGGGCGCCGAAGGCTATGAGCGGACCGGTGAGCACACCGGGCGGCTCGTGACGGACTCGCCGTTCGCGGTGGACATCGCCCTGGATCGCCTCACCGACTGAGCTGATCGGGCCGTCTCTCCTCGACTGGCCGCCGCTCCTACCAGCGGTTACCTTCACGGCGGGGTCTCGGGAATAATTGAGCTCGCAACTACCTTGCACCAGCTGCACGGGTCGTCAGCCTGGCGGCCCACGAGAAGCGAGGAGGCCGGTCATGCCCGCCGTCACCGCCGACACGCTGACCCTGCCGCGGCTGCCCGAACTGCCCGAGGCCGGTACCGCCTGGCGCGGAGTGCGCCGGATCATCCAGGCCCGCAAGTTCCTCGAGGGCGAGGGCTTCCAGGTGCGCCGCCCGTTCCCCGGCGTCGACCTCTCCCTTGCCGACCCGTTCCTGCTGCTCGACCACATGGGTGCGGTCGAGTACGGCCCGGGCGAGGCCAAGGGTGCGCCGTGGCATCCGCACCGCGGCTTCGAGACCGTCACCTACATCATCGACGGCGCCTTCGAGCACACCGACTCGATCGGCGGCGGCGGCCTGATCACCGACGGGGCCACCCAGTGGATGACCGCGGGCGCCGGCATCCTGCACAACGAGATGCCACCGCAGGACATGATCGCCAAGGGCGGCCTGTTCCACGGCGTGCAGCTGTGGGTGAACCTGCCCAAGGCGCTGAAGATGGTGCAGCCGCGCTACCAGGACATCAAGGCCCGGGACGCGAAGCTGCTGTCCAGCGCGGACGGCGGCGCGTTGGTCCGGGTGATCGCCGGGACGCTGGCCGGGCACGACGGCCCGGGTGTGACCTACTCGCCGATCACCTACCTGCACGCCACGGTGAGCCCGGGCGCGCGGCTGGCGATGCCGTGGCCGGAGGACTTCAACGCGATGGTCTACGTCCTCTCCGGCCGGGGCACGATCGCCGAGGAGGGCCGCCCGCTCGAGGAGGGCCAGCTCGGCGTGTTCGGCCCCGGCTCCGCGCTGACCATGCGGGCCGCCGCCGGCCAGCCGGGCAACTCCGCCGCAGGCTGGGAGATCCTGGTGCTCGGCGGCCTGCCGATCAACGAGCCGATCTCCCGGTACGGGCCGTTCGTGATGAACACCCGCCAGGAGATCGTCCAGGCGATGGAGGACTTCCAGGCGGGACGGCTCGGCCAGATCCCGGCCGAGCACCTGGCCCACCGCAGCTCCGCCGACGAGAAACTGTGATGAGCGAGTCCGCGAGCGAATCCATGGGAAAATGAAGGAAGACATCAAGGAGTTGCTCGACCGCGGCCGGTTGTTCCGGATGTCCGGTGACCCGAGCAACGCGGTGCGGTACCTGTCCGAGGCGGCCGAGGCCGCCCCGGACGACCGCACCGTGCTCACCGAGCTGGCTCTGGCGCATTTCCAGGCCGCGGCGCTCGGCCCGGCCGAGGACGTGGCCCGCCGGCTGGTCGAGCTGGACCCGTCCGACGCCTACGCCCGCCTGCTGCTCGGCCGGGCGCTGGCCCGGCAGAGCCGGCACGCCGAGGCCGTGCCGCACCTGCGGATGGCCGCGGCGATGACCGACGATGCCTACGTGCACGACCTGCTCGCCCGCAGCGAGAAGCGAAGCTGACCGGGGCCGGCCGCGACCCGGACCGGTCAGTCGAACAGGTTCGGTTCCTCGAGCACGTCGACGGCGTCCCACCGGTACCGGCGCATGTTCACCCGCTGCCCGTCCGCCAGCACGCCTTCGGCGCGTAGCAGCTCCAGCTGCCGGTGCGCCAGGTGGTGCGCCGGTGTGCCGTCCGCCCGCAGCACCCGGTGCCAGGGCAGATCGGATCCGTCCTCGGCGAGGATCCGCCCGACCAGCCGCGGCGACGGCGCACCGGACAGCTCGGCGATGTCCCCATAGGACGCGACCGATCCCGGCGGGATGGCGGCGATTATGGTGCGCACCCGCTCGTGCAGCTGCTCGTCCATGCCGTGCACCTTCTCAGTTCGGTCCGACATGCCCAGCGGAGGTCCCGGATCCGGGCCGCCCGCCGTGTTTCCATCCTTGCGTGGCCACCGCGAAGGCACCGCGGCTCGTCCGTCGAGCCGGGACCGCCCGGCCTCGACCACACTGGGACGAGGCGGGCCGTAGGGTGCTCGCCGGCACCGAAGGGTTCCTGCGCGTGCTCGGCGGCCCGGGCACCGGCAAGACGACGCTGCTGGCCGAGGTGGCCGCGGACCGGATCCGTACCGGCGGCGTGGACCCGGAGCAGTTGCTGGTGCTGACCGCGAGCCGGCGCGCCGCCGCCGACCTGCGCGCCCGGATCGCGGCGCGGCTGACGGCCGGGGACGGCGCCGAGCAGGACGCCGTGCCGAGGACCGTGCGCGAGCCGATGGTGCGCAGCGTGCACTCCTACGCGTTCTCCGTGCTGCGCCTGCAGTCCGTGCTGCACGACCTGCCCAGCCCGCGGCTGCTGTCCGGTCCGGAGCAGGACGCGGTGATCCGTGAGCTGCTGGCCGGCGACGTCGAGAGCGGTGCCTGGAGCTGGCCGGCGCAGTTACGCCCGGCGCTGACCATGCCGGGTTTCGCCGAGGAGCTGCGCGACCTGATGCTGCGCGCGGCCGAGCGCGGGCTCGGGCCGGAGGATCTGATCGCGCTCGGCCGGCGGCACAAGCGCGCGGAGTGGGTGGCGGCCGGTCGGTTCGCCCAGCAGTACGAGCAGGTCACCCTGCTGCACGGGGCGGCGGACAGCGCGACGGTGCAGGCCAGCGCGCCCGCCCTGGACGCCGCCGAGCTGGTGGCGGCCGCGCTGCTGGCCTTCGAGACCGACGCCGAGCTGCTCGCCGCCGAGCGGGCCCGGGTGCGCTACCTGCTGGTGGACGACGCCCAGCACCTTGACCCGATGCAGTTCCGGCTGCTGCGCAAGCTCGGCCGCTCGGCAAAGGAGTTCGTGCTGGCCGGCGACCCGGACCAGGCCGTGTTCTCGTTCCGGGGCGCGGATCTGCGCCTGCTGGAGGGTGCCGACGAGCACGCAGGCGCGGCGACCGTCGTGCTGGACACCTCGCACCGGATGGCCCCGGCGATCGCCGCGGCCGTCGACCGGCTGGCCGCCCGGCTGCCCGGCCCGCGGCGCCGGGCCCGGCCCGCATCGGACACCGATCCGGGCGCGGTGGAGATTCGGCTGCACGCGACCGCGGCCGCGGAGGCGAACTGGGTGGCCGATCAGCTGCGCCGGGCCCGGCTGATCGACGGGGTGCCGTGGTCGGAGATGGCCGTGCTGGTCCGGTCGGCCACCCGGTCCATTCCGGTGCTGCACCGGGCGCTGGCCGCGGCCGGGGTGCCGGTGGCCACCTCGGGCGACGAGCTGCCGCTGGCCGAGCAGCCGGCGGTGCGGCCGTTGCTGACCCTGCTGCGGTGCGCGGCGGTGCCGGCCGCGCTGACCGCCGAGTCCGCCGTGCTGCTGCTCACCTCGCCGCTTGGCGGGGCGGACCCGTTGGCACTGCGCCGGCTGCGCCGCGGGCTGCGCCGGCTGGAACTGGCCGCGGGCGGCGAGCGGCCCAGCGACGACCTGCTGGTCGAGGTGCTGGCCGGGGACGACCGGCTGGCCGCGCTGTCCGACACCGAGGCCGCGCCGGTGCGCCGGGTGGCCGGCCTGCTCGACCTGGCCAGGCAGGCCATCGAGGAAGGTGCCACGGTCGAGCAGGTGCTGTGGAACGTGTGGCAGCGCAGCGGGCTGGAGCAGCGCCTGGCCGGCGCCGCCGCGCGCGGCGGAACCATTGGCGCGCAAGCGGATCGTGACCTCGACTCGATCGTCGCGCTGTTCCACGCGGCCGAGCGGCACGCCGACCGGCTACCCGGGTCCGGCGTCGCCGGGTTCGCCGATCACCTTGCCGCACAACGGATCGCCGGGGACAGTCTGGCGCCGTCCGCGGTGCGGGACGACGCGGTCGCGGTGCTCACCGCGCACGCCGCGGCCGGCCGGGAGTGGACCGTGGTCGCCGTGCCGGGCGTGCAGGAGGGCAGCTGGCCGGACCTGCGGCTGCGCGGATCGCTGCTCGGCGTTGAGCGACTGGTCGACCTGCTGTCCGGAGTGGACAGTGTGGCGAGCGTGTCGCTGACCGCGCCGCTGCTGGCCGAGGAGCGCCGGCTGCTGCTGGTCGCGGCCAGCCGGGCCCGGCGCAAGCTGTTCGTCAGCGCGATCCGCGGTGAGGACGAGCAGCCGTCCCGGTTCCTGGCCGAGCTGGCCGGGGCCGATGCCGCGGACGCCGCTGAGGCGGTCGTGCCGCTCGCCGCCCCGCAGCGCGCCCTCGCCATCGCCGATCTGGTCGGCGAGCTGCGCCGGGCGGCCTGTGACGAGCACGTGCCGGCCACCCGGCGCCGGCTGGCCGCGGCGCAGCTGGCCCGGCTGATGGCCGCCGGGGTGCCCGGCGCCGACCCGGACGGCTGGTACGGCGCGGCCGCGCTGTCCAGCTCGGCTGCCCTGCGCGGTACCGACGAGCCGGTCGCGGTGTCTCCGTCGGTCGTGGAGCAGCTGGACCGGTGCCCGCTGCGCTGGCTGGTCGAACGGCACGGCGGCGCCGACCCGGCCGAACTGGCCGCGGTCACCGGGATCCTGGTGCACGCGCTGGCTGAGGCCGTCGCGTCCGGCAAGGACGAGACCGAGGTGCGCGCCGAGCTGGACCGGGCCTGGGACGCGGTGGACGCCGGCGCGCCCTGGTTCTCCCGCCGGGAGCGCACCCGGGTGCACGCCATGCTGGACACCTTCCTGGACTGGCTGCGCGCCAGCCGCACCGAGCTGACCCAGGTGGCCGTCGAGCGCGACATCAGCATCGACCTGCCGGCCGAGCCCGGCGCCCCCCGGGTCCGGCTGCGCGGCCGGGTCGACCGCCTGGAGTCCGACCCGGACGGCCGCCCGGTGGTGGTGGACATCAAGACCGGCAAGGTCCCGGTCTCCGACGCCGAAGCCCGCGAGCACCCGCAGCTCGCCCTCTACCAGCTCGCCGCCGCCCACGGCGCGTTCACCCAGGACGGCCTGACCGAGGCGCCCGGCGGCGCGCGCCTGCTCTACGTCGCCAAGCGGCACCGCAGCACCGTGGCCGCCGAGCGCACCCAACCCCCGCTCGACCCCGACACCACCCGCCAGTGGCTCACCCTGGTCAGCAAGGCCGCCGCCGCCAGCACCGGCCCCACCTACACCGCGACCGAGAACCCCGACTGCCCCCGCTGTCCCGCCCGCACCACCTGCCCCATCCACCCCAGCGGCCGCCAGGTCCCATGATCGGTCCGGGCGAGCTGGCCGCCGCGTTGGGGTTGGTGCGGCCGACGGAGGAGCAGGCGGCGGTGATCGCGGCGGCGACGGAGCCGGCGCTGGTGGTGGCCGGGGCGGGGGCGGGGAAGACCGAGACCATGGCCGCCCGGGTGGTGTGGTTGGTGGCCAACGGGTTCGTGACGCCGGATCGGGTACTGGGGTTGACGTTCACCCGCAAGGCGGCGCGACAGCTGGCCGACCGGGTGCGGTCGCGGTTGCGCCGGCTGGCCGGATCGGGGCTGCTGGACCGGCTGGATCCGAGCGGGGTGCGCACGACCGCGGTGCTGGCCGGGGAGCCGACCGTGTTGACGTATCACGCGTACGCGGGGCGGCTGGTGGCCGAGCACGGGCTGCGGCTGCCGACCGAGCCGGGGGCGCGGCTGCTCACCGAGACCGCGTGCTGGCAGTTGGCGCACCAGGTGGTGGCCGGCTGGTCGGCGGATCTGGACACCGACTGGGTTCCGGTGACGGTGACCCGCTACCTGCTGGCGCTGGCCGGGGAGCTGGCCGAGCACCTGGTGGACCAGCGGCGGCTGGCCGAACATGCCGAGCGGCTGTGCGTCCTGATCGAGAGCGCGCCGCGGGCGCCGCGGCAGCGCGCCGAGTTGGCCAAGGAGCTGCGCGACATCGTTGCCGCGCAACGGTTCCGCGTGGCGATGCTGCCGCTGGTGGCGGCCTACGCCGAGCGCAAGCGCCGGGCCGGCGCGCTGGACTTCGCCGACCAGATGTCCCTGGCCGCGCGGCTGGCCAGCGAGCATCCGGAGGTGGCGCACGGCGAGCGGGAGCGCTACGGCGTGGTGCTGCTCGACGAGTACCAGGACACCGGGCACGCGCAACGGGTCCTGTTGCGCTCGCTGTTCGGCGGCGCGGCGGCGATGCCGGTCACCGCGGTCGGCGACCCGGCGCAGGCGATCTACGGCTGGCGCGGGGCGAGCGCGGCCAACCTGCCCCGGTTCGCCACCGACTTTCCGGCCGCCACCGGGCGCCCCGCGAGCCGGTACGGCCTGCTGACCAGCTTCCGTAACCCGGCCGAGGTGCTGGCCATGGCCAACGCCACGGCCGCGCCGCTGCGTGCCGCCGGGCTCGCGGTCGACGAACTGCGTGCCCGGGACGGCATGGTGCCGGCGGACATCCGGTACGCGCTGCTGTCCGATGTGGACACCGAGGTCGGCTGGCTGGCGGACGCCGTCGCGCACCGTTGGAAGTCCACTGTGGACGATGAGGGCCACCCGCCGACGACGGCGGTGCTGGTCCGGCGCCGGGCCGACATGGCCGGCCTGGCCGCGGCACTGCGCGAGCGCGGGCTGCCGGTCGAGGTGGTCGGGCTCGGTGGCCTGCTGGACGAGCCCGAGGTCCGGGATCTGGTCAGCACGCTGCGGGTGCTGATCGACCCGCTGGCCGGCACCGCGGCCGCCCGGCTGCTCACCGGCGCCCGGTGGCGGATCGGCGCCGCGGATCTGGCCGCGCTGCACCGCCGCGCCGTGCAGCTGGGCAAGGCGTACGAGCCGGAGCCGCAGACCCCCGCGCCGGGCGGTGTTCCGGCATCGCTGTTCCGCGAGGGCGCCGAGCAGGCCGGCCTGGTCGACGCGCTGGACGACCCCGGCGAGCCGGACGGCTACACGGCCGAGGGATACCGGCGGATCCGGCGGCTCGGCGCCGAGTTGACCGCGCTGCGTCGCCGGCTCGGCGCGCCGCTGCCCGAGCTGGTGGCCGATGTCGAGCGCACCATGCTGCTGGACATCGAGGCCACCGCCCGGCCCGGGGTGGTCGGCCGGGCGCACCTGGACGCGTTCGCCGACGTGGTCGCCGACTATGCCGCGACCAGCCCGTCGGCCAGCCTGCCGGCGCTGCTCGACTACCTGGCCGCCGCGGAGAGCGCCGAGGACGGGTTGGAGCCCGGCGAGGTCGAGGTGGCCGAGAACCGGGTGCAGATCCTCACCGTGCACTCGGCCAAGGGCCTGGAGTGGGACATCGTCGCCGTGCCGCACGTGGTGAACGAGACCTTCCCGAGCCGCAGGCGAACCTCGTGCTGGCTGCGCAACGTCACCGAGCTGCCCGCGGAGCTGCGCGGCGACGCGGCGGACCTGCCGCGCCTTGACCTGTCCGGAGCCACCGACCGCAAACAGGTGGAACAAGCCCTGACCGGGCATGCCGACGACTTCGCCGCCCGCGAGCTGCTCGAGGAGCGGCGGCTGTTCTACGTCGCCCTGACCAGGTCGGCGCGCACCCTGCTGCTGTCCGCGCACTGGTGGGGTCGCACCGGCGCCAAGCCGCGCGGGCCGTCCGACTTCTTCACCGAGCTGCTGTCCACAGCGGACGAGTCGGTGATCGACCAGCGGGCGGACGCCCCGGAACCGGGCGTCGAGAACCCGCTGTTGGCCGTCGAGCGGACCGCGTCGTGGCCGCTGGATCCGCTGCGGGACCGGCGCGGCGGCGTCGAGGAGGGGGCCGGCCTTGTGCGTGCGGAGCTGGCCGCGCTGGACGGCACGGCCGAGCAGCTCACGCTCACCGACGACCCGGACGGGTGGGTGCGCGACACCGACGTGCTGATCGCCGAGCGGGCCGCGGTGTCCGCCCGCCGCGAACGGGTGGCGCTGCCGGACCAGCTCTCGGTGAGCCAGCTGGTCGAGCTGGCCGCGGACCCGGACGCCCTGGCCCGCCGGCTGCGCCGGCCGCTGCCGTTCCCGCCCAACCCGGTCGCCCGGCGCGGCACCGCGTTCCACGTGTGGCTGGAGCGGTGGTTCGGCTCGCGCGCCCTGCTCGACGTGGACGAGCTGCCCGGCGCGGCGGACGGCGGCGCCGCGCCGGACGCCGACCTCGAGGAGCTCAAGGCGGCGTTCCTGGCCAGCGGCTGGGCGAACCGGGTGCCGCACGAGGTGGAGGTGCCGTTCGTCTGCGAGCTGGACGGGGTCTCGTTGCGCGGCCGGATGGACGCGGTGTTCGCCGACCCGGACGGCGGCTGGACCGTGGTCGACTGGAAGACCGGCGCACCACCGGACGCCGCGCACCTGCCGGCGGCGACCGTCCAGCTCGCCGCCTACCGGCTGGCCTGGGCGGGGCTGTCCGGCCTGCCGGTGGACCGGGTGCGCGCGGCGTTCCACTACGTGCGGCACGACCACACGCTGCGTCCGGCTGACCTGCTGGACCTGCGCGGGCTGCGTGGCCTGCTCCGTTCGGTTCCGACGCGGTGATCGGGGGTTGCTAACCTCCGCCTGGTGAAGAGGTTGCCGCGGCTGACCGACCGGCTCACCGACCGCCCGGACCACTCGCTGGTCGGCGTGATCAGGATGCCGGAGAACCTGGTCAACCCGTTCGCCTCGATCATGCGCCGGGTGATCTGGGCGCTGCTCGCGCTGTTCGCCGCGGTCATGATCGTCTACATCGACCGGGACGGCTACCGCGACGTCAACGAGGACGGCCTGTCGTTCCTGGACTGCATCTACTACGCGACGGTGTCGCTGTCCACCACCGGGTACGGCGACATCACGCCGGTCTCCCCGACCGCCCGGCTGGTGAACGTCCTGGTGATCACCCCGTTGCGGGTGCTGTTCCTGATCGTGCTGGTCGGTACCACCCTGGCGGTGCTCACCGAGCGGTCCCGGCAGGTATTCAAGATCCAACGGTGGAGGTCGAAGGTGCGGGACCATGTGGTGGTCGTCGGGTACGGCACCAAGGGGCGCTCCGCGGTCAGCGCGGTGCTGTCCGACGGCACCCCGGCGGAGCACATCGTGGTGGTCGACACCGACCAGTCGGTGCTCGACGCCGCGTCTTCACTGGGTCTGGTGACCGTGCACGGCTCGGCGACCCGCTCGGACGTGCTCCGGGTGGCCGGCGTCCCGCTGGCCCGGGCGGTGGTGGTGGCCACCAACCGGGACGACGCGGCGGTCCTGGTCACCCTGACCGCGCGGGAGCTCGCGCCGCGGGCGCAGATCGTGGCCGCGGTGCGCGAGGCGGAGAACGTGCACCTGGTCCGCCAGTCCGGCGCCAACCAGGTGGTGGTGTCCAGCGAGACCGCCGGCCGGCTGCTCGGCCTGGCCACCCAGACCCCCACCGTGGTGGAGATGGTCGAGGACCTGATCACGCCGGGGGAGGGGCTGGCGATCGCCGAGCGGGACGTGGAGACGCAGGAGATCGGCGGATCCCCGCGGCATCTGCCGGACATCGTGCTCGGCGTGGTCCGGGACGGGAAGCTCTACCGGATCGACCACCCCGCCGCCGACGCCTTGGAGAACGGCGACCGCCTGCTCTACGTCAAGAAGGTCACCCCCGCCGAAGAAGACTGACCGGCGCCGGGCCGCCTCGGGTGCGGGTGGGTTGCGGGTGCTGGGCCGGTCGGTTGCGGTTCGGGACAGGGTGTTGGGGTCGGCGCGGGGGTCTGCGACGATCCGAGGGTGCGGATACCCCGCGTGCCCTCCAGCTTCCGGCTGCCGCCCGGTAACGCGCGCTGGGGTGCCCTTTCGGCGGGAATTCTGTTACTCAGTGTGATACTGGCGGTGCTGGCCAGCACATTCGGGCTGATGGGAGCGGCTTCGGGGGAGAGCGCACACCGGCAGGTGGACGCCCGGGTGGTGCGCGGCGAGCCGTGTGCCGGGGCGGGCCGGATGGAGATCATCCGGTACACGATGGACGGCCGGGAACGGCTGGGCCGGCTCGACGGGTGCGGGCACGAGGCCGACGAGACGCTGCAGGTGACGGTGGGCACCGACGAGGAGGTCGCGACCGGGCATCTGGCCGAGGCGGCGGCGGGCCAGGGCCGGTACGGGCAGCGGCTGGGCGAGGTCATGCTGGTGCTGGCCGCGATTGCCGGGGCGGGGTACGGCCTGCTACTCCGCCGGACTAGTCCGCCTCCTAGTCCGCCTCCTAGTCCGCCTCTCCGGAATTAACTGCTGTTGTTGCGTTCCAGCCGGTGGTGCGGTTGGCGGATCGATTGTGGCTGGGTGTCGTCACGGTGCCCCTGAGGTTGGCGTTGGTTGGGCCAAGACTTGCGTCGGTGATCCACTGTGACTGGCTTTATGCCACTTGGGCTGAGGCGACCAACCAGGTGTTGCACTCGAAGGTGCGGTTCTTCTGGGCGCCCTGTTCCCACCAGGCAATCGCGTGCGCGTCGGTGCCGTGGTCGCGGGGCTCGCCCGGGGTGTGGTCGCCCCGGTCCTGCGTGGTGCGCGCCTCGGTGAGGATCGTGTTGTTCACCGAGCCACGCGGCCAGGCCGCGGCCAGGAACATCCCGGAGAAGCACTGGGCCTGCAACTCGGTGCGCCGGGACAGTTCGAGCCCGGCCTCGGTGTCCGGGCCGGCCTCGTACTGCGCCCGGTAGAACGCCTCGAGCACGCCGGACTGCGCCTGCACGTGGTGACCGAACTCGTGCGCGAACAGGGCGAGGTACACCCCCGGCCGGGCGCCGTACAGGTCGGTCTGCAGCGTCCCGAACGGCATGTAGATCGTCTTGTTGCTGGGGCAGTAGAACGCCGCGAAGCTGCGCCCGGAGTTTCCGGTGCACGGGCTGCTGGTCGCCGTGCCGGCCGGCACCTCGAGGTTGGGCCGGGAGTACGGCAGCCCGGCGCGCTGCAGGATCGGCGCCCAGGCCGCTTCCAGGCAGGGGATGGCGCTGGCGAAGAACTCGGCGGCCGCCTGCGGGTTGGTTGCCCACCGGGACAGCGTGCAGGTCACCGGCCCGGCGCCGAATTCCCCGGCGAACAGCGGGTTGTCGCCGAGCGCGAGCACCGGCCGCGGCCCGGCCGGGGTGGTCCGGGTCGTCGTCGTCCTGGCGGTGGTCGTCGCCCGGGTGGTGGTCGTGGTCCGCCGGGCCGCCGTGGCCCGCGTCGTGGTGGTGCGGGTGTCGTCCGCGGCGCCTGCGCGCGGCCGTTCGCTGGTGTACGGGTAGTCGTAGCCGGTGTCCGCGACCGGGGTCCGCTTGCCGCTCATGGCGACCAGGCCGATCAACCCGGCGCTCACCACGAACGCGGCGACCAGGAGCGCGGCCACCACGGCACCGGCGTTCGACCGGCGCGGCGCGTAGCCGCCCGGCCGGGGCGGCAGGGCCCACGGCGGCACGGTGGACACCGGCGGGCGCCATCCGGGCGGCGGTGGGTAGCCGGGTCGTGGCGGCAGCGGCCGGGCCAACGGCGGTGGCATCACCGGCCGCGGCGGGGGGTACGGTCCGCGCCCCGGTGGGTACGGCCCCCGCGGCGGGACCGGGCCCTGTGGCGGGTACGGCCCCCACGGCGGCGGCTGGTTCATCCTCGTCCCCCCAAGTCTTTCGGAACCGCCGGTGAGCATAAGGGCGCTCGGCTATCGTCCGCAGGCGTGTCCGCAAACTGGGGGATTCCCGCCGCCGCGCTGGTCGCCGTCGCGGCATTCGGTGCGGCGCAGCCGTCGATTCCGCCACCGCCGGAGGGCGGACCGTCCATCGACCTGCCGGTGCGGCCGAAACCGTCCGGCGGAACCGGCTTGCTGGAACCGACCCGGCCCCCCACACCGTCCACACCGGACAGTGGGCGGTCGCGCCCGCTGCTGCCGCAGAGCCTCAACATCGCGCTGAAGATCGAGCGGGACGGCGCGCTGACGGTGACCGAGCAGGTGTTCGTGCAGGCCCGGTCCACCATGACCCGTCGGGCGCCGCTGCGGATCCGGGCCGGGGCGGACCGCGAGCGGGTGTTCGCCGTGCGCGACGTCCGGCTCGACGGCAACGGCAGCACCGAGGTCACCGCCGACGAGTTGGTGCTGCGGCTCGGCGAGGGCGCCAGCACGGTGACCTACACGGTGGACGGTGCGGTGACCGATCTCGGCGACCGGCTGGAGGCGCGCTGGCAGGTCGCCAGCGGTTGGGACGTCCCGATCCGGACGCTGCGGGCGTCGTTCATCGCACCGGACCCGCCGCAGGGGTTCGTCTGCCTTGCCGGCGCGACCGGGTCGGACACGCCGTGCGAGTCCGCGGGCACCGACCATCGTCAGGTGTTGCGGGTGGTGCAGCAGAACCTGGCGCCGGGCAACCGGATCGACCTCGCGGTGGATCTGCCGGCGCAGACCGTGCCGGCGGGCGCGCGGTTCGACGCCGGCTCGATCGCGCCGAGCGCGTTCGCCATGACCACCCCGGGTGGGATCGGCCTCGGCGCGCTGTTCCTGTTGGTGCTGGCCGGTTTCCTGGTGCTGTGGCGGTTCCGCGGCCGGGATGCCAGGGCGCTGGCCACCGAGGTGGGACCGGTGGACCTGGTGTTGCGGGACGGCGAGCGGGTCGCGTTCGCCTCGCCGGACGGCCTGCTCCCGGGCCAGATCGGCACCGTGGTCGACGAACGGGTCGATCCGGCCGACCTGGCCGCGACGGTCGTCGACCTGGCGGTGCGCAACTACCTGTGGATCGCCGAGGCCGGCGCCGGGGACTGGCGGCTCGTCCGGCGCAACCCGCCGGACGAGGCGCTCACCGGCTACGAGCGGGCAGTGCTCGACGCGCTGCTGCCGGCCGGCGCCGAGCAGGTGACCGTCGCCGCGCTGTCCACGGTGGACCTGTCGGCGGCCAGGTCGGCGCTCTACGCCGACGTGGTGGCCCGCGGCTGGCTGCGGCGCCGGCCGGATCGCGAGCAGCTCGACCGGCTGGCGCTGGCCGGGGCGGCGACGGTGCTGGCCGGGATCGCCCTGACCCTGGTGCTGGCCCTGACCGTGGGGCACGCCCTTGTCGGGCTCGCGGTCCTGATCGGCGGCGTCGCGGTGTTGCTCGGCACGCGCTGGCTGCCCGGCCGGACCCGCCGGGGCAGCGTGCTGGTGCAGCAGATCCGCGGCGTGCGTGGCTACCTGGCCACGGCCGCCCCCGACTCGGTTCCGGAGCCGGACCGGGCGTCGGTGGGGTCCCGTTCGCTGCCCTACGCCGTGGTGCTCGGCGATGCCGGGCGCTGGCTGTCGATGGCCGGACCGGGCCTGTACTGGTACGAGGGCCAACCCGGCAACGTGCCCAAGCTGCTCGGCGCGCTGACCGACGCGCTGAACCGAGGCCGCTGAGATCACCCAGGGTGACGTCCGATAACCTTTGGTGAGGACATAAGTTACTCGTCAGTAGGTTTCCGGCCGATTTAATCCGTTCGGCCATGTTCCACGTATCTGCTGTTGCGACGGTTCTATCAAAGCTGAGGAGCAACGTTGGCCAGACGGTTCAGGCTGGGTGCCGCGGTTGCCGGCATCGCGGTCGTCGGGATGCTTGCGGCCGCGCCGGCCAGTGCGGAAGGGGTCAGTGGGACGGCGCCGGGCACCGGCACCGAGGGTTTCCGGGTCAACGTCGGCGGGGTGGGGGACAACCCCGAGACGATGCTGATCGACCTCAAGCTGGCCAACGGGGCGAACCTCAAGGTCTACTGCGTGCAGATCCGCACCGATCTCGACAACAGCCGGGAAGCCATGGTCGAGGTGCCGTGGGAGCAGTTCCCGGACACCGGCTCGCCGTTCGCGCGAAACAGCGACCGGCTCAACGGGGTGCTGCACAACGGTTTCCCGGTCAAGTCGCTGGCTGAGCTGACCAAGGCGCTTACCGCCGCGGGTGTGCGGCTCTCCGACGGGCTCTCCGCGGAGGAGGCGATCACCGCCACCCAGGCCGCGGTCTGGCACTTCAGCGACGGCACCGACCTCAACGAGGCCGATCCGCTCGTCGACCTGGACAACCGGGCCATCGAGCAGGATGTCCTCGCCCTGTACCGGTTCCTACTTGACGACAAGAACACCGGCGGCGCGGTGGCGCCGAAGGCGACCCTGGAGTTCAGCCCGGCGCAGAGCGCCGGCGACCCGGGCACCAAGATCGGGCCGTTCACCGTGGCGACCAACGGGAAGATCACCGAGCTGGCCGCGGACGTCCCGGACGGCGTGCGGATCATCGACAAGGCCGGCAACCCGGTCGACGCCAAGGCGATCAAGAACGGCAGTGAGATCTTCTTCGAGGTGCCGGCCGACGCCGCACCCGGAGCGGGCTCCGTCGAGCTCACCGCCGAGGCCCAGGTGGCCACCGGGCGGCTGTTCATCGGCAAGGGCGGGCGAGCCGCGCAGGCGCTGATCGTCGCGGCGTCGGACGACTCGGTGGTGACCGCGACGGCGACCGCGACCTTCGGCCAGGACGACGTGGCGGCGGGACAGGTCGACGAGAACCCGGAACCGCAGGCCGCGGCCAACCAGGACGATCTGGCCACGACCGGTGCGTCCACGCTGATCCCGATCTCGCTCGGGGTGGGCCTGCTCGCCGGTGGCACCCTGCTGCTCCTGCTGCGCCGCAGGCGGATCTGAGGCTCGGGGCGTCCGCCCGGCCCCGGGACCGGGCGGACGCCACCGTCAGTCGAGTCAGCACCCGGACCCCGATGCTGTGGTCGTGCGCAACGCCGTCCGGCTCGCACGTTGGGTCCGGTCGGCCCGGTTCCGGACAGCTCTCCAGCGCGGCGGCGATCTCCGGCTCGGGCAGCGGATCGGCCGCGGCGGTCAGCCCCCGGCCGGTGCTCGTCGATGATCTTCCGGACGATCTTCCGCAGATCCGATTCGTATCGTCCTCGGTGGCTCGCTTGTTACCCGGTTGAGCAGGAAAAACCTACTTCCGTGGGTCGTCGCGGAGATCTTTGCCACGCGCGGTAGCGTGCACTCCTTCATACGAACGAGTGACACCCTATTGGGGAGCGCGCATGGTCGACCGGCGGCTGCTGAGAACTCTCGTGCCCACGCTCCTGACCGCGCTGTGCCTCGCCGGTGGCGCTCTTGCCGGCCACGCCCAGGACGAGGATCCGCCGCAGGTCGAGCCGCCGGTGCTGGCCGAGGCCGCGGCCGACTGCCACGACGGCACGGCCAGGGTGAAGGTCTGGGTGGACGACGCCCCCGAGCCGTGGAACGTGTCGCTCGCCGCCCTGTCCGGGGACTTCGTCCGGGAGCTGACCAGCGTCCTGGACGAGGACAAGGGCATGTACGTCGCGGTGTTCGACGACGTCCCGGTCGGCGAGTACGCGGTCGCCATCGTCGGCGCCGACCGCCCGTCCGACGGCCTGCGGGTCGTGGTCAGGGCCTGCACGGACCCCGGGCCCGGGCAGGGCGCGCTGGACGTGGCGGTCGAGTGCCGGGGCGGCTGGGGCATCGCCACGTTCCAGGTCACCAACCCGGAGACCGGCACCAGGTCCAGTTTCACCCTCGCCATCCGGGCGCCGGAGGACTACCGGATCCCGACGCTGGATCCGGGACTGTTCGTCCGGATCACCCAGAACCTGTTCGACGACGGCAGCTATGTCGCCCGGTTGGAGGACGAGAACGGCCGGGAGGTGGCCAGGAAGGACTTCACCGTCGCCTGCGCCGAGGGCAACGCGCCCGCCCTCGAAGTCACCTCAACGTGTGAAGGCGCCACCGCCCGGGTGATTGTCGGCGTGTCCAACCCGAACCGGATCCAGATCGCGTACACCGTCCGGCTCAAGGACCAGACCCAGACCGTCACGGTCGGCGGCGGGCAGCGCGGCACGGTGACCTTCCCGAAGATCGCCGACGGCCGGTACCTGATCAAGGTCACCGGCGGGGACACCCGGGCGGACGCCCCGCTCACCGTCGACTGCGTGCGGGAGACGACCACGACGCCGCCGACCACCACGACGGTTCCGGTCAGCACCACGCCGCCCGGCACCACCACCGCGCCGCCGCCCCAGGGCAGTTCCGGCGGCGGGTTGGCCAGCACCGGCGCGGCGGTCGGCGGACTGGTCGGGCTCGGCGCACTCGTCCTCGGGCTCGGCGGCGCCCTGCTGGTGATCGCGCGCCGGCGGCGAGCGCACCAGGACTGAGCACAGCGTGAACACGTAGGCTGCGACAGTGACCCAGACCCATTTCGAACGGTTCCGGCTGCCCAACGGCCTTCGGGTCGTACTCGCCCCGGACGACACGTCACCGGTCGTCAGCGTGAGCGTCCACTACGACGTGGGTTTCCGGTCGGAACCGGAAGGCCGGACCGGCTTCGCGCACCTCTTCGAGCATCTGATGTTCCAGGGCAGCGAGAGCCTGGAGAAGCTCGCGCACTTCCGGCATGTGCAGTCCTCCGGCGGCACCTTCAACGGATCCACCCACCCGGACTTCACCGACTACTTCATGGTGCTGCCCTCCGCCGGGCTGGAGCGCGCGCTGTTCCTCGAGGCCGACCGGATGCGCGCGCCCAAGCTCACCGAGGAGAACCTGCGCAACCAGATCGACGTGGTCAAGGAGGAGATCCGGCTCAACGTGCTGAACCGGCCGTACGGCGGGTTCCCGTGGATCCTGCTGCCGCCGGTGCTGTACCAGACGTTTCCCAACGCGCACAACGGTTACGGTGACTTCACCGATCTCGAGCAGGCCAGCCTGGCCGACTGCGCGGCGTTCTTCGACACGTTCTACGCGCCGGCCAACGCCGTGCTCACGGTGTGCGGGGACTTCGCCATCGAGCGGGCCAAGGAGTTGGTGGACAAGCATTTCGGTGACGTCACCGCCCGTCCGGCACCGGACCGCCCGTCGTTCGCCGAGCCGCCGCCGGCCGGCGAACTGCGCTCGACGCACGCCGACCCGCACGCCCCGCTGCCCGCGCTCGCGGTCGGCTACCGGCTGCCCGACCCGATCCACGACGTGGACGGCTACATCGCCGCCCTTGTGCTTGCCGGTGTGCTGGCCGACGGCGACGGCGCCCGGCTCAAGCAGCGCCTGGTGCATCGCGAGCCACTGGTCACCGACGTGAACGCCGGCTGCGGCCTGTTCGGTCCGTTCGAGGCCCGCGACCCGGACACGTTCACCATCACCGCGATGCACACTCCGGCGGTGAGCGAGGACCGGTTGCTCGGCGCGATCGACGAGGAACTGGAACGGCTGGCCGTCGACGGGCCGAGCGACGAGGAGTTGGCCAAGGTGACCGCCCGGTGGGTGGCCAGCCTGCACCGGGAGCACGACCGGGTGGTGTCCCGAACCCTTGCGCTCGGCTCGTTCGAACTGCTCTACGGCGATCCCGCGATCGTGTACCAGATTCCCGAGCGGATCTCGGCGGTGAGCCGGGAGTCCGTTGCGGCAGCGGCGAAGGCGCTGCGCCCGGATTCCCGCGCGGTGCTCGCCGTGCGCCCCGCTGGAGGTGACGCATGACCCGGACCGCCGAGGAGATCGGCCGCACCGCGCTCGGCCCACGCCCGCTGCCGCCGCTCGGCGACCAGCGGGTCGCCGCCGACATCGCCAGCGTGGACACCGTGCTGTCCAACGGGTTGCGGGTGATCGTCGTGCACCAGCCGACCGTGCCGATGGTCGAGTTGCGGCTGCGCATTCCGTTCGCCGGAACGGATCCGCTGCACTCGGCCCGGGCCGAGGTGCTGGCCGCCACGCTGCTCACCGGCACGGCGCGCCGGGACCGGGTCGGGATCGACACGGACCTGGCCCTGGTCGGCGCCGACCTGACCGCCGCGGTGGACCCGGAGCGGCTCGGGATCAGCGGCAACGCCCTGGCCACCGGCTTCGACACGCTGCTCGACGTGCTCACCGACGCGCTGACCGCGGCGACCTACGCCGACGACGAGGTGCTGCGCGAGCGGGCGCGGCTGGTCGAGCGGATCACCGTCGCACGGTCCCAACCCGGCACGATCGCGCGGGAGGCGCTGCAGAAGCAGCGTTACGGCGATCATCCGTTCACCCGGGAGATGCCCGATGCGGCGGACGTGGAAACGGTCAGCCCGGAAGAGGTCCGCGAGCTGCACCGGGCGGCTGTGCTGCCGCGCGGATCCGTGCTCGTCGTGGTCGGCGACGTCGGCCTCGATGCGGCCGTGCGGCAGATCGAGGCGGCAACGGCCGGCTGGTCGGCCGCGGCGAGCGCGGTGGAGCTGCCCGACCTTCCGGACGTGACCGGCGGCGAACTGCTGCTGGTGCACCGGCCCGGCGCGGTGCAGTCCCAACTGCGGATGTCCGCGCAGGCGGTGTCCCGCACCGATCCGCGGTATGCCGCGCTGCAGTTGGCCAACCTGGCGTTCGGCGGGTTCTTCTCCTCCCGGCTGGTGGAGAACATCCGCGAGGACAAGGGATACACCTACCATGCCCGGTCCGCGCTCGAGTTCACCCCGAGCGGGGCCACGCTGCTGATCGACACCGACACGGCCAGTGAGGTCACCGCCGCGGCGCTGCTGGAGATCCGGTACGAGTTGGGGCGGCTGGGCCTGGTTCCGCCCAGTTCGTCCGAAGTGGACACCGTGCGGGAGTACGCGATCGGCTCGCTGCTGATCTCGACCTCGTCGCAGAGCGGGCTGGCCAGCCAGCTCGGCGCGCTGGCCGCGCTCGGACTCGGGGTGGACTGGCTGGTCGACCATCCGAGGCGGCTGGCCGAGGTGACCGCGGCCGAGGTGGCCGACGCGGCGCTGGAGTTCTTCGCCCCCTCGCACTACACCGGTGTGATCGTCGGCGACGCGGGCAAGCTGGAGGCGCTGCGGGCCCTCGGGGGCGTTTTGATGCCATGACCCCGTTTTCGCTCGACGCGGTGCCGATGCTCGCGCGGTCCACTGTGGACAGAAACGACGAGTCCCGGGTGGATCCGGCCCGGCTGGCCGGGTTGTGGCGGAGCGGCCGGGTGATCGTGGTGGATCGCAAGGGCCGCTCGCCGGTGCGGCCGGACGGCAGCGGCCTGCGCGATCGGCCCGCGACGAGCGTGGCCGACGTCCCGCCGGCCGAGGCTGTGCTGCTCGGCGAGGACGACGGCGTCGGGTACTGGGCGGTTCCGGTCGAGGCCGAGCTGACCGAGGGCACCCGCCCGCCGCCCAACTCCTGGGGTGTGTGGCCCGGCGCGACGTCCAGCGACGGCGAGCAGTGGCACGACCTGCGCGCGATCGGTTCGCTGCTGGACGACCGGTCGGCCGGGCTGCTCACCACCGCGGTGGCGCTGTTCAACTGGCACGCCCGGGCCCGGTTCTGCGCGAAGTGCGGCGCCGAGGCCGGGATCGCCAACGCCGGCTGGGCATCGCGCTGCGCGGGCTGCGGGCGGGAGGAGTACCCGCGCACCGACCCGGCGGTGATCTGTCTGGTGCACGATGTGGCCGGCGAGCATGTTCTGCTTGCCCGGCAACCGATCTGGCCGCCCGACCGGTACTCGGTGCTCGCCGGTTTCGTGGAGGCGGGCGAGTCGCTCGAGGCGTGCGTGCGGCGCGAGGTCTGCGAGGAGGTCGGGGTGGACGTGCGGGACGTGCGCTACCTCGGCAGCCAGCCGTGGCCGTTCCCGCGCTCGATCATGATCGGCTTCGCCGCGGTCGCCGACCGCTCGGTTCCGCTCACCATCGCCGACGGCGAGATCGAGGAGGCCCGCTGGGTCCCGCGCGTCGACGTGCGCGCCGCCCTGGCCGCCGGCGGCGCGATCGACGGCCTGATCCTCCCCGGCCCCACCTCGATCGCCCGCCACATGCTAGCCGCCTGGGCGGTTCCGCATCTCCGGGATTAACTGCTGTTGTTGCGTTGCAGGGAACGTGCGGTTCACGGGTTGATGGTGGCTGGGTTTCGTTATGGTGCCCCCCTGAATTTGCGTTGGGGGACCATGGCATTCGGCGATGGTTCGAGGGGAGCGGGCTAAGCCAAGTCGGCGGCGATGGTGGTGGCGATCTGTTCGGGTGTCTGGGTGACGTCGATGACCGTGCCGGGCTCGTCTGGGGCGAGCGGTTCGAGGGCGGCGAACTGGGAGTCGAGTAGGGACGGCGGCATGAAGTGGCCTTTTCGGGCGCCGATCCGGGCCGCGATCAACTCCTGGCTGCCGGCCAGGTGTAGGAAATGGACGCCGGGCGCGGCCGCCTTGAGCCGGTCGCGGTAGCGTCGCTTGAGCGCGGAGCAGGTGATCACGCCGCCGCGCCGGCCGGCCTGCTCGGTGATCCACGCGGCGATGGCGGTCAGCCACGGCCCGCGGTCGGCGTCGTCCAGCGCTATCCCGGCCGACATCTTGGCGATGTTGGCCGGCGGGTGGAACTCGTCGGCCTCGGCGAACGGCACGCCGAGGCGGTCGGCGAGTGCCTGCCCGACCGTGGTCTTGCCGGAGCCGGAGACGCCCATCACGACGACGATCGGGTGCATGGTTCGATTCTCTTCCATAAGGGGCACACGGCGGTCGAGGGTGAGGACTGTGGTGAGCGCTGCGCGCGCGATCGGTCTGCTGTTGGGTGTCGCCGCGGACGGCGCGTTCGGTGATCCGAAACGCTGGCATCCGGTGGCCGGGTTCGGCAAGGCGTCGCAACGGTTGGAGCGGGCGCTCTACCGCGATCACCGGGTGGCCGGCATGGCCTACACCGGGTTGCTCGCCGGGAGCACCGTGCTGCTCGGCGTTGCGGTGGAGCGGGCCGGCCGGGGCCGGCCGGTGCTCCAGGCACTGGGCACCGCGGTGGCCACCTGGGCCGTGCTCGGCGGGCGATCGCTGGCCGCGGAGGGCACGGCGATCGGACGCGAGCTGGACGCCGGGGAGCTGGCCGCGGCCCGGGACCGGCTACCGCACCTGTGCGGCCGGGATCCCGCGACGCTGGACGCCGGCGGGCTGGCCAGGGCGGCGGTGGAGTCGGTGGCCGAGAACACCTCGGACGCCGTGGTCGCGCCGCTGGTCTGGGGCGCGGTCGCCGGGGTGCCCGGCCTGCTCGGCTACCGCGCGGTGAACACGCTGGACGCGATGGTCGGCTACCGCTCGCCGCGCTACCGCCGGTTCGGCTGGGCCGCCGCGCGCCTGGACGACGTGATCAACCTGGCCCCGGCCCGGCTGGCCGCCGCGCTCACCGTGGCCGGCGCGCCGGTGGTCGGCGGCTCCGCGCGCGGAGCCTGGTCGGCCTGGCGCCGCGACGCCCCCGCGCACCCCAGCCCCAACGCCGGCCAGATCGAGGCGGCCTTCGCCGGGGCGCTCGAGGTCCGGCTCGGCGGGCGCACCGTGTACGAGCACGGCGTCGAGGACCGCCCGGTGCTCGGCGACGGCCGGATGCCCGACGCCGGCCACGTCACCAGGGCGGTCGAGCTGTCCCGCGTGGTCGGCATCTTCACCGCCGCCGTCGCCGTCCTGATCGCCCTGTTCCGCCGCGCGAAGCACTAGGCCGGCCCGGCGGCGGCGCGCTCGGCGGCCTCGTCCTCGGCGATGCGCTGGGCGACGGTGCGGCGCTGCGGGCGTTCGGTGGCCAGCACGCCGCCCGGTTTGATCTCGCGCCAGGTGAAGTACAGCCAGGCCAGCATGGCCATGGTGCCGAAGGCGATCCACTGCAGGGCGTAGGACAGGAACGGGCCAGCGGTCAGCTCGGGCAGCGGGAGCGCGCCGAGCACGCCGGGGCTGCCGGCTTCCAGCTGCACGTAGCCGGGGCGGATCGGCAGACCGGTCGCCGCCGCCACGGTGCGTGAGTCCACGGCGTAGACCTGGCGACGCCCGCCGTTGGTGGCGTCGGCGAAGGCGGGCCGGTGCTCCGGGTCGGTCTCGTCCGCGCGCGCCCGGGCCAGCAGCTCGACCCGGCCGGACGGCGCCGCCGGGTAGCCGGCGACCTGGGACCGCCCGTCCGGGCGCACGAAGCCCCGGTCCACCAGCACCACCGAGCCGTCGGTCAGCCGGAACGGGGTGAGCACCTCGAACGCCGGCTCGCCGAGCACGGTGCGCAGCCGGGCGAGCGTCTCGCCCTCGGGGAGGTAGGTCCCGGTCAGCGTGACCTGGCGCCATTGCCCGTCCGGGCCGAGCGCGCCCACCGGTACCGGAGCTGCGGTGAACGACGCGCGCACCGCGGCGTTGGTGGCGCTGCGCTCGTCGTGCCGGCGGAACTGCCACGGCGCGAGCAGCGTGTAGCAGGCGGTGGCGAAGGTCAGCACGACCAGCGTTACCACCAGCCATCCCGGGTGGAGTAGGAACCTCAACCGCACGGCTCAACCGTAGGCGCCGTCACTAGACTCGCCGCGATGACCCATGACCTGACCGATCCGCTTCGCCATCACGGCGATGTGGACGCCGAGCCCGGGTTGCTCGACTTCGCGGTCAACGTCCGCGACGAGGCGCCGCCACGCTGGCTGCTCGACCGGCTGGCCGCAGCGCTGGACCGGATCGGCAGGTACCCCGGCGCCGCGGACGACGCCAGGGCCAGGGCCGCGGTGGCCGGCCGGCACGGCCGGGCGCCGAGCGAGGTGCTGGTGCTGGCCGGCGCCGCCGAGGGCTTCGCGCTGCTGCCGAGCCTGCGTCCGACGCTGGCCGCGATCGTGCACCCGTCGTTCACCGAGCCGGAGGTCGCGCTGCGCGCTGCCGGCGTGCCGGTGCACCGGGTCGTCCTGACCGGCGAGGACGGTTACCGGCTGCGGCCCGAGCTGATCCCGGCGGCGGCGGACCTGGTCGTCGTCGGCAACCCGACCAACCCGACCTCGGTGCTGCACCCGGCGGCGGTGCTGCGGTCGATCGCCCGGCCGGGCCGGGTGCTGCTGGTGGACGAGGCGTTCATGGACGCCGTCCCCGGCGAGACCGGCTCGCTGGCCGGGGCCGCAGGCGTGCCGGGGCTGATCGTGCTGCGCAGCCTGACCAAGACCTGGGCGCTGCCCGGCCTGCGCGCCGGCTACGCGCTCGGCGACCCCGCGCTGCTGGCCCGGCTGGCCGCGCACCGTCCACAGTGGCCGGTCGGCACCCTGGTGCTGGAGGCGGTGACCGCGTGCAGCGAGCCGCCGGCCGTCGCCGAGGCGGGCCGTGCCGCGACCGAGCTGGCCGGGCACCGCGAGCGACTGGCCGCCGAGCTGACCGTCCTGCCGGGGGTGTCCGTGCACGGCCCGGCCGCCGCGCCGTTCCTGCTGCTGCGCGTTCCGGACGGTGCGCGGGTCCGGGCCGCCCTGCGCCGCCGGGGCATCGCGGTCCGCCGGGCGGACACGTTCCCCGGTCTGACCGCCGACCACATCCGGGTGGCCGTGCGTTCCCCCGGCCGGGCGGCGCCGCTGGTGGCCGCGCTGCGGGCGGCCAGCGCGGTCGAGGTGCTGCTGTGAGGATCGCCGATGCCGTCCAGGCCCTTGAGGCCGCGTACCCGCCACGGCTGGCCGAATCCTGGGACGCGGTCGGCCTGGTCTGCGGCGACCCGGACGAGCCGGTGTCCCGCATCCTGGTCTGCGTCGACCCGGTCGAGTCCACAGTGGACGAAGCGCTCGAGCTGGAGTGCGAGCTGATCGTGGCGCACCACCCGCTGCTGCTGCGCGGGGTGCACGGGGTGCCGGCGGACACCCCGAAGGGCGGCCTGGTGCACCGGATGGTGCGCGGCGGCGTCGCGCTGTTCTGCGCGCACACCAACGCCGACGCCGCCGACCCCGGGGTCTCGGACGCGCTGGCCGGCGCGCTCGGCCTGACCGTGACCGGGCCGCTGAACCCGAACGAGGACGGGCGCACCGGGATCGGGCGGATCGGCACGCTGCCCGCCCCGGAACCGTTGCGGGCGTTCGTCCGGCGGGTCGCCGACGCGCTGCCGGCGACCGCCCAGGGCGTGCGGGCGACCGGCGACCCGGACCGGCCGGTCGCGACGGTCGCGGTGTCCGGCGGGGCCGGCGACTCCTACCTCGACGCGGCGCTGGCGGCCGGCGTCGACGCCTACGTCACCGCCGATCTGCGGCACCATCCGGCCGGCGAGCACCTGGCGAAGGCCGGCGCACCGGCGCTGGTCGACGTGGCGCACTGGGCCAGCGAATGGCCGTGGTGCGAACAGGCGGCCGGCGTCCTGCGCGCCGCGATCGACGGTAACGTCGACATCCACGTTTCCCTTCGTCGCACCGATCCCTGGACGGTGCGCGTGGGACAAGAGCGAGGGAGGGACCCAGCGTGAAAGCCGATCCCGCCGTGCAGCGCCGGCTGCTCGAACTGGCCGAGGTCGACGCCGAGCTGGGCCGGGTCGAGCACCGCCGCCGGACCTTGCCGGAGCTGGCCGAGATCGCCGCCGCCGAACTGGCGGTGCGCACCAGGCGGGATGCCCAGGTGTCCATCCAGACCACGCTGACCGATCTGGACCGCGAGGTGAAGCGGCAGGAGAAGGAGATCGACGCGGTGCGGGCCCGCGAGGACCGGGACCGCGGCCTGCTCACCGGCGGCACCGTGTCCCCCAAGCAGCTCACCGATCTCGAGCACGAGCTGGCCACGCTGGAGCGCCGGCAGACCAGCCTTGAGGACGACCTGCTCGAGCTGATGGAGCGGCGCGAGGCGATCGAGCTGGACACCCAGCACGCCGGGGTCGAACTGGCCAAGGCGGAGGAGGCACTGGCCGACGCGGCCCGCCGCCGGGACGCCGCGCTCGCCGACCTGGACACCATCCAGGCGCGCCGGGACGCCGAGCGGGCCACCCTGCTGCCCAAGCTGCCCGAGCCCGTGCTGGCGCTCTACGACCGGGTCCGCAAGGTCAAGGGGATCGGCGCGGCGCTGTTGCGCGCCCGCCGGTGCGGGGCGTGCCGGCTGGAGCTGGACCGCAGCGCCCTGTCCCGGATCGCCGCCGCCCCCGCGGACGAGGTGGTCACCTGCGAGGAGTGCGGCGCCATCCTGGTGCGTACCGCGGAGTCCGGCCTGTGAGCGAACCATCGAACACTGCCCCGCCGCCGAGCCTGCGAGGCGGCGGGGTCGGCCAGCACCGAGCTTGCGAGGTGTGGCAATGAGCCGAAAAGTGGTCATCGAGGCCGACGGCGGGTCCCGGGGAAACCCGGGGCCGGCCGGATACGGCGCGGTGGTGCGCGACGCCGGGACCGGGGAGGTGCTCGCCGAGCGGGCCGAGGGGATCGGCGTGGCCACCAACAACGTCGCCGAGTACCGGGGACTGGTCGCCGGCCTGCGGGCGGCGGCCGATCTTGGCGCGGACATCGTCGACGTCCGGATGGACTCCAAGCTCGTGGTCGAGCAGATGTCCGGCCGGTGGAAGATCAAGCACGCCGCGCTGCAGCCGCTGGCCCTGGAGGCGCAGAAGATCGCCAGGGGGTTCGGCCGGATCCGCTACGAGTGGATCCCGCGCGAGCAGAACAAGCACGCCGACCGGCTGGCCAACCAGGCCATGGACGCCCAGGCCGGGATCGTGCCGGGAAAAGCCGGCCGGGCTGAGCCGCAGCCCGTCCGCTGGACCGGTGCCAAGGGCACCCCGACCCGGTTCCTGCTGCTCCGGCACGGTCAGACCGCGCTTTCGGTGCAGCGCCGCTATTCCGGCCGCGGCGAGGTGCCGCTGACCGACGCCGGCGAGCGGCAGGCCAAGGCCGCCGCCCTCCGGCTGTCCACAATAGACGGAATCGGTCCGGCAACGCCGATCATGTCCTCGGCGCTGGGCCGCGCGGTGCAGACCGCGCAGGCGGTCGCCGAGGCGGTCGGCGGACACGTGGTCACCCACACCGGTTTACTTGAGACCGATTTCGGCCGCTGGGAAGGGCTCAGCTTCGCCGAGGCTGCCGAGCGCGACCCGGAGCTGCACCGCCGGTGGGTGGCCGACAGTTCGGTGCCGGCACCGGACGGGGAGAGCTTCGATGCGGTGCACCACCGGGTCCGCCGGGTCCGCGACGAGCTGATCGCGGCGCACGGGGGAACGACGATCGTGATTGTCTCGCACGTCACACCGATCAAATCGATCTTGCGCATGGGCCTGGATGCCGGACCATCGTTGCTGTTCCGGCTACATCTGGACCTCGCCTCGCTGTCGGTCGTGGAGTTCTACCCGGACGGCAACGCCTCCGTCCGGCTGGTCAACGACACATCCCACCTGAATCGGCAGGTACCCTTCTGAAGGGCGAGTCGGCAGGGCGGCCGCGGCGGTCGGGGAAACCCGCCGACGAGGAAAGTCCGGACTCCGCAGGGCAGGGTGGTTGTTAACGGCAACCCGGCGTGAGCCGCGGGACAGTGCCACAGAGAACAGACCGCCCGGTGGCAACACCGGGTAAGGGTGAAACGGTGGGGTAAGAGCCCACCAGCATCCCGGGTGACCGGGGTGGCTCGGTAAACCCCACCCGGAGCAAGGCCAAGAGGGAGCGCAAGCTCCTGCGCAGGCGATCGAGGGTGGCCCGCCCGATGCCTGCGGGTAGGCCGCACGAGCCTGCCGGTGACGGCAGGCCTAGATGGATGGCCGCCACCGCTACGCCGAATAGCGTAGTGGAACAGGATCCGGCTTACATGCCGGCTCGCCCCACGTCTCCGGTACCACTGCATCGCACCGTCCTGCGAACGGAGTAAAGAATCTGCGGGACGGAACGCTTTGATACGAGTTATTGGCCACCTAGGGTGAGTGCTGTGCCGCATACGGGTGAAATGGTCACAAGCTGGCCAAACGATCCCGAACGTGACGTACAACGAGAACGCACACCATCCACCCGGATGTGTCGTGTAGGGAGCCCGACCAGGTGGGAGGGAGCGGTTAGGGTGCAATACGGAGCGCGCTATCGCCGCTACCCCTCGTCACATGGTCTACTCGTCAAGGACTGCAGAACCGGCGGCGTAGGAGCATCATGACAAATCCGCTCCACGCACTTGGGAGTCAGACATGATCGCCATGGCCACCCTCGACACCCTCGCACAACAGGGTGAGCTGGGCACCGGAGGTGTCCGGGACTGGATTCTGAACAACATCATTCCGCTGCTGCTGCTCGTGGTCGCGCTTCTGCTCCTGTGGCTGGGCGGCGGAAAAGGCGACAACGCAGGCGTCATGCGGCGGCTCGGTGGCGTGATCGTCGCCCTGGCCATCATCGGCCTGGCCGTGACGACCGACGCCGGCAAGGACATCGGAACGTGGATAGCCGGCCTGTTCACGGGCTAACGTCGAGGGGGACCCCGTGCGTATTCGCACCGACGACGAGGTCTACCGCGTCGACGCAGTGTGGCTCGGCCCGCCGAGGGCAACGTTTCCGTGGCGCGCCCGGTATGTGGCGTGGGGCGTCGGCACCGTTGTCTTCCTGGTCGTACTGACGATCTTCCGGCAGGTCGGGGTCAGCCTGTTCTGGTCGATCGCCTGGGGTCTCGTGGTCACCATCGGGCTCACCATGGTCATCTGTGGGCGGATCAGCCACGAGCGGCCGCTCACCGCGGTGCTGACCATGTGGCTCCGGGAGCTCAACGCACCTCGGGAGGTCGTCTCCGGACGCGGAGGTGCGGTCAGCGCATCCGCGATCCGGGTGCGGACCGAACGGCCACGTCGCAAACCTCGCCGGCGTGGCCGTTCCACACGCGCGGTCGCCGCCCTTCCGCCAGGAACCGGCCTGGCCCGTCCCTCGGAGGTGGGCGGTGTTTGGCCGTAAGAAGCAGCCCAAGTTGCTGACTCACTATCCGGCCGCGAATATGCCGCAGCAGGCGAACTACGGCCGGCACGCCGCCCCCGACCTGTCCGATTCCTACCCGGCGCCCTACTCGACGAAACAACCAGAGCCCAACTCCGTGAACGGTTCCCGCAACGGCAAGAGCAACCGGCGGCTGCCCGGCGAGCAGTCCATTCCCGACTACACCCCGGCGATCGCCGCGCGCAGTATCGACGGCCATCTGCTGCGTACCGGGCACGACGTGTACGCCTGGTACCGGTTGGCGCCGCAGCGCTGGTCGTTTCGCTCGGACTCACAGCGCCAGGATCTGATCGCGGCGATCGCCGGTCAGTACGCCGAGCTGGCCGGGCGCTGGATGCACCTGCGGGTGACCACCCGGCCGTACCCGATCCGGATGTGGGCCGAGGCGCACGTACACAACGCGGTGAACCGGATGCCGGACACGCCGGGCGCGTTGTCCTTCGACGACTACCTGGTCGGCGAGCAGCAGCAGCTGATGGGCCGGTCGATGGCCGAGAAGGAGGTCTACCTCGGCGTCCAGGTGCAGACCCGCAACATGGTCGACCGGGCGGTGGAGCGGGCCGCGCCGTTGCTGCGCAAGGTGTTCCCGGCCGCGGTGGACGCCGAGCTGGCGGCGCTGGACAGCGAGGTGGAGCACCTCGACCAGGTGCTCGGCGGCGCCGGGCTGGAGGGTCGCCCGGCGCGTGCGGAGGAGATGTCCTGGCTGATGCACCGGTCCTGCTCGCTGGGCCTGCCGGCGCCGCGCAACCTGCCGGCGGTGCCGGGCGCGGCGTGGGAGCCGGAGGACCTGGCCAGCTTCACCGACGCGGCCGACTATCACCAGGAGCCCTACGCCCCGACGCTGACCGTGCGCGGCCGCACCGGATCCAACGCCGGGGTGGAGCGGCACGTCACGGTGCTCACCGTCGGGCTGATGCACGGCCTGCAGATTCCCGAGGTGGACGACCCGTGGGTGCAGCGTGCGGACCGGCTGCCGGCCTCGGTCGAGTGGTCGGCGCGGATCTACGTGCGCAAGCCGGAGGATGTCTCCGGTGAATTGCAGCGGCAGATGAACAAGGTCCGCTCGCAGGTCAAGCACTACACCGACGAGCACGAGCTGGAGCCGCCGCAGTCGCTGGCCCGGCAGGCGTCCCGGGTGCTGGAGATCGACGACGAGATGACCTCGGGGTTCACCTCGCTGGCCACCCGGGTGCGCTCGTGGTGGCGGCTGGCGGTGTCCGGGCCGACCGAGCGGGACGTGCTGCGGCTGGCCCAGCAGCTGTTGGACCTGTACAAGCCGAAGGTCGCGATCGAGCACCCGGAGGCGCAGTACGCGCTGGCCCGGGAGTTCATCCCGGGTGAGTCGCTGGCCGCCGCCGCGTACCTGCGCCGGGGTTCGGTGATCTGGGCGGCCTCGGCGGTGCCGACGGCGACCGCCGAGGTGGGTGACCGGCGCGGGATCCTGCTCGGCGAGACGTGCACCGCGACCCGTCGGCCGGTGGCCTGGGATCCGTGGATGGCGCAGGAGATCCGGGACGGATCCGGGTTGACCGCGATGGTGGCCGGGCTGGGCGGCGGCAAGTCGTTCCTGGGTGGCGGCGTGGTCTACAAGACGTTGCGGGCCGGGGCGTACTGGACGGTGCTGGACCCGTCCGGCCCGCTTGCCCGGCTGTGCGACCTGCCCGAGCTGCGGCCCTATGCCCGGCCGATCAACCTGCTCAACGCCCAGCCCGGGATCCTCAACCCGTACCGGGTGGTGGCCGAGCCGGAGTACGAGCACTTCCTGGACGAGGAGCACCCGGAACGGGCCTGGCGCCGGGAGAAGGCGCTGACCGCGGCCACCCGCAGGCGGCTGGTGCTCGACGTGCTCACCGGCGTGCTGCCCTACGACGTGGCCCGGATGCCGCAGACCCGGATCGTGCTGCTGCGCGCGGTCCGCACGGTCGGCGGCCGGCCGGACGCCGACCCCAGCCTGGTGTTCGAGGCGCTGCGCCGGGACGCGAGCGAGCACCGCGAGCACGCCGTCGTGGTCGCCGACTTCCTCGACGAGATGCGCGAACGGATGTCGCTGCTCATCCCCGAGCACGACGCCGACCCGTACAGCGAGGCCCGCGACGACCGGCTCACCGTGCTCACCATGGCCGGGCTGACCCTGCCCAAGGACGGCGTGGGCCGCGAGCACTGGACCGACGCCGAGGCGCTCGGGGTCGAGATGCTCAACCTGGCCGCCTGGCTCACCCAGCGCTCGATCTACGAGCGGCCCAAGGACACCCGCAAGGGCGTCTGGATCGACGAGGCGTTCTTCCTGTCCGAGGTGCCCACCGGCCGGGTGCTGATGAACCGGTTCGCCCGCGACTCCCGGAAATGGAACGTCCGGGTGCTGCTGTCCAGCCAGATCCCGGCGGACTTCCTGAAGATCCAGGGCTTCGTCGCGCTGCTGGACTCGGTGTTCGTCGGCCGGCTCGACGACGACCAGGCCCAGGCCGACGCGCTGCGGCTGCTCAAGGTCCCGGTCGGAGCCGGCTACGAACAGGTGGTGGCCAGCCTCGGCCGGCGCCCCGGCGCCGACCGCGGGGTGGAGCGGGACATGTCGCCGCGCCAGTTCATCTTCGGCGACGGCGCCGGCGGTGTTGAGCGGATCCGGATCGACCTGTCCGGCCCGCACCTGGACCACCTGCGCACCGTGCTGGACACCACCCCGGACGCCAAGCGGGACACCGCCGTGGTGCCCTCCGCCGAGGCGCGCCCGGCGCAGCCGCAACCGCGGCGCGAGCCCGAGCCGCCGCCGGCCGTGCCGCCCGCCGAACCGACCGACCTCGAGTTCGAGATGGCCGCCGACTTCGAGCTCGGGCTGACCGACGACGAGATCGAGGCGGTCGTGGTCGAGCCGTCCGGCCAGGAGACCAACGGACATCAGGCATCGAACGGCAGCCGGGAGGACACCGCGCTGAGCGGAAGCCGAGCGGGACCCAACCAGGAGACGGCATGACACTGACCGTGCTGGCGCTTGTCGCCGCGCTGCTGATCGCGGTGCGGCGGCACAGGCGTGCCCCGCGCACGCCGGCGTCGCGCGGCCGTAGCCGGGCGCTGCTGCTGGTGATCGCGGTGCTCGGGTTCAACCTGGCGATCGGCGGGCCGGCCATGGCGCAGGACAGCTGCGCCGAGGCCCCCAACCCGGAACGGCCCGGCTCGGGCATGGTCGGCGCGCTCGACCCGCCGCAGGGCCAGGGCGAGGCGAACAGCCCGTACCTCAACTACGGCTACGCCGGCATGATCTGGCACGTCTACGAGGACAACTGCGGGCCGCTGTCCACGACGGTGACCGATCCCAGCACCACGATCGACACCTGGGCCGGCAACGAGCTGTTCAACGTCGGCAAGAACATCGTCGGCGCCACCAACTCGCTGCACTACACGCTGCTCAACGGCGGCGTGCTCGGCGGCCTGAACGAGCAGATCGGCAAGGCGGCCAGCGCCGTCTTCGACAACATCTTCACCCAGCTGTTCAGCCTGTTCATGCTGGTGCTCGCGGTGCTGCTGTTCCGCCAGATCTGGCGCGGCGACCTGGCCACGGTGAGCCGGCGGACGCTGTTCGCGCTCGGCGGCATGTGGCTCGCGGCCTCGACCCTGGTCCTGGTGAACAACTACGGCCGGATCGACGACCTGATCGTCAACACCACCACCGGGATCCAGGCCGGGTTCGTCGACCCGGACGAGGACCGGATCACCCGCGACGTGCTGCCCACCGACCTGCACACCAAGGTGGTCTACGAGAACTGGCTGCGCGGCGAGTTCGGTAACCCGGACGACCCCAAGGCGGCCGACTTCGGGCCCCGGCTGCTCAATGCCCAGGCCTGGACCTGGGAGGACGTCCGGCAGGGCAAGGACGCCGACAACGCCGCGGAGAACGCGAAGAAAGAGGACTACAAGAAGGTCGCCACCGAGCTCGGCCCGGCGACCGGCTACTTCAAGGGCACCGACGGCAGCCGGGTCGGCTCCGGGTTCCTGGCCATGCTGCAGTCCATCGTCTACTCGCTGTTCCAGCTGTTCGCCAAGCTGTCGGTGCTGCTGGCCCAGCTGTTGCTGCGCATCCTCACGCTGACCGCGCCGATCATCGGCCTGGTCGCGCTGCTGCACCACGACATCCTGCGCCGGGTCGGCAAGGCGGTCGGCGCGGTCATCCTCAACGTGCTGGTCCTGGCCATGCTGGCCGGTGTGCACTTCCGGTTCCTCCAGCTGATCTTCTCCGAGCAGGCCAAGCTCTCGCTGCTCACCCAGATGCTGCTTGCGGCCATCGTGACCGTCATCTTCCTGGCGGTGGGCCGGCCGATGCGGCGGATGTGGCAGATGGTCGAGCTGTCCGTCGGCGCGGCCGGTGCGGCGATGCCGGGAGCGCGCGGCGGGCTGTTCTCCAAGTTCCGCGGCCGCAAGTCCACCGAGCCCACCCCGCAGGACGTGTTCTGGCAGAACCTGCGGGGCAGCGACGTCGGCGACGACCCGGTCCCGGCCAGCTCCGGCGTGCCGGGCACCCGCCGGCCGCGACCGGAGGCCAGCAACCCGGTCACCGCCACCGCGCAGCGGCTGGACACCAGGACCGCGATCACCGAGGGGACGACAAGGGCGCTGCCCGCGGCCGGACCGCAGTACCACCTGGAGCCGGCCGGGTCGCCCGGGTCCCCGCCGCGGGACCGGCAAGCGGTCGTGGCGCGCGCCAGCGTGCCGAGCCGGGTGGTGGACACCGCGCCGGTGACCGATCGCGGCTGGGACCGGGCCGAGGACGCCGTGGTGGTGCCGTCCCGGGTCAGCCGGCGTGGCGAGGCGGAGTTCTACGACGTGACCTCCGGTGCGACCGCACCGCGCCCGGCCGACATCGAAGAGGTCGCCGGCCGGCCGGTGCACGTGGTCTACCGGCCCTCCCGCGGCATCGAAATGGCCGCCCCCACCCCGCGCCCACCCCGGCGCCTGCCGATGTACGACGCTCCGCGGTACACCGACACGGTGGTGAGATGACATGCCGATCAGGACCAACCGCGGGCGCGCCGCGGTCTACCGGAGACTGTGGGGCTGGCCGATGCGCTCGCCCCGGCATCTGATCGCCACGGTCCTCATCGTCTTCGCGGCCATGCTCACCATCGGGTTGCTGATGCCCCGGCTGCTCGGCTCGGCCGACCAGCCCGCCGCCGGCACCGCAGGCGCCGGTTCCACCGCGGCGGCCCCGGCCACCACCGGTCCGGCCGCGCCGCCGACCACCACGGTGCCGCAGACGTCGTTACCGACCCGGATCAGCACCCCCACCCAGGCGCCCACCCCGGCCCCGCCCGCTCCCAAGGCGCTCGAAGTCGCCACCCAGTGGGCCACGGCGTGGGTGAACCACGAGGGCGTGAGCACCGAGCAGTGGCTCGAGGGCCTGCGCGCGTACACCACCGAGGAGCAGTTGGCCGTGATGTCCAGCGTGGACCCGCGCAACATCGCGGCCACCGCGGTCACCGGCAAGGCCGTGGCCACCGACTCCTACACCTCGTCCGTTGACGTGAACGTGCCGACGAACGGCGGCACGGTGTCGATCCTGGTCATCGCCACGCCGCAGGGCTGGCGGGTCGCACACTACGAGCAGGCATGACATGCGCGCGGCACTGGCGGTCGGGACCCTGCTCATAGCGGCAGTCACGGCGGTGGTGAGCACCGGCGCGATCAACACCGTCGTCGAGGAGGACCGGCAGAACGACATCGCCCGCGCCATGTCGCTGACCTGCAACGCCGCGCTGGGCCCGGTGACCAGCGGCCCGGTCGGCAGCGGCGCGCTGGACGCGGGCAAGCTCACCGAGGAGCAGCGCGGCAACGTCGCCCTGATCATCTCGATCGGCCGGCAGCGCGAGCTGCCGCCACTGGCCTGGCAGGTGGCGATCCAGGCCGGGATGACCGAGTCCGGGCTGCGCAGCCTGAACTACGGTGACCGCGACTCGCTCGGCATCTTCCAGATGCGTCCGTCGATGGGATGGGGGACCCCGGCGCAGGTCACCGACCCGATGTACGCGATCAACAAGTTCTACGACGTGCTCGAGGCGGTGCCGAACTGGCGCGACCAGCGGCCCGGCGACTCCGCGCAGGACGTGGAGCGCTCGGCGTTTCCGGACCGCTACCACCGCTGGGAGCCGATGGCCGCGCATCTGATCGGCGCGATCGGCGCGGTGGCCGACCCGACCGGCTGCGGCGAGGGCGTCGGCAACCTGTTGCCGGCGCCGACCGCTCAGGCCGGCTCGGCCATCCAGTTCGCGTTGAGCCAGCAGGGCAAGCCCTACCAGTGGGGCGCGGCGATCACGCACCAGAACTCCTTCGACTGCTCCAGCCTGATGCTGCAGTCCTACCGGGCCGCCGGGATCATGCTGCCGCGCACCTCCCGGGAGCAGTGGAAAGCGGGCGCCTGGCTGCCTGTCGACCAGGCGCAGCCCGGTGACCTGCTGTTTTGGGCGTACGATCCGAGTAATCCAGCGACCATCCACCACGTCGCGATGTACCTGGGCGACGGGAAGATCGTGGAAGCACAGCAGACCGGTGTCCCGGTCCACATTCGTCCGGTGCGGTGGACCGAGGCCGAGTTGATGCCCCAGGCCGTCCGGCCCGGGGTGTAGTGAGGGGGCCTGGAGACCCGTGACCATGTACACCTCCGATCCGATTCCTCGTCCGGTCGGCCCGCCGGCTTCCAGCACGCCGCTGCGTGACTTCCTGGCCCACGGCGGCCCGGGGATCACGCATTCCTACGCGGTGCTGCCAAGGGCCCTGCTCGAGGAGATGCCGCTGCCCTGGCAGAACGCGCTGGTGCAGATCATGGCTGAGCTGCACCAGGCCTACGCGCACCTGCCGTGGCCGGCCTATCGGGTGGTGCCGTCCCGTCGTGAGCGCCTGGTCAACCTGGACGAGGAGCAACTCGCCGAGGCCGGCTACCTGGTCGAGATCGACGCCGACGGTGAGGTCGTCTACCGGGGACGCGGCGGCGGGCCACCGATCGCCGACCCGGATTCGGTGGAGGTGCTCATCTCCTGCCCCGACCCGCTGCTCACCGACCAGAGCTACGCCAACCAGGACACCCCACCGCGTGGCTTCCCCGCGCCGCCGGTCCAGCAGCAGACCAACTGGTCCTGAGGTTGAATTCCGGATCACAAGTTGCAGATGTCCGGAGGAACTTCCGAATCCAACCCGGCCAGCGGGGCCGATAGGGTGCGCACGTGGCATTCATGGCGGCGGCGGGCCCTGACGGCGATGGTTTCGCCGGCATCCGCAGCGAGTTCGGCCTCCCGTCGCAGTTTCCGGATCCGGTCCTGGCCGAGGCCGAGAAGGCGGTGGCCGGGTGGGAGCGGGGCGACTCCCACGACCGGGAGGACGCCACCGACCTGCCGCTGGTGACCATCGACCCGCCCGGCTCGAAGGACCTCGACCAGGCCGTGCTGGTGGCGACCCGGCCCGGCGGCTTCCGGGTGCAGTACGCGATCGCCGATCTCGGCGGGTTCGTCAGCCCGGGCGGTCCACTGGACGCCGAGGTGCGCAGGCGCGGCCAGACCATGTACCTGCCGGATGGCAACGTTCCCCTGCACCCGACCGTGCTCAGCGAGGACGCGGCCAGCCTGCTGCCCGGCCAGGTGCGCCCGGCCGCGCTGTGGACGATCGACTGCGACGGTGACGGCGAGCCGGTGTCCGCCCGGGTACGCCGGGCGCTGGTCCGCTCGGTGCGGCAGTTCGACTACGAGACCGTGCGGGCCGACGTGCGCTCGGGCAACCCGCACCCGTCGATCGCCGCGCTGCCCGCGCTCGGCCGGCTGCGCCGGGAACGCGCCGTGCAGCGCGGCGCGGTCGAGCTGCAACTGCCCGAACAGGAGGTCTCGCCGGACGGCCGAGGCGGCTGGCGGCTGGCGCTTCGGCCGCGCACCGAGGTGGACGCCTGGAACGCCGAGATCTCCCTGCTCACCGGCATGTCCGCGGCGGCGATGATGCTCGAGGCCGGGGTCGGGGTGCTGCGCACGCTGCCCGACCCGGAGAACGGCGCGGTGCAGTGGCTGCGTCGCTCGGCCCGGTCGCTGGGCATCGACTGGCCGCGCGAGATGGAAGCGGCGGGGTTGCTGGCCGGCCTGGACCCGCGGCGTCCGGAGGCGCTGGCGCTGTTCATGGACGCGACCCGGCTGCTGCGCGGTGCCGGCTACACGGTGTTCGACGGCACCACCCCGGGGCTGGTCACGCACGCCGGGCTGGGCGCGCCGTACGCGCACGTGACCGCCCCGCTGCGGCGCCTGGTCGACCGGTTCGGCGCCGAGATCTGCCTGAGCCTGTCGGCCGGGCGCGCGGTGCCGGACTGGGTCCGGGAAGCTTTACCTCACCTGCCGCGGTTGATGGAACTGTCCGATGCGCTGGCGTCCCGAGTGGACCGGGCGTGTCTCGACCAGGTGGAGGCGTGGGTGCTCGGCGACCAGATCGGCCGCGAGTTCGACGCCATGGTGCTGCGCTCCGACGGCGGCACCGCCGAGGTCTTCCTCACCGACCCGCCGGTGATCGCCAAGTGTGACGGCGACGGGTTGCCGGAAGGCGAACGCATCCGGGTCCGGCTGGTCGAGGCGGACGCGCGGATCCGCAGGGTGCGGTTCGAGCGGGTGGAGAGGGGTTGACGTGTCCCAGGTGACCGGTCTGACGGTCGGGGTGCTCGGTGGGACCGGTCCGCAGGGCAAGGGCCTGGCGCTGCGCTGGATAACGGCGGGCCTGGCCGTGGTGATCGGATCGCGCAAGGCCGAGCGGGCGCAGGCCACGGCCGAGGAGCTGCGCGCCCTGGTCGGCGGGACCGTGTCCGGCCTGGACAACGCGGGCTGCGCGGCGGCGGCCGACGTCGTGCTGGTGGCGGTGCCCTGGGAGGGCCACCGCGAACTGCTCGAGTCGCTGCGCGACGAGCTGGCCGGCAAGATCGTCATCGACTGCGTGAACCCGCTCGGCTTCGACAAGCAGGGCCCGTACGCGCTGCACGTGCCAGAGGGCAGCGCCGCCCAGCAGGCCGAGAAGCTGCTGCCGGACTCCCGGGTGACCGCGGCGTTCCACCACGTCTCCGCGGTGCACCTGGTCGACCCGGCGATCGCCGAGGTGGCCACCGACGTGCTGGTGCTCGGCGACGACCGGGAGGCGACCGACCTGGTGCGCGCGCTCGCCGACGTGATCCCCGGAGTGCGCGGCATCTACGGCGGGCGGCTGCGCAACGCGGGTCAGATCGAGGCGCTGACCGCCAACCTGATCGCGATCAACCGGCGGTACAAGGCGCACGCCGGGATCCGGATCACCGACGTATGACCCGGTTACCGCCGGAATCCGGTGGCTGGAGCCGGGCCGAGCGGTCGCTCGGCTACGCGGTGCTCGACGGCCGGACGGTGGTGGTCAACGTGCGCCGCGGCGGCCCGCACAAGCACCTGGTGCCGTGGCTGGTCGAGGCGGATCTGCTCAGCTACGTCGGGCACGCCGGTCCCCGGCACGAGTGGCCGGAGTCGGACTTCGCCAACCCGTTCCTGCGCCAGGCGGCGACCGACCGGCCGGGCATGGTCCGCCGGTACCGGGAATGGCTGGCCGGCCGGGCCGACCTTGCGGACCGGCTGCGCGCCGGGGAGTCGACCGGGCGGGCGCTCGGCTGCTGGTGCGCGCCGGCCGGCTGCCACGCCGACGTGCTGGCCGAGGAGGTGAACCGCGCTGCTGAGCGACGATCTGGGTGAGCCGGTCCCGCTGCGCGGTCCGCCGGCCCGGGTGGTCAGCCTGGTGCCGTCGCTGACCGACGCCATCGCGACCACCGCACCCGGACTGCTGGTCGGGGCGACCGACTACTGCAGCCATCCGCCGGAGCTGTCCGTGCCGCGGGTCGGCGGGTCGAAGTACCCCACCGTGGACGCCGTCCTGGACCTCCGCCCGGATCTGGTGGTAGCCAACGCCGAGGAGAACCGGCCGGAGGACGTGGCCCGCATCCGGGCCGACGGCGTCCCGGTCTGGGTCACCGCGGCCGCCGCCACCGTTCCGGCCGGTCTCGGCTCGGTGCGCCGCCTGCTCACCCAGGGCCTCGGCCGCACCGAACCGGACTGGCTGGTCCGCGCCGAGGACCTCTGGCGACCCGTGCCCCCGATCCGCGCCACCGCGATCGTCCCGGTCTGGCGCCGTCCGTGGATCGTGCTCGGCCGGGACACCTTCGCCGGCGACGTGCTGCGCCGCCTCGGCATCGACAACGCCTACGCCGGCCACCCCGACCGCTACCCCCGGCCCCCGCTCGACGAGCTGACCGCCCGCCTGCGGGCCGGCTCCGCCGACCTGGTCGTCCTCCCCGACGAGCCCTACGAGTTCACCGCGACCGACGGCCCCGAAGCGTTCCCCGGCTCCCGCCACGCCCTGGTCGACGGCCGCTACCTGACCTGGTGCGGCCCCTCCCTGGTGCCCGCGCACTCCGCGCTCTCGGCCGCCCTGCCCTGATCCCGCCGCGGCCGGTTCTCCCAGTTGATGACCACCCGCACCACGAATGTCACGGCCACCGCCGCAACCGCCAACCACTGCAACACCACGATCCGCTCCCCACACCGATCCGAATCCGCCCGCACCCCGAATTCGTTCCCCAACCCGATTCCGGTTGCCGTTCCTTCGCCGGGGTGCCGGTCAGCGTGCGCGGAAGTCGTCGGTGGCGCTGACCAGGGCGTCGAGCATGCCGGGGTCGGTGACCGCGTGGCCGGCCTGGGGGAGTAGCTGAAGCTCGGAGCCGGGCCAGGCGCGGTGCAGGTCGTAGGCGGTGCGCGCCGGGGTCACGGCGTCGTAGCGGCCCTGCACGATCCGGCCGGGGATCCCGGCGAGCTTGCCGGCGTCCCGGATCAGCTGGTCCGGGTCCAGCCACCCGGCGTTGACGAAGTAGTGCAGGGCGATCCGGGCGAACGGCACGGCGAACGCCGGGTCGGCGTACACGGCGGTCATCTGCGGGTTGGGCACCAGCGAGACCGCCGCGCCCTCCCAGGTGCTCCAGGCCAGGGCGGCCGCCGCGCGCACCTGCGGGTCCGGGTCGTCGATCAGCCGGTGGTAGCCGGTCAGCAGGTCGCCGCGGTGCTCGGCCGGCACCGCGCCGGCGAACTCGGCCCACGCCTCCGGAAAGAGCATTCCGGCGCCCCCGGCGTACATCCAGTCCAGCTCGACCTGCCGGAGCAGGAACACGCCGCGCAGCACGATCTCGGTGACCCGCTCGGGGTGCGTCTGCGCGTACGCCACCGCGAGCGTCGCGCCCCACGATCCGCCGAACAGTTGCCAGCGCTCGATGCCGAGGTGTGCCCGCAGCCGCTCCATGTCGGCCACCAGGTGCCAGGTGGTGTTGTGGGTCAGCTCGGTTCCGGCGTCGCGCACGTGCGGCCGGCTGCGCCCGCAGCCGCGCTGGTCGAACAGCACGATCCGGTACGCACTCGGGTCGAACATCCGGCGCTGCAACGGATGTGAGCCGCTGCCCGGCCCGCCGTGCAGGAACACGACCGGCTTGCCGTCCGGGTTTCCGCTGACCTCCCAGTACATCTGGTGGCCGTCGCCGACCTCGAGGAGGCCGCTGTCCAGCGCGTTGATCGCGGGGTAGAAACCGGGCATGGGTGTCATGCTGCCGGACTTCTGGCCTCGGCGTACGACGACCGCGCAGTTCGGCGCCGAAACGTCGACCGGGCCGAGTTCGCCCGCCGGCCCAACCGGTACCGGCTGGTGGTCAGCCTGGCCCGCCCGTGGGCGCACCGCGCGGCCATCGTGCGCCGGCTGTTCGGGCCCCGACCCGGCCGCGTGGCCGATGCCACCCGGCCGGGCCGGGTTCCCGGTCAGCCGGTGAAGCTTCAGTGGAAGACGTGCTCCGGGGCGGGGAACTCCCGCCCGCGCACGTCGGCGGCGAACTGCTGGGCCGCGCCGAGCAGCACCCCGGCCACGTCGGCGTAGCGCTTGACGAACCGCGGCGCCTTGCCGCGGCGCAGCCCCGCCATGTCCTGCCAGACCAGCACCTGCGCGTCGCAGTCCGGACCGGCGCCGATGCCGACCGTGGGAATGTGCAGCTCGTGGGTCACCCGCTTGGCGACCTCGGCCGGCACCATCTCCATGACCACGGCGAAGGCTCCGGCCTCCTGCAGGGCCAGTGCGTCGGCCAGGACGTCCTCGCCGGCGTCGCCGCGGCCCTGCACCCGATAACCGCCCAGGTTGTGTTCACTCTGCGGGGTGAATCCGATGTGCCCCATAACGGGCACGCCGGCCGTGGTGATCGCCTTGACGTGCGCGGCGAACGCCCGGCCGCCCTCGAGCTTCACCGCGTGCGCCCGGCCCTCCTTCATGAACCGGACGGCGGTCGCCAGGGCCTGCTCGGGGGAGAGCTGGTAGGAGCCGAACGGCAGGTCGGCCACCACGAGCGAGCGCTTCACCGCCCGGGTCACGGCCCGGACCAGCGGAACCAACTCGTCCACCGTCACCGGCAGCGAGGTGTCGTAGCCGTAGACGTTGTTCGACGCCGAGTCGCCGACCAGCAGGACCGGGATGCCGGCCTCGTCGAACAGCTCGGCGGTGTACATGTCGTAGGCGGTGAGCATGGGCCACGGCTCGCCGCGCTCCTTGAGCTCCCGCAGGTGGTGGATGCGTACCCGCTTGGCGGGCTTGGCCGGATCGGCGGCCGAAGGTCCGGTGCCGTACGGCGCGACCATCTCGTGTGACATCGTCGTCGACCATCCTTCCCCTCGAAGCCCGCTGCGTCGCGGGTCCCCGGGGTTCGCCTGGAGGGTTTACCGGACCAGCGTGGCACCGCGTGGTCGCGCGGCGGATGACGTTGCGATGAGGCTCACACGCTCGATCAGGTGGTTTCCGGCACAGTGCCGTCCTGGCCCTCCCGCCAGGCGTTGGTGATCGGCAGCCGGCGGTCCCGGCCGAACGCCTTGAAGGTGATCTTCGTGCCCGGCGGGTACTGCCGGCGCTTGAACTCGGCGCGGTCCACCATCCGCAGCACCCGCTGGACCAGCTCCGGCTCGAACCCGGCCGCCAGCAGGTCCTCGTAGCCCCGGTCGCCCTCGACGTAGTCGTCAAGGACGTCGTCGAGCAGCTTGTAGTCGGGCAGCGAGTCGGTGTCCAGCTGCCCGGGCCGCAGCTCCGCGGACGGTGGCTTGCTGATCGAGCTCTCCGGGATCGGCGGGGTCTCGCCGCGCCATTCGGCCGCCGCGTTGCGCCAGCGGGCCAGCTCCCAGACCCGGGTCTTGAGCACGTCCTTGATCGGCGCGAACCCGCCGACCGCGTCGCCGTAGATCGTCGAGTACCCGACCGCCAGCTCGGTCTTGTTTCCGGTGGCCAGCACCAGGTGCCCGTGCTGATTGGACAGCCCCATCAGGGTCATGCCACGGCAGCGGGCCTGCACGTTCTCCTCGGCCAGCCCGGTCAGCCCCAGCTGGCCGACGAACGCCGCCACCATCGTCTCGATCGGCTGCACCTCGTAGTGCACGCCGGTCCGCCGGGCCAGCTCGGCGGCGTCGGACCGGGAGTGCTCCGAGGAGTACACCGACGGCATGGACACCCCGTACACCGCGTCCGCCCCCAGCGCGTCCACGGCCAGCGCGGCGCACACCGCCGAGTCGATCCCGCCGGACAGGCCCAGCACCACCGACCGGAACCCGTTCTTGTGCACGTAGTCCCGCAGGCAGGTGACCAGCGCGGCCCACTCCTCGGCCTCGTCGGACAGCGGCTCGGCGATGTTCCGCGGGTACTCGGGGGGATATCCGGGCACCGGCTCCGCGGACAGCGTCCGCCGGGTCACGGTGAACTCGCTCGGCTCGCCACGCGGCGCACCGCCCGGCAGGTCCAGATCCACCAGCAGCAGGTGCTCCACGAACTGCGGCGCCCTGGCCAACAGCGTGCCGTCCGCGGCGACCACGATCGAGTCGCCGTCGAACACCAGCTCGTCCTGCCCGCCGACCAGGTTCGCGTAGAGCAGCGGCGCCCCGGCCTCCCGCGCCCGCTTGGCCACCAACTCCAGCCGCACGTCGTCTTTTTTCCGCTCATACGGCGAGGCGTTCGGCGAGACGACCAGATCGACCCCGATCCGGCCCAACTCGGTGACCGGCCCGCCGTCCTGCCAGATGTCCTCGCAGATCACCATTCCGACCTCCACACCCCGGATGGTGAGTACCGCCAAGCCCGCCCCCGCGGTGAAGTGCCGCCGCTCGTCGAACACCCCGTAGTTCGGCAGATGGTGCTTGAACTGCCGCGCCACCACCTCCCCCCGGTACAGCACCGCCGCCGCGTCCCGCGCCCCCTGCCCATCAAGATCCAGATACCCCACGCAACAGGCCACCTCCCCGCACCCTGCGTCAGCAAGCCGCCCCGCCAGCCGCACCAGCGCCGCCTTCGACGCCTCGGCGAACGACTCCCGCAGCGCAAGGTCCTCGATCGGATACCCGGTCAGCGCCATCTCCGGAAACACCAAAAGATGCGCCCCCGCCTCGGCCCCCCGCCGCACCCACCGCACGATGACGTCGGCGTTCCCCGCAAGATCCCCCACCGTCACGTTCACCTGCGCCAACCCGACCCGCAACTGCACCATGCCCCCATCCTCCCACGAGGTTTCCGCCTGCAAGTCTAAAACTAGACCGACTTCACCCCACGCTCCCCA
>NZ_DASUCC010000058.1:0-38366 GCF_035762905.1 Actinophytocola sp.
GCTGTCGGGGCAGGAGAACCTGCAGCTGATGGTGGACCTGCACGGGCTGCGCGGCGAGGCGGGTACGGCGGTGATCGCCGATCTGCTCAAGCGGTTCGACCTGGTCGAATCGGCCGGCAAGCTGGTGGCCACCTACTCCGGCGGGATGCGCCGCAAGCTCGACTTGGCGATGACCCTGGTCGGCAACCCGCGGATCATCTTCCTCGACGAGCCGACCACCGGCCTGGACCCGCGCTCCCGGCGCACCATGTGGACCATCATCCGCGAACTGGTCGCCGACGGCGTGACCATCTTCCTCACCACCCAATATTTGGAAGAGGCCGACCAGCTGGCCGACCAGGTCGCCGTCCTGGACCACGGCCGCATCGTCGCCTCCGGCACCCCGGACGAGCTCAAGCGCCAGGTCCCCGGCACCCACGTCCGACTCAAGTTCGCCAGCGTGGCCGAACTCGACGCCGCCGCCCGAGTCCTCTCCGATGCCACCCGCGACGACGACGGCCTCGCCCTGCGGGTACCCAGCGACGGCGGCACCCGCTCACTGCGCGCCCTGCTCGACCGGCTCGATGAGTACTCGATCAACGCCGAGGAGTTCTCGGTGCACACCCCCGACCTCGACGACGTCTTCCTCGCCCTGACGGGCCAAACCACGGAGGTGGCCGCGAAATGAGCGCCCAATCCCACTCGATGATCATGCTACGGCGCAACGCCAAGCACATCGCCCGCAACCCCACCTCGGTGTTCAACGCCGTGCTCATGCCCATCGTGATCATGCTGATGTTCGTCTACATGTTCGGCGACGCCTTCAGCGTCGGCGTCGACTACATCGACTACGCCACCCCCGGACTCATCCTGCTCACCGTCTGCTACGGCCTGGGCACCACCGCCGTCGCGGTCAACTCCGACATGACCAAAGGCATCATCAACCGCTTCAAAGTCATGCACGTCACCCGCGGCGCCGTGCTCAACGGCCACGTCGTGGCCACCCTGCTCACCAGCGTGGTCGCCATCAGCGCCCTGATCGGCGTCGCCTTCCTGCTCGGCTTCTCCCCGGCGGCCAGCCCCCTGCAATGGGCCGGCGTGGCCGGACTGATCCTGCTGCTCGGCACCGCCACCAGCTGGCTGACCATCGCCCTGGGACTCAACGCCAAAACCCCGGAAACCGCCGCCCTGGCCGCCGTCCCCCTGATGATGCTGCCATTCTTCAGCAGCGCCATCGTCCCCGCCGAAAAAATGGGCCCCGGACTACGCCAATTCGCCGAATACCAACCCTTCACCCCCATCATCGAAACCCTCCGCGGCCTACTCAACGGCACCCCCTCAACCAGCCACGCCATCGCCGCCCTGGCCTGGTGCCTCGGCATCGCCCTGATCGGCTACCTCTGGGCCTCAGCCTCCTTCAGAAAGCGAGCGTGACCACCACCAACTCCGACCAACCCACCCCCACCCCCCCAGCCGCCTCGGCGAACCCCACATCGCCGAGGCGGCTTCGCACTGCCCGCTCAATCCGCTCCACATCCGGCTGCGAACGATCCGGCAATCCACGCACCGCGGCACTGGCCGACAACAACCGCGCCGCCTGCTCCCACTGTTCGCGGCGCACCGCCAGATCCGCCACCCCGACCAACACCTGCGCGACCAGGGGTGCATGTCCCGCCTCGGACGCCGCCTTGAACGCCGCGCTGCGATGCTCCCGGGCCGTCTCGAGATCATCGGCCAGGTAACCCAACAGGTCATGGGTCATCACCCGGATGTTCGGCTGCTTCGCCTGCTCACCCAACAGCGTCGTCGCCACCCCGACCTGTTGGTGTGCCTGCGCGGTGTCGCCCCGCCACCGCGCCAACTCCGCCTTCGACAGGGCCAACAGCGCCAACGCACTCGGCCACGTCACCCGCTCCGCACATCGCCCCGCCTCAGCGATGGCAGCCGCGCTGGCCTCCTCATCACCCAGCAACCAGTACAGCTGAGCCTGCCGCGACCGCATGCGAATGACATCCTCGATCGCACCGACCTCGGTCACCACCACGATCGCCTGCTCGAAATACGCACACGCGCCGGCGAACTCACCCCGCGTGGCAATTCGATCGGCCAGCTCGGTCAAGGCGAACGAAATCCCCCACCGTTCGCCAAGGGCCCGAAACTCCGCCAGCGCCGTCTCCAGATACGCGTCCGCATCCCGCCCGTCCTGGCCGAGCATGATCCGCATCTTGCCGAGCTGGAGGCGCGCCAACGCCCGCACCCACGGATCCTCGTCGTCCAACAACTCTTCCCAGGCCGGCAAGAACGCGTCCGGCGCCTCCAGCATCCGCACCAGCGGAGCGACCAGCCGCAGCGCCGGATGATGGTGCCGGCTGCGCTGGCCGAACTGGTGTGCCTTGTGGATCCATTGCGCCGCCTGGTGTTCGTCGTTCGGCCCGGAGCTGACGAACATCGAGACGAGGGCGTACACCGTGGCCCGGAAGGCATCGCTCACCTCGCCGGGCGTGTTGATCGCCGCGGTGATCAGCTCCATGCCGGTGGACTTGTGCCCGGCGAGCCACCAGTACCAGCCGGTGGCCGCCGCGAGCCGCATCGCCGCCTGCGCCTCGCCGGCCGCGAGCGCGCCACGCATCGCGGCACCGATGTTGTCGTGCTCGACCTCGAGCGTGGCGAGCCATTCCAGTTGCTCGGCCCGGCGAAGACGTGGCTCCGCGGTCTCGGTGAGTTCGGTGAAGTAGGCCAGATGTGCCTGGCGCGCCAGGTCCGATTCCCCCGCCTCCGCCAGCCGCAGGCCGGCGTACTCCTTGATCGTGCCGAGCATCCGGTAGCGCGGTGCGCCGCTGTCCTCGGTGAGCACCAGCGACTTCTCGGTCAGCGCGGTGAGCAACTCCAGCACCTGCCACGCCTCGACCGCATCACCGGCGCAGACCCGCTCGGCCGCTTCCAGGCTCGCCCCGCCGGAGAACACCGAGAGCCTGCGCAGCACGGTCCGTTCCGCGTCGGTGAGCAGCTCCCAGCTCCAGTCGACCACCGCGCGCAGCGTCCGGTGCCGTGGCAACGCGGTCCGGCTGCCGCTGGTCAGCAGGCGGAACCGGTCGTCGAGCTGGTTGGCGAGCTGATCGAGCGACATCGTGCGCAGCCTGGCCGCGGCCAGTTCGATCGCCAGTGGCATCCCGTCCAGTGCCCGGCAGACCCGCGCCATCGTCGACAGCGTGGCGGCGTCGATCACGAGGTCCTTGCGCACCGCGCTGGCCCGGTCCCGCAGCAGCTGGACGGCCGGGGAGGACTCGATCTCGCCGGGACCGGCGTCGCCACCCGGCAGGGCCAGCGGCACGACCGGCCACAGCTGCTCACCGGTGATGCCGAGTGGTTCCCGGCTCGTCGCCAGGATTCGCAGCCGCTGGCACTCCCCGAGCACCCGATGGGCGAACGCCGCCGCGGACTCGATCACGTGCTCACAGTTGTCCAGGATCAGCAGCGCCTCCCGCTCGCGGATCGCGGCGACCAGCCGGTCCGCCGGCTCCGCGTCCGGCGCCTCACCGAGCAGCGCATCCCGCAGGCCGAGCGCGGCGAGCGTCGCCTGTGCCACGTCATCGTCCGCGCCGATGGCCGCCAGCTCCACCAGCCAGGCCCCGTCCGGTAGGTCGCTGAGCAACGTGCGCCCGGTTTCCGTGGCCAGCCTGGTCTTCCCGGAGCCGCCCGGCCCGATCAGAGTGGTGAGCCGATGTTCGGAGATGAGCTTGCGGACCGCGGCGACGTCGGCGTCCTTGCCGACGAAGCTGGTCAGCTCGGCCCGCAGATTGGTCTTCCGGTTCTCCTGCCGCCGTCGGCCCAACTCGCCCCGCAACAGCGCGACGTGCAATGCGGACAGTTCTGCGGAGGGGTCGACGCCCAGCGCATCGGCCAGGGCGTCTCTCGTGCGCTGGTACACCAACAGTGCCTCGGTGTCGCGACCGGTCGCGACGAGAGCACGCATCAGCGCGGCGACCAGCCGTTCCCGTACCGGATGCGCGGCCACCAGATCGGTCAGCTCCGCGACCAGCTCGCCCTCGTGGCCGAGGCCGATCTCGGCATCGAACCGGTCCTCCAGGACGGCCAGACGCATCCCCTCGAGCCGGGCGACCGCCGCGTCGAACGCCGCACTGTCCTGTAAACCGACGTCCTGCATGGCCGCCCCGCGCCACAGTTCGAGGGCCTCGCGCAGCCGCCGTGGATCCCCGTCATGGCGGGCCCGGCCGACGAGGCGTTCGAACCGCACGGCATCGACCGCCTCGGGTTCCACCCGTAACCGGTAGCCTTCCGGCTGCCCCTCGATCAACCCTTCCGGCAGCGCCTTCCGCAACCGGGAAACCAGCCGTTGCAAGGCATTCGCCGCGTCCGATGGCGGGTATTCACCCCAGATCCAGTCGACCAGCGTCGCCTTCGCGACCACCCGGCCGGGCTCGAGCGCAAGCGCGGCCAACAACCCGCGCAACCGCGCGCCCGGCACGTCAGCCACGCCGCCGTCCGTACGAACCTCGAACGGCCCAAGTATCCCGACCTGCACCCGGCTGATTTTGCCATGCGGGATCGGAGGACTCCTGACCGCTGACCGGAACCGAACCCGCTGCCAAAAGCACCGTGCGCCGCGCCATATCAAACTCCAACGGCGAAATCCGGCGCGCCCTGATAACGATTCCTACGACGTGCGGAAACCCAGCGCCCCCGGGAGGACTCGAACCTCCGACCCAAGGATTAGAAGTCCTTTGCTCTATCCGCTGAGCTACGAGGGCTGGACAGCTTCTGGCGGGGCGGCGGGTATAGCCGTCCCGATGGGTCTGATCGCTCCGGACCCGCCAGTCGTTATCGACTCGGAGGAGTGAACGTCCTGGCTAGCGAGCCGGGGGAGCGGTGGACGCGCGGGGGATGAGCTCGACGCCCATGGTGGTGGGGTCGCCGGGTCCGGCGCCGTCCAGCATGCGCAGCGCGAGCTCGCCGGCTCTTCGGCCCTTCGCCACGAGGTCCTGCCGGATGGTGGTCAGCGGCGGGTCCGACCAGGTGGCGCCCGGGGTGTCGTCGAAGCCGACCACGGAGATGTCCCGCGGCACCGAAAGCCCCAGCTCGGTGGCGGCCCGGATGGCGCCGAGGGCCAGCTCGTCGGACATGCACAGCAGGGCGGTCGGGCGTGGCCGGTTGCCCATCAGCCACAGCGCGCCCGCGCGACCGAACTGCTGGTCGCCGCAGTTCGCCTCCCACACCGGCACCTCGTCGGGGCCGATGCCGAACGGGGCGAGTCCGGCGAGGTATCCGGCCACCCGGTCCCGGGTCACCCGGTAGCGGGCCACGCGCACCCGGCCGCGGTCCGCCGGCCCGTGCCGGCCGTCCGGGCTCAGCGAGAACCCCAGGATGCCGACGTTCCGGTGGCCCAGTTCCCCGAGGTGCCGGGCGGCGAGCGTCGCGCCCGCGACATCGTCCAGCTCCACCCGGGCGGAGTCCGGCACCACCGGCTGATCCACCACGACCAGCGGGAGCTGGCGTTCCCGCACGGCGTCCAGCGCGGGCGCGCCATCGGGCAGCGAGTAGGCGACCACGACATCGGTCTGCGCCCTGGCCACGCTCGCCGGGCGCGGGCCCTGGTCGTCGACTCCCGGTAACAGCAGCAGGGCCCGGTCTCCGCTGTCCACGGTGGCGGCCAGCGAGTCGAGCATGATGGTGAGCGCCGGGTCGGAGAACGCCGAGGACAGGCCCTGGCCGAGCAGGAACGCCACCGCGCCGGTGCGCTGGGTGGCGAGGCTGCGGGCGGTCGGGTCCGGTCCGGCGTAGCCCAGCCGCTTGGCCGTGGCGATGATCCGCTCGCGCAGCTGGACGGACAGCTGGTCCGGCCGGTTGTATGCGTTGGACACGGTGGCCCTGGACACGCCGACCTCCAGGGCGATGGTGTCCAGGGTCGGTCGCCGGCCCCGGTCTGGACTCACGGCCACAAGCCTAGGGCTCCGGGTCCGGGAAATAGATGTGGCGCGTGCTGAAGCGCTTCAGATAGCCTGGGCGTCGAGCAGCAGTGACCGAAGGGGCAGCACCATGCGTTCCGGCAAGACCGCGGTCCTCGTCGTCTTCCTCCTGCAGGGCGCCGCCTTCGGCTCGTGGGCGCCGCGGGTTCCGGCCATCGCCGAGCAGGTCCGGGCCGACACCGGGACGTTCGGCCTTGCCCTGGTCGGCGCCAGCATCGGGCTGATCCTGGCGGCCCCGGTGGCCGGCCGGCTGTGCGCCCGGTTCGGCGCCCGCCCGGTGGTGCTGACCTCGGCGCTGGTGGCGTGGTCGCTGCTCGCCCCGATCGCGCTGGCCACCAACCCGGCGCAGCTCGGCCTGGTGCTGTTCGCCATCGGCGTGTCGGCCGGCACGCTCGACGTGGCCATGAACATCGCCGCCGTGACGGTCGTGCGGCAGACCGGCCGGCCGCTCATGCCCGTGTTCCACGCCGGGTACAGCTTCGGCGGTCTGATCGGTGCCGCTGGCGCCGCGGTGGCCGCGACGTACGGCTGGGCACCACTCGAGCACTTCGGCGTTGTCGCGGTGCTCGCCGCACTGACCACGCTGGGCATCGCCCGGCGGGTGCCGAACGAGCCGGTCCTCGCCCAGCCCGGCCACCGGCGCCGGCGCGGGGGCGCCGGTCTGGCCCGGCGCCCGGTGCTGTGGCTGCTCGGCGCGGTCGCGCTCTGCTCCGCCGTGGCGGAGGGGGCCAGCGCCGACTGGTCGGCCCTCTTCGCGGTGCGGGAGCGTGGGGTCAGCGAAGCCGCGGCGGCCATCATCTTCGCCGCGTTCTCCGTCGCCATGGCGGTGACCAGGATGCTCGGCGAGCGGGCCGAACGGCGGTGGGGGCCGCAGCGGTTGCTGGTCGGCGGGGCGCTCGTCGCCGGGAGCGGCCTGCTGATCGCCGTGCTTGTGCCCGCGCCCTGGTCCAGCTACCTGGGCTTCGCGCTGGCCGGAGCCGGGCTCGCCTACGCCTTCCCGGTGGCGCTCGGCCTGGCCGGAGCGGCCGGCCGGCGTGCCGACGGGTCCGGCGGCGAGCGCGAGCTGGCGTTCGTGACGGCCATCGCCTACAGCGGCTTCCTGCTCGGCCCACCGATGATCGGCGCCATCGCGCAGGTCACCAACCTCGCGGTGGCGCTCGGCGTGGCCGGCGTCATCGCCGCGCTGATCGCCCCGGCCGCGCTCGCCGCCGGTTGGGCCCGGCGCCGCGAGGACCGGCCGGACCAGGCGCTGGTCTCCCCCGAGGCCGAACCCGGTGTGCGGCCCACCAGCTCGGCCCGGCATTAGGCTCGGGTTGTGCCCGTTGACAGTTCGCTGACCGAGGCGGCCGAGTCCCCACGTCCCCCCAAGGCGGCGGCCGGTTCCGGTGTGGTGCCCCTGCTCGTCGTCGGCGGTCTGTTCGCCGCGGTGTTCGCCACCGCCCTGCTCACCCTCACCGCCGGTCCGCTCGACGCCAACCTGGTCAACGCCTACGGCCCGATCGTGGTTCGGGTGGCCGCCGAGATCGGCTGCGTGCTGACCATCGGAGGGCTGCTGTTCGGCGCGTTCCTGGTGCCGCCGCAGCGGTCCGGAGTGCTCGACGTCGCGGGCTACGCCGCGCTGCGGATGGCCGGCTGGTCGGCGCTGCTGTGGTTCGCCGCCGCCCTGCTGTCCGTTCCGTTCACCGTGGCCACCGCGGTGGGCAAGCCGGTCTCGGTGATCCTGTCCGGCCGGACCCTGATCGACCTGGTCGGCGTGCTGCCGGAGGCGAAGGCCTGGCTGGTCACCGCCGCGGTCGCGCTGGTGATCGCCGTGCTCGCCCGCATCGTGCTGTCCTGGGGCTGGACCGCGATCTTGTTCCCGGTCGCCCTGCTCGGTGTCGTGCCGGTCGCGGTGACCGGGCACTCCTCGGCCCGACAGCACGACCTGGCCAGCAACAGCCTGCTGCTGCACCTGGTCGCCGTCGCGCTGTGGGTGGGTGGGCTGGTCGCGCTGCTCGTGCACGGCCGCCGCGACCGCGCCCACCTCGGGCTCGCCGCGTCGCGGTTCTCCAAGGTCGCGCTGGTCTGCTGGGTCGTCATGGCGCTGTCCGGGACGATCAACGCGCTGATCCGGGTGCCGGTCGGCGACCTGTTCACCACCAACTACGGCGTCCTGGTGTTAGCCAAGATCACCGCGCTGGTCCTGCTCGGGGTGATCGGCTACGTGCAGCGCGAGCGCGGTGTCCGGGACGTGGCCGGCGGCGGCTCCGGTGCGGCGCTGTTCCGCCTTGGCGCCATGGAAGTTCTGATCATGTTCGCCACCCTGGGCCTGGCGTCCGCGCTGGCCAGGACGCCCCCGCCGCCGTTGCTGGCCGAGCCGGACCCGGTGGCGTTGCGGATAGGCTATCCGCTGGCCGGCGAGCCGACCCCGCTCCGGTTGCTGCTGGACTGGCGGTTCGATCTGATCTTCGGCGGATCCGCGGTCATCCTCGCGGTGCTCTATCTGCTCGGCGTGCGCCGGTTGCGGGCCCGGGGTGACGCCTGGCCGGTGGGCCGGACGGTGGCCTGGCTGCTCGGATGCCTGGTGGTGGTGTTCGCGACCAGCTCGGGGTTCGGCCGCTACGCGCCGGCGATGTTCAGCGTGCACATGGAAACGCACATGATGCTGTCCATGCTGGCGCCGGTGCTGCTGGTGCTCGGCGGGCCGGTGACGCTGGCGCTGCGGGCACTGCCGGCCGCCGGGAAGGACGCGCCGCCCGGCCCCCGGGAGTGGCTGCTGGCCTTCGTGCACTCGCCGCTGACCAGGGTGCTGACCCATCCCGTGGTGGCCCTGACCCTGTTCATCGGTTCGTTCTACGTGCTGTACCTGTCCGGGCTGTTCGACGCGGCGCTCGAACTGCACTGGGCGCACCTGGCGATGAGCGTGCACTTCATCGTGGTCGGCTACCTCTTCTACTGGCCGGTGATCGGGGTGGACCCGTCCCCGCGCCGGCTGCCGTACCTGGCCCGGCTGGGCATGGTGTTCGCCTCGCTGCCGTTCCACGCGTTCTTCGGCGTGATCCTGATGAGCACGCAGACCGTGATCGGCGAGCGGTTCTACCAGGCGCTGGCCCTGCCGTGGGCCACCGATCTGCTCGGCGACCAGCGGCTGGGCGGGGGGATCGCGTGGGCGACGGGGGAGCTGCCGCTGCTGATCGTGCTGATCGCGCTGCTGTTGCAGTGGGCGCGGGCGGATGAGCGGGAGGCGCGCCGGGCCGACCGCCGCGCGGACGCCGACGGCGACGCCGACCGCGAGGCCTACAACGCGATGCTCCGCCAGCTCGCCGAGGGCGATCGCCGGTAGCACCGGTTGTCCACAACCGCCCGAGTAGTCCACATCTTGATCACCAGGCGCACCGCTCGTCGCCCCCGCCCGGCACTGTCGTTCCTGTGGCCGGCGCATCCCGCGCCGGCCGGACACAGGAAGGACCTTGATCATGTTCGAGACCTATCTGACCGTCATCGGCCGGATCATCAGCGACGTCAACCAGCGCACCGTGTCGACCGGCGACAAGCTGTGCACCTTTCGGATCGCGGCCAACGAGCGGCGGTTCGACCGCGATGCGCAGGCCTGGACCGACGGTGACCGGCTGATCCTCGAGGTGGCCTGCTGGCGCAAGCTCGCCGAGAACGTGGCCGTCTCCGTGTTCAAGGGCGACCAGGTGGTGGCGACCGGCCGGGTCTACCTCAACGAGTACGAGGCCAACGGCGAGATGCGGTCGTCCCTGCGGCTCGACGCCAAGGCGATCGGCCCCAACCTGTCGATGTGCACCGCCATGGTGCAACGGCCGGCTCGCGAGGGTTCGGGAGGTGATGCCTCGGCCGCCGCGGAGCCGGTCGCCGCCTGACGTGCGCTGAACGGATGCACGGCTTGACCCCACGGCACTAGGAGGACGATCGACCGGGCCGATGGTGCGGTCCGCGCTCAGCTCCCGTCGGGCAGCGCTCTACGATCGCGACCATGGCGGAGTTCATCTACACCATGAGGAAAGTACGCAAGGCGCATGGGGACAAGGTCATCCTCGATGACGTCAGCATCTCCTTCTATCCCGGGGCCAAGATCGGAGTGGTGGGTCCCAACGGCGCCGGCAAGTCGAGCGTGCTGCGCATCATGGCGGGGCTGGACCAGCCGAACAACGGGGACGCGATGCTCTCGCCCGGCTTCACCGTCGGAATCCTCGAACAGGAGCCGAAGCTGACCGAGAACAAGACGGTCCTCGGCAACGTCGAGGAGGGCGTCGGCGAGATCAAGGGAAAGCTCGACCGCTTCAACGAGATCACCGAGGCGATGACCACGGAGTACTCCGACGATCTCATGGAGGAGATGGGCAAGCTCACGGAGGAGCTGGACCACGCCGACGCGTGGGATCTGGAGTCGCAGCTCGAACAGGCGATGGACGCGCTGCGCTGCCCGCCGCCGGACGCGGACGTCAGCGTGCTCTCCGGTGGTGAGCGCCGCCGGGTCGCACTGTGCCGGCTGCTGCTGTCCAAGCCCGACCTGCTGCTGCTGGACGAGCCCACCAACCATCTCGACGCGGAGAGCGTGCTGTGGTTGGAGCAGCACCTCGCCCAGTATCAGGGCGCCGTGCTCGCCGTCACCCACGACCGGTACTTCCTGGACAACCTGGCGCAGTGGATCCTCGAGCTGGATCGCGGGCGGGCCTACCCCTACGAGGGCAACTACTCCACGTACCTGGAGAAGAAGGCCGAGCGCCTGGAGGTGCAGGGCAAGAAGGACCAGAAGCTGCAGCGGCGGCTGAGGGACGAACTGGCCTGGGTGCGGTCCAACGCCAAGGCGAGGCAGACCAAGTCGCGGGCCCGGCTCGAACGCTACGAGGAGATGGCGGCCGAGGCGGAGCGGACCCGGAAGCTGGACTTCGAGGAGATCCAGATTCCGCCCGGTCCGCGGCTGGGCAGCGTCGTCGTCGAGGTGAACGACCTGCGCAAGGGCTTCGGCGACCGGGTGTTGATCGACGGCCTGTCCTTCAAGCTCCCCCGCAACGGCATCATCGGCGTGATCGGTCCGAACGGGGTCGGGAAGACGACCCTGTTCAAGACCATCGTCGGGCTTGAGGCGCCGGATGGCGGCGAGGTGAAGGTCGGGGAGACGGTCAAGCTGGCCTACGTCGACCAGGAACGTGCCGGAATCGACCCGAACAAGAACGTGTGGCAGGTGGTGTCGGAAGGACTCGACTACATCCACGTCGGTCAGGTCGAGATGCCATCCCGGGCCTACGTGAGCGCGTTCGGTTTCAAGGGACCGGACCAGCAGAAGCCGGCCGGGGTGCTCTCCGGCGGGGAGCGCAACCGGCTCAACCTCGCGCTGACGCTCAAGCTGGGTGGAAACCTGATTCTGCTCGACGAGCCGACCAACGACCTCGATGTGGAGACCCTGGGCTCGCTGGAGAACGCCCTCGAACAGTTCCCCGGTTGTGCCGTGGTGATCTCCCACGACCGGTGGTTCCTGGACCGGGTGGCGACGCACATCCTGGCCTGGGAAGGCGACGGCGACGATCCCGCGAAGTGGTTCTGGTTCGAGGGCAACTTCGAGGGCTACGAGCGGAACAAGGTGGAACGGCTGGGTGAGGAGGCGGCCCGTCCGCACCGGGTGACCTATCGCAAGCTGACCAGGGACTAGGCGGGGATGCCGGTGGTCGCTGCCTGGAACGAGCTGCCCTCGATCGGAGAGCACCCCGAGCGCGTCGCGCTCGTGGAGCTGGCCGACCGGCTGCAATGGAGCGCACCAGAACTGGCGGCCCGGTATGCCCGCAGGGCCATCGGGGCGGGACCGGCGTCCGGCGGTCCGGACCTGGTCCGGGCCTACGGCCTGCTGGCCGCCGCGCTGGTGCGGCTCGAGCGGCACGCGGACGCGGTCGAGCCGGCGCTGGCCGCCCTGCGCGCCGCGGCCAAGGCCGGCCTGCCCGAGCTGGAGTCCCTGGTTCGGCTGGACCTGGCCGCGTGCGCGCGGGAGCTGGGCGAGCCGCTGCTCGGCTGCACGATTCTGCGGCCGGTGCTCGAGGTGGCCGGTGTCCGACCGGCGACCCGGGCCGTCGCCCTCGGGCAGCTGGTCGGCTGCACCGTGCACGTGGGGCGGCGGGACGACCTTGAGGACGCGCTGGCCGAGGCCGACCGGCTGCTTGCGGCGGACGACGGGCTCAGCTCGGACGCCCGGCGCCTGGACCGGGCGCTGCTGGCCGCGCGCACGTCCGCCTACCACCGGCGGCACGGCGAGAACGAGGACGCGGTCGAGATCGCCCGCCAGGGTCTCGGGCTGCTGGCGAGGCTGCGGGACGGGCGGATGGAGGGCGGCCGGGCCTGGGCCCGACTGATCATGGAACTGGTCCTCGCCCTGCTGGACGACGGTCAGCCGGGCGAAGCCGAGCACGAGGCCGGACCGCTGTTCGCCCGGCCGGCCCGGTCGGCCGCGGCGCCGTCGGTCGGCCGGACCCTGCTCGCCGTGGCGATCAGGGTCATGGTCCCGTCGGGACGGGTGGCGGCCGGCCGGGGTCTGCTGGACTACGTGCTCTCCGTCGCCGAACGGCACGACCTGGGCTGGCTGCTCGCCGACGCCCTCAGCGCGCGGGCCGATCTCGACGAGCTCGCGGCACGGCCGGGCGATGCGCTGCACGGTCTGCGGGCGGCACACGCCGCCGAGCACCGGCACCGCCGGTCGGTCGAGCAGGCCCGGCGCCAACTCGTGATCGAGTTCGGCCTGGTCGAGCCCGCCCTGGACGCGGTCACCGGATTACTGCGCACCAGGCCCCGAACCGCGGCCGCGATCACCGCACCGAAACCCGCCGACCCGCCGCCGGCCACGGCCACGGAGACGGCCCAGCCGGCCCCGGTGCGGATACCCCTGCCCGCGCCCGCACCGGTATCCGGACCCGCACCCGCGCCCGCACCGGTATCCGGACCCGCACCCACCACGGCGCCGGCAGCCGCCGTCCAGCCGGCCCAGAGACCCCCGACCGCCGCGTCCACACCGGCTTCGTCGACACCGGCGCCAGCGGACTCGCCGGAACCGTCGGTGTCGCCGGCGCCGGCTCCGTCGGCGGCGACTGGTGCCACGGCGGCCGGGTCGGCCTTGGCTGGGCCGGTCGAACCGGCACCGGCCGGGCCGGCTGCGGCCGGCCCGCCGGGTGCGGACCGGGACGAGCCGACCGGGCAATCCGAGGCCGACCACGCCGCGCCTGGGCCCGGCCCGGTTCCGCCACCGCCCGGCGGCGCGGCCGAGGACACCGGTCCGGCTCGTCCGCCCGGGCCGACGATGTTCCGGATCGACCTGTCCGACGGCCGGCGCTCGTCCGGTTCGCGGACCAACGGGGGAACGGCGTCCGCCCTGCCCAAGGTCCCTGCGGACCCGCCGGCCGCGACCATTGAGGAGGAAGCGCGGGCCGCGGTCGAGTCTGCCGGTGCGCAGCCGGACGCGGCCGTGCGGCCGGACGATGTCGAGCCGGCGAGTGCGGCGCCACCGGGCACCACGGGTTACAAGGAGCCGGGGACGACCAACTGGCTGATCCGGGATCTGCTGGCGCCGCTGATCGATCATCCGACGCTGACCAGCAAGGGGACCCGCGGCACGATGCCGCCGGAGCCGGAGCCGGACGACATTCCGGAACCGCCGCGTCAGCCGGACTTCAGGCCCGCGCAGCCGGACGAGGGGCCGTCGGTGCCGTGGGAGCCCGGGTTGGAGCCGGGAACACCGCGCCGGCCGGACTTCGGGCCGAGGGAACCGGACTTCCTGCCCAGCATGCCCGGCGAGCTGCCCGGGCCGGTACGCGGACCGGAGGCACCGGACGAAGGCCCAGGAGCGCCGTGGAGCCCCGCAGAACTCCCGGAGCGGCCAGGTATCCAGGAACCGTGGCGGCCAGGCGTGGGGGAGCCCGAGCGGCCGGGTGTGGGTGAGCCGGAGCGTCCCGGGGTCGGTGAGCCGGGGCGGCCGGGTGTGGGTGAGCCGGAGCGTCCCGGGGTCGGTGAGCCCGGACGGCCGGGTGTGGGCCAGCCGGAGCGGCCGGGCGTCGGTGAGCCGGGGCGGCCCGGTGTGGGTGAGCCAGAACGTCCGGGGCTCGGGCAGCCCGGGCGGCCCGGTCTGGAGGAGCCCGGGCGGCCGGACCCCGCCGAGCCGGACCGGGAGCCGTGGGCGCCGGGTGAGCACAAGCGGCAGTCGGAGATCGTGCTGCCGGACGAGCCGGATCAGGTTCCGCCGGTTCCGCCGGGCCCGCAGCCGCAGCCGGATGTGCCGCCGCCAGCGCAGGTGGCGGAGCCTGGTGCCGAGGGGGAGGGCAACGGCAAGGTGGAGCCGGACACCGTACGGTTGGAGCCGGTGGCGCCGCCGGAGGAGGCGGAGTCGCCGCGGACGAGCCGGCGCCGGGAGCGGACCGACACGACCAGCATCGCGGACCTGTTGACCGAGGCGCTGGTCGCTTACCAGGCGACCGAGCCGGACCGGGACGAGCCCGGCAAATCGGACAAGACCGCACCGGTCCGGCCCTCGTCGTCCGGCAGCGGGCGGCACCGGATGCCGGACTGGGGAAACGTGTGAGACGGGTCCGCCGGGCGAGATGCCGTCCCGGCGGAACCGATGAAGACTCGATTCAGGGTTCGATCAAGGACGATCCGCCGTGCTGAGCGGTACCGAGGCCGGCATTAGGGTGTAGCTGCATGTGGCACGCAGGGGTGCCACCGAGCGTGCGTGGAGTCCACTCAATATGGCTTCGACTGGTGTCCGGTCCCGTTCCAGCAGAACCGCCATGATCGGCGGCACCGGCCAGGCGAGCCCCGAACAGATCCGCGACGAGCGGATCGAACAGGCCGCACAGCTTTCTCCCGAACTGGCCGAGCTGATCCGGCTCTACTACCGGTACCTGCCGCCGGAAGAGATCATCGACGACAACCCGGTCGACCTGGTCGGCGCGGTCCGCTCGCACCACGAGCTGGCCGTGGACCGGGTGCCCGGCGGCCCCGCGGTGCGCATCTTCAACCCGGACCGGGCCAGCGACGGGTGGAGCACGGCGGGCACCGTCGTGCAGATCGTGACCGACGACATGCCCTACCTCGTCGAGTCGGTGACCGCGGAACTGGCCCGCGCGGGCCTCCAGGTCCACCGGGTGGTGCACCCGATCGTGGTGGTGCGCCGGACGGTCGCCGGGCGACTGCTCGACATGCTGCCCACCGCCGACCCGGACGACCCGCCGGCCGACGCGCTCGCCGAGTCCTGGATGTCCATCGAGATCGACCTGATCAGCGGCGCCGAGCGCAACCGGGACACGGTGAACAGCCTGCACACGGTGCTCAACGCGGTCCGCGAGGTGGTCGAGGACACCGACCGGATGACCGGCACCGCCCGCGCCCTCGCCGACCAGCTCGAGGACGACCCGCCCCCGCTCAAGCAGCAGGACCAGATCGCCGACGGCACCGGACTGCTGCGCTGGCTGGCCGACGGGCACTTCACCTTCCTCGGCTACCGCAACTACGAGCTGGTGCCCGACGAGCAGGGCCAGCCGGCACTGAAGGCCGTGCTGGCCAGCGGCCTCGGCGTGCTGCGCCAGGACAGCCTGGCCGCCCGCAGGCTGACCGCCGGTCCGGACGCCACCGCCACCGCGCTCTCGCCGAACCTGCTGATCCTGACCGAGGCCAGCGAGCCCTCCGCGGTGCACCGCAACATCTACCCCTACTACGTCGGGGTGAAGACCTTCGACCAGGACGGCACCGTCACCGGCGAGCACCGGTTCCTCGGCGTGTTCAACACCAACGCGCTGCACGAGGACGTGCTGGACATCCCGGTGGTCGAGCGCCGGGTCCGCGAGGTGATCCACAAGGCCGGCTTCCCGATGGAGTCCTACTCGGGCCAGCGGATGCTCGAGGTGATCCAGAACTGGCCGCGCACCGAGCTGTTCTCCACCACCACCGAGGCGCTGTACCAGACCGCGACCGGGGTGATCGCGCTGGCCGACCGCCGCCGGCTGCGGCTGTTCCTGCGCCGCGACCTGTTCGGCCGGTTCTACTCCTGCCTGGTGTTCCTGCCAAGGGACCGCTACACCACCACCTCCCGGCTGGCCATGCAGCAGGTGCTGCTCGAGGAGTTGGCCGGCAACCACCTCGAGTACAGCGCCCGAATCGGGGAGACCCCGCTGGCCCAGGTGTTCTTCACCGTGCACACCGAGCCGGACCGGCAGTTCGAGCCGGACGTGGGACACATCCAGGAGCGGCTGGCCGAGGCGGTGCGCACCTGGGACGACCACATGGTCGACGCGGTGCTCGAGGAGCAGCGGCACGACCCGTCGGACGCGGTCACCGTCGGCGCCGAGTCGGCCACCGAGCAGGGCCACCGGTTCGCCGGCGTGTTCCCGGAGGCGTACAAGGAGGACTTCGACGCGGTCCACGGGCTGGCCGACCTGCGCCGGATCCAGGCACTGGCGCACGAGGGCGACATGGACACCTCGTTCTACGTGCCGAGCGAGGCCGAGCCGGGGGAGCGGCGGTTCAAGCTCTACCTGGCCGGACCGGGCGTGAGCCTGTCGCACGTGCTGCCGATGCTGCAGCAGATGGGCGTGGAGGTGGTCGACGAGCGACCCTACGAGCTGCGCCCGCAGGACGGCCCGCGCTGGTGGATCTACGACTTCGGGCTGCGGGTGGACCCGGCGGTGCTGGAGAACCGCTCGGAGGAGGACATCGAGTCGCTGCGCGCCCGGTTCCAGGACGCGTTCGAGGCGATCTGGCGCGGCGACGCCGAGTCCGACCGGTTCAACGCGCTGGTGCTGCGCGGCGGGCTGACCTGGCGCCAGGCGGTGGTACTGCGCGCCTACTCCCGGTACCTGCGCCAGGCCGGGACCACCTACAGCCAGGAGTACATCGAGGACACCGTGCTGGCGCACTTCGTCGTGGCGACCGCGCTGGTCCAGCTGTTCGAGGTGTGCTTCGATCCCGCCCTGCCCGAGCAGACCCGGCGCGAACAGGCCGCCGCCCAGATCCTCGAGACCACCCGGATGATCGACGAGGTGACCAGCCTGGACGCGGACCGGATCCTGCGCAGCCTGCTCACCCTGATCCGGGCCACGTTGCGGACCAACTACTTCGTCACGGATGAGCGTGGCGAACCGCGGCCGTACCTGGCGATCAAACTGGAGCCGCGGGCGGTGCCGGAACTGCCGGAGCCCCGGCCGCGGTTCGAGATCTTCGTCTGCTCGCCCCGGGTGGAGGGCGTGCACCTGCGGTTCGGTCCGGTGGCCCGGGGCGGGCTGCGCTGGTCGGACCGCCGGGAGGACTTCCGCACCGAGGTGCTCGGGCTGGTCAAGGCCCAGGCGGTGAAGAACGCGGTGATCGTGCCGGTGGGCGCGAAGGGCGGGTTCGTGGTCAAGCGGCCGCCTGCGCCGACCGGGGACGGCGCGGTGGACCGCGAGTCGTGGCTGGCCGAGGGCATCGCGTGCTACCGCATGTTCATCTCCGGCCTGCTGGACCTGACCGACAACCTGCGCGCCGGGACCGTGCTGCCGCCGCCGGACGTGGTCCGCTACGACGGCGACGACACCTACCTGGTGGTGGCCGCGGACAAGGGCACCGCGACGTTCTCCGACATCGCCAACGAGGTGGCCGGGAGCTACGGCTTCTGGCTGGGCGACGCGTTCGCCAGCGGCGGGTCGGTCGGCTACGACCACAAGGCGATGGGGATCACCGCCCGGGGTGGCTGGGAGAGCGTCAAGCGGCACTTCCGGGAGCTGGGGGTGGACACCCAGGCCGAGGAGTTCACCGCGGTCGGGATCGGGGACATGTCCGGCGATGTGTTCGGCAACGGGATGCTGCTCTCCGAGCACATCCGGCTGGTGGCCGCGTTCGACCACCGGCACGTCTTCGTCGACCCGAACCCGAACCCGGCGGCCGGTTTCGCCGAGCGACGCCGGCTGTTCGAGCTGCCGCGGTCCTCCTGGGACGACTACGACCGCGAGCTGATCAGCGAGGGCGGCGGGGTGTGGCCGCGCACCGCCAAGTCGATCCCGATCAGTCCGCAGGCCGCCGCCGCGCTGGACCTTCCGCCCGGGGTGGAGCGGCTGTCCCCGCCGGAGCTGATCAAGGCGGTGTTGCTGGCGCCGGTGGACCTGTTGTGGAACGGCGGGATCGGCACCTACGTGAAGGCGTCCACCGAGACCAACGCGGCGGTGGGGGACAAGGCGAACGACGCGGTCCGGGTGGACGGCCGGGATCTGCGGGTGAAGGTGGTCGGCGAGGGCGGAAACCTCGGCCTGACTCAGCGCGGCCGGATCGAGGTGGCCCGAACCGGCACCAAGATCAACACCGACGCGCTGGACAACTCCGCCGGGGTGGACTGCTCCGACCACGAGGTGAACATCAAGATCCTGCTCGACCAACTGGTGACCGCCGGCCGGCTGCAGCCGGAGCAGCGCACCGAGCTGCTCGCCGAGATGACCGACGAGGTGGCCGGCCTGGTGCTCACCGACAACTACCGGCAGAACGAGGTGCTCGGCATCAGCCGGGCGCACGCCGCCGCCATGGTGTCGGTGCACGCCCGGCTGGTGCAGAAGCTCGAGCAGACCACCGGGCTGGACCGCGAGCTGGAGGCGTTGCCGTCCGCGCAGGAGTTCCACGAGATGGAGAAGTCCGGCGGCGGGCTGACCTCGCCGGAGCTGGCCACCCTGCTGGCGCACGTGAAGCTCGCGCTCAAGGAGGAGGTGCTGGCCAGCCGGCTGCCCGAGGCCGACGCGTTCGCCCGGCGGCTGCCGGAGTACTTCCCGAGCCAGCTGCGCGAACGGTTCGCCGACGCCATCGCGGCGCACCCGCTCAACCGCCAGATCGCCACCACGTTGCTGGTCAACGAGGTGGTGGACGGCGCAGGGGTGTCCTACGCGTTCCGGCTGGCCGAGGAGATCAACGCCAGCGCCACCGACTCGGTGCGCGCGTTCGCCGTGGCGACGAGCGTCTTCGGGTTGCCCCAGCTGTGGCGGGAGATCGAGGCGCTGGACAACCTGATCCCGACCGACACCCAGGACGCGATGGCGCTGGAGATCCGCCGGCTGCTGGACCGGGCGGCCCGGTGGCTGCTGTCCAACCGGCCGCAGCCGCTCGCGGTCGGCGCGGAGATCAGCCGGTTCCGGTCGGTGGTCCAGGATCTCGCGCCGCGGATGCTCGCCCTGCTGCGCGGCCGGCAGCGGGCGGCGGCGGTGGCCGATGCCGAGCGGCTGATCGCCGACGGCGTTCCGGCCGGGCTGGCCAACCGGGTGGCCACGCTGCTGGACGCCTACGGGCTGCTGGACGTGACCGAGGTGGCGGAACTGGCCGAGCAGCACGCCGCGGTGGAGGTGGAGCGCAGTCCGCAGGAGACGGCCGAGCTCTACTACACGCTGTCCGATCATCTCAATCTGGACGAGATGCAGACCTCGGTCAACGATCTGGAGCGGGGCAACCGGTGGCACGCGCTTGCCCGGCTCGCGGTGCGCGACGACCTGTACTCGTCGCTGCGCGAGATCACGCTGGATGTGTTGCGGCAGAGCGATCCCGGCACCCCGCCGGACGACAAGATCGACGCCTGGGAGCGGGCGAACGCCTCCCGGCTTGGCCGGGCCCGGTCGTCGCTTACCGAGATCAACGAGTCCGGCCGGGTCGACCTGGCGACTCTGTCGGTCGCCGCGCGGCAGATCCGCAGTATGGTCCGCTAGTGGGTGTTTTCGTCGCCGAGGTTCGGCCGCGCTGGTCGGACATGGACGCCTTCGGGCACGTCAACCACGCGAACACGGTGACGTTGCTCGAGGAGGCGCGGATCGATCTGCTGTTCGTGGAGGCGACCAGGCACGGGGCCGGCGGCATGGCCGGCGGGGTGGTCGTCGCGCGGCTGGTGGTCGACTACCACGCGCCGCTGCTCGCCACCGGGACCACGGTGCGGGTGGAGATGTCGGTCCGGGAGATGCGGCACGCGTCGTTCACCCTGGACTACATCGTCCACAGTGGACTGTCCGGTTCGGACCCGGTGGTGGCCACCGCGGAGACCATGCTGGTGCCCTACGACATGAAGACCGGCCGGCCACGCCGGCTCTCCGAAGCCGAGCGGGATTTCCTGGCGGCATGGCGCAGCGGGAGCAACGGTGCCTGAGCTGGTTGTCGCCGACCGGTCGGAGCGCGACGATCTCGGCGCGTTCGTGGCCCGCGCGGTCCGGCTGGACGGGCAGACCGTGGTGCGGCTGCGCACCAGGGACGGCGGGTTGATCGACTCCTGGGTGGCCACCCCGTTCGACGTGCTGGCCACCCGGACCGTGCGCGGGGCGGTGCGACCCACCGACGTGACGGTGTCCGGCAACGAGCTGCTGGCCGCGCTCGCCGTGGTGCGCGGGGACCGGGTCGACCCGGGCGCGGCCCGCGATCTGCAGTGGCGCTCGGCGCTGCCGCCCGACGCGCACTGGCGCAATGTCGACCAGCTGCCCGCCCGGGTGGTGTCCGAGCTGGCCGACCGCGGCCTGATGCTGGCCAGGGAGAACGCCGGTCCACATGGGACGCCGCCGGCCGCGCTGCTGGACCAGACCGTGCTCACCGTGTCCGGCGACGGGATGGAGATCAAGGTGCCGCTGCGTTGCCTGTTCGCCATGTCCGGCATGGGTTTCCTGGGCACCAACGACGCCGACGAGTCGGTCCGGGTGACCGCGACGGACGCCTGGCTGCGCATCGACGCCCGGTTCGGCGCGGTGGTGCGCCGCCGACACGCCCTGCTTCCGCTGCTGGTCTGAGTCAGACCAGCCAGGCGGCGGTGTCCGGGGGAAGCATCCGGTCGGCCAGCGGACCGCTGGCCAGCAGCAGCTCGCCGGGCGGCAGCGGCACCGGGGCCGAGGTGGTGTTCAGCGCGCAGCTCAGCCCGCCGCCCCTGCGGCGGTAGGCGAAGCAGCCGGCCGGTGCGCCGAACCAGTCCAGCGTGCTGCCGGCGAACGCCGGATGCCGGCGGCGTAGCTCGATCGCGTGCCGGTACAGCGACAGCGTCGAATCCGGATCCTCCAGCTGCTGCTCGACGGTCAACACCATCCATTCCGGCGGCATCGGCAGCCAGGTCCGGGTGCCGTCGGTGAAGCCGAACGGCGGTTCGGTGCCCTCCCACGGCAGCGGCACCCGGCACCCGTCCCTGGCCGGCAGCCGGTGCCCGGACCGCTTCCACCGCGGGTCCCGCAGCGCCGCCTCCGGCAGGTCCACGTCGGGCAGTCCGAGCTCCTCGCCGTTGTACAGGTGGACCACGCCGGGCAGGCCGAGCTCGACCAGCGCCATGGCCCGGGCCCGCCGGGTGCCGGCCGCGCCGCCGCCGTACCGGCTGACCTGGCGCACCACGTCGTGGTTGGCCAGCGTCCAGGTCGGCTGCGCACCGGTGCCGGCCACCGCGGACAACGACTCCTCGATCGCCCGGCGCACCGCGTCGGCGTCGAACTCGGCCGCCACCAGCTGGACGTTGTCCGCCAGGTGCAGCTCGTCCGGCCGCAGGTACCGCTCGTCCCCGGCCACCTGGATCTGGCCGAGCGCCAAGCTGCCCGGGTACTCGTCGAGCACCTTGCGGATCATGCGGTGGATCTCGTGCACGCCGTCGTGGTCCCGGCCCGGGTCCGGCTCGCCCGCCAACTCGGCCAGGCCGTTGGCGACATCGACGCGGAACCCGGACACGCCGCGATCCAGCCAGAACCGCAGGGTGCGGATCAGGTCACCGGGCACGTCCGGATGCGCCCAGTTCAGGTCCGGCTGCTCCGGGGCGAACAGGTGCAGGTACCACTGGCCGTCCTGGGTGCGGGTCCAGGCCGGGCCGCCGAACGCGCTCACCCAGTTGTTCGGCGGCACCGAGCCGTCCCCGCCGCCGTCCCGGAACAGGTAGCGCTCCCGGGCCGCACTGCCCCGTCCGGACAGCAGCGCCGACTGGAACCACGGGTGCGCCGCGCTGGTGTGGTTGGGCACCAGGTCGATGGTGACTCGGATGCCGTGCGCGGTCGCCTCGGTGACCAGCCGGTCGAACGCGTCCAGGTCACCGAAGAGCCGGTCGACGTCGCGCGGGTTGGCCACGTCGTAGCCGTGGTCGGCCATGGGGGAGGGGTAGAACGGGGTCAGCCCCAGCGCGTCCACGCCGAGCAGCTCGAGGTAGCCCAACCGGGACCGGACGCCCTCCAGGTCACCGACGCCGTCGCCGTCCGAGTCCGCGAACGAGCGGATGTAGACCTGGTAGCAGAGCGCGTCGTGCCACCAGGACCGGTAGACCCGCTGCTCGGCGTGCTCGGGGGGGTGGCGCACTTAGACCCAGCTGTTCAGCAGGCTGTTCGCGGCCATCTCCAGGTACTCCCACAGCTGGCGGCGGTGCGCCTCGGACAGCCCCGCCTCGTCCACCGCGACCCGCATGCAGCGCAGCCAGGCGTCCCGCTGCAGCGGCCCGACCACGAACGGCGCGTGCCGCATCCGCAGCCGGGGATGCCCGCGCTGCTCGGAGTAGGTGTGCGGGCCGCCCCAGTACTGCATCAGGAACAGGCGCAGCTTCTCCTCGGCCGGCCCGAGGTCCTCGTCCGGGTACAGCGGCCGGAGTATCTCGTCCGTGGCGACCTCGCGGTAGAACCGGCCGACGATCCGCCGGAAGGTCTCCTCACCACCGACGGCCTCGTAGAAGCTCTGCTGTTCCGTGCTCACTGTTCTCCTGGTTCGCTCCCGCCCGGCCGCTGCTGGCGCCGGCTTCCTTCGTGCGCTGCTCGCCGCTCGTTCCTCGCGGCTGCGCTGCTCCTCGGTCCAGCCGGCACCGCGACCGAGCCTATCTTCGCTCAGCCCGCTGCCGGGGGGATCAAGCGGCCGAGCGGAGGCTCGACGCCGGCCTCCTCGAACGCCGCCATGATCTTGGCCCGGAGCGCCCGCTGGACGGCCCACTGCCGGCCGGGCCGCACCTTGATCGTCATCCGGATCGTCACGGCCTCGTTGGTGATCTTCTCGACGCCGAGCACCTCGGGCGGTTCGAGCACGTCCGCGGCGAGTGGTTCGGCCGTGGTGACCTCGGCGCCCACCCTGGCCAGGATCTCGACCACCTGCGCGACGTCGGTGCCGTGCGCGACCGGCAGATCCAGCACGGCGACCGCGAAGCCCTGGCTGGAGTTGCCGACCCGGAGGATCTCGCCGTTGCGCACGTACCAGACGGTGCCGTTGACGTCGCGCAGCGTCGTGACCCGCAGGCCGACCGACTCCACCACGCCGCTCGCCGGGCCGACGTCCACCACGTCGCCGACCCCGTACTGGTCCTCGACCACCATGAACATCCCGGAGAGGAAGTCCCGGACCAGGTTCTGCGCCCCGAAGCCGAGCGCGATGCCGACGATCCCGGCCGAGGCCACGATCGGTGCCAGGTTCAGCCCGAGCTCGCCGAGGATCAGGATGAAGGCCAGTCCGAACACGACGAACGACACGATCGACTTGAGCACCGAGCCGATCGTCCTGGCCCGCTGCGCGCGCCGCTCGGAGACCAGCGCGCCGAGCGCCTGCGGGGCGCGCTCCCGCAGCGGGCGCAGCAGCGCCGGGGTCTTCTTGCCGGTGTCCCTGGTCATCCGGTCGATCAGCCGGTTCGCCAGGAAGCGGACCAGCAGCGCGATCACGATGATCATCAGGATCCGCAGCGGCCGGGCCACCAGCCACTCCGCCGAGGCCGCCAGCCACTCGTTGTTGGTCAGCTTGTAGACCTGCTGGCACCAGCTGCCGTCGACCCGGGTGCAGTCGGGGGGTTGGTCGGAGAACGGGAGCGTCGTGGTCATCGTCGCCGACCCTAGCGAGTGCCGGTCCGGGGGGTTCACCGGATCTTTGATGAGGTGAAGCAGGACACGTTATCGAAGGCACGTGCGCTACGGGTGTGGTTTATGGTCGAATTTGGCTGCACCGGTGGAGGTGGTGGGCGTGCCCGACCGACATCTCAGCCCGATCGGCGCCCCTCGTGGGCTAGCGCCGCGGACCTCGCCGTGTCTGGAGCCGGATCCTCCGCAGGCGCATACCCCCGAGTCAGCTCCAACTGAGACGCCGATCGGGCTGCCGTCCTGGGGCCGCCGCCGGGTCCTGCTGCTCAACGCCACCTTCGAGCCGCTCACCGCGCTGCCGATGCGCCGGGCGGTGGTCCTGGTGGTGTGCGGCAAGGCCGAGGTGGTGCACGGCGACCCGACCGGGGTGATGGTGCACTCGGCCAAGTCCAGCCTGGTGCTGCCGGTGGTGATCCGGCTGAGCAACTACGTGCGGGTGCCGCACCGGGCCAAGGTGCCGCTGACCCGGGCCGGGCTGATGCACCGGGACCGCTACCGGTGCGGGTACTGCGGGGCGCGCGCGGAGACCGTCGACCATGTGGTGCCGCGCAGCCGCGGCGGGCTGCACACCTGGCAGAACTGCGTGGCGTCCTGCGCGAAGTGCAACCACCGTAAGGCCGACAAGCTGCTCTCCGAGCTCGGCTGGCGGTTGCGCGTGGTACCGACCGCGCCGCGCGGGCCGCACTGGCGGCTGCTGGCCGGCGTGGTCGAGACTGATCCGCTCTGGTTGCCCTATCTGGGTGAACCGGCGGCCTGACCTACGTGACTCGAGTGCCACGCGTGACGCGAGTACCCCGGGTGACCCGGGTTCCGTCCTGAGGAACTGATCGCCGCTCGTCCATGCCAGTGAGGGTAGTCACCTGATTGGCCGAAAGCATCGTGCACATGGAGTGAAAGTGTGAACGATGGGAGTAACCCGTTCGTCGCCGTACGGTACCGGGCCGGTCAACGGGCCGGGAGAGATCGGCATCCGATACCGTTTCGGCCGTGAGTGTCGTCGAGACCGTACTCGTCTTCGTGGCGATCCCGACCGCCATCTACGTGGCGGTCGCGCTGCTGACCCTGCCCGACCGGCAGTCCCGGGCGCCGAGGTACCGGCCCGGCCAGCCCTGGGACTACCCGCCGGTGTGGTGGACCGCCAATCCGGCCGGTCTGCACGGTGGCCCGGGCGCCCCGGCCACCGGCGCGGCGCGGCGCGGCACGGCCAAGGGAGGTGCCCGTGGCAGCTGGTAACCCCGGCACGACCGAGGCCGCCGTCGAGCGCGTCGACACCGCGGAGGCCAACGTCGTCGAGGATCCCGAGCACGGCTACGCCGCCGCGGTGACCGCGAGCGGGCGGATCTCGGTGGCTCGGGCGCGCCGCGACACCGTCCCCGAACTGCCGTTCAACACGGTTCAACTGTCCCGGTTGGACGAGGCGCTCACGCTGTCCTCCCGGGCCACCGGCCTGTACTTCAGCGTGTACCTGGGCGACCTGGGCCAGGACACCCGGGCCGGCGCCGAGGCGCTGCACGCCAGCCACGAGGAGAACGCGGCGGACTCGGTGCTGCTCGCCGTCTCACCCGGCCAGCGTCGGGTCGAGATCGTCACCGGCGCCGAGGCGTCCCGCCGGCTCCCGGACCGCGCCTGCAACCTCGCGGTGATGAGCATGGTCGCCTCGTTCAAGGAAGGCGACCTGGTCGGCGGCCTGGTCAGCGCCCTGCGCATGCTCAGCGACCAAGCTGGTCGGTCACCCCACTAACCAGTAACCCCGCTCGCCCGGAGGGCCGGCCGGCCCTCCGGGCGAGCGGGGTCTCAGCACCCCTCAAACGCCGTCGAACTCGCGGGCGGCGAGGGCGCGCACGATGCCGGCTCGGCCCTCGGAGACCAGGCGGCGCAGGGCCGGCGGGTGAGACTCCTCGGCCAGCCACTCGTCGGACGCGGCCACCGTCTCCCGGGCCACCGACCACGCCGGGAACAGCCCGAGCACGGTCGGCTGGGCGCGCTCGCTCGACCGGCGCTCCCACACCCCGGCCACGTCCGCGAAGTACCGCGCCATGAACGGGGCCAGCAGCTCCTTCTGGCTCGGGTGCGAGAACCCGGAGATGATCGACTCGTTGATCGCGTTGGGCAGGTCGTCGTCGTGCACCGCCCGCCGCCACGCCTCCGCCTTGGACTCCGCGTTCGGCCGCAGCGCCCGGGCCCGCTCGGCCTGGCGCTGCCCGGTGGCCGTGGAGTCCCGCTCGAACAGCCGCTCGATCTCGTCGTCGGTGGCGGCGCCGTGCGCGACCAGCGCCTGCACCAGCCGCCAGCGCAGGTCGGTGTCCACCACGAGGCCGGGCAGCGGATCGGTGTCGTTGAGCCAGCCGCGCAGCACCGTCAGCTTGTCCGGCTCCAGCGCCGAGGAGGCCAGCGCGTTGACGAACGCCAGCTGGTGGTCCGAGCCGGGCTCGTCGGCCCGGGCCAGCTCCAGGATCCGGTCGGTGAACATCTTCCAGCCGCGCGGCGCCCAGGCCGGGTCGGCGTAGGAGCCGATCGCGGTCTGCGCCTGCATCAGCAGCCGCTGCACCACGCCGACCTCGGTCTCGGCCGGCAGCCCGTGGCAGACCAGCGTGACGAAGTCCCGGGCCTTGAGCTCGGCCTCCCTGGTCATCTCCCAGGCCGCCGACCAGCACAGGGTGCGCGGCAACGGCTCGACGATGTCGCCGATCCGGTCGATCAGCGTGGTCAGCGAGTCCGGGTCCAGCCGCATCGTGCAGTAGCTCAGGTCGTCGTCGTTGACCAGCAGCAGCTTTCCGCGCGGCACCCCGACCAGCTCCGGCACCTCGGTGCGCTCGCCGTCGACGTCGACCTCGCGCCGGTGCGTGCGAACCAGCTTGCCGTCTTCGTCGTCGTAGATCCCGATCGCCACCCGGTGGGTGCGCAGTTCCCCGCCACCCGGCTTCGCGCCGCCCTGGGCGATGGCGAACTCGGTGAACCGGCCCTCGGCGTCCACCCCGAAAACCGGGCGCAGCGGGTTGAGCCCGGTGGTCTCCAGCCACTGCGCGCTCCACCAGGACAGGTCCCGCCCGGACGCCTCCTCGAGCGCGGCAAGCAGATCGGCGAGGGTGGCGTTGCCCCACGCGTGCTTGCGGAAGTAGACCCGCAGCCCGGACAGGAAGTTCTCGGTGCCGACGTAGGCGACCAGCTGCTTGAGCACGCTGGCGCCCTTGGCGTAGGTGATCCCGTCGAAGTTGACCTCGACCGCCTGCAGGTCCGGGATGTCCGCGGCGATCGGGTGCGTCGAGGGCAGCTGGTCCTGCCGGTAGGCCCAGGACTTCTCGATGTTGGCGAAGCTGGTCCAGGCGTGCGCGTACTCGGTGGCTTCGGCCTGGGCGAGCACGCTGGCGAACGTGGCGAACGACTCGTTCAGCCACAGGTCGTCCCACCAGCGCATGGTGACCAGGTCGCCGAACCACATGTGCGCCATCTCGTGCAGCACGGTCTCGCACCGGCGCTCATAGGCGTACCGGGTGACCCGGCTGCGGAACACGTAGTCCTCGAGGAAGGTCACGCAGCCGGCGTTCTCCATGGCGCCGGCGTTGAACTCCGGCACGAAGCACTGGTCGTACTTGCCGAACGGGTAGGGCACACCGAAGTTGCGGTGGAAGTACGCGAAGCCCTGCTTGGTCTCGGTGAACAGCCGCTCATGGTCCATGTGCTCGGCAAGCGACGCCCGGCAGTAGAGCCCGAGCGGGATCGTGACGTCGTTGTCCCGGTACTCGTCGCGCCACTCCGCGTACGGTCCGGCCACCAGTGCCACCAGGTAGGTCGACATCGGCTTGGTGGTCTCGAACACGTGCCGGACTCCGCCATCGGCGGTGTCCACTGTGGACTCGATGGCCGAGTTGGAGATCACCAGCCAACCCTTGGGCGCCAGCACGGTGAGCTGGTATGTGGCCTTGAGGTCGGGCTGGTCGAAACAGGCGAACATCCGCTTGGCGTCGGCGGTCTCGAACTGGGTGTAGAGGTAGACGCTCTTGTCCACCGGGTCGACGAACCGGTGCAGCCCCTCGCCGGTGTTCATGTACCGGCAGTCCGCCTCGATCCGCAGCTCGTTGCGCTCGGCGAGGGCGGCCAGCGGGATGCCGGCCTCTTCCTGGTAGCCGGACATGTCCAGCGGCGCGCCGTTGAGCTCCGCCGACCGCACCGAGTCGGCGATCAGGTCGATCCAGCTGGCGGCGCCGGCCACGCGGCTGCGGAACCGGACGGTGGTGTTCGAGCGGAAGGTCCCTTCCCCGGGTTGACCGATGCCGTCGGTGAGGTCGAGCTCGATGGCATAGGAGTCCACCTCGAGCAACGCGGCGCGCTGCTGGGCTTCGTCACGGGTCAGGTTGGGGGCTGCCACTGATCACCTCGGTAGGGTCTGGTACTGACAATCGCATCCAATCACGTTCGAGTCGGAAGGTCTCCGCTGACAGGGAAGAACACCCGCCCGAGTCGGGTTGATCTGGTCATGACAACAGCTGGCAAGACCAAAGTCGACTTCTATTTCGATCCGGCATGTCCGTTCGCCTGGATCACCTCCCGGTGGATCGTCGAGGTCGACAAGCACCGGGACATCGATCTGCGGTTCCGGGTGATGAGCCTCTCGGTGCTCAACGAGGGGCGTGACCTACCCGAGGAGTACCAGCAGGCGATGGAGCGTGCCTGGGGTCCGGTTCGAGTGTGCATCGCCGCCGCCGAGAAGAACGGCGAGGAGGTGCTGCGCGACCTGTACACGGCGATGGGTACGCGCATCCACAACCGCAAGTACGAGGACCCGGACCTGGTCATCAGGGAGTCGCTTGCCGAGGTCGGGCTGCCGGCTGAGCTGGCCGAGGCGGCGCACAGCACCGAGTACGACGACGCGCTGCGCCGCAGCCACCACGAGGGCATGGACCCGGTCGGCATGGACGTCGGGACGCCCACCATCCACGTCGACGGGGTGGCGTTCTTCGGCCCGGTGCTGACCTCGATCCCGCGCGGGGAGGACGCGCTTCGGCTGTTCGACGGAACCGTTGCGGTGGCGAGCTTCCCGAACTTCTTCGAGATTAAGCGCACAAGGACCGGTGAGCTGAACTTCGACTAGGGTCCAATAACAGAACCGCATTCTAGGAGGACCAATGGCTGCTCCCGTCACCGTTCGCACCGGCCACGTCATCGGTGGCCGGGTGATCGACGAGGCCACCGACCGCATCGACGTCGTCAACCCGGCGACCGAGGAGGTCATCGGCTCGGTGCCGGCGGGTACGGCGGCCGACGTGGACGCCGCGGTCACCGCCGCGGTCGCCGCGTTCGGCACCTGGTCGGTCACGCCGCCGGCGGAGCGGGCGGCCGTGGTGCGGCGGATCTCGGAGGGCCTGGCCGCTCGCCGGGGCGAGGTCGCCGCCACGATCACGGCCGAGATGGGGTCACCGATCGCGTTCTCCACCCGGGTTCAGGCCAGCCTGCCGGTCGCCACCTCCGGCGGGCTGGCCGGCCTGCTGCTGGACGGCGGTTACTCGTTCAGCGAGGAGATCGGCAACTCGCTGGTGCTGCGCGAGCCGGTCGGGGTGGTCGGCTGCATCACGCCGTGGAACTACCCGCTGCACCAGATCGTGAACAAGGTCGTGCCGGCGATCGCGGCCGGGTGCACGGTGGTGCTCAAGCCGAGCGAGGTGGCTCCGCTCAACGCCAACCTGCTGATGGAGGTGCTGGCCGCGGCCGGCGTCCCGACCGGCGTGGTGAACCTGGTGCACGGCCTCGGCCCGGTGGTCGGCGAGGCCATCGCCGCGCACCCGGGCGTTGACATGGTGTCGTTCACCGGGTCGACCCGGGCCGGCCGCCGGGTGTCCGCGGTCGCCGCCGAGACCGTCAAGCGGGTGGCCCTCGAGCTGGGCGGCAAGTCGGCCAACGTGGTGCTGGACGACGCCGACCTGACCAAGGCGGTCAAGGTGGGCGTGGCCAACGCGTTCATCAACGGCGGGCAGACCTGCACCGCGTGGACCCGGATGCTGGTCCCGGCGAACCGGCACGACGAGGTGGCCGAGCTGGCGGCGGCCGCGGCGGCCAAGTACACCGTCGGCGACCCGACCGAGGAGAGCACCCGGATCGGGCCGATGTCCTCGGCCGCCCAGCAGGAGCGGGTCATGGGTTACCTGCGCACCGGCGTCGAGGAGGGGGCGGACGTGGCGTTCGGCGGGCCGGACGCGGCCGGCGCGCTGCCCGGGCGCGGCGCCTACGTGCCGCCGACCGTGTTCGCCGGGGTGCGGCCGGACATGACCATCGCCCAGGAGGAGATCTTCGGACCGGCGCTGTCGATCCTGCCCTACGCCGACGAGGAGGAGGCCGTGGCGATCGCCAACTCGACGATCTACGGCCTGGCCGGCGCGGTGTTCGCGGCGGACACCGACCGCGCGGTGGCCTTCGCCCGGCGGATGCGCACCGGGCAGGTGGACGTCAACGGCGGCGCGTTCAACCCGATGGCCCCGTTCGGCGGCTACAAGCAGTCCGGCAACGGCCGCGAGCTGGGCCGGTTCGGCCTGGAGGAGTTCACCGAGCTCAAGTCGATCCAGCGCTGAGGTACTCGGCGGCCAACTCGTCCCGCTGACCGCGTACGAACGCCGGGTCCACCGGGTCGCCGTGGCCGGGCACGATCACCCGGGGGGCCAGCGCCAGCAGCACGTCCAGGGCGGCCGGCCATTCCCGCGGGTAGGCGTCCGGACCGACCGCAGGCGGCGCGCCCTGCTCGACCAGGTCGCCGGCGAACAGCACGCCGGCGTCCGGCACGTGCGCGACCACGTCGCCGCCGGTGTGCCCGCGGCCGGGGTGCAGCAGGGTCACCGTGCGCCCGCCCAGATCCAGCTCGACCGCGCCCGGCACCAGCTCGCTCGGCACCACCACGCGCGCCGTGCGCACCCGCCCGGCCAGGTCCGGCCGGCCGGCGTCGAGGAAGTGCCGCACGCCCTCGTCGCGATGCTGTTCGGCGTTGCCGGCGATCTCGTCCCGGCAGACCGGGTGCGCCAAGACCGGACCGGCGCCGAGCCCGGCGGTGCCGAGGAAGTGGTCCCAGTGCGCGTGCGTGACCAGCAGGGTCAACGGCAGCGGGGTCACCGCGCGGACCGCCGCGAGCCATTCGGCGCCGTGCGCCTCGTCGGTGCCGCTGTCCACGACCAGACCCCGCTCCGCGCCGACGACCAGGCCCAGCGTCTGGTCCAGCTCGGCGTGCCGGCGGGCGAACACCCGGTCGGCCACCTCGATCATCGCCTCGGCGGTCACCCGGATACTCTGCCAGCGTGCGGGTGTACCTGGGTGCCGACCATGCCGGCTTCGAGCTGAAGAACCACCTGGCCGGGCACCTGGCGCGCACCGGCCACGACGTGGTCGACGTCGGCCCGGCCCACTACGACCCGGCCGACGACTACCCGGTCTACTGCGTCGCCACCGCGCTGCGGGTGGTGGCCGATCCGGGCAGCCTCGGCGTGGTGATCGGCGGTTCCGGCAACGGCGAGCAGATCGCCGCCAACAAGGTCGCCGGCTGCCGGGCGGCGCTGGCCTGGAGTGTGCAGACCGCGCAGCTGGCCCGGGAGCACAACGACGCCCAGGTCATCGGGCTCGGCGCGCGGATGCACTCGGTCGAGGAGGCCACCGCGATCGTCGAGGCGTTCCTGGCCACGGAGTTCTCCGGGGACGACCGGCACCAGCGCCGGATCACCATGCTCGCCGAGTACGAGCGCACCGGAACCCCGCCCGCGCTGCGCGGCTGAGCGCCGTGCCGGAGGGACACACGCTGCACCGGCTGGCCCGGGCGCACCAGCGGCGCTACGGCGGCCGGCCGGTGCGGATCTCCAGTCCACAGGGGAGGTTCGCGGCCGCGGCGGCACTGCTGGACGGCCGGGTGCTGCGCCGGGCCGAGGCGCACGGCAAGCACCTGTTCCACGACTACGGCCCGGACGCCAAGGTGCACGTGCATCTGGGGCTGTACGGCCAGTTCCAGGAACACGAGCTGCCGGTCGCCCCGCCGGTCGGCGAGGTGCGGATGCGGATGGTCGGCGAGACACACTGGGCCGACCTGCGCGGTCCGGCCGCCTGCGAGCTGCTCACCGACATCGAGGTGGTCGCTCTGCGCGCCCGCCTCGGCCCCGACCCGCTGCGCCGCGACGCCGACCCGGACCGCGCCTGGGCCCGCATCTCCGCCTCCCGCAGGCCGGTCGCCGCCCTACTCATGGAACAGAACGTGGTCGCCGGGATCGGCAACGTCTACCGGGCCGAACTCCTGTTCCGCCACCGGATCCCGCCGCTGCTCCCCGGCCGCTCGCTCGACCGTCCACTGTGGACGGACATGTGGACCGACCTGGTTTCGTTGATGCGCCGCGGCGTCCGCACCGGCCGCATCGACACGGTCCGCGACGCCCACCTGCCCGGCGCGACCGGCCGCCCACCCCGCCGGGACCGCCACGGCGGCGAGGTCTACGTCTACCGCCGCGCCGGCCAACCCTGCCATGTCTGCGGCACCGAGGTCGCCACCCGACTCCTCGTCGCCCGCAAGCTCTACTGGTGCCCCAGCTGCCAGGCCGGGTAGGAACGCGTCGGCACGTTCACCCCTCGGCGGCAGCACAGCGGCACGCCGTGCCGCCGCCGGGAACCCGTCAGAACCCGCCGAAGTCGCCGCCACCGAAATCGCCGCCGCCACCCCAGTCGCCGCCGCCACCACCCCAGTCGCCGCCGCTGTCGCCACCGAAGTCTCCGCCGCCGTCGCCACCGTCACCGCCGTCGCCGCCGGACTCCAGCGCCTCCTGCTGACCGGCGTCGTAGCCGGCCTCCCACGCGTGCGCGTCCGGGATGCCGTACATGCCGGAGAACATCGCGCTGAACAACACCATCGAGCCCAGGCCCCAGGCGCCGGCCACCAGCGCGGGCTTCCACCACGGCTCGCTGTACCAGCCCTGCGGCACCGGCCGGCCGGCCACCCGGCCGCCGGGGTAGTAGTGCGGGGTGCGCTCGCCGGGCTCCGGAGACGCCTCGTAGTCGTGCCCCTCCACGCTGACCCGCCGCTCCTCGGTGACCTTCCCGGCACGCCGCGCCTCGGGGTCCTCGGGCAGTTCTGGACCGGGGTCCAGGCCCATCGCGGTGCGCGCCGCGCGCACGTAGTACAGGCCCTCGAGCGCGGTCTTGGTGGTCAGCCTGGCCTGCTCGATGGTGCGGGCCTGCTCCATCTGCGAGCCGGCCGCGGTGTAGCGCTCCGAGGCGTCGGCGATCGCCTGCTTGGCCGCGTCGTTCGTGCCGACCAGGTTCATCACCTGGCCGCCGAGCCGCTCGACCCAGCGCCGCGCCTCCGCCTTGGCGTCGTCCAGCTGCTGCGCGCGCATGGTGGACCGGTTGCGGCTGTAGAACAGGCCGATGGCGAGCACACCGAGGATCAGCGCGAACACGACGATCGTCCCGGTCATAGGACCCTCCTGGGAACACCGGACAACATATCCGGACAACGGTGACGTTACCGCCGCGGTTCCCCGACCGCCGGGCACCGCAACGTGACCGCCCCGACACGGTCCGCGCCCGAACACTGAGAGACCGCTGAGATGCGGGCCAGATCACGGAAACCCGGGGTCCCGTCTGGACGGTTTCGGCCGATAACCTTTCGTACGGCGGGGTTGATCTGTGAGGGGAACAAGGTCGTGAACGCGTTGATGAGCGGTGTCGGCACGCTCGCGAAGGTGCCGTCCGGCCGCATCGGCAAGTGGGTGGTCCTGGGGTTGTGGATCGTCGCGCTCGCCGTGCTCGCGCCGATGGCCGGCAGCCTGTCCAGCGTCCAGGACAACCAGATGGCGTCCTGGCTGCCCAGCGACGCCGAGTCCACCAAGGCGATGGAGATCACCGAGCGGTTCTACTCCAGCAACGAGCTTCCGGCGATCATCGTCTACGAGAAGACCTCCGGCCTGACCCAGGCCGACCTCGCCACCATCGCCGGTCACGTCCAGCGCTTCGCCGAGGTGGACCGGGTGGACCGGGACGTGCTCGGGCCGCTCCCGTCGCAGGAGTCCCCGGCACCGCAGGCCGCCCAGGTTTTCGTGCCGATCAACGCCGGCGAGGACGGCTGGCAGAAGCTGCCCGACCTGGTGGCGGAGCTCCGGACGATCGCGGACGTCGGCGACAGCGGGATGTCGGTGCACGTCGCCGGTCCGGCCGGCAACGGCGCGGACACCGCCAAGGCGTTCGAAGGCATCGACGGCACCCTGCTCTACGCCGCGCTGATCGTGGTGATCGTGATGCTGCTGATCACCTATCGCAGCCCGGTGCTCTGGCTGCTGCCGGTGATCTCGGCCGGCGCCGCGCTGTTCGCCGCCCAGGGCGTGATCTACCTGCTGGCCAAGTACGCCGGCCTGACCGTCAACGGGCAGAGTGCCGGCATCCTCACCGTGCTCGTGTTCGGCGCCGGCACCGACTACGCGTTGCTGCTGGTGGCCCGGTACCGGGAGGAGCTGCGCCGGCATCAGGACCGGCACGAGGCGATGGCGTTCGCGCTGCACCGCGCCGGCCCGGCCATCTGGGCCAGTGCGGCCACGGTCATCCTCGGCATGATCTGCCTGATCTTCGCCGCGCTGAACTCGACCGCCGGGCTCGGCCCGGTCGCCGCGATCGGGGTCGGGGTCGGGGTGCTGGCCATGGTCACGTTGCTGCCGGCCCTGCTGGTGATCTGCGGCCGGTGGTTGTTCTGGCCGGTCCGGCCGGCCTTCGGCACCGTCGATCACACCGAGACCGGCGTCTGGGCGAAGATCGGGGCCGGCATCGCCCGCCGGCCGCGCGTGGTCTGGTTGGTCACCGCGCTGGTGCTCGGCGCGTTCGCCCTGAACACCTTGACGCTCAAGTCGGACGGGATCAGCACGGCCGGCTCGTTCACCGGCGACGTACCCGACTCGGTGGTCGGCAGCCAGGTGCTTGCCCGGCACTTCCCGGCCGGCACGGAGCAGCCGATCCAGGTGGTTGCCAAGGCGGACAAGGCCACCGAGGTGCGCGCGGCGCTCAGCGCGGTGTCCGGGATCGCGCCGGGCTCGGTCGCCGAGCCGCAGATCAAGGACGGCTGGGCCCTGGTGCAGGGCACGATGACCGCTGCGCCGGACGGCCCGGAGGGCGCGGCGACGGTGGACCGGGTCCGGGAGGCCGTGCACCGGGTGCCGGACGCCGAAGCCATGGCCGGCGGCATGGCCGCGATCCTGCACGACACGAACGAGGCGAACACCCGGGACCGCAACCTGATCATCCCGATCGTGCTCCTCGTCGTGTTCCTGATCCTGGCCGGGCTGTTGCGGGCCCTGGTCGCCCCGCTGGTCCTGATGGCCACCGTGGTGCTGTCGTTCTTCGCCGCGCTGGGCATCAGCGCGTTCTTCTTCAACCAGGTCTTCGGGTTCGAGGGCGCGGACGCGTCGTTCCCGCTGTTCGTCTTCGTGTTCCTGGTGTCGCTGGGCATCGACTACAACATCTTCCTGATGACCCGGGTGCACGAGGAAGCCAAGCAGTGGGGCACCCGGCGGGGTGCGCTGATCGGGTTGTCCGCCACCGGTGGCGTGATCACCTCGGCCGGTCTGGTGCTCGCCGGAACGTTCGCGGTGCTGGCCACCCTGCCGCTGGTCGCGTTCGCGGAGATCGGGTTCGCCGTCGCGGTGGGCGTGATCATCGATACGATCATCGTCCGCGGCGTTCTGGTGACCGCGCTGACGCTGGACATCGGGCGCTGGATGTGGTGGCCGCATCGGCTTTCCGGCAAGCGTGACGTGGAGCCGGAAGAGATCACCGCGGACGGGTCGTCGGCCGTGCTCTCCACCGAGAAATAAGTACGGCACGCCAACAAATTCGACGATCGCGGAAAAGCTTGGACCTTCCGCAGCGTGAACGTATGGTGTACGCATGGCGGCCAACCGAGGGCGGCGTCGATGAGGGTCGAGGCACCAGTTCTGCTCCGCGAGGCGACCGTGTCGGACGCGGGCGCGATCGGCGACGTGCACGCCGACGCCTGGCACGTGGCCTATCGCGATCTGTTCGAGCCGAACTGGCTGCGCAAGCTCGTCGCGAAACGTCGTGTGCAGTGGGCAAGTCGTTTCGGGGCGCCAAACTTCGAGCGGACGACGCTTCTGGTGGCGGTGCGCGACGATCGCGTGTGTGCGTTCGCCTACTTCGGACCGCACGGTCTGGCCGCGGATCCGCCGGCCGTTTTCCCGCTCGGGCGGGTGCGCTACGGCGACGGTGAGATCTACGGTTTCTATGCCCACCCGTCGGTCTGGGGCAGCGGGGTCGCCCCCTCGCTCATGGACAGCGCGTGGGAGCGGCTGGGGGAGTCCGGCCATCGCACCGTACGACTGTGGACGCTGGCGGGCGCCAACCGCGCCCGCCGCTTCTACACCCGGTTCGGCTTCCGGGAAAGCGGCGCCACCCGTGAGCGCGACTTCGGCGACGGCCGCCCGGTGCTCGAGGTGGAGTACCTGCGGTCAACCCGATAGCGCCGTGCGGTAGTCCTCCGGCATCGGCTTCTTGGTCAGCGTCTTCGGGTCCACGAACACGTGCCGGATCTCCCCGTCGGCGATCAGCCGCTCGCCCACCCGGAACACCGGCCGAATGATCATGCTGGTGGTGCCCAGGTGGTGCACCGGCATCGCGATGTCCAATTCGTCGTCGAACCGGGCGCCGGCCACGAACCGCAGCCGCGCCTCGGCCACCACCAGGTCGTAGCCGCGGTCGATCATCCCCTGGTACGGCCCGATCCGGTCCCGCCACAGCTCGGTGACGGCGACGTCGTAGAAGAACAGGTAGTTGCCGTTGAAGACCACGCCCTGCTGGTCGCACTCGCTGTACCGGACCCGCATCCGGTGCACGAACACGGTCAGCACCGGTCCGATGTGGACCGACCGGTGCCGATCGTCGTCCGCCGCGGCTTCATGCGCCCGATCATAACGGGCCGGCGTTACCGGACCGCCCGCGCCTCGAACGTGAAGCAGGCCGCCGTGGCACTGCGAACGTGCGCGTAGGCGACCTCGGGCTGATCCAGCACCCGCCGCACGGCCGCCGCGTGGTCGTCCTCCGGTTCCAGGACCGCGATGTGCTGATACGCCCGGGCGCCCGTGTGGTCGAACGGCTGCACCGTGCTTCGGCTCCGCCGGAACGCCTCCGGGTAGTCACCCGGTGTCGGGTATCCGGTGCACCGTCCGAAATGGACGAACACCGGACCGGTCTCCGCCCAGGCGCCCGCCTCCGGACGCGGTGTGTACCCGATCAACACGATCTCGGATCCCGGCTCGGCGATCCGCAGGCAGCAGCGCAACGGCTCCCACCCCTCGCAAACCCGCGGCGTCCACGGGTTCCCGTGCTCGTCCGCGCCCCGCTGCCGCATCCGGTCAAGCCGCTCCGGCTCGATCGCGACGTACTCGATGTCGGTCATACCTCGACCCTGCCGGACCGGCCGCCCTGGATCTGGCGGAAATCCGCCACGTCGGTCGGTTCCAATCCGCGGGCGCGGCCATGCCGAACTCCCACTGACCGGCAGACGCCGACGAGGTCGGGGGTGGCCCAGTGATACCGGAAGAACTGACGACCCAGTGGGAAGTCGCCTATCGCAGATACGCAACCGCCGCACGCCTGGCGACCACCACCCCGGACGGCCCCGACACCGCGCGTGCCATGGCCACCACGTCCCAGGCGGTCGCCGATGCCTGGCGCACCATCGCCACCGTCGCCACCCTTCCGTGGTGGACGGTCGCCGCCCTCTCCGCCGCCGCGGAAGCCTACGAATCCCAAGCCCGCGACTGGTCCCTGCGCACCCCCCGCCCGGCCCCCACCCCGTATCCCCGCGCCCAACCCCAACCCGCCCCCGACGACGACCCCCCCGCCCCGCTCGTTCCGCAACCCACCAACGGCGTCGCCCACCGCGCGGCACAGGACGACCCGGTCTTCTGGCCCAACACCTGACCCGGCCCGTGCCGGCTCAGTCGTCGTCCTCGGGCAGCGGCTCCGCGTCCAGGCCGAGGTCGACCCGCATCTCGGCGCGCATCCGGCGGTAGCCGGTCTTCCCGCTGCGCCAGAGCTCCTCGACGAGGGCCATGTCCGGCGGCACGTTGGCCAGCGTCATCGCCAGCCGGGACCGGGGCAGCATCGCGTTGCGCAGCAACTCGTTGAACCGCTGCGGAGCATGCAGGTTGACCGGACCCAGCGACTGCCGCATCTCCTCCCGGGCCCGCCGGAGTTCAGCGATCTGCTCGTCGGCCAGCTCGTCCCCGCGGCGCAGTGCCGTCAACGCCGGATACACCAACCAGTCGAAGCCCTCGATCGCGGCGATGACCTGCGTGTACGCCTCCCGGCGCCCGTCGTACTCCCGGTTCTCGATCTCCCGGGCCCGGTCGCGGCTCCACCGGGTCTCCTCGCGCTCCTGCTCCCGCCGCCACCGGCGGTCGTCCCGCCACGCGGAAATGAGCTGCGCCCCGAGCACTCCGACGAATCCCACCAACGCCACGACGACCGGCACCCACAACGGCACCTGGGTAGAACTCACCGGCGCAACCTAGCGCTTCGGCGCGGCGTCGGCGTCGAAGGCCGGCCGGTGCCGGGGAGAGCCCGGCACCGGCCGCCCTGTGGTCAGCGC
>NZ_DASUCC010000059.1:0-7471 GCF_035762905.1 Actinophytocola sp.
GAACAACTTCAGATCCTCACGCACGTCCTCGAGCACGGCCGGCGCCTTCTCCTTGAGGAACATCTCCCGGCACCGCCCCTGCCAGCGCAGATAGTTCACGTAGTAGACGTTGCCGACCAGGTTGGTCTCCTCGAACCCGACGATGTGCCGAATCTCGTAGTAGCCGCCCATCCTCAGTCGTCCTCTCCCGACAACACGGCGAACACCACCGGGTCGGGACGGTCGTTGATGGTGGTCACCCAGGTGGCGATCCGGCTGTCCCCTGTGGACAGTGCGACCCAACCGTCCGGCTGGACCCGGTCGACGGTGAGCGCCTGGCTGGTCGCGCCGGCCTTGCGCAGGCACTCCAGCGCGCACCAGACCCTGGTCCCGGCCACCGACGCCGAGTCGCCGGACTCGGCCACGATCAGGTCCCGCACCGCGAGCGCCTCGGGCCCGAGCAGTCCGGCCCAGTCCTCGGCGCCGCGGTTCACCGCCGGCTCCACGTCACAGCCCAGCCGCCCGGAACCGGCGATGGCGAACGTCAACCCGGCACCGTGCGACGAGGACACCGCCGCGCCATCGGTCTCCGGCTTGCCGTCGGGCCGGTAGCGCACCTCGGCCGGCCGGCCGAGCGCCCGGCTGAGCGCCAGCGCGGTCTGCGCCCGCCGGGCCTCGATCCCGTTGGCCCCGGCCGGCACCGGATCCGGCTCGACGACCACCGCGCGGCTGCCGCCGATGACCTGTTCCAGCGACCGCTCCAGGTAGGAGCCGAGCATCGTGGGTACCCACGGGCCGGCGCCGTTGCGCTTGCGGACCGCGCGCAGCGTCAGCCCTTCCCAGCGCTCCACCAGGTTGCCGTCCGGGCCGAGCACGTCCACGTCGTAGACGTAGGTGTCGCCGTCCTGCGAGCGCTCGCGGGCGTCCATCACCACGAACTCGGTGTCCTGGTCGGTCCGGCCGGCCAGGTACAGCCGCTCGATGCCCTGCGGCAGCAGGATCGCGTCCGGCACGCAGCACTGGATCCCGTGCATCACCGCGTCCCGGGTGCCCGGGTCGGCCAGCAACCGTTCCTGGGAAAGGAAACCGGCGAACCACGGGGCCGGCGTGCTGGTGGACAGCTCGGCCACCGCGTGCCGCGCGCTGGCCCGGCGGTAGGCCAGCACCCGCTGGAACCGCTTGCCCTGGAACATGACCTGGCCGTACAGCTCGGTGGTCGGGTCGACCGGAACCGGCGGCAGCTCGCCGACGCCGCCCGGGTCCGCGCCGGCCGGCAGGTCCGGTCGCGGCAGCCGCAGCGTCGCCCGGAAGTGGTCGGCGCCGAAACCGGTCTCCTCGCTGCGGATCACCAGGTCCACGGTCTCCCGATCGCGGACGAGCGCGGCCAGCCGGACCGTGGTGGAATGCCCCGGCCGCACCACGATCGGCCGCAGGAACTCGACGTTCTCCAGCAGCGGCGGTCCACCGTGGCCGGTCAGCGCGGAGGCCACCTGGGTCATCGCCTCCATGCCGACCACCGCGGGGAACAACAGGTCGCCGTCGAGCAGGTGGTCGGCCAGGTACGGGTCGCTGCCGGCGGACAGCTCGGCCTCGGTGATCAGCTCGATGCCCGGGTAGTCCACCAGAACCTGGTCCACGAACCGGATCAGCGGCAGCTCCCGCCGCTCGAGGGTGAGCGTGGGCAGCCCGGCCGCCCGGCCGCTGACCACCAGCACCGGCCCGGCCGACGGGTCGGCCAGCACCCGGCGCAGGACGTCGATCCCGGCCTCGGTGGAGATCGGCGTGATCCCCTCGCGCATCAGGGCCTCGACCACACCCAGCCGCTCACCCATCCCGGCGCCGGACCACACCGACCACTCCAGGGCCAGCGCCCGGGCGCCCGGGTGCCGCCGCTCGAAGTCCACGGTCAGCTCGGTCATCCAGTCGTTGGCGGTGGAGTAGTGCGCCTCGCCGCGCAGCCCGGCCCGGCCGATGATGCTGCCGAACGTGATCAGCAGCTTGATCCGGTCCTGGTCCACCGCGGCGAGCACCGCGCGCAGACCGTCGATCTTCGGCGCCAGCGTGGCCCGGAACATCTCCTCGGTCAGGTTGGTCAGCGCCGCCGGCTCGTTGCGGCCCGCGCCGTGCAGCACGGCGGTGACCGGGCCGAGCTCGGCCTGGATCCGGTCGACGGCGGCCTTGACCGCCTCGGCGGAGGTCACGTCGGCGCGCTCGTAGCGGAACGTCACGCCGGCCGCGGTCATCCGGGCCAGGTTCTCGGACAGCTCCGCATCCTGCGCGGGGTCGGCCCGGCCGAGCAGGCCGAGGCCGGCCCCGGAGTCGGTGGCCATGGCCAGCGCGCACTCCGCGGTGATGCCCTTGCCGCCGCCGGTGACCAGCAGCACGTCGGTGCCGGCCAGCGGGGTGGCGGTCGGACCGGCCGGCAGGGTCAGCGGCCGCAGCACCGGCACCGTCCGGGTGCCCTCGGCGGTGTACCGGACCTCGCTGAAGCCCTTGGTCGCCGCGATCTCCTTGACCAGCCGGGAAACCAGGTCGTCGGCCAACTCGGGGCTCTTCGGCGCCACGTCCGGCACGCCGATCACGGTGGTCGGCACGGCCGGGTTCTCCAGGTGCAGGGTGCGGGCCAGGCCCGCGGCGCCGAGACCGGCCTGCACCACGGCGAACCGGGTGCCCGCCGGTGCGGTCGCCGCGGCCCGGCCGGCGTGCAGGAACAGCTTGACCTGGTCCTCGCCGGACTCCGGCAGACAGAGCAGCACCCCGTCGCCGACACCGGCTTCGGCGAGCGCCGTGCGCAGCCGCTCGGCCAGCGGGTGGCCGGCCGGCGCGTAGACCGTCCAGGTGCCGTCGGCCGAGCCGCTCGCGCCCACCCGCGGCGCCGCCGCCTCCACGTAGTCCACCGAGAACGGCCGCACCCAGGCGGCAACCCCGGGCGCCTCGGCGGATCCGGCGTCGCCGTCGGTCGCCGTCTCGGCCAGGCCGTCGATCATCGCGGCCAGGTCGCCGAGCTTCATGGTGGCGAAGTTCGCGGTCGCCTCCAACGTGGGGCGGCCAAGCTCGCGGGTGGTGTCGTTGACGATCTGGCCGACCGTGATCGAGCTCAGGTGCAGGTCGTCGAGCGGATGGGTGTCCTCGGTGATGCTGTCCAGCGGGAGTTCGGCCCGCTCGGCCGCGCGCTGGCGCAGCAGTTCGAAGGTCGAGGCGCCGGGATCGGCGGAACCGGTGCCGGACTCGGCGGTCGCGGCCGGGGCGGCCTCGGCGCGCTCCGCGGCGGCACCGACCGGAACCAGTCCGGCCCCCAGGTCCGGGGCCTCCTCGCACGGGCTGGCCAGGAAGCTGAAATCCTTGTCCAGCGCCAAGGTCCGAATCACCCGGCCGGCGAACAGGGCCGAGGTGTCCAACTCGACGCCGATCGCGAACGCCGCGCCGACCGCGCGCAGCAGCGGAGCCAGCGAGGCGTTGTCGGTGTCCAGGGACAGCACCGGCCGGTCCGGGGCGATCTGCGCCAGCAGCCCGCCGAGCACCCGCCCGGGCCCGACCTCGATGGCCAGGTCGGCGTCCTCAACCGCGCGAGCCGCGGCCTCGTGGAACCGGACCGGGAACAGCACCTGGTCGCGCAGCAGGGTGCGCAGATCGGTGCCGGGGTCGAGCGGGGTACCGGTCACGGTGGACACCACGGTGCGGGTCAGCGGCGTGAAGCTCAGCTCGGCCAGCCGCTCGGCCATGGCGTCGGCGGCCGGTTTCACCAGCGGCGAGTGGAACGCGTGCGAGACGTTGATCCGGGTCGCGCTCACCCCGGCGGCCTGCGCCCGGGCGCACACGTCGGCCACGTCCTCCTCGGGCCCGGCCAGCACGGTCTGCTCCGGGCCGTTGAACCCGGCGATCACCACGCCCGCGTTGTCGATGAAGTCGCGGGCCCGGTCCGGGTCGCAGGACAGCCCGGCCATCGCGCCGCCGCCCTTGCTGGCCTTGGCCATCACCTGGCCACGGGTCTTGGCCAGCCGCAGCAGCTGCGCGCCGCCCATGGCACCGCCCCAGGCCAGCGCGGTCAGCTCGCCGAGGCTGTGCCCGACGGCCACGTCGGCGTCCACCCCGAGCTGGTGCAGCACCCGCAGTCCGGCCAGCGAGCCGGCGACGATGCGCGGTTGGGCCACCTCGGTGGCCACCTGGTCGCCGCCGGCCGGCACGCCGGCAAGGCCGAACACGCTCTCCGCGACCGGGAACCGGCGCCGGATCGCGCCGACCGCGCCGCGGCCGGAACCCTGACCGGGGAACAGGAACGCGATCTTCGGCGGGGCGCTGCGGTGCTCGAGGAAGATGCCCTCGGCGGCACCGAAGTGGCTGGTGTCGTTCTGGTCCAGCAGTTCGAGCAGCCGGTTGAGCTTGCGCTCGGCGTCCTCCGGGTTCGACACCACGACCGCGGCGCGCACCGGGCCGCCGGTGAGCTGGCCGGCCAGCGTGCCGGCCAGGTCGGCCAACTCGGCGAAGGCCAGGGTCGGGGCGACCTCGACCAGCCGGGTCACCCGGTCCCGCAGGGCGGCGGGGTCGCGGGCGTCGAGCAGCAGCAGCTCGGCGTCCTGCCGGCCGGCGACCAGTGCCTCGGTGCGGGCGGACAGCTCGGTGCGGCGCCGGGTGCCGGGCGCCTGCTCGAGCGCGATGTGCGCGTTCATCCCGCCGAAGCCCATGGCCGAGACGCTGGCCCGCATCGGCAGGTTGTTCGGCCACAGCTCGGCCTGGGTGGGGACGTAGAGGGTGGCCTCGCCGCCGAGCAGTCGCGGGTGCACGTCGTACTGTCCGGTGCCGGGCGGGATGACCTGGTTGTGCACGGCCAGCGTGGCCTTGATCAGCCCGGCGATGCCGGCGGCCGCCTTGGTGTGCCCGAAGTTTCCCTTCACCGAGCCGATCGCGGCCCGGGGGGCGGTCGGGTCGGCCTCTCGGCGGGTGGTGGAGATGGCGTTCAGCTCGGTGTCGTCGCCGAGCGCGGTGCCGGTGCCGTGGCCCTCGAAGTAGGAGACGGTCTCGACGCCGTAGCCGGCCTGGTTGTAGGCGCGCTCGATGGCGAGTTGGTGGCCGGCCGCCTCCGGGCGGGTGATGCCGCCCTTGCCGTCCGAGGACAGGCCCCAGCCGGTGATCGACGCGTAGATCCGCAGCCCGCGGGCGATCGCCTCCTCCTCGCGCATCAGCACGACCATGCCGGAGCCCTCGCCGGGCCAGAACCCGTTGGAGTCCTTGTCGTAGACGCGCATCTCCTTGGTGGACAGCGCGCCGGTCTTGGCGAAGCCGATCACCTCGAACGGGTCGATGGACAGGTCGACACCGCCGGCGATGGCGACGTCGAGGTCGTTGTTGGCCAGCGCGCGGGCCGCGGTCACCACGGCGATCAGCGAGGACGAGCAGGCACCGTCCACGGTGTACCCGCCGCCGGCGAAGTCGTAGTAGTTGCAGACCCGGCCGGCGATCGTGTTGGCCAGACCGCCGGCCAGGGTGTCCTCGTCGATCGGCGGGAACGGCGCCTTGTACTGCGCCTCGAGATCCCACAGGAACGCGCCGGTCTCCTCGTCGCTCCAGCCCTTTGCGGCCAGCGCGGCGGCGACCGTGCGGCGCACGTACGGCCAGCGCAGGCGCATCAGGTTGGCCCGGGCGAACTCACCGGTAAGGCTGTTGCCGATCACGACGCCGGTTCCCTTGCGGGGTAAGCCTTCCGCGTCCGGGAATCCGGCGTCGGCCATCGCCTGCGCGGCGACCTCGAGGGCCAGCCAGTGGGTCAGGTCGGTGGAGCGGAACGTGCTGCCGGCGACCTTGAACTTCACCCGGTCGAACTGGTAGTCGCGCAGCACGGCCGCCTTCGCGGCGTAGAAGCGGTCCGGTGCCTTGGGATCGGGCGAAAAGTAGTCCGCCTGGTTCATCCGCACGTCGGGTAGTCGCCGGAAGGCCCGCCGGCCGGCCAGGATGTTCTCCCACAGCTCTCCGGGGGTGCTCGCATCGGGATAACGAAGGGCAATGCCGACTACCGCGATCCGCTCGCTACTCATACCGTCAACCGCCTCTGACTACCGCTCGGCGTACTTTTCTTGTCGTGCGCATAAAAATGCGATTCGTGGCGTGTGCCAGCGTGCCTCAGCCGCGCGACCGATGTCCTCTCCCATAGTGCCGTCGCTGCCGGAATGGTTTTGCCGGGCAGGTTCGCATGGCTATCGTCGATCTGTTGAAACGGTGCCGCCGAGGAGATGCCATGGCCACGCTGTTGGGCGGGTCCCGCCGGTGGGCGCTCACATCGTCGCGCTGCGGCTTCCAGTGGGCGATCACCGCACCCCGACTGTGGCCGGTCGAACGACGGATCTCCCTTGTGGCGGCCGAGTTTCGCGGATTCGCCTACGAGGGTGCGGCGATGGCGTTCGCGGTCCGGGACGCGCTGACCGGTGGCCACCGCACCCGGGAGTTGATGCTCGGCCCCGGTAGGCCGCACATCTTCCTGACCTACACCGGGATCGGGCTCGCCATGGGCCGGTTGCCCCGGATGCTGTGGCGTGACCTGGTCCCCGATCTCACCGGCTCGCCGTACTACCCGACGATGACCTGGCTGGCGGTGGACGGCTACGGGTTCGACCGCGCCTACCGGAGCACCCGGCGTTGGGTGGACCGGCAGTACGTGCCGAAGCCCTATCCGTGGCAGGGTTTTCCCGGCTACTTTCGGCGTGCGGTGGACCAGGGCATCGGCCGGGCGCTGTGGTACCTCCACGGCGCGGCCGCCGCTCGAGTCGCGGACGCGGTGCGGCGCTTTCCGGAGCACCGGCGGGGCGACCTGTGGAGCGGGGTGGCGCTCTCGGCGGCGTTCGCCGGCGGGAGCGACCCGGAAGGCCTTGCGCTGCTTCGGAAGTCGGCCGGCGAGCACCGGCCGCAGCTAGGTCTCGGGGTGGTGTTCGCGGCCAAGGCCCGTACCGTGTCGGGCTTCGTGCCGCCGTATACCGGGATCGCGGCCGAGGCGCTGGCCGGCGTGTCGGTCGCCGATGCGGTGGGAATCGCGGTGGCCACGGCCGGCGTTCCGCCGGAGACCGGTCCGCTGCCGTTCTACGAGCAGTGGCGCCAGCGCATTCGGGACCGGTTCACCGACTGAGCTGTATCGCAGAATGCCGTGTCTCGCGGTATATCGGGCAATCCCGCAAGCCCGGAGTAGACGTTTTCCTTGGTGGCAGCCGAGAATTCCTGCCAGCGGCATGTCTTCTATCGACCCCATCGCCTTGGCGTTGTTGGAGGTGTTCAGTTTCATGAGCGCGACATTTGGTTGGTTGCGTCGTCAGCTTGCCGGGGTGGTTGCGGTGGTGTTGGTGGCGGGGATGTTTGTGGTGGGTCGGGTGGGGTTTCCGTCGGCGGCGGAGGCGGAGGTGATGGCGTCGGGGTTTGGGTTTGCGCCGATGTCGGTGGCGATGCCGTCGGGGTTCGCGCAGCAGGAGATTCGGCGGGTCAATCGGGATTACCAGCATATTGATGCGTGGAT
>NZ_DASUCC010000060.1:0-2231 GCF_035762905.1 Actinophytocola sp.
TTCGGTCATTCAGACTCCCATGTCGCGGTTGAGCAGATCTTCTTCGGTTTCCCCGCGGACAATGAGCCGGGCAGATCCGTCGCGCACAGCGACAACGCCCGGCCGGGCCAGATAGTTGTAGTTGCTTGACAGGGCCCAGCAATAGGCGCCGGTCCCCGGTACAGCGAGCAGATCACCGGCTGCCACGTCCTTGGGCAGATATACATCTCTAACAACTATGTCGCCGCTCTCGCAATGTTTGCCCACCACTCGGGACAGCTGCGGGGCCGCGTCCGAGGTCCGGGAGGCCAGAACTGCCGAGTAATCCGCGTCGTACAGCACCGGACGGGGGTTGTCGCTCATTCCGCCGTCCACTGACACATACCGGCGCGGGTACGTAACGTCGTTCTCCGCTTGTTCGCCCGGAGCGTCGACCCGGACGGTCTTCAGCGTGCCCACTTCATAGAGCGTGAACGTCGTGCTGCCGACGATCGCACGGCCCGGCTCGATTGAAATCCGGGGGGCGGAAATCCCCAGCCCGGCACATTTGGAGCGAACGACGGCGGCCATCGCCTGGGCGATTTCGGCAGCCGGGCGCGGCGTGTCCACGGGCGTGTAGGCGATGCCGTAGCCGCCGCCGAGGTCGAGTTCGGGGAGCACGATCGAGTATTTGGACTGCATCGCGGCGAGGAAGTCCAGCAGCTTCTCCGCTGCGAGGGCGAAGCCGTCCGGTTCGAAGATTTGCGAGCCGATGTGGCAGTGCAGGCCCAGGAGTTCGATGCTGGCGTAGCCGGTCGCCGCGGCCACGGCCTCCTCCGCCGCGGACAGGCCCGCCTGCTCGGTGGAGTCCCCCGCCATGGACAAGCCGAACTTCTGGTCCTCGTGGGCGGTGGCGATGAATTCGTGGGTGTGGGCGTGCACGCCGGGGGTCAGCCGGAGCATAACCTTGGCGGTTTCACCGCGGTTGGCGGCGATCGCCGCGACGCGGTCGAGTTCGGCGAGGCTGTCCACCACGATCCGGCCCAGCTTCAGGTCCAGCGCACGGTGGATCTCGCCGTCGGACTTGTTGTTGCCGTGCAGCGCGACGTCGGCACCGGGGATGCCGGCGCGGGCGGCGACGGCGAGTTCGCCGCCGGACGCGGTGTCCAGCCGCAGCCCTTCTTCCTCGACCCACCGGACCACGGAGGTGCACAGGAAGGACTTGCCGGCGTAGTAGACGTCCACTCCCCCGCAGATGTCGGCAAAGGCATCGTTGAAGGCGTCGCTGAACGCCCGGGCCCGGGCCCGGAAGTCGTTCTCGCTCATCACGAACAGGGGCGTGCCGTATTGGCGCTGCAGCTCGCTGACGGAGATGCCGTCAATGGTGAGTTCACCGGCGTCGTTCCGGGTGACCCCGCCGGCCCACAGCGGCGCGTGCAGGGTGTTGAGGTCGTCGGGGACCTGCAGCCACTCCGGCGCGAGCGGTGAGGCTGCCGTGCTATTGGACGGGTTCGTGGTCATGGCGGTTACATCCGTTCCGGCGCCGAAACGCCCAGCAGTTCCAGTCCGTTGGCGAGCACCTGGCTGGTGGCGTCGTTGAGCCACAGCCGGGTGCGGTTGAGGTCGGTGATCGGCTCGTCGCCCTGCGGGGCCACGCGGCAGGCGTCGTACCAGCGGTGGTAGGCGCCTGCGATGACCTCGAGGTGGCGGGCCACGCGGTGCGGCTCGCGCAGTTCGGCGGCCTTGGCCACAATCGAGGGGTAGCTGCCGAGGTAGGAGAGCAGCTCGTTCTCGGTCGCGTGCTCCAGCAGCGAGGCGTCGAATCTGTCTAGGCCGTCCACACGGCGCTCCACGCCGGCGGCAACCGCGTTGCGGGCGGTGCCCCGGGAACGGGCGTGCGCGTACTGGACATAAAACACCGGGTTCTCGTTGCTGTGCTTCTTCAGCAGCTCCGGGTCCAGGGTCAGCGGCGAATCGGCCGGGAAGCGCGCCAGCGAGTAGCGGACCGCGTCCTTGCCCAGCCAGGAAATGAGGTCCTTGAGCTCGATGATGTTGCCGGCCCGCTTGGAGAGCTTGGCGCCGTTGACGGAAACCAGCTGGCCGATCAGGACCTCGATGTTGACCTCGGGGTCGTCCCCGGCCGCGGCCGCGATGGCCTTGAGCCGGTTGATGTAGCCGTGGTGGTCGGCGCCGAGCAGGTAGATCTTCTCGGTGTAGCCGCGGTCCTTCTTGGACAGGTAGTACGCCGCGTCCGCGGCGAAATAGGTCGGCTC
>NZ_DASUCC010000061.1:0-237057 GCF_035762905.1 Actinophytocola sp.
GCCGGCGCCGCAGGCGCCGGCCTCCGGCCGGTTTCGCTGGTAGCTGTGCCGGGGCGGGTGGGTGGGCGGGCGGACTGAGCGACGGGCAGTGGCTTGGGAACACGGCCTGGCACAGGGATGTCCGTGCGGCAACATGCAGCCTGCAAATGACCCGCGTGGTCGCGTTGTTGCGTAGGGTGAGGTCGTCGCGGATGAGGGATCGGTCGATGGCGAGTGTGCTGAGCTGGCTCCTGGGCGCTGCGGTCGTGGCGGGCACGGGATTGTTGATCATTCCCAAGCAGCTCTGGCGACGGTGGAGCGATCGGACCGTGGATCGGCTCGACGAGGGGCTGGTGCGTGGGCTTTCGTTGTTCGACAAGCGGTACCGGCAGTTCATGGTCCAGCATATGCGGTTTGTCGACCTCAAGAGCCTGGCCACCGTGGGGTTCTACACCCCTGAGCTGGACGATGTCTTCGTCGACGTGAGTTTGACCTACCGCTCCCCGCACCATGTGCCGCAGGACATTTTGGGGTACCCGCTGCCGGGCGTCGGCGACCGGCTGATGCTGCTCGACCTGCTCGGCAGGCCGAAACCCGTCGTCCTGGTCGTGATGGGGGTGCCGGGCAGCGGGAAGTCCACGCTGCTGCGCAATGTCACCGGGGTGGCCTGCCGATCCCGGCGCGACCGCAAACGCAGCATCGCGATCCTGTTGCAGCTTCGCGAGCATGCGCCGGCGATCGTCGCGGCGCCGGACATCACGCTGCCGGCGCTGGTCCGGCGCACGATCGGGAGCCTTGCCGACAAGGAGCCGCCCGGCTGGTTCGAGCAGCGGTTGCGCGACGGTGACTGCGTGGTCCAGCTCGACGGCTTGGACGAGGTCGGCCAGCAGGACGACCGGAGAATGGTCGCCGACTGGGTGGACCTCCAGACCAAGCAGTATCCCGACAACGACTACGTGATCACCACGCGGCGGCACGGATACCGGGACACCCGAATCGGCGGCGCGCTCGTGTTGCAGGTGCGGGGTTTCAGCGACGAGCAGGTCACCCGCTTCGTCCGAAGCTGGTACCTCGCGGTCGAGCGCAACACCAGCCCCGCCACCAGGGAGGACGAGGACATCAGGCGGCAGGCCGAGTCCGCCGCCGCCGACCTGCTCGACCGGCTCAACGGCGCTCCCGCGCTCTACGACCTGACGGTCAACCCGTTGCTGCTCACCATGATCGCCATCGTGCACCGCGACCGGGGTGCGTTGCCGGGCAGCCGGGTCGACCTGTACCGCGACATCTGCGAGGTCGTGCTCTGGCGGCACCGGGTGGTCCGGAACCTGCCGAGCTCGCTCAGCGGCGACCAGCGGGAGACGCTGCTCCGCGGGGTCGCGTTCGCGATGATGGAACGGCGCGTTCGAGACCTGCCGGTGGATGACGTGCTCGAGCAGATCCGGCCGATGCTGTCCCGCATGGCCCATGGGGTGAACGGCGCGGACGTCCTGGCCGAGGAAAGCCGGGACGGGCTGTTCGTCGAGCGCGAGAGCGGCGTGTACTCCTTCGCCCACCAGACGTTCCAGGAGTACCTGGCCGCCGAGCACATCCGGGACCGACGCCGTGAGCTTGAGCCCGAGCTCTGCAAGTGGGTCGACGACATCTGGTGGCGCGAGACCACGCTGCTCTACGTCGCGCGGTCGGATGCCGACGCGATCGTTCGCGCCTGCCTGAAATCCGACACCGTGACCGCACTGTCGCTGGCTTTCGACTGCGCCGCGCAGTGTCGCGAGCTCGCCCCGGAGTTGCGTACGCAGCTCGAGAGGTTGCTGACGGCCGGGCTGGCGTCGGATGCCAGCGCCGCCCGCCGCCGGCTCATGGTCGGGGTCACGCTCACCCGGCATCTGGCCCCGGTCGTCCGCACCGGCCGGAACACCCGGGTCTGTGTCAACCCGGTCACCTCCCACCTCTACCGGCTGTACCGGCAGGACGTCGACGCGGCACCGGCACCGACGGTCGCGAACCGCACCCGCCCGGACGATCCGGTCGCCGGGGCAAGCGCGGCCGACGCCGAGGACTTCATTCGCTGGGTGAACTCCACCATCGGTCAGGCGGGCTACCGGTTGCCGACCCGTGCGGAGGTCACCGATTCCGGGGTCCAGCGCGCACTCGGCACCTCGACCCACAGCGTGTGGCTGCAGTCGGACGGCGAGACGGGCCGGCCGAGCCTGTGGGTTCCACCCGGCCAGCCGCACCCACACCTGATCACCCCGAATGCGGTCGCCGAACACCTGCTCAAGGACTTCCAGCGGGCCGCCCTGACCATGGCCCGGTTACTGCTGCTCAGATCGATCGGCACCTCGTTGAGCGTCAAACTCGACCCCGACCACGACCACGGCCAGGCCAGGGCGATCGCCTACGAACTCGGTGTCGCACATCATCTGGCCGGGCCACACCTGAGCCAGGACTTCCCAGCCGCAGAGGCACTTGCCCGCGATCTCGTCCACAACATCGGCCGGGATCATTCACTCGCCCGCCGGTCGGCAAGTGATCTCCATGCCACGCTCCAACGCATGGAAAGGCTGGATCGCGCCCACGCGCACAGTCGCCCACTCGACCGGATTCTGGCTCTGGACAACGACGACGCCTGGGCTTGGGCGCACGCGTTGACCGATGCCATGCGGCGCGCCCTCGAACCGAAGCCGGCACCGGCACCGGCGGACTGGCTGGGAGTCGTCGCGGCGGCCTTCGTCGGCTCGGCCAGGAGCCGGCTCGCCGAATGTCACGTCGCACCAGGAAGTCTCCCCGAGCTGGTCCGCGCCGCGGGGGAACGATTCGGCAGCCTCCAGCTACCGAGCGACGCGGAATATCAGCGATGGTCCCGCGAGCTGCCCGACCGGCTCACGCTCGTCGCGGCGATCCCACCCGGACAGGACCGGCCCGCCCCCGGCAACGCGACCGCGATCCGGTTGGGTGCTCTCTGCCTTGCCGACGCGGTGAGCCTGCGGGACGGGGACCTCGCGGACCTGTTCCGCACGATCGCCGCCTGCGTCACCCTGTACGAGCTGCGCGGCAACGGGCAGATCCCGGTGACGGAGACGATCGTTCTCGCCACGGCGTGATCCGCCCCCGTTCAGCGTCGGCCCGCCGGGCCGGCAGAAGGCCGGCCCGGCGGCGCACGCCATTGTGCGAATTCGCTGAACGACTATGCCGCCGCCATGATCAGTTGGACCGCGTTGGTGAGGGAGACCGATCCGACGTTGTTCCTCCGGGTGCCGTTGCCGTTGTCGAACTCGTCGGCGGGATACAGCACGCCGCCGGTGGCCTTTCCGACACCTACCGCGCTGACGCCGCTGGCGCCGAAATATGAGCGCTGCACGGTCAGGGTGGTGGTTTCCCCGGTGTTCCACCTGATCGTTTCGGTGGTGACCGTCGACACGAGGAGGCCGGCGAGCTGGGTCGCGGTGCCGCTGACGGTGATCGTCGCGGACGTCAGCTGGAAGTTGACCTGCGCCACGCACCGGCTCACGCTGCCGGTGCCGGTGACCGCTCGGGTCGCCGTGTCGACCCGGACGCTGAGACTGCCCTGACTGCATTCGACGAAGTCGGCCGCCGCCGCGGACGCCGCGGATCCGGTCGCCGCGCTCACCGGGAGCACGGCGAGAGCCGCGAACAGGGTGAACGCCGTCCGGGCCAGTCCCTGGCGCCAAAAGCGGTTAATCCTCATTCATACCTCCACATTGGGTCAACGCGTATAAGCGGACTCAAATGTAGTTGGACAGGTGCCATCGGGCGCCCACTCCGGACGCCATTGTGCGGTAATTGAGGACCGGCGCGCGGAGTTACTCAAACGTGGACGCCGCGTGGATGCCGCTCCCATAACGTTGGCTGCGGAAGTGAACCCATGGGCAAATATTCAACTCCGTTGACCAGAACGTGCGGCGGTGAGTGATCGATGGTCGAACGCGACGAGGACTCGGTCGTTGCGATCGTCGGCATGTCCGGGCGGTTTCCCGGCGCCGACGATGTGAAGGGGCTGTGGGACAACCTCGCCGCCGGGGTCGGCGCGATCCGCGATCTCACCGAGGACGAACTGCTGGCGGCCGGCGTGGAACCGGCGTTGCTCGCCGACCCGCGGTACGTGCGCCGGGCGGCGCCGCTGCGCGACATCGAGCACTTCGACGCGGCGTTCTTCGGGTTCAGCCCGCGCGAGGCCGAGGTGACCGACCCGCAGCACCGGTTGTTCCTCGAGTGCTGCTGGGAGGCCCTGGAGAGCGCCGGCTACCAGCCCAACCGGATGCCCGGCCGGGTCGGCGTTTTCGCCGGCTGCGGCGTGAGCCAGTACGGGTTCGTCAACGTGCTCAACCGCCCGGACGTGATGGCCAGCACGACCGCGGTGCAGTGGGCGGTCGGCAACAACAGCGACTCGCTGAGCAACACGGTCTCCTACAAGCTCGGGCTGACCGGGCCGGCGGTGGCCGTGCAGACCTTCTGCTCCACCTCCCTGGTCGCGGTGCACCTGGCCATCCAGAGCCTGCTCACGTTCGACGCCGACGTGGCGCTGGCCGGCGGCGCCTCGCTCGAGGTCCCGATGACCACCGGCTACCTGTTCGAGGAGGGCGGCATCCTCTCCGCCGACGGACTGGTGCGCAGCTTCGACGCCGACGCCGCCGGCAGCGTGATCGGCAACGGGGTGGGGGTCGTCGCGCTCAAGCGCCTTGCCGACGCGCGCCGGGACGGCGATCACGTCTACGCCGTTGTGCTCGGTTCGGCGTCGAACAACGACGGCCGGGCGAAGGTCGGCTTCACCGCGCCCGGCGCCGACGGCCAGGCCGAGGTGATCGGCTACGCCCAGTCGGTAGCCGGGGTGCCGGCGGAGACGATCGGTTACGTCGAGTGCCACGCGACCGGCACCATGCTCGGCGACTCGGTCGAGCTGGCCGCGATGGACCGGGTGTTCCGCGGCGCGAACGCGACCACGCCGTGCGTGCTGGCCTCGCTCAAACCCGACCTCGGCCACCTCGACCGGGCGTCCGGAGTGGCCGGACTGATCAGGGCGGCGATGGCGGTGGACCGCGCCGAGCTGCCCGGCACCCGCAACTTCCGCACGCCCAACCCGGCGATGGCCACCGGTGCCGCGCAGTTCGTTGTGCTGCCGGAGAACCGGCCGTGGCCGGCGGGGGAGTGGCCGCGGCGGGCGGGGGTGAGCTCGTTCGGACTCGGCGGTACCAACGCCCACATCGTGCTCGAGGAGATCGGACCGGCACCGGACCGGCCGAGCGAGGCGGGACCGCAGGCCCTGGTGCTGTCCGCCCGCACCGAGCCGGCCCTTGACGCCGCCGTCGACGCGCTCCGGCGCCATCTCGCCGGCGCTCCGGACCTGGACCTGGCCGACGTGGCGTTCACCCTGCAGGCCAGCCGGGCCGGCTTCACCCATCGCCTTGCGGTGATCTGTACCGACCTCGACGACGCGGTCCGCGCCCTGGCCGATCCGGCCCGGCAGCGCCGTTCCGCGCCGGACGCGACGGCGAGTGCGCCGGTCGTCCCGAGGGACCTGGAGTCCGCGACCCGGCAGTGGCTGGCCGGCACCGAGATCGACTGGGCCGCGCTGCACGACGGGCACCGGCGCCGCGTTCCGTTGCCCACCTACCCGTTCCAGCGGCAGCGGTACTGGATCGACCCGCCGGCCGCCCGGGCGGCGCCGGCCGCTCCCGAGCCGCAGCAGTTCGGCGCCGCGCCCGACCGCGACCTCGGCGACTGGTTCTACCACCCGGCATGGCGCACCGTTCCGTTGCCGCACAACGACGTCGCCGGGCTGCTCGCCGGGCGCGGACCGTGGTGGGTGCTGGCCGACGACGAACTCGGCGACGCGGTCGCCGAGCGGCTCGCCGAACTCGGCGCGGATCCGGTCGTGCTGCGACCCGGCGCCGGATTCCAGCACCTGGACACCGCGGGCGTGCGCACCGTCACGGTTCAACCCCACGCACGGCACGACTACACCAGCGTCATCACCGAGTACGGCCGGCCGGGCACCGTGTTGCACGCCTGGACCCTCGGCCCGGCACCGGAGTCGTTCGAAACCGCGCAGGCGCACGGTTTCCACGCGGCGCGGGCCCTTGCCGGCGCGCTTTCGATGGCGGAGCAGGCCGGAGCGGTCGAGCTCGTGCTCATCACGCCGGGGACCGTCGAGGCGACCGGTGGCGACCTGCGCCATCCCGAGCAGGGCACGATGGCCGGACTCGGCCCGGTGATCGGGCAGGAGGTGCCCAACATCAACTGCCGGCTGGTCGACATCGACGTCCCCGGCTGCGTGGCCGCGCACGGCGGGCTGGCCGCGCTCGCGGCGGAGGTGGTGGCCGAGGCGTGCACCGGCGTCCGGGACCAGGTGGCGCTGCGCCGGACGGACCGCTGGGTGCAGACCTTCGAGCGGATCCGGCTGGACGGGGTGGCTCAACAGCGGCCGCTCGCCGACGGTGCCACCGTGCTGATCACCGGCGGGCTCGGCGACGTCGGCATCCTGCTCGCCGAACACCTTGCCAGGACGAGGGGTTGCCGGCTGGTGCTCACCGTTCGGACGCCGCTGCCGCCGGAGCAGGACTGGCCGGCCGTGCTGGCCGGGCACCCGCACGGCGATCGGGCCGGCCGGCACATCCGCACCGTGCAACGGCTGCGCGAGCTCGGCGTGCCGGTGCTGGCCGTGGCCGCCGACGTCAGCGACCCGGCCCAGATGGCCGAGGTGGTTTCCCAGGCCCGGCAACGGTTCGGGCGGATCGACGCGGTGATCCACGGCGCCGGTGTCTCCGACGCGCGGTACTTCGGGCTGGCCGCGGAGATGACCGAGGCGCAGTGCCAGGCCCACTTCGCGGCCAAGATCGACGGCTTGCGGGTGCTCGACGAGGTGCTCGGCGACACCGACGCCCCGGTGCGGATGACCGTGTCCTCGCTGTCCTCCATCCTCGGTGGACTGGGGTTCGCCGCCTACTCGGCCGCGAACTCCGGCATGGACGCCTACGCGCGGACCGCGGGCGGCCGGTGGCTGAGCATCAACTGGGAGGGCTGGGGGCTGCGGGACGAGGAAGACCACCCGATGCCGGCCACCACCATCAAGGAGTACTGGATGCGCCCGGACGAGGGCGTCGAGATCTTCGAGCGTTCGCTCGGGGTGGCCGGGCGGGTGAGCCAGCTGGTGATCTCCAGCGGTCCGCTGCTGCCCCGGCTGGCCCAGTGGACCGGCGTGGCCGAGGCCCGGGCGGGCGACGCGGTCCAGCAGCGGCACCCGCGGCCGCCGCTGTCCACCCCGTACGAGCCCCCGGCGCCCGGCCACGAGGCCGCCATCGCCGAGATCTGGAGCGACGTGCTCGGCATCGACGACATCGGTGCGAACGACGACTTCTTCGAGCTGGGTGGCCATTCGCTGACCGCGGTCCGGCTGATGGGCCGGATCCGGGTGAGCTACGGCGGAGTCCCGATCTCCGCCGTGATCGAGCATCCGACGGTGCGGGAACTCAGCAAGGTCGTGGCCGGCGCGAACGCGATCGACAAGGAGTGAGCGATGACCGTGGTAGGAGTGGTAGGCGCCGGCATCATGGGTGCCGGTGTCGCACAGAACCTGGCGCAGTACGGGCATTCGGTACGGCTGGTGGACATCAGCGACGAGGCGCTGCGCGCCGCGCTCGACCGCATCGAGCTGAACTGCCGGATGAGCCGGATGCTCGGCGGGCCGGCGGTCGACGCGGCCGAGGTGCTCGCCGGGATCACCGTGAGCACCGACCTGGGGCTGCTGGCCGACGCCGAGGTCGTGATCGAGAACATTCCCGAGGACGAGGATCTCAAGCGCGACCTATACCGCAGGCTCGACGAGGTCTGCCAGCCCGGCTGCGTGTTCGTGGCGAACACCTCGGCCATCCCGATCACCAGGATCGGGTCGTGGACGAAGCGTCCGGCGCAGGTGGCCGGCGTGCACTTCATGAACCCGGTGCCGATGAAGCCGGCCGTCGAGTTCATCCCCGGCCACCACACCTCACCCGAGGCGGAGCACACGGTACGCGAACTGCTCGCGTCGATGGACAAGAAGGCGATCGACGTCAACGACGCCTGCGGGTTCATCTCCAACCGGATCTCGCACGTGTTCATGAACGAGGCGGCGTATCTGGTCTACGAGGGCGTCGCCACGGCCGAGGCCGTCGACGAGGTGTTCCGAAGCTGCTTCGGTCATCCCATGGGTCCACTTCAGACACTCGACCTGATCGGGGTGGACACCGTGCTGCAGAGCATCGAGGTGCTCTACGAACACTTCGCGGACAGCAAGTACCGCCCGTGCCCGCTGCTGAAGCAGATGGCCGACGCCGGATTGCTCGGGCGCAAGTCGGGCCAGGGCTTCTACCGGTACGGCCCCGACGCACCAGGATCGGCCGACCGGGCCGGCCGGAACGGCCACCTCACCGCGGTCCGTTCCGGTTCCGACATCTGAAGGAGGTAGCAGGAACCATGTCCGACGCAGCGCGTGTGGAGCTTCGGCGGTTCATCACGGCGAAGTACCCGACCATCGAGCTCACCGACGACCAGGACATCTTCGCCCTCGGCTTCGTGAACTCGTTGTTCGCGATGGAGCTGGTGATGTTCGTCGAGAAGACCTTCGACACCCGGATTCCCAACGACGAACTCAGGCTGGACCATTTCCGTTCGGTGAACGCGATGGTGGAGCTCGTGCACCGGTTGTCCGCGCCGACGAGCCAGGCCTCCGGCGCCTGACCGACCGAGACGGAGACACCGAAATGAGCACCGTCACGGGCCTCGATCACGACCGGGAGGCCATCCTCGCCGAGGTGCGGGCGTTCGTCGACACCGAGGTCGCACCGAACGCCGGCGACTTCGACCAGTCCGAGCGACTGCCGCGGACCCTGCTGGACCGGGTCGGCGAGCTGGGGCTGTGGGCCCCGTTCCTCCCCGTCGAGCAGGGCGGTGCCGGACTCGACATGGTCACCCTCGGCCGGATCCACGAGGAGGTCGGCCGCGGCTGTTCGGGGCTGCGCAGCATGTTGACCGTGCACGGCATGGTGTCGTGGGCGGTCGGCCGCTGGGGCAGCGACGAGCAGCGGGACCGGTGGCTGCCGGAACTGATCAGCGGCGGCACGTTCGGCGTGTTCTGTCTGTCCGAACCGGACAGTGGCAGCGACGCGTCGGCGGCCGGCACCCTCGCGGTGGCCGACGGGTCCGACTGGGTCATCAACGGACACAAGAAGTGGATCACCGGCGGGCAGGTGGCCGACGTGCTGCTGGTGTTCGCCCGCACCGGTCCGGGGATGAGCGCCTTCCTGGTGCCCAGGACGGCGGACGGGGTCGAGATCACCCCCATTCCCAACATGCTCGGCACCCGGTCGAGCATGATCGCCGAGATCGTGCTGCGGGATGTCCGGGTCGGCGCCGAGGCTCGGCTCGGCCCGCCCGGTTGGGCCGCGGGCACGGTGATGACCGGAGCGCTCGACCTTGGCCGCTACAGCGTGGCCTGTGGCTCGGTGGGCATCATCCAGGCCTGTCTCGACGCCTGCGTCGCCTACACCACGCGGCGCACTGTCCATGATGGACGGTTGCGGGATCTTCAGCTGATCCGCCGCAAGGTCAGCGACATGGTCACCAGCGCCCGGGCGGCCCGGCTGCTGTGCGAGCATGCCGGACGGCTCAAGGACGCCGGGGATCCGGCCACCATCATGGCCACCTGGGTGGCGAAGTACCACGCGTCGACCGCGGCCACGGCGGCGGCCAGCGACGCCGTGCAGATCCACGGCGCCAACGGATGCAGCGCCGACTATCCGGTGGCCCGGCTCTACCGGGACGCCAAGATCATGGAAATCATCGAGGGCAGCACCGAGCTTCAGCAGACCACCATTGCCGAAGAAGCCTACCGGGAGGTGGCGTGATGACGGTCGAGCCGACCACCGACGCGCGGGCGCGGGCCCTGGCCAAGCGCGGCCGGATCAAGTGCGTGGTGTGGGATCTGGACAACACGCTGTGGGACGGCACCCTGCTGGAAGGTGAAGTCACCGTGCGGCCGGAGGTGGTCGCGGAGATCCGCCGGCTGGACGACATCGGCATCCTGCACTCGATCGCCAGCAAGAACGACTACGACGCGGCGATGGACCGGCTGCGGGCGGAGGGGCTCGACGAGTACTTCCTCTACCCGCAGATCAGCTGGAACCCGAAGTCGTCCGCGATCGAGCAGATCGCGAAGTCGATCAACATCGGGATCGACGCGATCGCGTTCGTCGACGACCAGCCGTTCGAGCGGGCCGAGGTGGAGCACGCGCACCCCGCGGTGATCACCGTGGACGCGCTCGAGGTGGACACGGTGCTGAAGAACCCGGCGTTCGAGCCGCGGTTCGTCACCGACGAGTCCAAGCTGCGTCGGCTGATGTACCGCAGCGACGTCGAACGCAACCGGCAGGAGCAGGACTACCAGGGCACCAGCGAGGAGTTCCTGGCCACCCTGGACATGCGGTTCACCATCAGGCCGGCGCAACGGGAGGACCTGCGGCGTGCGGAGGAGTTGACCGTGCGCACCAACCAGCTCAACTCCACCGGCCGGACCTACTCCTACGACGAGTTGGACGAGCTGCGGCAGTCGCCGGATCACCTGCTGCTGGTCGCCTCGCTCACCGACCGGTACGGCAGCTACGGCACGATCGGCCTGGCGCTGGCCGAGCGCGGCCGGCCCGCCTGGCACCTGCGCATGCTGCTGATGTCCTGCCGGGTGATGGCCCGCGGTGTCGGGACCGTGCTGCTCAACCACCTCATGTCGCTCGCCAAGCAGGACGGCGCGGTGTTCCGCGCGGACTTCGTCGAGACCGGGCGCAACCGGGTGATGTACGTGACCTTCGCGTTCGCCGGTTTCACCGAGGTCGAGCGGGACGGCGCACAGCTGGTGCTGGAATCCGACCTGGAACGCATCCAGGGCTGGCCGGACTATCTGACGGTGAACCTGGGATGAGAATGGTGAGCTGGTTGGGACGGCCGCCGCCGGGGCTGGGCGAGCTGCATCCCGACACGAACCGGGCGACCCTGCAGGCCCTTGTCATCGCCCTGCCCCGGATGCTGCGCAACACAATGCTGCCCGGTCTGACGTTCCTGGCCGGTGCGGCCGTGGTCGGGGTCGAGCTCGGTGCGGTGCTCGCCTGTCTCGCGGCCGCATCGCTGTTCGTCATCGACCGGCGGGCCGGACGCGCCGGCTTCATCGCCTTGCTGGTGATGGTGTTCGTCTTCCTGTCCGCCGCGGTCGCGGTGGTCTCCCGCAGCCTGCCGCTGTTCTTCCTGCCGGTGGCCGGGGTGGACCTGTTGATGGGCAGCTACACGCTGGTGACGGTCCTCATCGGACGCCCGCTGTTCACCTCGGCCACCCCCGACTTCCTTTCGGTGCCAGCGCAGGTGAAGCAGACCCCGGTCTATCTGCGGACCGCACGGGACGCGACCGTCCTTGCGGGCTGCTATTTCCTGGTGCGTTCACTGTTGCGGCTGGCCGCGTTCGTCTGGCTGCCGCCCGGCTGGTTTATCGCGGCGATCATCGTCGGCGAGGTGCTCGGCGACATCCTGGTCGTCGGCCTGGCGATCCGGTTGAACATCCGGCGCCTGCGTCCGATCGGGACGGATTCTGCCCCGGTGCACGGAGAGGTGAGGATATGACGACAACAGGAATCCGGTGGCTGCCGCTCGGTGAGCCGGCGCCGGCCCAACCGCGACTGTTCTGCTTCCCACACGCGGGCGCCAGCGCGGCGGCCTTCGGCGGTTGGCAAGCGCTGGCCGGCGAGCGGATCGCGGTGTGCCCGGTCCAACCGCCCGGACGTGCCGAGCGATATCGCGAGCCGGCCTACCGGGACGTCGCCGTCTTCGTCGATGACCTCATATCCCAGCTCGGCCACCAGTTCACCGGGCACTACGCGCTGTTCGGCCACAGCATGGGCGCGCTCGTGGCGTTCGAGCTGACCCGCCGGCTACGGGCGATCGGCGCACCGGCGCCGGTTCACCTGTTCGTGTCGGGTCGGACCGCCCCCCACCTGGCCGAGACCCGCACGCCACTGCGGGACCTGCCGGTGGACCGGCTGATCCACGAACTGCGTCGGATGGGCGGCACCCCCGACATGCTGCTGCGCGACCGGGAGCTGCTCGAGGCGTTCCTTCCGTTGCTGCGGGCCGACTTCTCGGTCAACGAGACCTACCGCTACCGGCCGCAGGCGGCCCTCGCCATCCCGTTGACCGCGTTCGGCGGACACCACGATCCGCGGGCCGAGGAGTGGGAGATTCGCGAGTGGGCAACGCAGACCAGCGCGCGGTTCCAGTGCCGCATGTTCCCCGGCGGGCACTTCTACACCGACCAGCACGCCGCCGACGTGATCGGCATCATGCGATCAGAACTGCTCTGTGCTCAGCCTATGCCGTGAGGCACCGGATCCGTCGGAGTTCGAATCGGAAGTTGGGGGAGATTCGGTGACCACCCTGCAGCAGGCCGAGGTCCACCCGGCCGAGCCCACCGTGCCGCCGCCACCCGGATCCAGGGTCCGGTTCGCCTGGTACGCCTACGACTGGGCGAACTCGGTGTTCACCACCGTGGTCACGTCGATGTTCTTCGGTCCCTACCTGACCGACATCACCAGGGACGCCGCCGACCCGGCCGGCTTCGTCCACCCGCTCGGGCTCACGGTTCGCGCCGAGTCCTTCTACCCGTTCCTGGTCGCGGCATCGCTGATCCTGCAGGTGTTCGCGCTGCCGGCGGCCGCGGCCATGGCGCACCGGGTGCCGAGGAACCGGTTGCTCGGGCTGCTTGCCGTGTTCGGCGGGCTGGCCACGGTCGGGTTGGCGCTGGTGACCCGGGTGAGCTACCTGGCCGGCGGCCTGCTGTTCGTGGCGGCCACGCTGGCGCTGGGCGCCTCGGTCGTCGTGTACGACACCTACCTGCCGGAGATCGCCCCACCGCGGGACCGGGCCATGGTGTCCGCAAGGGGTTCCGCGGCCGGCTACCTCGGCACCGTGGTGCTGCTGGTGATCAGCATCTCGGTGGTGCTGGCCCGGGACGCCCTCGGCCTGTCCGAGGCGGCCGCGGCGTCGGTCTGCCTGCTGCTCGCCGGGCTGTGGTGGATCGGATTCACCGTGCTTCCGGTGCGGGTGCTGCCCGGTACGACGGTCCGCTCCGCGCGGGCTGGCAGCGGGGAGTTTCGCCGGATGCTGACCGAGCTGTTCCGCGGCCGGCGCCGGGCGGCCGTGTTCCTGGCGGCGTTCCTGCTCTACAACAGCGCGATCCTGGTGATCAGCAGTCAGGGCACCACCTTCGTCACCGAGGAACTGGACGTCGGCCAGGACCTGCTGGTGGTCGGGGTGCTCATGGTGAGCGTGTGCGCGGTGCTGGGCACCGTGCTCGCCGGGCGGCTGGCCAGCCGGTTCGGCGCACCGGTCATCCTGCTGGCGAGCCTTGCCGTGTGGTTGGTGGTGATCGGACTCCAGGTGACCGTGCGGCCCGGTGCGATGGCCGTCCTGGTCGTGATCGGCATCCTGGTCGGCCTGGTGAACGGCACGAGCTACGCGTTGTCCCGCGCGGTGTTCGCCAACCTGACCCCGGCCGACCGCAGCGCCGAGTACTTCAGTCTGTTCGAGATCGTCAACCGCAGTCTCGGTGCCCTCGGGGTGATCGTGTTCGGGACGGTGGTTCAGGTCACCGGGAGCTACCGGCTGGCCATCGGCACGATGTCGGTGCTGTTCCTCGGCGGTGCGGTCCTGCTGATCGTGGCGGTCGTGCGGCGTGCCGGCGTGGGATCCGTTGCGCTCGAAGGTGGTCGAGATGAGTGATCGGGTAGCCGTTGCACCGCTTCGGGTACTGCTGACCGAGTCGGTCAGCGCGTCGGCGCGGGAGATGGTCACCGTGCTGACCCGGCACGGCCACTCGGTCGGCGTGCTGGAACCGAAGCGGGATGGGCTGCTGTCGATCACCCGCCGGGTCCGGTGGCGGCACCAGGTCCCGGCCTTCGGGTCCGATCCGGTCGGCTACCTCATGGCGTTGCTGGACGTGCTGCGCCACCAACGCTACGACCTGGTGCTTCCCACGCACGAGCAGGTGGCGGTGCTGTCCCGGTATCCGGGGGAGTTGGCCGGCCTCGGCGTCGGGGTCGCCGTGCCACCCTTCGAATCCCTTGCCAGGGTGCAGCACAAGGCGGAGGCGGTGCGCCTGCTCACCCGTCTTGGCGTGCCGCAGCCGGAAACCGACCTGGTGAGCTCGGCCGACGAGCTGCGCGCCACCGGCGAGTTTCCTTGCTATGTCAAGCTTCCGGTCGCGACGGGCAGCCGGGGGGTGTGGCTGGTCGACGGGCCGGAGGCACTGCACCGGCTCGCCGGGCGCGCCGAGGTGCTCGACACCTTCGGCCGGGGCTGGCCGGTTCTGGTGCAGCGGCCGGTGGCCGGCTCGTTCGTGCTGATGCAGACGGTCTTCGACCGGGGTGAGCTGGTCGCCGCGCACGCCGTGCTTCGCGTGCACGAGGGCGTGCAGGGCAGTGCCGCCGCCAAGGAATCCGTCGACCTGCCGCGGCTGCGGGACCAGCTCGCCACGCTCGGGGCCGAGCTTCGCTGGCACGGTGCGCTGTCCGTGGACGCGATCGTCGACCGGCAGGGCGTCGCCCGGGTGATCGACATCAATCCCCGGCTGGTGGAACCGGTCAACGCCGAGCTCGCCGGGGCCGGCCTGGTCGGCCGGCTGGTTGCGGTGTCCCGCGGTGAACCGGCGGTGCCGCCGGCCGCCGGGCGGGCCGGCGTGCGGACCCACATGGCCCTGATGGCCCTGCTTCGCCATGGCGAGCTCGGCCACCGCCGCCGCGACGTCGTCGCCGAACTGTGGAACATCCTCACCGGACGCGGGCGCTACGCCGGCAGCACCGAGGAACTGCTGCCCGCACGGTGGGATCCGCCGGCCGCGCTCCCGACGTTCGTCGTCGCCGTCCTGTTGCTGATCAACCCGCGGTTGTGGCTGCGGATCGCCGGCACGACACCGTCCGGCATGGTCCTCAGCCCGGACGCCTGGCAGCGGCTCGGGAACGGCACCGCACAACGGTCCATCCCGGACTGACATCTCCGTAGTCGAATCGCGCCCCTGCGCCACGAGTCACCAATCGTGGCCGGGGCGCTATTCCGCGTCATCGCCCGGTTGCCGGAAACGTCGAAGACATTCACGGTTGTTCGGTAGGCCGTCCAGACAGTCACCTGACGGGCTCATCCGCCATCCGTGTTTTCTTCACATGCCGGCCACTGACCAGGTACTTTGGCCGCCGATGTGCGGTGCGACCGGCCGGTGGGGCCGATGGGTGCGGGGTTTCGTCCGAGTGGCCGGACGTGTGAGGATGAATCAGCGCTAGATGCGATCGACCAGAACGGTATCTAGGGGTGAAGATCGATGCGGTTTCGCTTACTTGGCTCATTAGAAGTCATTGATGGTGACAATCAGCTGGATTTGGGTGGAGCGGTGCAACGGGCGGTTCTCGGATACCTGCTGTTGCACGCCAACCAGGTGGTGCCGACCAGCCGGATACTGCGCGCCCTGTGGGACGGGCAGCCGCCCCTCACGGCCCGGAAGATGGTGCAGAATGCGGTCTCCGCGATCCGGCGGATGCTGGCCGCCGGCAGCGACAGCTCGGCGATGCTGCTCACCCACCCGCCGGGGTACCGGTTACAGGTCGACCCCGATGCCGTTGACATCCACCACTTCCGGCGGCTGGTCGACCAGGGCCGCACCGCGCTGGCCGCCGGTTCGCTCGGGCGCGGGACCAGCTTGCTCCGGGAGGCGCTGGCGTTGTGGCACGGGCGGGCGCTTGCCGATCTGGTTGAGCGCGGCACCTCGTGGTCCGAGCTGGTGGCCATGGAGAACGAGCGGCTGCTCGCGCTCGAGGACTGCTTCGACGCCGAGCTCGAATGCGGCCGGCACCGCGAGATCACCCCGGAACTCGAGGTGCTGACCGAGTCCGAACCGCTCCGGGAGCGGCTGTGCATGCAGTTCATGCTCGCGTTGTACCGGTCCGGCCGGCAGGCCGACGCGCTCACCGTGTACCGGCGTACCCGGGCGGCGCTCGTCGACGACCTCGGTATCGAGCCGGGCCGGGAGCTTCAGCGGCTACAGCACATGATTCTCGAACATGACATGTCCATTCAGGCGCCGATGCTGGTGGCGTGAATCGTCGGCGCCGCCCCTTTTGATGGGCGCCCGATTACTTCACGATGGGTTGTCCGTAGAACGGTCAGACGTGCTCTCCAGTCCTCCACTGGGCATACTGGAATCGTCCAGTCGAGTGCATTTCAGATGCAATAGTGGATGGGCAGTGTCTGACAATGTTGCGTACCGAATTGATCCGGCCACTGCCCGAACTGCTGTTGGCACACGCCGCGCACCTGGGGGACAAGATCGCGTTCGCCGATGACCGGCGCGCGGTGAGCTACGCCGAGCTGCAACGTCGCACCTGGCGAATCGCCGGACACCTTGCCGACCTCGGCCTGTTCCCCGGCGACCGGGTGGCGATCTGCCTCGGCAACCGCGTCGAGTCGGTGGAGAGCAGCCTGGCGATCCTGCGGGCCGGCGGGATCGGGGTGCCGATCAATCCCGAATGGACCGCCGGCGAGCTGGCGCACGTGCTCGACGACAGCGGCGCCGAGATCGTGATCACGGACCCGGCGCACCTCGACCGGATCGGCGGCCTGCTGGCGGATCGGCCACACCTGCGCGTCGAGTCCGTGGAAGCCTTGGCGGGGACCGACCCGGCCAACCCGGCGCAGGACGACCTCCAGCTCGACGACCTTGCCTTCCTCACCTACACACCGGGTACCACCGGCCTGCCGAAGGGCGTGCTGTCCACCCAGCGCAACGCGCTGTGGACGGTCGCGGCCTGCTACGCCCCCGTGCTCGGGCTGTCCGCCGACGACCGAATCCTGTGCCCGCTGCCGTTGTCCGACCACATCGGATACGGCCTCGGCGTGCTCGGCGTGCTCGCGGTCGGTGCCACCGCGCGGATCACCGAGGCTCGCTTGCCGGAGGACCTGCTGGCCGTGCTGGCCGCCGACCGGTGCACGGTCCTGGTCGGGGCGCCGGTGACCTTTGCGGAGCTGGTATCCGCGGCGCCGGGACGCGAGCCGCACCGGCCGCGGCTGGGTCTGGTCGTCGGCGAGGCCGGCACCGACGAGCTGCGACGATCCTTTGTGGACACCTTCGGCGCGCCGCTGCTCGACAGCTACGGTTCGGCGGAGACCTGCGGTCCGGTCACGATGAGCTGGCCGACCGGTGCGCCCGGCGGCCTGCCGGTGCCCGGGTTGAGCGTTCGTCTTGTGGATCCGGAAACCGGGATCGACGTCGGCTCCGGTCGTGCCGGCGAGGTGTGGGTGAGCGGGCCGAACGTGATGGCCGGCGGCTACCACAACCTGGCCGCGGCGACGGCGTCCGTGCTGCGCGACGGCTGGTACCGGACCGGCGATCTGGCCCGCCGCGACGAGTCCGGATACCTCACCGTCACCGGCCGAATCCAGGACCTGATCGTTCGCGACGGGGACAGCACGCACCCGCGGCAGATCGAGGACGTGCTGCGGGACATTCCCGGTGTGCTGGACGCGGCGGTGGTCGGCGGGGCGCCGGACCGGCTGGGCCAGGTGCCGGTGGCGTTCGTGGTGCCGGACGCGGTCGGGCCCGCGCCGGACCGGCTGATCGCGGTGTGCCGGCAGCGGTTGCGGGATTCCCAGCTGCCCCAAGAGATCTATCAGGTCGACGGGTTGCCGCGGGACGGGTGGGGCAGGCTGCGCCGCCGCGGGCTGCTCGACCTGCCGGCCCGGCTGCTCGCCGTGCCGGACCGGTACGAGTCGCTGTTCCGGCTCGACTGGGAAGCCGTCGGCGACGACCAGGGCGACGGCCCGCCGCCCGAGGTGACGGTGCTGGACGTCGCCGCGACCGCGGACGTGCTTCGGGAGGCGGGCGAGCGGCTGCGGTCGTGGCTCGACGAACACCGGTCGGCGTCGTCCCGGCTGGTGGTGCTGACCAGGCGCGGCGTGGCCACCGGACCGGACGACGGCGCACCGGATCCGGTCCACGCGGCGGTGTCCGGGCTGGTGCGGTCGGCGCAGGCCGAGCATCCTGAGCGGCTGACCCTGGTGGATCTGGACCACGAGCCCTCCTCGGCCGGCGCGCTGCCGTTCGCGATCGCGTCCGGCGAACCGCAACTCGCGGTGCGCTCCGGCGTGGTGCTGCGGCCCCGGCTGGTCCGGGTTCCGGCGGCCGGGCGTCCGGTTCCGCGGTTCGACCCGGGCGGGACCGTGGTGGTCGCCGACGCCGGCGGCCACCACGACGACGGGGTTCTGGTCGAGCACCTGGTGACCGCGCACCAGGCCCGGCGCCTGCTGCTGATCCGCCCGGCCGGATGCGCCGGGGAGCCGGCCGCGCTGCGCGCCCGGCTGGCCGGCCTCGGCGCCGACATCTCGGTCGCCGGCTGCGATGCGGCCGATCGGGCCGCGCTGGCGGCCGTGCTCGCCGGCCACCGGATCACGGCGGTGGTGTACCTGGCGCACGGATCGGCCGAACCATCCATTGTGGACGGAATGCGCAACCTGCACGCGCTCACCGCGGACCACGACGTGGTGGCGTTCGTGGTCGCCTCGACGGCGGCCGACGCGCTCGGCGCCGCCGGCCGCGGTGCGCACGGTGCGACCGCCGCGGCCCTGGAGGCGTTGGCCCGGGACCGCGTCGCGCGCGGGCTGCCGGCGGTATCGGTCGCGTGGGCCGGCCCGGACCTGCCCGGCGTGGCCGCGCCGTCCGCCCGCGAGGCGATGGCAATGTTCGATGCCGCCATGGCGACCGGCCAACCCGGGTGCGTCATCCTGCGGCCGTCCGCAGCGGCGCCGGCAGCCACCGGCTCGGCGCTGGCTCCCGTTCTGCTGCAACAGCTTCTCGGCGCATCCGCCAACCGGACCGAGCAGGAGGCCGCGGCGCTCGATGCGATGCACCGGCTGCTGGTCGACGTGCCCGACGCCGAGCGCGAGGCCGTGCTGCTCGACCTGGTGCGCTCCGCGGTGGCGGAGGTGTTGGAAGCCGGAGCACCCGGCGGGTTCGGCGCCGAGCGCGCCTTCCGGGACGCGGGCTTCACCTCGCTGACCGCGGTGGAACTGCGCAACCGGTTGAACCTGGTCACCGGGTTACGCCTGCCGGCGACGGTGGTGTTCGACTACCCGACACCGCGATCGCTGGCCCGGTACCTGCGGTCGGAGCTGATCGGGCCGCCGGCCCAGGAGCCGGAGACCACCGGCCCGGTCATCCCGCCCGCGCCGGCCGGCGCGCCGGATGCCGACCCGATCGCCATCGTGGGGATGGGCTGCCGGTTGCCGGGCGGGGTGGGGTCGCCGGAGGACCTGTGGCGCCTGGTGGACGGCGAGGTGGACGCGATTCGCGACTTCCCTGGTGACCGGGGTTGGGATGTCGACGGGATCTTCGATCCGGATCCCGATCGGGTGGGCAAGTCGTATGCCCGGCATGGCGGGTTCCTTGCCGACGCCGGTGGTTTCGACGCGGAGTTCTTCGGGATCTCGCCGCGTGAGGCGTTGGCGATGGATCCCCAGCAGCGGTTGTTGTTGGAGGTGTCCTGGGAGGCGTTGGAGCATGCCGGGATCGACCCGAGGTCGTTGCGCGGCAGCCGGACCGGCGTGTTCACCGGTCTCGTCGCTCAGCAGTACGGCGAGCGGGCGGACCTGGGATCGGCGGGCGTCGAGGGGCACAAGCTGATCGGGAACCTGTGCAGTGTCGCCTCCGGCCGGGTGGCCTATGTGCTGGGGTTGGAGGGTCCGGCGCTGTCGGTCGACACGGCCTGCTCGGCGTCGTTGGTAGCGCTGCATCTGGCGGTGCAGGCGGTGCGCAGGGGGGAGTGCTCGCTGGCGTTGGCCGGTGGGGTGACGGTGATGGCGACGCCGGACGTGTTCGTGGAGTTCTCCCGGCAGCGGGGGTTGTCGCCGGACGGCCGGTGCAAGCCGTTCGCGGCCGCGGCCGACGGCACGGGTTGGGCCGAGGGCGTCGGGGTGTTGGTGCTCGAGCGGTTGTCCGATGCGCGGCGGTTGGGGCATCGGGTGTTGGCCGTGGTGCGGGGTTCGGCGGTGAACCAGGATGGTGCGTCCAACGGGTTGACCGCGCCGAACGGTCCGTCGCAGCAGCGGGTGATCCGGGCGGCGCTTGCCGACGCCGGGTTGTCCGCCGCCGATGTCGACGTGGTGGAGGCGCACGGCACCGGGACGACGTTGGGGGATCCGATCGAGGCGCAGGCCATCCTGGCCACCTACGGGCAGGACCGGCCGGCCGACCGGCCGCTGTGGCTGGGTTCGATCAAGTCCAACATCGGTCACACGCAGGCGGCGGCCGGGGTGGCCAGTGTGATCAAGATGGTGCAGGCCATGCGGCACCGCATGCTGCCGGCAACCCGGAACGTGGACGCCCCGACCCCGAAGGTGGACTGGTCGGCCGGCGCGGTGGAGTTGCTGACCCAGGCCAGGGACTGGCCGGAGTCGGACCGGCCGCGCCGGGCGGGCGTGTCCTCGTTCGGCGTCAGCGGAACCAACGCCCACCTGATCCTGGAAGAACCACCCCGCGCCGCGGCCGGCATCGTCGACCCCGAAACCGAATCCGTCGAGCTCCCGGTCCTGCCCTGGGTGGTGTCCGCCCGCTCCGAGCCGGCCCTGCGCGCCCAGGCGCACCGGCTCCAGGAGTTCGTCGACGCCAACCCGGAGGTCGCCATTGCCGACGTCGGGTACTCGCTGGCGTCGACCCGGGCGCAGTGGGAACACCGGGCCGTGATCACCGCGGCGGACCGTGAGGGCCTGGTGCGGGGTGTGAAGGCGCTCGCCGTGGGTGAGTCGGTGCCAGGACTGGAACTCGGCGTCACCACCGGTGGCGACGGGGACCGCGTGGTGCTGGTGTTCCCGGGTCAGGGTGGTCAGTGGTTGGGGATGGCGGCGGGGTTGTTGGAGTCGTCGCCGGTGTTCGTGGAGCGGCTCGCCGAGTGTGTGGGGGAGTTGCAGCGGTGGGTGGATTGGCCGGTGTGGCCGGTGTTGCGTGGTGAGGTGGATGGCCCGTTGGTGGAGCGGGTGGATGTGGTGCAGCCGGTGTTGTGGGCGGTGCTGGTGTCGCTGGCTGAGGTGTGGCGTTCGTATGGGGTGGTTCCGGCGGGGGTGGTGGGTCATTCGCAGGGGGAGATCGCCGCGGCGTGTGTGGCGGGTGGGTTGAGCATCGCCGACGGTGCGCGGGTGGTGGCGTTGCGCAGCAAGGCGATCACGAACCTTTCGGGCCTGGGCGGAATGGTGTCGGTGGCGGCGCCGGTCGGGCAGGTCGAGGAGTTGCTCGGTGCCGGGTTGGGTGTGGCGGCGGTCAACGGCCCGTCGACCGTGGTGGTTTCCGGTGGTGGGCCGGAGTTGGACCGGCTGCTCGAAGAATGTGCCCGGCGGGGGATTCGGGCCAAGCGGATCGACGTGGACTATGCCTCGCACTCGGAGCAGGTGGAGCGGATCCGGGCGGAGATTCTGGCCGGGTTGACCGGGATCGAGCCGGTTCGGAGCCAGATCCCGTTCTATTCCACGGTGACCAACGCGGTGCAGGACACCGGCGAGCTGGATGCCGGGTACTGGTATCGCAACCTGCGGTCGACGGTGCGATTCGCCGACACGGTGCGGACCATGCTGGAGGAGGGATTCCAGCATTTCATCGAGGTGGGCCCGCATCCGGTGCTGGCCACCAGCATCCAGGACAGCATCGAGCAGGCCGGGGCGGACGCCTCGGTGGTCGGCACGCTGCGCCGGAACGACGGCGGGCTGGACCGGATGATCGCCTCGGTGGGCCAGGCCTGGTGCCACGGCGTGGCCGTGGACTGGTCCGGGATGTTCACCGACACCGGCGCCCAGCCCGTGCAACTGCCCACCTACGCCTTCCAGCACGAGCCCTTCTGGCTGACCGGCGGTGTCGCGGTCGACGCCGCCGGGCTCGGCCAAACCGCGGTCCGGCATCCTCTGCTGGCCGCGGTGGTGGACCTGCCGGACACCGGGGGCGTGGTGCTGACCGGCCGCCTGTCCCTCGGTACCCAGTCCTGGCTGGCCGATCACGCCGTCGAGGACACGATCCTGGTTCCCGGCACGGCACTGGTGGAACTGGCCATCCATGCCGCCGAGTGGATCGGCTGCGACCTGCTGGAAGAGCTGACCCTGTCCGCGCCGATGCTGCTGCCCCCGGCCGGCGGCCTGGACCTGCAGGTGGTCATCGGCGGCGCGGGAGACGACGGGCGCCGGCCGGTCGGCGTCTACAGCCGCGACCAGATCGCCCCGGCCGAGACCGCCTGGACCCGGCACGCCACCGGAACCCTCGCCCCCGCCGAACAACCCGCGATCCCCGAAGCGATGCTCGCCTGGCCGCCGGCCGATGCCGAGCCGGTCCCCCTCGACGACCTCTACGAAGAACTGGCGGCCGCCGGATACGGCTACGGCCCCGCCTTCCAAGGACTGCGCCGAGTCTGGCGGCACGGCACCGAGATCCTCGCCGAGGCCACCCTGCCCGACTCGGTCGCCGGCGACGCCGCACGCTACGCACTGCACCCGGCGCTGCTCGACACGGCACTGCACGCCCTGCTCGCCGCCGACCGCACCGACCTGCGGGTGCGGCTGCCGTTCAGCTGGACCGGAGTCTCGGTGCACGCCACCGGCGCCACGTCGGTGCGGGTGCGGCTGGCGCCGACCGGCGGGGACGCGGTGTCGGTGCACCTGACCGACCCCATCGGCGCCCCGGTGGCCACCATCACCGCACTGAACACCCGGCCACTGAACCCGAACACGCTGAACCCGGCCCGCAACACGGCCGCCCAGTCGCTGTTCACCGTGCACTGGATCCCGGCCACCGCCGACGAAGCGGCCGACCCCGGCCCGTTCGTGGTGCTCGGCGCGGACACCCTCGGCCTGGCCGCCGAGTCCTATCCGGACCTGACCGCCCTGATCGACTCCGGGGTGCGCCCGGACCTGGTCGTGCACCCCCTGCCCGCCGTCCCGAGCACGGCACCGGCGGTGCACGACCTGACCACCCGCACGCTGGACCTGGTGCAGACCTGGCTGGCCACCGAACAACTCGGCACCGCCCGGCTGTTGCTGGTCACCCGACACGGTGTGGCGACCGGGCCCGACCACGACACCAACCTGGCCCACGCCGCCGTCTGGGGCCTCCTCCGCACCGCCCAAACCGAACACCCACACCGGTTCACCCTGCTCGACCTCGACACGCACCCCACGACCCTGGCCGCCGTCGGCACCGCCCTGCGCGCGACCGAACCACAGCTCGCCCTGCACTCCGGACAACTGCACGTCCCCCGGCTCACCCGCACCGCCATCCCGCCGAGCACCCAACTGTCCACTGTGGATAAAGAGGGAACCGTGCTGCTGACCGGTGGTACCGGGGTGCTCGGTGCCGTGCTGGCCCGGCATCTGGTGACCGGCCACGGGATCCGGCACCTGGTGCTGACCAGTCGCCGGGGCCTGGCCGCCGAGGGCGCCGAGCAGTTGCGCGACGAGTTGACCGCCCTCGGCGCCCACGTCACGATCGCCGCATGCGACGCCGCCGACCGGACGGCCCTTGCGCAGTTGCTTGACGGGCTGCCGGTGCCGCTGACCGGGGTGGTGCACGCCGCCGGTGTGCTCGACGACGCCACGGTCGAGTCGCTGACGCCCGAACAGGTGCACACCGTGCTGCGACCCAAGGTGGACGCGGCGATCAACCTGCACGAGCTGACCCGGCACCTGGAACTGCGGATGTTCGCGCTGTTCTCCTCCGCCGCCGGCATCCTCGGCACGGCCGGGCAGGCCAACTACGCCGCGGCCAACGCCGCGCTGGACGCCCTGGCCCAGCACCGCCGGGCTCACGGGCTGCCGGCCACCGCACTGGCCTGGGGGCTGTGGGCACAGGCCAGCGGGATGACCGGCCACCTGGATGCCACCGACCTGGCCCGGATGAGCCGGGCCGGCGTGCGCCCACTGTCCACACCGGACGGAATGGCGCTGTTCGACGCCACTGTCGGACTGGACCTGGCGCTGCTGGTGCCGATGCGGCTGGACGTCGCCGGACTGCAGGCTCGCGGCACACCCGTGCCGCCGATGCTGCGCGAACTGGTCCGGGTCCGCCGTACGGCCGGATCCGCAGGCGCCGGGGCGTCCGCCGCGCTGCGCGACCGGCTCGCCGCGCTGTCCGCTTCCGATCAGGACCTGCTGCTGCTCGACCTGGTCGGTACGCTCGCCGCCGCCGTCCTCGGGCGCGGCGGCAGCCGGGCGATCGCCGCGGACCGGGCCTTCGCCGACGTCGGCTTCGACTCGTTGACCGGGGTCGAGCTGCGCAACCGCCTCGGCGCCGCGACCGGGCTGCGCCTGCCGGCCACCCTCGTCTTCGACTACCCCACGCCCGATGCGCTGGTCCGGTACCTGCGTACCGGCCTGGTGCCGGGGAACCGGCCGGACCCGCCCGCGGCCGCGGGTGACCGGGAGATCCGGCGGGCACTCGCCACGGTGCCGATCGCCCGGCTGCGGGCGGCCGGCGTCCTGGACACGCTGCTGCGGCTGGCGGGTTCCCGCGATCCGGTGGCGCAGGCCGAAACCACCCCCGACGACACCGACCAGATCGACGTGCTGGACGCGGACGGTCTGGTGCGGCGAGCGCTGAGTAGCCGAGTGAGGCGGTGACCATCATGACGGACAGTTCCCGACGCCGACACGACCGGCCGGACGAGGGCGCCGTCGCGATCATCGGGTTGGCCTGCCGGCTGCCCATGGCGGACGGTCCCGCGGCGTACTGGCGGTTGCTCACCACCGGAACCTGCGCCGTCACCGAGGTTCCCGCGGACCGCTGGGACGTCGAGGCACTGCGCGGCGCGGACATCGCACCGGCGGACCTCGCGAAGATCCGGTACGGCGCGTTCCTGGACGGGGTCGACCGGTTCGACCCCGGCTTCTTCGGGATCTCGCCGCGCGAGGCGCTGGCCATGGATCCACAGCAGCGGTTGATGCTCGAGCTGTCCTGGGAAGCCTTGGAGGACGCCGGAATCGTGCCGGCCGAGCTGGCCGGCAGCCGGACCGCCGTGTTCGTCGGCGCGATCGCCGACGACTACGCGGCGCTGTGGCACCGGCAAGGCGCCGGGGCCATCTCGGCACACACGCTGACCGGGCTGCATCGCAGCCTGATCGCCAACCGGGTCTCCTACACGCTGAGCCTGCACGGTCCCAGCGCGGCGGTCGACTCCGGACAGTCGTCGGCTCTGGTCGCGGTGCACGCCGCGGCCGAGTGCCTGCGGCGCGGCGAGGCCGGTCTCGCCATCGCCGGCGCCGTGAACCTCAACCTGGTGCCGGAGAGCGCCGTGAAGGCCGCCGCGTTCGGTGGGTTGTCCCCGGACGGCCGCTGCTACACGTTCGACGCCCGGGCCAACGGCTACGTGCGCGGCGAGGGCGGGGGAGTGGTGCTGCTCAAGCCGCTGGCCGCGGCCGTCGCGGACGGCGATCCGATCTACTGCGTGATCCGGGGCAGCGCGGTGAACAACGACGGCGCGACCGAGGGTCTGACCGTGCCGAGCGCGGCGGCGCAACGAGAGGTGCTCCGGCTGGCCTATCACCGGGCCGGGGTGCGGACCGCCGACGTGCAGTACGTGGAGCTGCACGGATCCGGAACCAGTGTGGGCGACCCGATCGAGGCGAGCGCGCTCGGCGGCGAACTCGGCGCCGGCCGCGCACCGGACTCGCCCCTGCTGGTCGGTTCGGCCAAGACCAATGTCGGCCACCTCGAGGGTGCCGCCGGCATCGCCGGCCTGATCAAGGCGGCGCTGTGCATCCGCCACCGCACCATCCCGCCGAGCCTGAACTTCCAGACACCCAACCCGGAGATTCCGCTCGACGAACTGGGACTGCGGGTGCAGGACCGGCTCGGGCCATGGCCGCGCGACCGGGAGCCGCTGCTGGCCGGGGTCAGCTCGTTCGGGATGGGCGGGACCAACTGCCACATCGTCCTCGCCGAGGGCCCGCGTGCCGACAGTATCGTCCACAGTGGACAGATCGGCAGCACCGTGCCGATGCCGTTCGTCCTGTCCGGCCGGACCGCCGTCGCCGTGCGCGCCCAGGCCGCGCGGCTGCGCGACCACCTGGTGGCCGATCCGGACCTGGCGATCGCGGACGTGGCGACCTCGCTGGCGACCACCCGCAGCGTGTTCGAGCACCGCGCGGTGCTGCCGGCCGCGGACCGGGCGGAGTTGCTGGCCGGGCTCGGTGCGCTCGCCGACGGTGCGGCCGGTCCCGGCCCCGTCCTCGGCACGGTCCGGGACGGCAAGCTCGCGCTGCTGTTCAGCGGCCAGGGCAGCCAACGGATCGGCATGGGCCGCGAGCTTTACCAGGCATTCGGGGCGTTCGCGGCGGCGCTGGACGAGGTGTGCGCCCACCTCGACCCGCACCTGGAGCATCCGGTGCGCGAGGTGATGTTCGCCGATGACGGTGCCGGCATTCTGGATCAGACCGCGTACACCCAGGTTGCCCTGTTCGCCGTCGAGGTCGCGCTGTACCGGTTCGTGCGCGGGCTCGGCCTCGCACCGGACTACCTGATCGGCCACTCCATCGGCGAACTGGCCGCGGCGCACGCCGCCGGGGTGCTGTCGCTGCCGGACGCGGGTGCCCTGGTGGCCGCGCGCGGCCGGTTGATGCAGGCCGCGCGGTCCGGCGGTGCGATGGTCGCCATCGGGGCCGGCGAGGTCGAGGTGCACAAGTCGCTGGCCGGCCACGCCGACCGGGTCGCGATCGCGGCGGTCAACGGGCCGGCGTCCACCGTGGTCTCCGGCGACGAGGACGCCGTGCTTGCGGTCGCCGCGCACTGGCAGGCGCTCGGGCACCGGACCAAGCGGCTGCGGGTCAGCCACGCGTTCCACTCGCCGCACATGGACGACGTGCTGGCCGACTTCCGGGCCGTGGCCGGCACGCTCACCTTCCACGCCCCGGACCTCCCGGTGATCTCCAACGTCACCGGCGAGCCGGCCCACGCCGCGCAGTTGGCCTCGCCCGACTACTGGGCCCGGCACATTCGCGCCACCGTGCGGTTCCACGACGGCATCCGCCGCCTGCGTGAGCTCGGCGTCACCCGGTTCGTCGAGCTCGGCCCGGACGGGGTGCTCACCGCCATGGCCCGGGAATGCCTCGACGACCCGGGTGTGACCGTGCACGCCTCGGTGCTGCGCAAGGACCGTCCGGAGGTCCGCACGCTGATCGCGGCGCTGGCCCGGGCACACTGCGACGGTGCCGCCGTGGACTGGGCGCGGGTCATCGGTGAGCACGGCGGGCGGCGCGTGACCCTGCCGACCTACCCGTTCCAGCGCACACGGTACTGGCCGGATGCCGGGCGACCCGCGACCGCGCCGGCCACTGTGGACAGTGCGGTGGTCAGGGCGGTGGCCGAGGCCCCGACCGAGCGTCCGACCCCCGCCTCGATGCTGGAGCTGACCAGGATCAGCGTCGCCACCGTGCTCGGCCATGCCACCTCGGCGACCGTGGACGCCGGCAAGACGTTCAAGGACCTGGGATTCGACTCGCTGACCCTGGTCGAGTTGCGCGACCGGCTCACCGAGGCGACCGGCCTGCCGCTGCCCTCGGCCGCGCTCTACAGCCATCCGACCCCGGCCGCCCTTGCCGACCATCTGACCGGGTTGGCCGGCGAGCCGGCGCCGGCAACGGTGACCGTGCGGGAGTCGAACCGTTCCCACGACGAGCCGATCGCGATCGTCGGCATGGCCTGCCGCTATCCGGGCGGGGTGGCGTCACCGGAGGACCTGTGGCGCCTGGTGTCGTCCGGCTCCGACGCGATCGGCGGGCTGCCGACCAACCGGGGTTGGGACGTCGAGGGGCTCTACGACCCGGATCCGGCCCAGCCCGGCAAGTCCTACGTGCGGACCGGAGGTTTCCTTTACCAGGCCGACGAGTTCGACCCGGAGTTCTTCGGCATCAGCCCGCGCGAGGCCGCCGCCATGGACCCGCAGCAGCGGCTGCTGCTCGAGGTGGCGTGGGAGGCGTTCGAACGGGCCGGCATCGCCCCCGGTTCGGTGCGTGGCCAGCGGGGCGGGGTGTTCGTCGGTGCCACCGCGCTGGACTACGGGCCGCGGCTGCACCAGCCGGCCGAGGGACTCGACGGGCACCTGCTGACCGGCACCACGCCGAGCGTGATGTCCGGCCGAATCGCGTATGCCTTCGGGCTGGAGGGGCCGGCCGTCACCGTGGACACGGCCTGCTCGTCGTCGCTGGTGGCGCTGCACCTCGCGGCGCAGGCGTTGCGGAACGGCGAGTGCACGCTGGCCCTTGCCGGCGGGGTGACGGTGATGTCCACGCCCGGCATGTTCCTGGAGTTCAGCAGGCAGCGCGGGCTGTCGCCGGACGGCCGGTGCAAGGCGTTCGCCGACGCGGCCAACGGCACGGCCTGGGCCGAGGGCGCTGGCCTGGTGCTGCTGGAACGGCTGTCCGACGCGGTGGCGGGCGGCCACCCGGTGCTCGCGGTCGTGTGCGGTTCCGCGGTCAACTCCGACGGTGCGAGCAACGGGCTCACCGCACCGAACGGCCGCTCGCAGGAGCGGGTCATCCGGGCGGCGCTGCACAGTGCCGGGCTGTCCGCGGCGGACGTCGACGCCGTCGAGGCGCACGGCACCGGCACCGCGCTCGGCGATCCGATCGAGGCTGAGGCGATCCTGGCCAGCTATGGGCAGGACCGGCCCGCCGACCGGCCACTGTGGCTCGGATCGCTGAAGTCGAACATCGGCCACAGCCAGGCCGCGGCCGGGATCGGCGGCGTCATCAAGATGGTCACCGCCATGCGCAACGGCCTGCTGCCGCGCACCCTGCACGTGGACCGGCCGACCGAGCACGTGGACTGGTCGCGGGGCAACGTGGCGCTGCTGACCGAGCCGGTCGACTGGCGGCGCACCGACGGCCGGCCGCGCCGGGCGGGGGTGTCCTCGTTCGGCATCAGCGGCACGAACGCGCACGTCATTCTGGCCGAGCCGGACGCCGTTCCGGAGGACGACACCATCTCCACGCACGGCAGTGCGGGCGTGCTGCCCTGGGTGCTCTCGGCCGCGACCGCCGATGCCCTGCGCGCCCAGGCGCACCGGCTGCACGAGCACCTGACCACCGGGCAGGGCGAGCCGGATCCGGCCGACGTCGGGTACTCGCTGGCCACCTGCCGGTCCGCGCTGGCCGAGCGCGCGGTCATCCTCGGCGAGGACCGGACCGACCTGATCCGGGGACTCGCCGCGCTCGCCTGCGGCGACCCGGACGCGCCCGGCGTGGTCCGCGGCAGCGCGGGCGGCTCCGGTCGCGTCGCGTTCCTGTTCACCGGGCAGGGCAGCCAGCGGCTCGGCATGAGCGCCGAACTGTACAAGGCGGACCCGGTGTACGCCGCGGCGCTGGACGCCGTGATGTCCCATGTGGACGATCAGCTGGACTGGCCGCTGTCGGACGTCCTGTTCGCGCCTGCGGACTCCCGGCTCGCCGACCTGCTCGACCGGACGGAGTTCGCCCAGGTGGCGTTGTTCGCCGTCGAGGTGGCGCTGTTCCGGCTGCTCGAGCACCACGGCGTGCGGCCGGACCTCCTGCTCGGCCACTCCGTCGGCGAGTTGGCCGCGGCTCAGGTCGCCGGCGTGCTGTCCCTCGAGGACGCCTGCGCGCTGGTCGTCGCCCGTGGCCGGGTGATGCAGGCGGCGCCGGAGGGCGGCGCCATGATCGCCATCCAGGCCGGCGAGGACGAGGTGCTGGAGTCGTTGCGCGGTGCGGAGGGCCGGGTCGCCATCGCCGCGCTCAACGGTCCGCGGGCGACGGTCATCTCCGGTGACGCGGCGGACGCCGAGCGGATCGCCTGCGCCTGGCGGGAGCGGGGGCGCAAGACCAAGCGGCTGCGGGTCAGCCACGCTTTCCACTCCCCGCACATGGACCGGGCCGCGGAGCAGTTCCACGCGGTGGCCGCCGGGGTGACCTACCATCCGCCGCGCATCCCGATCGTGTCCAACCTCACCGGCGACCTGATCACCGGTGCGGAGCCGATCTCGCCGGACTACCTGGCCCAGCACATCCGCCGGCCGGTCCGGTTCCTCGACGGGGTCCGCCTCCTCGCGGAGCACGGGGTGCGCACCTTCCTCGAACTCGGCCCGGACGGTGTGCTCACCGCCATGGCCCAGGACTGCCTGGCCGGGACCGATCAGGTGCTGGTCCCCCTGCTGCGCGGCGACCGCTCGGACGCCCACTCGGTGGCCACCGCCCTGGCCCACGCCTTCACCCGCGGCTTCGATCCACAGTGGACCGAGTACTTCCCCGGTGCCGTCCGGGTCGAGCTGCCCACCTATGCGTTCCAGCGCCGCCGCTTCTGGCTGGACGGCACGGCGGCCGGCGGGGACGCGTCCGGTCTCGGCCTGGGCAGCGCCAACCACCCGCTGCTCGGCGCCGCGGTCAGCCTCGCCGGTGACGACGGGATGTTGTTCACCGGCCTGCTGTCCCGGCACGCGTATCCGTGGCTCGCCGACCACGCGATCGCCGGCACCGTCCTGCTGCCCGGCACCGCACTGGTCGACATGGCCGTCCTGGCCGGCGACCAGGTCGGTCTGGACCGGGTGGCCGAGCTGACCCTGGAAGCGCCGGTGATCCTGCCCGAGCACGGCGCGGTGCAGGTGCAGCTGGTCGTGGCTGGGCCGGACGCGGCGGGCGACCGCGTCCTGTCCGTCTACTCGCGACCCGATGACGACGAGGCCGCGCAGGGCTGGACCAGGAACGCCACCGGGCTGCTCACCGAGAGCGAGCCGGGAACCGGGGCGGAGCTTCGGGAATGGCCGCCGCCCGGCGCGTCGCCGATCGACCTCGACGGCGGCTATGAGCGGCTGGCCGGCCTCGGCTACGACTACGGGCCGGGGTTCCGCGGGCTGCGGGCGGCCTGGCGGCGCGGCGCGGACATCTACGCGGAGGTCACGCTGCCCGGCGATCCGGACGGCGCCGAGGTGAGCCGGTTCGGCATCCATCCGGCGTTGCTGGACGCGGCGCAGCACCCGCTGCTGCTCGACGCCGGCCTCGGCGGGGACGTCGACGGCGGTATCGCGCTGCCGTTCGCCTGGACCGGGATCTCGTTGTACGCCACGGGTGCCACCGAGCTGCGGGTGCGCTGGTCGCCGGCCGGGCACACCGGGGTGGCCATGACCGTCGCCGACGGCACCGGCCGTCCGGTCGCGTCGATCGACTCGTTGGCGCTGCGGTCGATCGGCCCCGACCAGCTTGCCGCGGCCGCGCGGCCGGACGACTCGTTGTACCGGGTGGACTGGGTGCCGGTGCAGACCGCCGCGGCAGCCGGCCGGCTGGCCTGCGTCGGCGCGGATGTCCACGCTGTCGCGGCGGCACTGGATCTCGACCGGTACGCCGACCTGGCCGCGCTCGGCGCGGCGGTCGAGACCACCGGGCAGGTGCCGGACGTGGTCATCGCGCCGGTCTCGGGTCCGGCACAGCTCGCCGGTGGCTCCGTGGATGTCCCCGCGGCGACGCATGCGCTGGCGCACCGGGTGCTCGACCTGGTTCAGCGCTGGCTCGCCGACGACCGGTTCGCCGCCGCCCGCCTGGTGGTGCTGACCAGCGGCGCGGTCGCGGCGCACACCGACGAGCAGGACGTGCCCGACCTCGCGGCCGACTCGATCTGGGGATTGGTGCGCAGCGCCCAGGAGAGCGTGCCGGACGTCGCGGGCGGATCGCTGTGGGGCCTGGTGCGCACCGCCCAGTCGGAGCATCCCGACCGGTTGACGCTGATCGACGTCGACCCGCGGGCGTCCTCGCTCGCCGCCCTGCCGGCCGCCGTGGCCACCGGCGAGCCGCAGCTCGCGCTGCGCGGCGGAACCGCGCACGCGCCGCGGCTGCGCCGGATGTCCGTGGCCACCGGTGCGTCCGGCGGCCCGTTCGATCCGGCGGGCACGGTGCTGGTCACCGGTGCGACCGGCGCGCTCGGCGCGCTGCTCGCCCGCCATCTGGTCACCGAGCACGGCGTGCGCCACCTGATGCTGACCAGCCGGCAGGGCATGGCCGCCACCGGCGCCGGCGAGCTGGTCGCCGAGCTGACCGGCCTCGGGGCGCGGGTGCGCGTGGCCGCCTGCGACGTGGCCGACCGGGCCGCGCTCGCCGGCCTGCTCGACACCGTGCCGGCCGACCATCCGCTCACCGCGGTGGTGCACACCGCGGGCGTGCTCGACGACGCGACCATCGAATCGCTGACCCCGCAACAGCTCGACACGGTGTTGCGGCCCAAGGTGGACGGCGCGTGGAACCTGCACGAGCTCACCAGGGATCTGCCGCTGTCGGCGTTCGTGCTGTTCTCCTCGATCGTCGGCACCGCCGGCATGGCGGGCCAGGCGAACTACGCCGCGGGCAACGCGTTCCTGGACGCCCTCGCCCACCACCGGCGCGCCCTGGCCCTGCCGGCAACCTCCCTCGCGTGGAGCCTGTGGGCCCAGTCCGGCGGCATGGCCGGCGGCCTGGACGAGGCGAACCTGGCGCGCTGGAACCGCAGCGGCCTGGCCCGGCTGCGCCAGGATCAGGGCCTTGCCCTGTTCGACACCGCGTTGACCGTCGACCAGCCGGTGGTCGTGCCGGCCCGCCTCGACCTCGCCGCGCTGCGCACCCAGGCCGCCTCCGGGCTGCTGCCGGCGATCTTCCGCGGTCTGGTCAAGGTGTCCAGCCGGCGCACCGTGGCGGCGGGTGCCGCGGCGTCCGCGCCGGCCTGGGCGGTGCGCACGGCGAACCTGCCGCCGGACGAGCGCGACCGCGCCGTGCGGGAGTTGGTGCACACCGCCGTGGCCACCGTGCTCGGCCACGGCACCCCGGCGACCATCGACGCCGACCGGGCGTTCACCGCGCTGGGTCTGGACTCGCTGACCGGGGTCGAGCTGCGCAACCGGTTGAACGGGGCCACCGGCCTGCGCCTGCCGGCCACCGTGGCGTTCGACCATCCGTCACCCGGTGCGCTGGCCGACCACCTGCTGGCCGAGCTGATCGCGCTGGCCGGCGGGACCGCCGCGGCCGGCGCCCCGGTCGTCGAGACCGAGCCGGCACCGCCGGCAGCCATCGATCCGGCCGCGGACCACCCGCTGCTCGGTCCGGCGGAGTCGGCCGACGGCGACATCGTGTTCACCAGCCGGTTGGCGCTGCGTACCCATCCCTGGCTGGCCGACCACCTGATCAACGACACCGTGCTGCTTGCCGGGGCCGCCTACGCCGAGCTGGCCGTGCACGCCGGCGCCCGGCTCGGCTGCGGGTACCTCGCCGAGCTCACCATGGAGGCGCCGCTGGCCGTGCCCGAGCACACCGCCGTCCAGCTGCAGTTGATCATCGGTGCGCCGGCCGAGTCCGCCCGGCGCCCGGTCACCATCCACTCGCGACCGGACAACGCCGCCGGGGTGGCCGGCGACCCGCCGTGGACCCTGCACGCCACCGGGGTGGTGGCGCCGGAGCCGGAGCCGGCCGGGGCACCCGCCGGGCTCGGGACCTGGCCACCGGCCGGAGCGAGCGCCATCGACCTGGCCGACGCCTACCCGCGGCTGTCCGAGCAGGGGTACGGCTACGGGCCGGTCTTCCAGGGCCTGCGCCAGGCCTGGCGGTTCGGCGAGGACGTCTACGCCGAGGTGGCGCAGCCGCCCGATGCCGACACCGCCGGGTTCGGCCTGCATCCGGCCGTGCTGGACGCCGCGTTGCACCCCGAGCTGCTGCGCGTGCTCGACGACGACAAGTACACCGGCCGGCTGCGTCTTCCCTTCTCCTGGAAGGGAATGCGACTGCACGCCTGCGGCGGGTCCGAACTGCGGGTGCACCTGGCCCGGATCGGCCCGCACGCGGTGCGGGTGGCCATCACCGACCCGGGTGGTTTCCCCGTCGCCACGGTCGAGTCCGTCACGTTGCGGCCGATCTCCACCGAACAGCTTGCCGACGCCCGGGCCACGCACGACGAGTCGCTGTTCGGCTTGAACTGGGTGGACGTCCCGGCCGGCACCGTTCGAGCCGCGACGCCGGACCGGTGGGCCGTGGTGGGATCGGCCGCCGTCACGCGGGAAACCCTGACCGTCAAGGGCGTCCGGGTGGACAGCTACCCGGATCTGCGCGCGCTGTCCGATGCGATCACCTGGAGCAACGCGGTGCCCCAGGTCGTGCTGCTGGCCTGCCCGCCGGGTCGCGGGGAGGTGGTGGCCGGTACCCGGGAGACCCTGGCCCGGGTGCTGGCCGAGGTGCAGGCGTTCGTCGCCGACGCTCGGCTCGCCTCGGCGCGGCTGGTCGTGGTGACCACCGGCGCGGTGGTCGCGGACGAGGACGACCAGCTCGACCTGACCCAGGTTCCGGTGTGGGGCCTGCTTCGCTCGGCCCAGTCGGAGAACCCGGACCGGTTCGTGCTCATCGACCTGGACGGCTGGGACGTGTCCCGGCGGGCCGTCCCGGCGGCCGTGGCCAGCGGTGAGCCGCAGCTCGCGGTGCGCGAAGGCCGGCTCAAGACGCCGAGGCTGGTGCGCACCGAGATTCCCGGGACCGACGACGGAACCGCTGCCGACCTGCTGCGCCCGGACGGCACGGTGCTGGTCACCGGAGCCACCGGCGCGCTCGGCCGGCTGCTCAGCCGGCATCTGGTCACCCGGTACGGCGCCCGGCACCTGCTGCTGGTCAGCCGGCGCGGGGCGCACGCCGAGGGTGCGCAGGAACTGGCCGCGGACCTGACCGCGCGCGGCGCCCGGGTCCGGTTCGCCGCCTGTGACGTCGCCGACCGGGACGCCGTGCTGCGGCTGCTCGCCTCGATTCCCGCGGCGCACCCGCTGACCGGGGTGGTGCACGCCGCCGGTGTGCTCGACGACGGAATCATCGAATCCCTCACCCCGCTGCGGCTGGACACCGTGCTGCGGCCCAAGGTGGACGCGGCGTGGCACCTGCACGAGCTCACCAGCGGGCTCGAGCTGTCCATGTTCCTGCTGTACTCCTCGGCCGCCGGGGCGCTCGGCACGGCCGGACAGGGCAACTTCGCCGCGGCCAACGCGTTCCTGCCCGCTCTGGTCGCCTACCGGCGCGCCCGCGGCCTGCCGGCGACGTCCCTCACCTTCGGCCGGTGGCGGGACGCCCGCGCGGTGTCCGGCCGGCCCGGTGAGCTCGATTCGGCCAGGGCGAACCAGAGCGGGATCGGTGCCATCTCCGCCGAGCGTGGCTTCGCCCTGTTCGACGCCGCGGTGAAGGCGAACATGTCGTTCGTGGCACCGGGCCGGTTGGACACCGCCGCGCTGCGGGTGCTGGCCGCATCGGGCATGGTCCCGTCGATCTTCCGTGGTCTGGTGCGCAGCCCGGCCCGTCCGGAACCGGCGGCCGCCACCCTGCCGTGGGCCAGACGACTCGCCGGTCTGCCCGAAGCCGAGCAGCGCCGCCGGCTGCTGGAACTGGTCCGCCTGCACGTCGGCGCGGTGCTTGGCCACATCACGCCGGAGACGGTCGGGCCCGACGACGACTTCACCGAGCTCGGCTTCGACTCGCTGGCCGGCGTGGAGCTGCGGAACCGGCTCGACGCGACCACCGGGCTGCGGCTGCCGGCCACGCTGGTGTTCGACTATCCGACCCCGGGTGCGCTGGCGGCGCATCTGTTGACCTGCCTGGGCCCGGACGCGGTCACTGACGACGATCTGGACGGTCGCGCGGAGGAGATCCGCCGGGCGCTGGCCTCCGTGCCGTTGCGCCGGCTCAAGGCGGCCGGCCTGCTCGACGAGCTGCTGCGGCTGGCCCGGACCACGGATTCCCGTTAGTTACCAGGGGATGGCGGGCGGAGCAATATTCTCGAGGGGACGATGACGGGCAATCCAGCGACATGCTCCAGAGAGGCTGGGGAAATGACCGGATCCATCCTGCGGCTGACCGACACCGCGGCGCGGTCGCAAGTCGACGACGATCGGCAACTGCTGGCCAAAGTCCTGCGCCCGTACCGGGATCCGTACCACTACCTGACCTGGGCCACGGTGACCACGCGCAACGGGATGGCGGTCGGGCGGGGCGAGTTCCGGATCCAGGAGAGGTCTACTGTGGACACCGGAATGCTCGGTGGGGCGGAGTTCGGCATCTGCTACGAGCAGCTCGTTCGCTTCCTGATCGCCAGTTCCATCAAGGAGCGGTCGGTACCCGAGCTCGAAGGCTGGGCCACCGGTGACTACTGGGCCGGCCAGGTGCCGGACCTGCACGTGGTGCGGCTGAACAGCGCGTTCCGGTCGCCGGTCGACTCGTCGGCGTTCTTCGGTGAGGTCGCCCTCGCCTCGTTCACCGAGAGCACGGTGCGCCGGCCGATCCTGCTCATCGACACCACGTGCCGATTCTGGGACGGGGAAAGCGGTCGGGCCGACGGCGAGGTGCTGCTGGCCCTGCTCGACCCGCCCGACCCCCGGTCCGCGCGGGCGGCCGCCTGAGTTCTCGACCAGGCGCGCACCCGGCTGCCCACAGCCAACGGGCGGCCGGGTGCACGTCTGTCTGTCCACAGTAGAACTCTCCATGGCTCCGAACACCCTTGCCCGGAAAGAACACACATGCGTGGAAGGCGCCGGTCTCCTGGTGGGGAGACCGGCGCCGCCGGTGGGGGAGAGAACTACCGGGTTGTCACGACGTCTTCCGGATCGGTTCGAGTAGCCTGCTGTCACAACCCGGCCTCGAGGTGAGTGGGTTGCAGCGGGCGATCGTTCCGCCGGGAATGGCGACGTAGTAGAGACTGCCGAATCGGGCGGCCATACCGGGAGCCGGGTAGTCGGTGCTCACCCACTGTGCTCCGGTCGCGAACGCGATGTCCCGGTCGGTGGTGTCGTTGTTCCTGGCCTGCACGGTGTTCGCGTCCGCCCTGGTGCGCACCATGTACCCGCTGCGGACCAGGTTGGTGATCTCCGCGACGCCACCGGCGTCCCAGGTGTACCGCTTCATGAACGCCGCGTCCGGCTGACCCGGGAAGCTGTTGGTGAACAGCAGCCGTCCTTCCAGGCTCGGGTTTCCCTGGATGTAGGCGTCGCGGTACTTGCCGCCCTGGTCCATCATGAGCAGGATCTTGCCGCGGGTCTGGTCGACCAGCGGCCAGCCGTAGGTCTGCAGCGACTTCTCGAGCGTCATGCCGGGCCGGCGCACACTGTCCGGGGTCACCAGCCGATTGCGCGGGAACACGCTGAGGATCTCCTGCTCAAGGGCCAGCATCCGGCTCCGGGTCCACTCCAGCGGGATGACGGTGCCCGGGACCGGGTTGGGGTCGCCGGGCCGGGTCAGCGGCTCGTCGGAGAACTCGAGCATGATGGCGATCGTGATGTGCCACGGGTTGCGGTCCGACCAGGCCTTCACCTCGCGCAGGCACGCGATCAGCGTGAGGCACCGGGTGTAGTAGTCGATGTCCTGGGCGTGCAGCACCTTCGTCCCGGGAAGCTGCATGGCCTGCTCGTACGGCCCGAGGCCGGCCAGTTGGCGCAGCAGCGGGTTGGCGTACAGGCCGCCGTTCGGGTCGGCGTACACGTCGAACTCGAGCTGGCGCACCTTCTGCGACCCGAGCTGCTCGGTGATCTTGGATGCGGTGTACTCCAGCTCCATCTCGGTCTCCGGCGACGCCGCCTGGCGGATCACCTTCTCCTCCGGCGTCACCTCGAGGTGGAAGCTGTTGTGCGAGCCGACCACCTGAATCTGGTTGAGCCGCACCATGCTCAGCTGTTTGGCGGCGCTCATTTCGGGTAATCGCGCGTTCGCTTCCGCTGGGATCAGCACCAGAAGACTGAGCACCAGTGCGGACGCGACCGCCTTCCCGCGCCGATCGGGACGTCCAAGCATTTACCACCTCCGCGAGATCGGACCGCCCATTTCCAGCGGTAACGTGCTCACAGTCTTGGCCCCGCCGACCATTACCCCGTAACCCTTCATCAACTCGCCAAGGGTGCGTGCGCGACGACCGACGGTCAGCTTGCCGCGCGCCAGTAGGGGTGGGTCCGGGCCAGCGTCCGGAGCCGTCCACACCAGCCGTCGATCGTCGGCTCCGCGGCCAGTTCGGCGAACGTCACCGGCAATCCCCGCATCCGCAAGGCGTTGACCAGTCTCATCAGGTCCACCGACCCGACGCCGAGCCGCACGAGGTCCTCCCGCCCGGAGATCGCTCCCGGCTCCACACCGACGATCCTGGCCACCTCCCGCACCAGCGCGGCCCGACTCACCCCGTCCTCCGGCACGTCCACGGTGATCACCTCTGGTAGGTCGGGATGCGCGTCACCGCGATGCTCCCGGCCGTCCCTATACCGCCGCCCTAGCCACGCGAAATTCCGCCACGCCCGCAGGCTGACGGGCTGACGCATCGCGCACTGGTAGAAGTAGTCCGTGCGTGATTTCGTGACCGGCATTCGACTGTTCGGACGAGGTGCGGGCCTGCTGGTGCGCTCCCCGCGCCTGCTGCTGATCGGCGTGGCACCCGCCCTGCTGACCGCGCTGCTGCTGCTCGGCGGGATGATCGCACTGGTGTACTGGATCGACGAGTTGGCGGCGCTGGCCACGCCGTTCGCCGACGGCTGGTCGCCGGGCTGGCGGACAACGGTTCGCGGCGCCGTCGGCGTCGCCCTGTTCGGTGGCGTGCTGGCCATCGCTTTGATCAGCTTCACCGCGCTGACCGTGGCCATCGGCGGTCCCTTCTACGAACACATCGCCGAGAAGGTGGAGGACGACCTCGGCGCCGCCCCCAGCGAGGCCCAACTGCCCTGGTGGCGGCTGCTTGGCTGGGGCCTGCGCGACGGGCTGCTCCTGGTCCTGCGGTCCTTGATGTTCACCATCCCGTTGCTGCTCGCCGGATTCATCCCGGTGCTCGGCCAGACCGTCGTACCGGTCCTGCTGGTCCTGGTCACCGCGTGGTTCCTCGCCCTGGAACTGGTCGCGGTCTCGTTCTACCGCCGGGGCCGCAACCTCAAGCAACGCCGGGAACTGCTGAGCACCCGACGTGCCCTTGCCGTCGGCCTCGGCACACCCACGACCCTGCTGAGCGCCATCCCGTTCGCCGCCATCATCGTCATGCCCGTAGCCTTCGTCGGCGGCGTGCTCGTCGCCCAGGAAACCCTGCGCACCACCACCCGCCCCGCCCGCGACTGACTGGAGGTCCTGTGTCCAAAGCAGAACGAGACATCGAGCGGTTCTACTCCACGGAAGCGGTGGTGGCGAAGCTGCGGCGGCTTGCCGACGCGCTTGAGTCGGAGACCGCCTTCCGGATCCAGATCGCGGGTGAGCGCATCCGGGTGCCGGCTCGGGCGCAGTTCTCCGTCGAGCACGAGCGCGGCGACGGCGAGGAGGAGATCGAGTTCCAGCTCAAGTGGCGGCTGGACGACCAGATCGGCTCCGGCGAGGACGAGGAACCGGTGGTCTGACCCGATCCGGTGGGGGAGCGGCGCGGCGGAGTTCCGGCCGCGCCGCCCGAACCACCGATCATCCGGTCGTGACCGCGAACACGTGCATCGCCCCGCCCGTGACCGCACCCGGCAGGGTCACGCTGCGGACCTGCTTGCCGGCCGCGAGCGCGACGGGTGCCGTGGCCAGCACGTGCACCGGCGCGGGAATGCTGACCCCGTACAGCGAGTTCCGGTACGGCGTGGTCACCGCGACCGTGTTCCCGAACTGCACGCCGCCGGACAGCGACCAGTCCGACAGCCCGACGTCGGCGAGTTGGGTGGTGCCGTCGGTGTAGGTGATCCGCAGCGTGCCGCGCGCCGCGCCACCGGTCGCACTGCCCAGCAGGGCCAGGCGGGTCGCGCCGGGGACCGCGGGCAGGACGATCGTCTGGCCCTTGGCCACCACGTTGTCCGGCTCGCCCACCTTGACCTGGGGCCACCGGTGCGCGAGCCCGTCCACCGGCACCGTCGACCCCGGGGTCACCCCGGCCGCCGCGAGCGCGTCGGCCGAGTAGCTGAACAGCGGGTCGAACCCGGCCACCGACTGGTTGTCGTCGGGACCGACGCCCACGTTCGACAACGCCTCGCGCAGCCCGCCCGGCTGGTCGGCGAGTACCTGAATCGCGTTGGGCGGCAACGCCTTGCCGTCCGCGGCGGTGAACGTCACCGGGATGCGGTAGGTCCCGGCCGGGGTGCCCGGCGCGACCCGGACCGTCACCGGCTGGGTCGGCGTGCCGCGGGCCGGGTCCAGCCGGCCCGACTGCGGCTCGACCGTCACTCCGGCCGGCGCGACCGCGGTCCAGTTGACCGCGCCACCCGGACCGGTGAGGTCCCGCACGCCGATCTCGGCGACGGCCGCGGTGCCCGCCGGCACCACGTTGCGGCCGGGCCGCACGAAACCGCGCTGCGCGGCCTCTCCGGTGCGGAACGACGGCGGCGCGTCACCCGCGCCCTGACCCCACGGGGCCGGCGTCCTCGACATCCGGTACTCGACCAGGCCGCCCCGCTCCACCAGCGACTCCGGCAGCCAGGTGCGGGTGGTGGCCGCCCCGCCCAGCTTCATGCCGAGCACGTACGGCGCGCCGGTGCCGGCACCCGTTGCCCTGATGGTGATCTGGACGCCGGTCGGGCGGGTGATCACCGCCTCGGTGAACAGCGGGCCGTTCACGACGAGCTCGGCGCGGCCCGGGGTCACCGGGTACATGCCCAGCGCCGCCCACACGTACCAGGACGACATCTGGCCGAGGTCGTCGTTGCCGGCCAGGCCGTCCGGGTTGGGGGTGAACAGCTCGGTCATGGCCTTCCTGGTGGTCTGCTGCGTGCGCTGCGGTGCGCCGGCGTAGTTGTACAGCCAGGGCGTGTGCATGACCGGCTCGTTGCCCAGCCACGCGTGCGGTGCCTCCGGACCCGCGTTGAGCTTGGCGAAGAACTCGTCCAGCCGAGGCACCACGGTCGCGTTGCCGCCCATCGCGTCGATCAGGGCCCGGGCGTTGTGCGGCACCATCCAGCTGTACTGCGTCGCGTTGCCCTCGACCCAGCCCTCGCCGTTGGTCGGGTCGAACGGCGCCCGGAACGAGCCGTCGGCGTTGCGCGGCTGCAGATATCCGGTGGCCGGGTTGAACACGTTCTGCCAGGACTGGGACCGGGCGCTGAACGCCGTCCAGGTCGCGGTGTCGCCGGTCCGCCTGGCCAGGTCGGCGATGGCGAAGTCCGCGCTGGCGTACTCGAGCGTGGTGGCACCGGCGCCCCACACGCCCAGCGCGCCGTTGGACACGTACCCGTGGCGCTGGAACTCGGTGAGGCCGGGCCGTTCCGGCGACGGCTGGGTGGCGCCGCGCACCATCAGCGCCAACGTCTTCTTCAGGTCGAAGTCCTTGGCGCCGAAGGCGACGGCGCTGCCGACCATGGCGTGGTACGGGTCGCCGACCATCACGTTCGTCGAGGAGTTCGCCACGCTCCAGCGGTCCCAGTAGCCGAGCTGCTCGGCGGAGGAGATCATCGACCGGACCATGTCGGAGGTCTCGGCCGGGGCCAGCAGGGCGAGCAGCGCGGTCTCCGAGCGGTAGACGTCCCAGCCGGAGATGTTGGTGTACTGGGTGTGCCCGGGATCGGTCGTGTGGATCTGGTTGTCGAAGCCGGGGTAGCGGCCATCGACGTCGGAGAACACGTTGGGGTGCAACAGGCTGTGGTAGAGCGCGGTGTAGAAGGTGGTGCGTTCGCCGTCCGTGCCGCCCCGGGTCGCCACCTGGTTGAGCCGGGCGTTCCACGCCGCCCGGGCACCGGCCGACAGCTCGGCGAAGGTGCGGGCACCGCTCTCACCGGCCAGGTTCCGGGCCGCCCCGTCGACGGACACATAGGACAGTCCCACTCGGACGGTCACGGTCTGGCCCGGCTCGAACATCACGTAGCCGCCCGACCGGGGGCCGGTGGCGGTCCGCGCTCCGCCGGAGACGGTGTCGCCCTGCCAGGTGCCCGTCGCGGCGAACGGCCGGTCGAACGTGGCATGGAAGTACACCCGGTAGTTGTGCGGGTAGCCGCAGAACCCGCCGCTCACCGCCCAGCCGCTGATCGAGTCGGGGCCGATGGTCACCGACGCGTCGGAGACCCCGTTGACCGAGCCGGCGGTGTTCACCAGCAGCGCGGCCGGTGACCCGGCCGGGAAGCTCAGTTCGGCGGCACCGGTGCGCTGGGTCGCGGTGAGCCGGACCGACACCCCGGAGTCGAACCGCACGGCGTAGTTTCCGGCGCTGGCCTGCTCGTTGGCCCGGTCGAACGTCGAGACGTACCGGTTGGGGTCGGTGACCGGCGAGGTCGTGACGGCACCGGCGAACGGGATGAACGGCACGTCCTGGTAGATCGTGCAGCCCGCGCCGGACAGGTGGGTGAGGCTGAAGCCCTTGATCCGGTTGTCGTTGTAGTTGTAGCCGCCGACCTGGGGCAGCACCGTGTCCGGACTCCACTGCACCATGCCGAACGGAGCGACCGCACCCGGATACGTCAGACCGGTGCAACACCCCTTCTTGGTCCCGACATACGGATTCACCCAGCGCGCCAGATCCTCGGCAGCGATCTGATCCCGCGTCGCCCGCTCCTGCGCGCCGACCGGCACCACGGGCACCACGGCCAGCGCCAGTCCCACACACAGCATCGTGGCAAGCCATCGCCGCCACCGGGAAAAAGTCATGGCTCGTCCTTCCGCCCAGAGGCTCCACCCGGGAGCCCGTCCTGATCGGCAGACTCACACGCCGGCGGCCACCGGTCGGCCACTGTCCAGTAACACCGGGCGGGCAAACTTTCTGGAAAGTCGGGGAACGGCGCGACTCCGGCCGGCGTCTGCTGTGGTGTCGATCTCTTAGGCCATTGGGGAGCTTATGGACGGGCCGGGCGGAGCTGCTGTCGATCTTGCGGACTGGGGGGCCCAGTTGGCCCGGGGTGCCGACCGCTTGCAGCGATTACATGCGGAGATCGCGACCATCCGCGTGGTGGAGTCGTCCTCGGACGGGGCGATCAGGGTGACCGTGGACGCGACCGGGGCGGTGCTGGACATCGCCACCGGCGGGCGGGTCGGTTCGTTGCGTCCACAGGAGATCGGCGGACGGATCATGGCGGTTGTCGCTCGCGCGCAGGGCCGGCTCGCCGAGCGGGTCCGCCAGGCGGCGCACGCCACGCTCGGTCCGGACGCGCCGGTCGCCGCCCCGGTGTGGCAACAGTTGCGGGCCCGGTACGGGGAAGCGCCGCCCGAGCAGCGCGCCCCGCGCGACCAGCCACCCCGGCGTGGTCCGGCCGCGGCGCCGTATCCCCCGCCCCAGCCGGCCCCGGCGGTGCCACCGGCGCCGCGGGTGGCGCCCGCGCCCGATCCCGCGCCCCGGCACCGTCCACCGCGGGCGATCGACCACGAGGTCTGGGTCGATGAGCCGATTCTCCGCCCGGCCAACGACAACCGGCGGGGCCACTCATGACCGCGTTCGGGGTGGACGTCGCGGAGTTGACCGGCCATGCGGAGCGCCTGGCCGCGCTGGCGGAGGAGCTGGCCGGGGCGCTCGAAGCGATCGGCGCGGCCCAACTCGGCGACGCCGCATACGGCAGGCTCGGTGCCCCGCTGGCAGCGAAGCTGAACGAGCTGCAGGACGCGGGCAGCCGGTCGATCGCGAACGCGACGGAGGGACTTCTGTTGGCGGCGACCGACGTCCGGGACGCCGCGGCCGAGTACGCCGAGACCGACCAGGACAACGAGCAGGGCATCGAGGACAGCGGCGAGGGGGTCGGGGACTGATGGCACCGTCGGCCACGACCACCCTGGAGGAGGAGGCCTCCTCCGTCGCGGAACTGGCGATGAGCGGGAGCTGGGTCGATCCCGAAACGGCTGGTGGCGGGGACATCGGCGAGTTGGACGACGACTCCGACGTCATCGAGATCCTGGCGTCCTACGGTGCCGGGTGGTTGGTGGATCACCTGCGCCCGCTGCAGGACGTGCTTGATCACCTGGCCGGTCAACCGGACGCGATCCGGGCCTGTTCCGAGGCATGGCTGGACGCGTCGGCCACGTTGGAGGACGTCGGCCACGAGTGGGCTCGTGCGTCGGCCGCCGACACGACAACGTGGACCGGCGAGGCCGCCGACGCCTACCGCGCCTTCGCCACCGAACAGGCGTCGGCCATCCGGGCCTGCGGGCTGGCCGCGAAGGGCATCGGCGTCCTGGTGCTGCTCGCGGCCGAAGCCGTTGCCCTGGTCCGGGCGCACGTTCGGGCCCTGTTGGTGGATCTGGTCCAGCGGCTGATCCGGTGGCTGATCGCGACCGTGGCCACCCGGGGCCTGGTCGGTCCGGCGGCCGCGCACGCGGCCGAGCCGGCCATCCGGGAGACGAACAACCGGATCATCCAGCGGTTACAGGCATTGCAACGAACGTTCGACGGCGCCGGCTCGGTGCTCGCCGCACTGCTGCGGATCCTCACCGAGTCCGACGCGGTCATCACGCGTGCGCACCGCAGAAAGAAGCAGAGCACCGGCAAGTCCAGTAAAGGAAAACACGAAGAGGGTGAGGCTCGCGCCGGGCGAGACAAGGGCGGAGAGAAGGGCGACGCACGCAGAAGGGGAAATCCGAACAAGCGTCCCAAGAACTGAACCCGATCCCGTGTTGATCCGACAGGCAGGCTCATGCACGCTTCCGATATGGACGGAGCGGCGAGGCGGCGGGCGGTCGACAGGTTGCGGTCGGCGTTCGCCTGGCTCGGCGACAAGACCGACAAGTCGCAGTATGCCGATGTCACCGGATGGTGGCGGTCGCCCGAGATCCTTCGGGACATCGGCCCGTTGCTCGCCGGCCTGGCCCCGGAACCGCCGACCGTGGTGCTCGGCCTGGAATCGCGCGGTTTCATCGTCGGCGGCGCGGTCGCACTGCACCTGCGGGTCGGGTTCGTCGAGGTCCGCAAGAACCCGGAACGGGGGGCCGCAAGCGATGCCTGGATCCTCCAGACGACGCCCCCGGACTATCGGGATCGCCACCTTCGGCTGGGCATCAAGCGGAGTCTGTTGAAATCGGGTGACCGGGTGCTCCTGGTCGACGACTGGATCGACACCGGCAGCCAGGCCTTGGCGACCCAGCAGATCGTGCAGCAGACCGGGGCGACCTGGGTGGGCACCGCGACCATCGTGGATGCCTTGGAGAGCAACAACATTCGCCGGCAACTGAACCTGCGGTCGTTGACCCACATCCGCGACCTCTAGGGTCGCGCGGGGCTTGCTGCCCGGCCGGGTGGGCCGGGCAGCCGGCGGCGCCGCTACCTTTCGTCGATCACCCAGGAGTCACTGCACTTGCTGTCCCGGCCGCTCGGCCGGATGCACACCCGGATCGCGTAGTCGACCGCCGTCACGTGATCGGTCTCGCCGCTCGACGTGCCGAACGGCCCGCACTGCTTCCAGCCGCCGTTGGCCTGGACGTCCGCGGTGGAGATGTACTTGGGATAGCTTGCGGGAATCCTGTTGATGCTGCGGTCGACCCAGATCAGGTCGCCGCTCTCCCGGCCCTGGAAGAAGGCGCCGTGGCTGGTCTCGTCGCCGATGCTGTCGTTCATCACCCGGGCCTTGCGACCCCAGTGTTCCACCTCGACACCGGCCGGTTCGTGCCATGCCGGGAACACCGCGTTCTTCCGGTCGCACTGTTCCGGAGTCGCGTGCGCGGTGCCGGAGCCGACGGTGGCCATCATCGGCAGCATGAGCGCGGCGGCCGCGGCGAGCCACAGCCGGCGCAGTTTGCCCTGTTGCATCACGAATTTCCTTTCACTCCGCGAATGATCGTCCGACCCGGCCGCCGGCGCGGACGAGCGATGAGTTGACGAGCTGAACCCCAGTTGGCTACCCGGCTGGCCAGGTACGGCTGGAGTAAACACCAACCGCCCGCCGCTGCGCTCGGTCATTCGATCTCGGTGCAATGCCACTGGTCAGGCCGGAGTTGGCCGAGTGTTCCGTCGGCCACGGCTTGTGATGATACACAGTAACGTGGTATGTATCATAATATCAGCGAGGTGACGGGCTCGAGGAGGAGTCGGCGATGGCGGAGCTGAGCAGGCGCAGGATGTTGATGTCCGGCGGATCCCTCGGTGCGCTCGGTGTGCTGGGGGTGGCGGCCCCGGCACAGGCCCTGGAGTGGACCTGGCCGGCGAGTGGTTCCGTCGCGCGGGCCGGCGTGGGTGCCAACCCGCGGTGGGTGTGGGACGAGGAGGCCGACCCGATCGCCGCGGCCCTGTTCGAACGCGGCGAGGTGCCCCTGGTCAACCGCCTGTTGTGGAACTGGAACCGCAACGACCAGCCGCTGCCCGACGGCCTGCCGGCGGACCTGCGGGACTTCATCGAGCGCAACCGACAGCTGCCGGCGTGGGCCGAGCGGACCAAGCTGGAACGGGCGGCGGAGTTCAACATGCGCCGGGGGTTGTACCTCAACCTGCTCAACGGTGTCGGTGGGGGAATGCTGAGCACCGCGATTCCGAAGGAGGCGCGCTCGGTCTACTACTCGGCCGGTGGCGCGGACATGGAGGACCGGGTCGCGAAGACGAGCATTCTGGGTTTCGCCGTCGGAGCGCTGAACGCCTATCGTCCGGACGGCACCTGCATGGTCAACTCCGTGAAGACCAGGCTGGTGCACGCGGCGGTGCGGCACCTGCTGCCGCGGTCGCCGCACTGGCAGGGGGACGTCCCGATCAGCCAGGAGGACATGCTGGTCACCTGGCACACCCTGCCGACCTACGCGATGCGCAAGATGCTCGAGTGGAACGTCCCGATGCCCACCGCCGATCGCGATGCGTACCTGCACGTGTGGCAGGTGACCGCGCACCTGCTGGGCATCAGGGACGAGTACATCCCGGCCACCTGGGACGCGGCCAACGCCCAGTCGGACCAGGTCCTGCCGCCGAACATGGGCCCGACCCGCGAAGGCGTCGAGCTGACCGACATCCTGCTCGGCCAGCTCGCCGAACAGACCAGCCCGGGCAGCATCAGCCGGCCGTTGTGCAACGCGCTGGCCCGGTTCCTGGTCGGCGACCAGGTGGCCGGTTGGGACCAGATCCGGCGCGAACCGTTCTGGGAGGGGACGATCAGGACCGTGTGGCCGATCCTGGTGCGGTTCCGGGAAGGGCTCATCCCCCTGCCCCTGGTGCCCGAGATCGCCTGGACCGTCGACGAGGCGCTGCGCCGGTACATCCTCTTCTACCTCACCAAGGGACAGCAGACCAAGATCGTGATCCCGACCGGCAACCGGCCGAGCTGATCCGCTGTCATGAAGGACGCCGAACACATCGGGCGGCGGCGGTTCCTCGGGTACGTGGTCGCCGCGCCGACCCTGGTGACCGCCGCCGAGCTCGGCCTCGCGCAGGCGGCCGACGCCCGGCAGCCGCAGGACATCACGGACATCGTGGACCTCAACGACCTGATGACCGTGGCCGCGCTGCCGACCTCGGGCCTGATCTCGGTCGAGGTCAACCGGGACGGCACCGTGTCGTTCGCGTTGCCACGGGCCGAGGTGGGGCAGGGCATCACCACCTCGACGGCCATGCTGATCGCCGAAGAACTCGCCGTGCCGGTGGACCGGGTGCGGGTCACCCTGGCCGACGCCCGCCCGGAGCTGTTGTTCAACCAGCTCACCGGTGGGTCGAACACGACGATCGCGACGTACATCCCGATCCGGGTGGCCGCCGCGATCGCCCGGCGGCGGCTGCTGGACGCCGCCGCCACCGTGCTCGGCTCGCCGGTCGCCGACCTGACCCTCGTGGCCGGCGTGGTCACCGACCGCGCCGGCCTCGGTGTCCACATCGGAGCGCTCGCCGGGAAGGCGGCGAGCACGCGCACCGAACGGGTGCCGGTGACGCTGACGCCCCGGGAGAACTTCACCGTCATCGGCCGGCCGCACAACCGGATCGACGCGCTGGCCGCGGTCACCGGTGCCAAGAAGTTCGCGATGGACCTCGACATCCCGGGCGCGAAACCGACGATGGTGTGCCGCCCGCCCACCATCAACGGCAAGGTCGGCTCGGTGGCCAACCTCGCCGAGGTGCGCGCCATGCCGGGCGTCACCGATGTCGTGGTGATCTCCACCGGGGTGGCGGTGCGCGCGGAGACGTTCGGCCAGTGCATCGACGGCGTGCGCGCGCTGCGGGTCTCCTGGCGGCCGGGCACCGCGGAAGGCAAGTCCGACGAATCCGTGCTTCGGGAGCTCGAGCGCGCGGAGCTGCCGCTCGGGCTCCCGTCACCAGCACCGAGCGTGGAAGCCAGGTTCACCTTCTACTTCCGCGGCAACAGCGCGCTGGAACCCAACTGCGCGATCGCCGACGTGCGGGCCGACCGCGCGGAGATCTGGTCGGCGCTGAAGTCCCCGATCGTCGCCAAACAGTCCATCGCCGCGCGGCTCGGGCTGCCGCCCGACCGGGTCACCGTGCACGTCACCGAAGGCGGTGGTTCCTTCGGCCGCAAGCTGTTCTTCGACGCCGCACTGGAAGCCGCCGAGGTGTCCAAAAAGGTCGGTAAGCCGGTCAAGCTGATGTGGCACCGCGCCGACGACTCCCGCCAGGGCCGCACCCACCCGATGGCCATCTCCCGGGTGCGCGCCGCCTACCTCGGCGGCACCGTGCTGTCCTACCACCAGCGGCACACCAGCGTCGCCACCGACCTCGGCCACGGCCTCGGCGAGGTCATCACCGCCATGGCCGCCCGGCTTCCGGTGGGCGACATCGGATTCTCCGAGACGTTCTTCCAGCTCAGCCAGACGATGTCGTACAACTTCGGGCTCACCAGCCGGCTGCTTGCCGAAAGCGACAAGGGTTTCAACACCGGCAGCATGCGCAACGTCTACTCGCCGGACGTCACCTGTGCCCGCGAGCTGATCGTCGATCAGCTAGCCGTTCGGATGGGCAGCGACCCCTACCGGTTCCGGCACCACTTCCTGCGCGACGACCGCTCCCGGGCCGTCATCGACACGGTCGCGCGGGCCGGCGGCTGGGGCCGGGCGATGCCGGTCGGCACCGCGCAGGGCATCGCCTTCCACGCCGAGTACAAGGCGGTCAGCGCCGCACTGGTCGAGATCGACTGCCGGCCGCAGACCGTCGACCGGCCCATCCGCGACGGCGTGACCGGCCCCCGCGTCACCAAGGTCGTCTTCGGCGTGGACGTCGGCCTGGTCGTCAACCCGCGCGGCCTCGAGGCGCAGCTGATGGGCTGCATCTGCGACGGCATCGCGCTGGCCCTGACCTCCAGCCTGCACCTGCGCGCCGGGCACTTCCTGGAAGCCAGCTGGGACAACTACTTCTACACCCGGCAGTGGAACATCCCGCTGGACCTCCAGATCATCCTGATGCCCAGCACGTCCGAGAACCCCGGCGGTGCCGGGGAACTGGGCGTCGCCGCGTCGATGGCCGCCGTCGCCTGCGCCTACGGCCGGGCGACCGGGACGATGCCCACCAGGTTCCCGATCAACCACGGCACGCTGTCCTTCGAACCCAAGCCGACCGTCCCACCCGTTCCCCAGTCTCCGACCGACGGCCGCGCCAACGCCGACTGAGCAAGGAGATCTCCGTGCCCGAACACACTTTCCGGGTCAACGGTGAGCAGGTCACCGTCACCGTCGCCGACGACGTCCGGCTGCTGTGGGTGCTGCGCGACATCCTCGGCATCACCGGACCCAAGTACGGCTGTGGCATCAGCGTCTGCAAGGCGTGCACCAGCCACCTCAACGGCGATGCGGTCAGCCCCTGCGCGATCCCGGTCGGCGATCTCCGGCCGGACGACGAGGTCACCACCATCGAAGGACTTCCGGCCACGGTCGGTGCGAACCTGCATCCCATGCAGCAGGCCTGGCTCGACCACGACGTGGCCCAGTGCGGCTACTGCCAACCCGGCCAGATCATGGCCGCCGTGGCACTCGTCCGCAGGGTCGCCGCCGAAGGCCGGGAGATCACCGACGCCGACCTCGACGGTCTGCGCAACATCTGCCGGTGCGGCACCTACTTCCGCATCCGGGAAGCCATCAGGGCGGGGGCCAGGAACATGTGAGCAGCGGTCAGTCACCCGGTTCCAGCATGGGCACCAGGAACCGCCGCGCCATGGCGGCCAGTTGCTCGTCATCGTCGATGTCCACGACGTGGCTGGGGATCACCAGAAACGAGGCGGAGATCCGGACCATCATCTCGGCCGCCAGATCGGTGTCGAGGTCCGCGGACACGTTGCCCGCGTGCTGCTCCCGGCGGAGCTGGCCGGCGACGAACTGCCGCACGGTGGCCAGGGTCCGCCCGTCATCGCTGATCATGGCGGCCACCAGCGGGTCCGGCTCGATGTCGATCAGCCCGCCGATCAGCGGGTTGTTCCGGATGGCGCGCAGCGAGCTGACGAACCCCAGCACCAGGCGGTCGGCGACGGTCTCGGCCCGTTCGATGTCGATCAGGAACTGGTCGAAGTACCGGCGGAACTCGCGCCGCACCACGTGCTCGACGAGAACGTCCTTGTTGGTGAACCGACGGTAGACGGTGATCCGGGACACCCCCGCCCGGCGCGCCACATCCTCCACAGTGGACCGCTGGATGCCCATCCGGCAGAACTGTGCGTACGCCGCGTCGAGAATCCGCGCCCTGGTCTCGTCGGCGTCGTCGACCCCTTCGATGGCGTCCGTGTACGCCCGTTGCAGCACCGACTCCGCGCCGGGAGCCATGAGAGCCGACAACGCGGGATCCATGATCACCTCCGGTTACCGCCTTGACCGTGCGCACCACCGTCGCCCATGATGAGATGATACACAGATCCGTGATCTGTTTCCCTGTATCAGGTGCGCTTGGCTTTACTCAGAGTAGAGGAGCGAGGGCATGGACAATCTCAGCAGGCGCAACGTGTTGAAGGTGGGTGGGGCCCTCGGCGCGCTCGGTGCGCTGAGCGTCGCGACGCCCGCGCAGGCGGTGCCGTGGACCTGGTCGGCCAAGGGCTCGGTGGCCGGCGCGGGCACCGAGACCGACCCGAGGTGGGTGTGGGACCCGGAGGCCGACCCGGTGGTCGCCGGGGTGCTCGAGCGGGGCGAGGTGGCCAGGGTCAACGCGGCGCTGCGGACCTGGACCAGGAACAACCAGCCGCTGCCGGCGGACCTGCCGGCCGACCTGCGGGACTTCATGGAGCATGCGCGGCAGCTGCCGGCCTGGGCCGACCACGGCAAGCTGGCCACCGCGTTCGAGTTCAACCAGCGGCGCGGCCTGTACCTCGGCCTGCTGTACGGGCTGGCCAGCGGGATGATGAGCACGGTCATCCCCAAGGAGGCGCGCGCGGTCTACTACTCCCAGGGCGGCGCGGACATGCGGGACCGCATCTCCAAGACCGCCAAGCTCGGCTACGACATCGGCACCCGCAACGCCTACGCGCCCGACGGCGAGATGATCGTGACCTGCGTCAAGACCCGGCTGGTGCACGCCGCGGTGCGGCACCTGTTGCCGCAGTCGCCGCACTGGGACGCGGCCGCCGACGAGCAGATCCCGATCAGCCAGGCCGACATGATGGTCACCTGGCACAGCCTGCCCACGACCGTCATGCAGAAGCTGGTCGCCTGGCGGGTGCCGATTCCCGCCGACCAGTCCCAGGCGTTCCTGCACTCGTGGCAGCTCGGCGCGCACATGCTCGGCATCCAGGACGAGTACATCCCCGCGTCGTGGGCCGAGGCCAACTCCCAGGCGGCACAGGTGCTGACCCCGATCCTGGCGCCCACCCCGCAGGGCATCAACCTCGCCGACATCCTGCTCAACCTCGGCCGCTCGGTCGACGGCGGCATCCTCAGCAAGCCCATCCTCGGCGCGTTCACCCGCTTCATGCTCGGCGACCAGATCGCCGGCTGGCTGCGGATCCCGCGGGAGCCGGTCTGGGACCCGCTGCTGCGGACCGCCTGGGGCCCGTTCATCGCGGTGCGCGAAGGGCTGCTGCCGTTCCCGCTGGCGCCGGAGGCCTACTGGCTGTTCGACGAGTTCCTGCGCAGGGCCGCCCTGCTCTTCCTGTCCGAGGCCCGGCCGATCCGCATCGAGATCCCGGACACCAACCGCCCGTCCTGACCGCGCCGGGTCCGGTGACCCGCCGATGCGCGAAAACGCCGGCGGGTCACCGGTGCCGGCCGCCCGCACACCGCCACATCAGGGACCGGTGACCCGGGCGGTCCGTGCTCTTGGTCCCTGGGTGCCGCGCGGAACGTGGAGCAGTCTGGGAGGCGGCACGGAAGGGGTGACGGGATGCGCGGCACGGAACCGGATCGGCAGACTCTGCGGGGTGCGATCGCCTTGGCGACCCGGGCTCCTTCGGTGCACAACACCCAACCGTGGCGGTGGGTGATCGGGGCGGGGTCGGTGCAGCTGTATGCCGACTGGGGCCGGCAGGTACCGGCCACCGACCCGGACGGGCGGGATCTGCTGGTCAGTTGCGGGGCGGCGCTGCACCACCTGCGGATCGCGCTGGCCGCCCTCGGCTGGGCCAGCGAGGTGCACCGCCTTCCGAACCCGGCCGAGCCGGCCCACCTGGCCGCGATCGAGACGCGCCCGCACGAGCCGACCGCCCGCGACGTCGCCCTGGCCGCCGCGATCGCCCGGCGCCGCACCGACCGACGGCGGTTCTCCTCCTGGCCGGTGCCGGCCGAGTTGCTCGACGTGCTCGGCGTGCACGTCGCTTACGAGGGGGCCTTCGCCGTCCCGGTCCGCGACCCGGTGGCCCGGTTCCAGCTCTCCGGTGCCATCGCCCAGGCCGCCGTCGTGCAGGAGGCCAACCCCGACTACACCGTCGAGTTGGCGATCTGGAGCGGCCGGGGCCGGAGTGCCCGCGACGGTGTCCTGGCCGCCAGCACGCTCGGCTCGGGGCGGGCGGGCCCCGGTGCGCCGCCGATGCGGGCGTTCCGGCACGGCACCCTGGTCGAGCCCGAGGGCAAGCGCTACGACGAGCAGGCCGCGTTGGTCGTGATCGCCACCTCGGGGGACGGCCAGCTGTGCCGGCTGCGTGCCGGTGAGGCCACCAGCGCCGCGCTGCTGGCCGCCACCGACCTCGGGTTGGCCACCTGCCCACTGTCCCAACCGCTTGAGGTCGGCGACACCCGGCGCATGATCCGCGACGACATCCTGGACGCGACCGCCGTGCCGCAGCTGCTGATTCGGGTGGGCTGGGCGCCGGCATCGGCCGGCCCGCTCCCCGAAAGCCCGCGCCGCGACCCCGACGAGGTGATCGGCGCAACCCCCACAGGTGGCGACCTACCGGCATGAGCCAAGGTGGCGCCCATGAGTGATCGTGACTGTCCATGGGAACCGCCGCCGGCCGGTACCGAGGTCGAGCAGCTCGTCGGGGCGCTCGAGCGGCTACGGATGACGTTGCGCTGGAAGGCCGACGACCTCGACGCGGCCGGGCTGCGGACCCGGATCGGGGCTTCGTCGCTGACGCTTGGCGGGCTGCTCAAGCATCTGGCCGTTGTCGAGGACCACATCTTCACCACCAAGCTGCGCGGGGAGCCGCTCGGTGCGCCGTGGGACATCTCCGCCTGGGACGACGAGGACTGGCCGTTCACCTCGGCGGCCCAGGACACCCCGGAAGAGCTGTACGACCTGTGGGACGACGCCGTTCAACGCTCCCGCGCCAGGCTGGCCGCGGCCCTGGCCGACGGCGGGCTCGACCAACCCGCCCGGGTCTCCTGGCCGGACGGCCGGCAGGCCAGCCTGCGCCGGCTGGTCTGCGACCTGATCGAGGAGTACGGCCGGCACACCGGGCATGCCGACCTGCTCCGCGAGGCGGTGGACGGGGTGACCGGCGAGGACCCGCCGCCCGGCTGGCGACCACGCGGCGGGTCCGAACCGCTCCGCCTGTTCGTGCGGTGAGGCACCCGCGACCGGCCCGAGTCACCAGCGCCGAAGGTCCCGCCCGGCCGGGACCTTCGGCCCGGTCCCGGTCTTGGGCCCGCCCGCACGGGACTTCGGTCCCGCCCGGCGAGAGCCCTGCGACACTGCCCGGCCCGGTCCCGGTCCGGGCACCATCAAGACAGCGGGATCGAGCAGGTCCGATGGACTGATCGGACGGAGGCACCGGCGATGACCACACCACCCAGCACCGTGCGGGAGTGGACCCACGGCGATGTGGCGACGGTGGCGTTCGCGGTCAAACGGGCGCCATCGGTGCACAACACCCAGCCGTGGGTGCTGGAGTTCGGCGCCGGCGTCGTGTCGTTGTTCGAGCGCGGTGAGCTGTCGCTGCCGTGGCAGGACGCGACCGGCCGGGACCGGTTGATCTCCTGTGGTGCCGCGCTGACCAACCTGCTGCTCGCGGTGCGGGTGCTCGGCTGGGACGCGCATCCCGTGTTGTTCCCGGACCGGGACCGGCCGGACGAGGTGGCCCGGGTGGCACTCACCGCGGCGCGCGCTCCGTCCGATCTGGACAGTGCGCTGCACGCGGCGATCCCGACCCGGCGCAGCCATCGGATGCCCTTCCAGGACCCGGTCCCTGACCGGCTGCGCCCTGAGCTGATCGCCGCAGGGGGAACCGACGGAGTAGCGGTACACCCGATCCACGGGCCGGCGGAGAACGCCGCGCTGGCCACCCTGCTCGAGCACGCCGGACGGGTGCTTCGTCAGGACCGGGACTACCAGCGGGAACTGCTGGTGTGGACGAACGTGCACAGCGGCTACCAGGCCGGTGGCGGTCTGCCCCGGCCTCGGCTGACCTTCGACACGCTGCCCTGGGCCGGGCTGGTGCGCTCCAGCACTGGCGTGCCCCATGCGAGCGTGCTGGCCGACCGGCTGAGCCGGGAGTTCCTGCTGCTGCTGCACACCCCCGACGACGGCCCGGCCGACCACGTGCGCGCCGGCCAGGCCGCGCAACGGATCTGGCTGGCCGCAACGGATGCCGGCCTTGCCGGGTCGATCCTGACCCAACCCCTGCAGGTCCCGGAGACCCGGGCCGGCGTGATCGAACAACTCGAGCTGCCCGGCTTCCCGCAGGCCCTGCTGCGGTTCGGCTTCCCGTCCCGGCCGGGGCCGCCCAGCCCCCGGCTGCCGATCTCCCAGCTGATCCGATGACCCAGGAGCACCGACCCGGAGGAGGAACCGTGACGAAGGCGCGGGATCTGATGAGCCGTCCGGTGATCAGCGTCGGTCCGGACGACACCGTGCGCGAGGCGGTCACCCGGCTGACCGGCAAGGGTTTCGCCGCCCTGCCGGTGGTCGACGAGGGTGGGCGGGTGGTCGGCATCTTCAGCGAGTCCGACGCCGTGCGGGCCACGCTGCGGGCCGGGGACGGCGGCGACCATCGCGACGACCCGGTGTCGACCGCGATGACCAGTCCGGTGGAGGTGGTCAGCCCGGGCACCGACATGGTGACGGTGGCCGAGCGGATGCTGGCCGGGCGGCTGCGCTGCCTGCCGGTGGTGGAGGAGGGGTTGCTGGTCGGCGTGGTCGCCCGCCGGGACCTGCTGCGCACCCTGCTGCGCGACGACGACGTGGTCGCCGCGGACGTGCGGGCCCTACTCGACGACTACGCCGGCAGCCGCAGGCGGTGGCGGGTCGAGGTGACCGGCGGCGCGGTGGTCATCGGCGGGGAGTTCGCCGACCGGGCCGAGCGGGCGGTGGTGACCGCGCTGGCCCACACCGCCGCCGGTGTCAACGCCGTCGAGCTGCGTCCGGTGACCGGCTTAGCACTGCGCTGGGACGACTGACCAGGACATCCTTTGCCCGGGTAAGGCCACATGCCACAGTGAACCCGGCGAAAGGCGGGAAGGCATGGTGGACGGCGAGGACTCACCTTCGCAGGTCAGGGTGTCGCTGGCCGGGCTGCGGTTGGACGAACTGCTGGGTGAGGTACAGGACCGGCTGGCCGAGGCCGTGCACACGCGGGACCGGATGCAGGGGTTGCTGGACTCGGTGCTGGCGGTGGGCTCGGGTCTGGAGTTGGAGGGCACGCTGCGGCGGATCATCGAGACCGCGGTGGAGCTGGTCGACGCCCGGTACGGGGCGGTGGGGGTGCTCGGCGCCGAGCACGGCCTGAGCCAGTTCGTCTATGCCGGCATCGACGCCGAGACGCGGGCGAAGATGGGGCATCTGCCGCAGGGCAAGGGCCTGCTGGGTGAGCTGATCGAGCACTCGCGGCCGATCCGGCTGCCCGACCTGACCCAACACCCGGCCTCGGTGGGCTTCCCACCCAACCATCCGCCGATGCGCACCTTCCTCGGGGTGCCGATCATGGTCCGCGACGCGGTGTTCGGCAACATCTACCTCACCGAGAAACGGGGTGGGGGCGGGTTCACCGCCGACGACGAGGTGGTGCTCCAGGCGCTGGCCACCGCGGCCGGGATCGCCGTGGACAACGCCCGGCTGTTCGAACGGGTGCTGGCGCGGGAACGCTGGCTGGAGGCCACGGCCGAGATCAACTCCAGCCTGCTCGGCGGGGCCAGCGGCGCGGACGCGCTGCGGCTGATCGTGGACCGGGTACAGGCGCTGTCCGGTGCGGACTGCGCGCTCATCCTGCTGCTGGACGCCGGGCAGCCGGACCGGCTGGTGGTCCGTGCCGGGGCGGGGGAGCACGCCGACCGGCTGCTGGCCGCGACGGTCGCGGTGTCCGAGCCGGCCATCGCCGAGGTGGTGGCCGCCGGGACTCCCGCGCTCATCGCCGATCTGGCCCACGCCATGCCGAGCGGCCTTGGCGATGCGGACCTCGAGTTCGGCCCGGCGCTCGCGGTGCCGCTCGGCGCGGCCGACCGGGTCGGTGGCGTGCTGCTGGCGTTGCGGGACAAGGGTTCGGCCCAGTTCGCCACGGATCAGGTGCCGGTGCTTGCCTCGTTCGCCGACCAGACCGCGCTGGCCCTCGAGTTGGCCGACAAGCAGCGCACCCAGCGTCAGCTCGACCTGCTGGCCGACCGGGACCGGATCGCCGGAGACCTGCACGACCATGTCATCCAGCAGCTGTTCGCCACCGGGATGAGCCTGCAGGGCGGGGTGCGGCGGATCGCCGACGCCGAGGCCCGGCGGCGGGTGGTGCGGGCGATCGAGCAGCTGGACAACACCATGCGCGACATCCGCACCTCGATCTTCGACCTGAACACCGGCGCGGACACCTCCGGGGTCAGCCTGCGCCGCCGGATGCTCGACGTCATCAACGAGGTCTCCACCGATTCCGCGGTGTCCCCGACGATCCGGATCAACGGCGCGGTGGACACCCTGGTGCCGCCGCCGCTCGGCGAGCACGCGCTCGCCGTGCTGCGCGAGGGCGTCAGCAACGCGATCCGGCACGCCCAGGCGCACGAGATCATCGTGACGGTCGAGGTCAGCGCGGACGGAATGATCCTGGACGTCGTCGATGACGGGGTCGGGCTGCCGGCCGAGGTCGCGCGCAGCGGTCTGCTCGGCATCGAGCGCCGGGCCGGCGAGTGCGGCGGGACCGCGAGCATCGGCCCGGGTCCCCGAGCCGCCGGTACCCGGCTGACCTGGCGGGCACCACTGCGCTGACCGCCGGTGCCGGCAGCGGCGCGTGCGAGGATCCGCGGATGCTGTCTGGTGATTTCGAGGTGCATCTGACCGGCTCCGAGTGGGAGGTGGCCGAGCTCGCGGCGTTCGCGGCGCGGCGTGGGGTCAAGTTCAGCCATATCGAGCTGGATCGCGGCGCGACGCCGTCCCAGCCCATGCTGACCGTCCCGGGCGCGGGAACGCTGGCGGAGGTGCACGACCTGGTGCTGCACGGCAGTGTGGTGTTGCGGCCTGGTTCGGCTATCCGCAGGGCAAGGATCTCTACGACGCCGTTCTGCTCGCCGAACACACCACCGGGTCACTGGACCTGGCCCGCGACCTGATGCGGCCGCAACTCGGCGAACACGCCGATGCGTTCACCCCGGTTGCCGCGTATAGGGCCAAAGGCTCTACCGAGCCGGGTATCGCGACTCTACGGGCGACCCAGCAGGTGACCAGACACTGTGCAGTACATGAATTGCACAGGGAGTGGCCATGAAGTCCTACGAACAGGTCGTCCTGGACGGCTCGCCGGTCGCGGGGATCGTGCTGCACCGGCATCCGGACCGGCCGGGGGATCTCGGCATCCGGTTGAACTGGCTGGTTGCCGGCGCGCTGCTCGGGGCCGCGGGCAGCTTGCTCGCCCTCGGCGTGGTCTTCGCCGTGCTCGGCGCATGGCTCCCGGCCGCCGGTGTGGTGGCCGCACTCTGCCTGTGCCTGCTGGGGATGCGGGGCATCGAGCGGCGACGGCACGACGTACCGGACGAGCAGGACGGGCAGGGCAGCACCCAGGCCAGGCCGGACGCCTCGGTCACGTCGTAGCTACCCGCGTGGCCGCCGCTCGCGCAGCCGAATGGCGGTCAGCGCGCCGAGCACGACCACCGCGGCGGAGTTGACGACCAGGGTGGTGACCACCTGTTCGGTGTCGATGGTCTCGCGGAAACCGAACAGGCCCACGGTGAGGCTCAGGATCAACGCGCCGAGCACGCTCGCCGCGTAGAGCGCGCCGAGCGCGGAGGCGACCGCGAGGAACCGGTCGGGGGTGGCGAGCAGCACGAGGGCGAGGACGAACCCGCCGATGGCGTTGAGCAGGAACATCGTGCCGATCGTCTCGATGTCGCGGAAACCGTCGAACCACAGGTACAGGTGAATCCCGGCCGACCATCCGGTCAGTGCCGCGCCGATGATCCGGCCGCCAACGGTCAGCCGGCGGTCGGTCCGGGTGGTGCTGGTCAGGGTCGTGGTCATGTCTTTGGCTCCTTCCACCTCTGGTACCCATGCACACGAGCGCGAGCGCCGGCGGGTTCAGTTCCGCTGCCTACCGCTCACCAACCCGCTGCCCACCGGCGCGCCGCACTGTGATCTCCGGGCGTCATGGAAGACATCGCCCGACCGTCACCAAGGAGAACGGCGCGCCTCGAGGTTGTACTCGATGCCCAGCCTCGGATGCACCGACGTCCCCACGTCCAGTGCGAGCGTGACCAGATCGGTGTAGCCGTCGACGCCGGCCGGCCGGCCGAGCATCACCCCGAGCGAAAGCCAGCGCGCTCCCGGCGGCAGCTCGTTGACACACTTGGCAATCGTGCCGACCAGCGCCGGGTCGACCTGGCCGCCGCACAGGATCGCGAGCGCCGTGCGCGCCGGCGCCACCGAGCCGGCGCCCGGAGCCAGGTCGGCGAAACGAGGGTGCCGGCAGCGCGGTGCCCGAGTGCGGCCGGGGCAGGTCGAACTCCAGCCAGGTCTGCCGGAAGTCCGACCGCGGCTCATCGATCCCGAGGTGACACTCCACCATGCACGCCACCGGCGGGAACGCGGCCGACCACCGGGCGATGCGATCAGCCGCCGTCGGCGACAGCAACACCGGCGCGATTCTGGGCAGCATCACCCGCAGGTGATCGTGCAAGGACTGGGTGACCGCCGCGGTATTCGGCGTGGCTGTTCCGGCTCGGCCTCACACTGCCGCTCGCAGGTGACCGGCCGGTGGGCAGCCGGTTGGCGGGTGGTGGGCGCCTCGCCGATGCCGGCGGCGTAGGCCCGCAGCAGACCGTGCATGGCGTACCGGCCGGGTGCGGTGCGCTGGACCAGGTGTTCGCCGGCAAGGAGATCAAGGTGCCGGCGGATCGCGCAGACGCACGTCCCGGGCCGCGCGGCCAGTTCGTCCGGGGCGAGATCGGGACCGGGGTGCCGGCCCGCCAGCCGGAACACCTGCGCCGTCTGCGGCGGCAGCCGCCGATACGACCAGGACAGCGCGGCCGGCACGCCGGCCGGCGGATCGCTGCCCGCCGTCAGCAGCTCCAGCCGCAAGCTCGGGTCGTCGAGGGCGGTGACGAGGTCCGCGAGCCGACCGGTGGAGCCGGTGGCCCGCGCGGCGGCCACGCGCAATGCCAGCGGCAGCCGGGCACAGTGTTCGATCAGCGCCGCCGTTGCCACCGGCTCGTCGGTGACCCGCGCACCGATGAGCCGGCGCAGCAACGAGTTCGCGTCCCCGGCGGGGAGCGGTTCGAGCTCGAGTCGCTGCGCGCCGTGCAGGGCCGTCAGCCCGACCAGCTCCGACCGGCTGGTCACCACGACGACGCAGGACGATGTGCCGGGCAGCAACGGGATGACCTGTTCGACCGAGACCGCGTTGTCCAGAACGACCAGCATCCGCCGGTTGGTCACCGCGGTGCGGAAGCGGGCGGCGCGGGCGTCCAGATCGTCTGGCACGTCCGCGGTGGCGACCCCCAGTGCGGTCAGGAATCCGGCCAGCGCGGTCCCGGCGGTCAGCGGCCGGCCGCCCACGTCGTAGCCGCGCAGGTTCACATAGAGCTGCCCGTCCGGAAACCGGTCGCGAACGGCGTGTGCCCAACGGACCGCCAGTGCGGTCTTGCCGACCCCGGCGGTGCCGAGCACGGCGTGGATCAGCACCGCCGTCGACGTGGGCGGGGCGGCATCGAGCCGCCGGGTGAGCTCGGCCAGTTCGCCTGCCCGGCCGGTGAAGGCGGCGACGTCGGCCGGCAGCTGCGCGGGCACCGGCCGCTCGGTCCGTGCGGGTGCGACCGGCCGCGAGGTGGTGTCGGGACCGGCGGGTGCGCCGGCGAGGACCAGGTGGTGCGCCTGCCGGAGCGGAACGTTCGGCTCGACACCGAGCTGCTCCACCAGCGACTGCCGGATCTGCTGGTACACGGCGAGGGCGTCGGTCTGCCGGTCGGCGCCGTGCAGGGCGAGCATCAGCTGCGCCCACAACCGTTCCCGCAACGGGTGTTGGCGCACCAGGACCTGCAGTTCGGCCACCAGCGCCGGATAGCGCCCGAGCCGCAGATCCAGGTCGATGCATTCCTCGAGCACCGCGAGCCGGCGTTCCTCGAGCCGGGCCGCCTCCGCCCGGCACGCGTCCAGGTCAAGGCCGTCCAGCGCCGGCCCGCGCCAGCACGCCAGGGCCTCACGCAGCATGGCCACCCGCTGCGCCGGTTGGTCCGCCAGGACCGTCGCGGTGCCGGCCAGCTCGTCGAACCGGTCCAGGTCGCGCTCGCCGGGCAGGACCTCCAGCAGGTAGCCGGGCGGCCGGGTGAGCAGCCGGTCCGTGCGGGCCACCCCCAGCGCCCTGCGCAACCCCGCGATGCACCCCTTCAGCAGGTGCCGCGCCGAGTCCGGCGGCCGCTCACCCCACAGCTGATCGATCAACCGCTCGACCGACACCACAGAGTTCGCGTTGAGCAGCAGCACGGCCAGCAGCGCCCGCTGCTGCGGCCCCCCGATACCCACCAGTTGGTCGCGATCCCAGACCTCCAACGGCCCAAGAATGCCGAACCTCATCCCCGCTCCTCAACGCATGGCGTAAGCGACAGTGCAGGGAACCGTCGGAAAAGCTCGTACCGGGCCGCCGAATGCTCGCTCCCCCTCAGCTATCGGCCGCGCTGACTTCCCGCACATCCTGCCGGCCGGCCGGTCCCGGATCCATGCGCGGCATTACCGATATTTGGCCACCCCATACCGAGAAATCCCGCCCGCGCCGGCCGGCCGGGGGCGCCACCGGTGTCATCCCTGGTCCGCCGGGACGGTCAGGCTCGCCAGGATCTGGTCGCGGGTGGTGGGGGTGACGGCGGCGGTGAAGGTGAACCGGATCGCGGTGCCGGCGACGATGACGACCGTGGCGTGTCTGCCCTTGGTGGGGCAGGCGGCGGCTTGGCCGCCGGCGAGTGGGAGCGTGAGCGGCTCGGTTTCGCAGTCGTAGAGCCGGCGCAGATCCTCGACCGGGTTCGGGGTGCCGGGCCGGTCGCTGCCGACCAGCAGTACCTGCTCGCCGTTGGACTGGAACCGGCTGACCGGGCCGGACGTGGCGTCGCGCTGCCAGTTGGACGGCACCGAGTACCGGGCCGGGCCCGGTCCCTGGACCTGTTGCCAGCCGGCCGGGGGGACCGGGTTCGCCGTCGCCGCGGGGCCGGGCGAACTGAGCGGGCCGGGCGAACCGTCCGGGCGGGACAACAGTGTGGCCGTGGTGATCCCGCCCGCGGTGAGCAGCACGGCGCAGGCGATGCCGGCGAGGACGCGGGTCCGGGCCGGCGACCGGGGCGCTGCGGCCGGCCGCAGGGCGGTGTGCAGGGCGGCCACGAACGCGGTCACGGTGGCATAGCGCCGGTCGGGCGTCTTGGCCAGTGCCTTGCCCAGCACGGCGTCCAGTGCGGCGGTACCGGTCGGCGGGACCGGGTCGGTCCGGTGGGACATCAGCACCGCGACGAGGTCGTCGCCACGGAACGGGCGCCGGCCGGTCAGCGCCTCGTAGGCCACGCAGGCCAGCGAGTACTGGTCGGCCGCCGGTCCGGTCCTGGCCGGGTCGACCTGCTCCGGCGCCATGTAGAACGCCGTGCCCAGCGCCGTGGCGGTCACGTCGCCGGCCGCGCGCACGGACACCGCGATGCCGAAGTCACCCAGCCAGGCCCGGCGTGGATCTCCGCACTCCAGCAGGATGTTGGCCGGTTTGACGTCGCGGTGCACGATCCCGGCGGCGTGCGCGTGGTCCAGTGCGGGTCCGATCCGGTCGAGCACGGCGAGCAGGTCCGGTGGCGGCATCGGGCCATGGGCCAGCACCCGGTCCAGCCCGATGCCGTCGATCATCCGCATCGCGAGGAAATGCAGACCGTCGACCGCGCCGGATTGGTAGACGTCGACGATGGCCGGATGATCGAGCGCGGCCGCGCTGCGCCCCTCGCGGTCGAACCGGCGGGCGGCGTCCGGGCTTCTGGCCACCACCGGATCCAGCACCTTCAGCGCCACCGGGCGGTCGAGCGACAGTTGCCGCGCCCGGTACACCCAGCCGAACGCGCCCCGACCGAGCAGGTCCTCGACCTGGTAGCCGCCGAAGGCCCGGCCGGTCAGGTCAAGGTCCACCACCGGCATATCCTATTGCGCAACTTGCGGGCGGGAGGGGCGAATGGCGCGGCGGCCACGGTTTCCCACCGCGCTGCCCAGACCCCGTCTGCTCGGCCACCAGGTGCCGTGCCTGGTGCTGGTGGCACCTGCCGGCGGCGGGAAAACCGTGCTGGCCGCCCAGTTCGCCGACACCGTGCCGGGTTCCACGCGGGTGGTGTGGCTGCGCCCGAGCACCCCGGGAACGTCGGCCGGTGCCCTGGTCGCCGCGGCGCGGACGAGCCTGGGTGCCGAACCGGCCGGGCCGGCCGCCGATCCGGCGGTGCACGCCGAGGCGCTGCTGGCCGCGGCGGCGGGCGATCCGATGCTGCTCGTGGTCGACGACGCCGACCGGGCCGACGCCGCCGATCTCGCCCGCTGGCTGGCTGAAACCGTGCCACTGCTGGATTCCGGCAGCGCGGTGCTGGTGTGCGCCCGGGACCGGCCGGCCGGACTGCTCGGCCGGCTTGGCACCGCCGCGCGACTCGTCGACGCCGCCATGCTGGCCTTCACCGTGGCCGAGGTCGGCGCGTTGCTCGAGCGGACGGGCGCCGACCCCGACGAGGCGGAGACGCTGCACACGGCCACCGGCGGCTGGCCGGCGGCGGTGGCCGCGGCCGCCGCAAAGGGCGGTCCGCTCGGAGCGGTCGGCACCGGCCAGGCGCTGGCCGAGGCGCTCGGCGTGGCCGTTGCCGATGACCCGGGCTGCCGCGCCGCGCTCGACCTGCTCGCCCTGGCCGGTGCGATCCCGGCGGAGGTGTTGGACCGGCTGGTCAGCGACGCCGCGGCGCGGCGCCTGGCCGAACGCACACCGTTGGTACAGACCGAAAGCGGGCGGCTGCGACTCGCCGACCCGGCCCGCGCGGCCTGGCTGGCCGGCACCCGGGTGGCACCGGCGACGGTAGCCGCCCTCGCTGACGCGCTCGCCGGCGCCGACCCGGCCACCGCCGTGGATCTGCTGCTCGACTGCGGCCGGCCGGACCGGGCCGCCGACGTGCTCGCTGAGGCGGTCGGTCGGTTGCCGGTGTCCTGGGTGCGGCCGCGCCTCTACCGGTTGCCGGCGCAGCTGCGCCGGTCGCTGCCGCCGGCCCTGTCCGCGGTCGCCGCCACCGTGGACCTGGACTCGGCCATCGCGCACGCCGAACGGGCCCTGGCCATGGCGGTCACCCCGGCAGCCCAGGCGGCGGCCCGGTTCGCACTCGGCTCGGCGCTGGCCCACAGCGGCGACCTGGACAACGCCGCGGCCGAGCTGGCCGCCGCCCGCAGGGGCGCGACGGATCCGCGCATGGCGCAGGCCGTGGACTCCTGGCTCGGTCTGGTCCGGCTCTGGCTCGGCGACGTGATCGGAGCGGAGGCGGCGGTGTCCGGCGGGCCCCGCACCGTGCTCGCCTGCTGGGTGCGCTGCGAGTGTGCGCTCGAGCGGGGCAACCTGCGGGAGGCCCGCGCGGCGGCGCAGGACGCGCAGGAGTTGGCCGGCGCCGATCTCGGGCCGGCCGTCGGGGATGCGTTGCTGGCCAAGGTGGCGGTGTACGAGGCCGGCCGACCGGATCCGGCGGCCCCCGCGGCCGCCACCGCCGAACGGGCCTACCGGGCGGCAACCGGGCGCGGCGGGCTGGAGCTGCTGGCCGCGGCCGGCGTGCACGCCTGGTTTCTGCTGGCCGCCGGCCGGGTCGGCGAGGCGGTGAGCGTGGCCGACGCGCTGCGGCGCACGGTCGGGCGGCAGGACGCGGCCAGCCGTCTGCAGGCCGCGTTGCTGCGCCTGGCCGCCGCCGGGTTGGCCGCGGACGACGCGGCGGCCGGGCGCGCGGCGGCCGAGGCGTCGACGTTGCGCCGCCTCGGTTTCGCGCTGCTCGAGGCGCAAGCCCGGCGGTTCACCCCGGGACTGGTCGGCAGCGAGCGCGGCCTGCGGGTCCGGCTGATGGGCGCGGCCGAGATCGAGGTGAACGGCCGAATCCTGCCGGCAAACGCCTGGCGCAGCCGCAAAGCACGCGAGGCGCTGCTCGCCCTCGCCGCGGCCGGCCCGCGCGGGCTGCGGCGCGAGGAGTTGGTCGAGCGGCTGTGGCCGGGGCGGGAACCGGGACGCGGGCGCACCCTGCTGCGCACCGCGCTGGCCGAATTGCGCCGGGTGCTCGAGCCGGAGCGGCCGCCGGGGGAGCCGTCGGCGTACCTGCGGGCCGACCGCGATCGGGTCCACGTGCGCGCCGAGGTCGATGTGGCCGACGCGCGCGAGCATGTGCTCGCCGGGCGGTTCGAGCAGGCACTGGCCCTGCTTGGTGCCGACGTCGCGGCCGGTGAGCCGGACCTCGCGGCGTTGGCGGACGTTCGCGCCGAGGCCGACGAGCTGCGGCTGCGCGCGGCCGGCCGGATCACCGGCGACGCCGGCCGGCCGGTCGAACAGCGGGCCGCGGCCTACGAATCCGTGCTCGCCGCGCAGCCATGGCGGCACGACCTGGCCGAGGAACTGGTGGCCCTGTGGTGGCGAGCAGGCGACGCGACCCGCGCCCGGGCGGCCGACCGGCACTACCTGGGCCGGGGGTGACCGGTGCTTTCACGGTTGGTTCGCGCCGCGGCCGGAAGCTGTGCACCGTCCGGCCGGACTGGACCGGCCGCATGCCACGGAGGAGTGCGATGAGGATCAAGCCAAGCGCGGCGCGGGTGGTTGCCACGGCCGTCATGACCACGGCGGCCCTGGCCGTCGCCGGTTGCGAGGGCGGTGGCCAGGCGGCCGCCCCGCAGACGGTGACCGTCGTCGAGGACCAGAATCAGGCCACCGAAGACAATGCGCCGCCGCCCGCGCCGAAGCCGCAGAAGCCCACCACGGACAACGGCGGATCCGGTGGCGCCACGGCCTTTCCGGACGACTGGCCGGACGAGGACTTCCCGTTGCCGCCCGGTGTCACCGTCACCCGGGCCAGCAACGCGCGGGGCATCGGCATCGTGGTGAGCGGCGTGGACACGGTCAAGGCCGCGGACTTCTACCGGGACGCCCTGCCCGCCGCCGGCTACAAGATCACCAAGGACAGCAGCGTCGGCGTCGGTGGCGTCGGCATCGTCGGAATGACGTTCACCGGTCACGGTTTCCACGGCGAACTCGCCGCATTCGCCGGCGCCAACAACGCCGTCATGATCAGCCTGGACAGGTAGTCCGGCCGAGGAGAAGCTAGCAGCATGCGTCGTGTGCTGCTCGCCGGCCTGGTATCGGTCCTGGCGATGCTTCCCGGACCCGTGCCTTCTGCGGCCGCGCCGGCCGCGATCTGGGCCGATCCCTGCCAGATGCTGGGTACCGCCAAGGTGGTGTCCTGCTTCAGCGATCCGCTGACCGGCCCGGACGTCAGCAGCCGGATCGTGCAGAGCCTCGGCGCACTGGTGGCGTCGGCGCGGCCGGGCGACACGATCAAGATCATGATGTATCACTGGCGCGACGGCGTCTGGCCGGAGCGGCTGGCCGCCGAGGTGGTCGCCGCCTACCGCGCGGGCGTGCACGTCGAGGTCATGCTCGACGAGCAGTCCCGGGGCTTCCGCCCGATCGCCACGTTGCGCGCCGCGGGTGTCCCGTTGCTGGTGTGCGACGACGAGGAAGGCGCCGCGGACGGCCAGGACGACTGCGTGATGGTCGAGGACGGGCCGTACGGCGACAACGAACATCTCCCGATGAACCACGGCAAGCTGTTCCTCTTCGAGCTGGGCGGCGTGCCGGTCGTGGCCGCCGGGTCCAGCAACCTGACCGCCTGGGACTACGAGACCGCCTGGAACGACTTCGTCCGCATCCGCGGTGACCGGGCGCTGCACACCTTCTTCACCGAGTTCTTCGACCGCGCCTGGGCGGACGACTGGATGGGCTGGGACACCAATGCCGAGCGCGACCGCGCCGGAGACCCGGTCAGCGGCGGCGACCTGCCGGAACGAGGCTGGGTCTACCCGAGGCTGGAGCCCGGTGATCCGATCGCCGGGCAACTGGCCAACACCACCGCATGCCATGCCGACGGGGATGGCGACGGCGACTGGGACAAGCGGGTGTGGGTGGCGATCTCGATCTGGAACGAGAACACCCGCACCGGGATCCTCGACGAGCTCGACCGGCTCGACGCCGCCGGATGCAGTGTCCGGGTGCTGATCGCCGACGGCGTCTCCCGACCGTGGCTGCAGACGCTGCGGCAACGGCTCAGTGGCGATCCCGCGGCGTCGGACAAGGTGCGGGTGGTCTGTCACCTGCACCACAAGTTCATCGTGATCGACGCCCGGTACGACGGCGCGTACCGCGAGGTGGTGCTCACCGGCTCACACATCTACGCCACCGGAAGCCTGCGCAACAGCGTCGAGCTCAACGTCCGGGTCGGCGGGAACGACAATGTCGACAACGGTGTCGTGGTCGACTACATCAACCGCTTCCAACGCCTCTACGACTACGCACCCACCGACGCCTGCGACTGACGACCCGGGCGCGGGTGAATTGGCGGTGGAGGAGATCGGCGAACGGCGTAGACCGCATCGTCGTAGCCGCTGATCCGGATTCGTCCAAGGTGGCGCCGGCTCCGTCGGTATCGAACGGTCCGGAACTTGATGTCTGGAGCAGTCGAGTTGCCGGGTTGTGAAGCGGCGGTTCTCGCCGGGCGGACCCGCGGTACACGATTGCGGCCGTTCCGAGAGTGCGCGGCGTCACCAACCGGCCCGCGTGGACGCTCGGAACTTTGTTCTTCCCAGACAAAGCGATGGAGTGGTCAAGTTGGGGACCGGCGAGTGGTGGACGGCTCCGCTCAAGCGGGCGGGATGCCGAAGAGGACAATCACGGTGAACCCGATCATCCGCACCCAGATCCCGGGCCCGCGCAGTCGGGAGTACCTGGGTCGCCAGGCCCGGTTCGAGTCGAGCGCCCGCACCTACCCGCGCAACCTGCCGATCGCGGTGCGCCGTGCTTCCGGCAGCTTTCTGGAGGATGTGGACGGCAACGTCTTCATCGACTTCCTGGCCGGCGCGGGAGTGCTCTCGCTCGGCCACGGGCATCCCGAGATCGTCCGGGTGGTCGCCGAACAACTGGGCGAGTACGTGCACGGGTTGGACTTTCCGACACCGGTGAAGGATGTGTTCACCCGGCGGCAGTTGGACATGCTGCCCGCGGGTATGCGTGACCGCATGAAGATCCACTTCTGTGGGCCGACCGGCGCCAACGGCGTGGAGGCCGCGATCAAACTGGCCAAGATGGCCACCGGTCGAGGCGACGTCGCGGCGTTCCACGGTGCGTTCCACGGCAGCACGGCGGGTGCGATGGCGGTCAGCGGAAGCCGCTATCCCAAGGACGTGGTGGCCAATGGGATGCCGGGGGTGCACTTCTTCCCGTACCCCGGCTGCGGTCGTTGCCCGCTCGGGCTGACCCCGGACACCTGCGACACGAACTGCGCGACCTATCTCGAACGGGTGCTGACCGACGACATGAGCGGCATCGCCCACCCGGCCGCGGTGCTGATCGAGCTGGTGCAGGGTGAGGGCGGGGGCATCCCCGCCCGGCCGGAATTCGTCCGGCGGCTACGGGAAATCACCACGCGGCTGGAGATCCCGCTGATCGTGGACGAGGTGCAGACCGGATGCGGCCGCACCGGCACCTGGTTCGCGTTCGAGCGCTTCGGTATCGAACCGGACATCGTGGTGGCGTCGAAGGCGTTGAGCGGCATCGGCCTGCCGGTCTCGATGATCATCTATGACCGGGCGATGGACCGCTGGGCGCCGGGCGCGCACATCGGCACGTTCCGTGGCAACCAGCTCGCGTTCGCCGCCGGGGTGGCCGCGCTCGACATCATCGAACGGGACGCCGTGCTCGACAACGTGCTGGCCCGCGAGGCGCAGCTGTCCGCGCGGCTGGCCGAGTTGGCCGAGCGCAGTCCCTGGGTCCGCGAGGTGCGCGGCATGGGTCTGATGTGGGCGGTCGAGCTCGCCGACCCGGTGACCGGTGCGCCGGCCGGGGAGTTCGCGCGGGACGTTCAGCTGGCCGCGTTGTGCCGAGGGCTGATCGTCGAGCGGGGCGGACGCGGCGACGCGGTCGTGCGGATGCTCCCGCCGCTGAACGTCGCCGCCGAGGTGGTCGACCTCGCGGCCGACATCCTGACCGCCGCGGTGCTGACCGCCGAGACCGGCGCCCCTGTCGACGGGGAGGCGGCGGCATGTTCCTCTCCTTCGCCAAGGTCTGTGACGCCGATCGGGACTTCCTGATCGTCCGGGGTACCGGCCGGGAGCTGGACTGGGCCGCGGTCGCGATGCGGATGTGCCGGCGCCGCACCGGAATCGGCGCCGGAGCGCTGCTGGTGACCAATCGGGTCGGGTACACCGGGTTCCGGCTCGACGCGTACGGAGTGGACGGACGCCCGCGGCGAACCGACGACCGCGCGGTGCGCAGCGCGGCCGTCGTGCTGCACGAGGACTACGGCGTCAAGGAGTTGCTGGTGGAGACGCCGGCCGGACGGCGGTGGGTTCGGTTGGCGGTCGACCCGCTGAAGGTGGCGGTCGCCCACCGCTCGTTGTGGGTGTGGGGAGAACCCGAGTTGATCTGTACCGGTGAGCTGCGGTGGGCCCGGCGGGCGCCGGAAGGTATGGCGCTCCCCGGGATCCGGTGGGGATGATGGGAGTTGTTGATGACGAACGGTTTGGATGCTTCGCTCGTGGCGGAGGATGCGCCGCTGGGGGAGCTGATCAGAACCGCAAGGCACCGGCAACGGTTGAGCCAGCGGGCGCTGGCGGTGAAGTCGGGACTGAGTCTGCGAGCGCTGCGCGAGATCGAACAGGGCCGGGTACGGGTTCCGCGTCAGGACTCCGTCGAGCGGCTGGCCGAGGCACTGCACGAGTCGCGGCTGCTCGACCATTGCCGTGCCGCGACCGGGGTGGACGGCCGGCTCGAGATCCGGGTGCTCGGCCCGTTCGGGGCGGTCCGCGGCGAGACGGCGCTGAAGACCGGCACCCCCAAGCAACAGAGCCTGCTGGCGTTGATGGCGTTGCGGGCCAACCAGACGGTGTCGCACGTGGAGATCGTCAACGTGCTCTGGGGTGAGGACCCGCCGGACTCGTTCAACCAGCTTGTCCATACCTACATCTCCCGGCTGCGGGCACTGCTGGCACAACACCGTGCCGCGACCGGCAATCCGACGATCGTGCGTGGGCCCGCGGGCTACGAGCTGCGGATCGACGTGGCGCAGCTGGATCTGTTGCGATTCCACGAGTTGATCGGCGACGCCGAGGACGCCCGCGCCGCAGGCGATGCGGAGCTTGAGGAGGAACTGCTGACCGAGGCTGTGGCGCTGTGGCGGGGTCCGGTGCTCGATGGCGCCGGCGAGCCGCTGACCAGCCACGTGCTCGCGGTGGAGTACGGGCGGCAGAAACTCGATGCCGTGCTTCGGCTGGCCGACCTGAGGATCGCGGACCGCCGGTTCGAGCAGGCGATCCGGCGGCTGCGCCCGCTGGTGCACGCCCACCCGGTGCACGAGGGCCTGCACACCCGGCTGATGCTGGGACTGGCCGGATCCGGCCAGCGGGTGGCCGCGCTCGCCCTGTTCCGGGACCTGGACCGCAGGCTGCGCACGGAGTTCGGCATCGAACCGGGCGCGGACCTGCGCGCCGCGCACATGTCGATCCTGCGCGGCCGTGGCTTCGTCACCCAACTCGCCGGGCACGGCGGGTGAGACAGTTGGGAATACCGCTCATGGGAACGGAATGGCCGGGCCTGCGCGGGCTCCGGGTGCTGGATCTGACCCGGCTGCTGACCGGGTTCGGCACGCTGCTGCTCGCCGACCTCGGTGCGGACGTGATCAAGATCGAGGGGCCGGGCGGCGACCCCGGCCGGCACGCGGACCCGGACGCCTTCGCGGCGGTGAACCGCAACAAGCGGTCGGTCGAGCTGGATCTGCGCTCGCCGGACGGGCGGGCGAGGTTGCTTCGGCTGGTGGCACACAGCGACGTCGTGGTGGAAAGCTACCGGCCCGGCGTGCTCACCGGCATGGGGCTCGGCTACGAGCGGCTGCGGGCGGCCAACCCGCGGATCGTGCTGTGCTCGATAACCGGGTTCGGCCAGGACGGCCCGTACGCCTCGCGGCCCGGGCACGACCTGAACTTCCTTGCCCTGTCCGGGTTCTTCGCGGTGCCGCACCGGGTGAAGGCGACCGTCGACCGGGTCGGCGTGCGGGTGGCGGACCTGGCCGGTGCCATGTACGCCGCGCTGGCGATCACGGTGGCCGCCGCCTCGGCCAGGGACACCGGGGTGGGCCAGCACCTGGATGTCTCGCTGCACGAGGCCGCGGCCGCGTGGGCCGGCCCGCTGCTGCCGCCCGACCGCTCGGCGGACAGCCCGTTGCTCACCGGTGACAACGACGTGTTCGGCACGGCCGACGGTCGCCGGATCGCGCTCGCCACCTTCGAGGACAAGTTCTGGGTTGCCTTCCGGCAGGCGTTCGCCGGGGACTTCCCCGAACTCGCCGACCCGCGCCATGACCGGCGGGCCGATCGCACCCTGGCCAAGGCCGATGTGCACGCCATGCTGGCGGATGTCTTCGCCCGGCGGGACTTCGCCTGGTGGCGCGCTCGACTGTCCACAATGGATGTCCCATGGGCGCCGGTGTACGAGTCGGCGGGCGAGGTCCTCGCCGACGAGCACGTCGTCGCCCGTGACCTGGTGGGCACGCTGCCCGGCTCGGCGACCGAGCCCGCCCGGCGCCAGGTGCGGTTCCCGGTCCGGTTCGGTGCGGGGCTCGAGTCGTTGCGCAGCGCCGCACCCGCGGTGGGTGAGCACAGCGCCGAGGTATTCGCCGAGCTGGGCTCAGCGGGGCAGTGACCGCCCGATCCCCTGTCGGATCGCGCCACCGTACACCGCCGCGGCGAGCGCGATGTCGTGCACGCCCATGCCGAACGGGTTGATCACCACCCGATCGCCCGCGGCGATCCGCCGAGGATACCCGCCGGAGAGCAGCGTCGGCAGGTCGGCGTCGACGGCCCGGCCACCCTCGGGTGCCGGTTCCGCCGGACCGCTGACCCGGCCGGCCCTGGCCAGCACGCCGAGCAGGCGATGGTCATCGCCGGTGACCAGGTCCCAGTCGTCGACGAACAGGTGGTCGCAGCCCAGCAGCAGGCTTTCCGCGGCGTCGTCGAGGGAGACGTTGACAAATGTGCCGCCGGCCGGCACCCAGTCCAGCTCCACATAGGACTCGGTGGTCGTGGTCACCGCGACGGACAGCCGCGCCGCCGCGACCGCGTCGTGCGGTCGGTCCACCACGGCACGGTTCGGGCCCCGCTCCGCGAGCCGCACCGCCCGCGTGCGGTCCACGTCGTACAGCAGCACCTCGGTCAGGTTCGGACAGGCCGGCGTCAGCAACTCGAGGTGCACCTCGGCCTGCCGGCCGCAGCCGAGGAACGCCACGCTGGTGATGTCCGCCAGGTCGCGAACCGCCCGCACCGCGGCGACCGACACGGCGGCCGTGCGCAACGCGCTGATCCGCCCGCCGGCCATGACGCACACCGGCCGGGCGGTTTCCGGGTCGTTCAACACGATCAGGCCGGCCGCGCGGGGCAGGCCCAACCGCTGGTTGCCGAGCGAGGCGTTGATGATCTTGCAACCGTAACGGTCACCGGACCAGGCCGGGAGGATCAGGCTGCGGGCGGACGCGCCGGACGGCGTGGTCCAGTGCAGGCCGGTCTCCGGGAACAAGCCGGCCTCCTTGCGGTGGAAGGCAAGCAGGGTCTCGTGCACCAGGTCCACGACCGGGAGGCCGGCGCACAGCCGGTCCACGTCCGCGCTGTCCAGGTAGGTGATCGTGCCTGTGGTCACGGCCTCTCCTCGTGCTCAGCGCGGCCCAACACACCGAGGGCCACGGCGATCCCTTCGCCGGTCTCCTCGACGGCGGCCGTCGCCGGCGCCGCCCGCAGCCGGGCGTACTTCTCGCCGGCGTCCGGGCAGACACAGGCAAGCTCCCGCAGGTCCGGGTCGAGCATGGCTCGTACGGTGGCGGCGAGCACCGTCGCCCCGGCGCTCCCGCCGAGCGAAACACCGGTCCGCTCGTGGATGGTCGCGCACGCCGCGATCGCGTCCGCGTCGCGGAGCCGCACGAGATGATCCCAGTGCCCGTCGTCGACGAACGTCGAGATCCGGGCGGAGCCGAAGCCGGCGAGCTTGAGCGGGCGGTCCGCGGGCACGCCGCCCAGTGCCGCCGAGCCGACCGCGTCCACCGCGACCATGCGCGTTCCCGGCTGGTGGTCCCGGAAGTAGCGGGCGATGCCGGCCAGCGTGCCGCCGGTCGACACCGAGACCGCGACGGCGTCGAACCCGCCGTCCGGCGCCGCCTTCGCGAGCTCGGCCGCGGTGTTGCTCTCATGCACACCCGGATTGGCCGGGTTCTCGTACTGGTTGGTCCACACCGCCCGGCTGTCCCGCGCCAGGATCTCCCGGACCGCACGCAACCGGGCGTCCAGCGTCCGTCCACCTGGGACATCGGCGACCGTCACCACGTCCGCGCCATAGCCGGTCATCTCCTCGATGCTGGCCGCTGGCGTGCTCGGCTCGACGACCAGCGTGCAGCGGTAGCCGCGGGCCGAACACAGCCCGGCCAGCGCCACCCCCAGGTTGCCGGACGTGGACTCGACCACCCGCCGGCCCGGGCGCAGTTCGCCGGTCGCCTCCAAGGTGGCCAGCAGCGCGTCCGCGGTGCGGGCCTTGATCGATCCGAACGGGTTCGCCGACTCCAGCTTCAGCCACAGCCGCACGGAGCGGTCGCCGAACCGGACCCTGATCGGCCGCAACGGGGTGTCGCCGATACCGCCCGGAAAGTCGACGCGGATATGCGGCAAGCGCAGGGTCACGGCGCGAATTGTTCCGTAAGCACGGGCGAACGCGCTGGATGCGAACTGTAAAAGGAACTGCCTCTTGAATGCTCGGCTGAAGCGATTAGGGTCCGAATTCGTGGTGAATAGTGACGACGTTGCGAACCGGGTGCGCAAGATCATGGTGGAGGTCCTCGACCTGCCGCGTAGCCCAGACGACATCGGGTTCGAGATTTCCCTGTACTCACCACAGATCCAGCTCGATTCACTGCACCTGCTGCAACTGCTGGTGGCGGTGGAGGAGGAGTTCGGCGGCCGGATCGACGACGAGGATGTGATGGATGCCGACCTGCGCACCGTCGGTGATCTCGTCGCGCTGGTGCGACAGCACATTGCGGCGGAGGAGACGGCGTGAAGGCCCTGCGCAACCAGTATCTGCTGCACGCCGACGACGTCCCCACCCACTGGTACAACATTCTCGCCGATGTCGACGTCCCCACAACGGACGTGCGCCGCGCCCGGTCCGCGGCGGCGGAGCGGGAGACCGGCCTCCTCGCCCCGAACATCCCACTGTCGATGTACCGCAGCAGCGTGGGCAAGGACCGGTTCGTCGAGATCCCGCGCCAGGTGCGCGAGCACTACCAGCGGTGGCGTCCCACGCCGCTGTTCCGCGCCCATGCCCTGGAACAGGCGTTGGACACCCCGGCGCACCTCTACTACAAGTTCGAGGGCACCAACGGAGCCGGCAGCCACAAGCTCAACTCGGCGTTGGCCCAGGCCTACTTCTACAAGAATGCCGGCGTCAGGGAGTTGACCACCGGCACCGGAGCCGGGCAGTGGGGCACCGCCCTTGCCATGGCCGCGCAGGCGTTCGACCTCGACTGCACGGCGTTCATGGTCCGCTGCAGCTTCGACCAGAAACCGTACCGCCGGGTGATGATGGAGTTGCACGGCGCCCGGGTCGTGCCCAGCCCGAGCCCGGTCACCAGCACCGGCCGGGCGGTACTCGGGTCCACTCCGGACAGTCCGGGGAGCCTGGCCATCGCCAGCAGCGAGGCACTCGAGCACGCCCGGTCGCTGCCGGGCGGCCGGTACGCCGTCGGCAGCGGGGAGAACCACGTCCTGCTGCATCAGACCGTCATCGGGGAAGAGGCACTGCGCCAGATGGAGCTCGCCGGCGAGTTCCCGGACGTGGTCATCGCCGCGATGGGCACCGGCAGCAACTTCGCCGGGCTGGCCTTTCCCTTCTACCGCGAGAAGCTGCGCTCCGGCGCGGCGACCAGGCTGGTCGCCGTGGAGCCGGACGCCTGCCCGAAGCTGACCAGGGGCCGCTACGCCTGGGACTACAACGACGTCTTCGGAACCACACCGATGACCAAGATGTACACGCTCGGCCACACGTTCGTGCCACCCGGCATGCACGCAGGCGGCCTGCGCTACCACGGCGCCGCACCCCTGGTGAGCGCGCTGTACGAGCGCCGGGCGATCGAAGCCGTGGCCTACGGCCAGAACGCCGTGTTCGAGGCCGGCACCCTGTTCGCCAGGACCGAGAATCTCGTGCCCGCGCCCGAGTCGGCGCACGCGGTCCGAGCCGCGGTCGACGAGGCGATGCGGGCCCGCGCCGAGCGGAGATCCACCGTGATCCTGTTCAACGTCAGCGGTCACGGGTTGCTCGACCTGTCCGCCTACGACCAGTACCTGGCCGGTGTGCTGCCCGACCACGCGGTCTCCGATGAGCAGATCGCCGCGTCCCTTGCCCGGCTGCCGGACGCCGACGATGCCGGTGCCGGGTCATGAACCTGAGCTGGGACGAGGAGCGGATCCGGCTCGGCGAGCGGATGCGCGCACTCGGCGCCGAGCTGGGTGCCGACCTCGCGGCCCGGGAGCAGTCCCAACAGCTCCGTGCGGGTGACTGGCAGCGCTGCGCGCAGGAGGGGGTGCTCGGCCTCGCGGTGCCGGCCGAGTACGGCGGGCTCGGGCTGGACCCGGTCACCTGCGCGCTGGCCATGGAAGGCCTTGGCCGCGGTTGCCGGGACAACGGCCTGCTGATCTCGCTCGGCGCGCACATCTGGGCGGTCCAGCTGCCGGTCGACCGGTTCGGCACCACCGAACAGAAGCAGCGATACCTGCCCGGCCTGTGCGACGGCCGGCTCACCGGCGCACACGCGATCACCGAGCGGGAGACCGGGTCCGACGCGCTGGCGCTGACCGCCCGCGCCCGCCGCGACGGCGACCACTACGTACTCGACGGCGTCAAGCGCTTCGTCACCAACGCCCCGATCGCCGACGTGTTCATCGTCTACGCGAACCTCGACCCCGACCTGGGCTTCACCGGGGTGACCGCGTTCCTGGTCGACCGCGACCAGGCGGGCGTGACGGTGCGGCCACGGCACGAGAAGACGGGCCTGCGGACCTCGCCGTGGGGTGAGCTCACCCTCGACGGCTGCCGGGTGCCGGCCGGCCGGCGCCTCGGCGCGGAGAAGCAGGGCTCGCGCATCCTCACCACGACGATGGCCTGGGAGCGGGCCCTGATCCTCGCCCCGCTGCTCGGCACCATGCAGCGCCAGATCGACGAGTGCGTTCGCTACGCCAGGAGCCGCGAGCAGTTCGGCCGCAACATCGGCCGGTTCCAGGCGGTGGCCAACCGGATCGTCGACATGCAGGTGCGCCTCGAGGCGGCCCGGCTGCTGACCTACCGGGCGGCCTGGGACCTCGCGCACGACACCGTGTCGATCTTCTCCGAGGTCGCCAAGCTGGAGACCAGCGAGTCCGCGGTCAGCACGTTCCTCGACGCCATGCAGGTCTACGGCGGTCTCGGCTACACCACGGAGGTCGACGTGGAGCGCAACCTCCGCGACGCGCTCGGCACCCGGATCTCCTCCGGCACCTCGGACCTGCACCGCGTGCTGCTGGCCGACAAGCTCGGCATCACCACCAGACAACGCCGCACGACCCCGGAACCCGTGAGGGCCTTGCATCATGCGAACACTCGTTGACCGCCTGGCCGACGCGGCGGCCGCCCGGCCCCGCGCCGAGGCGATCCGGCACCGGGACCGCTCCCTGAGCTATGCCGGCCTGTACCGGACCAGCAGTGCGCTGGCCGCCACCATGACCGCGGCCGGGGTCCGCCCCGGGGACCGGGTCGGGCTGTGGCTGGGCAAGTCCATCGAGACGATCGTGGCGATCCACGCCGTGCACCTGTGCGGTGCCGCATACGTTCCGGTCGATCCGCTGGTGCCACCGGCGCGCGCCGGGTACATCCTCGGCGACTGCGCGGTGAGCTGCCTGGTGACCGACCAGGACCGGCTCGCGCTGTTGGACGAGCACGGCGAGGTGGACAAGCTCGACCCGCGGCTGGTTGTCGTCGTGGACGCGGCGATCGCTGCCGGCGCCGGCCGGTGCACGTGGGCGGACGCGGTGGCCGGCCCGGTGCCCGACGGGTTCCGGCCGGTCCCCGCGGCACCCGACGACCTGGCCTACGTGCTGTACACCTCCGGCTCGACCGGCGTGCCCAAGGGCGTGCTGCTCTCCCACCGCAACGCCCTTGCGTTCGTCGACTGGACGGTCGCCGAGTTCGGGCTCACGCAGCGGGACCGGCTGGCCTCGCACGCGCCGGTCCACTTCGACCTGTCCGTGTTCGACATCTTCGCCGCGGTCAGCGTCGGCGCCTGCGTGGTTCTGGTGCCGGAGCAGCACCGGGGCCTCGGCGTGGCGCTCAACCGGCTGGTGGCGCGTGAGGAGATCACCGTCTGGTACTCGGTGCCGGGCGCGCTGATCCGCATGCTCGACGCGAAGAACCACCACCTGCTGCGTTCCTCCCGGCTGCGGACCGTGCTGTTCGCCGGTGAGCCCTTCGCCGTCAAGCACCTCCGGCGGCTGGCGGACGCGCTGCCGCGGGCGCGGCTGTACAACCTCTACGGACCGACCGAGACCAACGTCTGCACGTTCCATCCGGTCACCGCCGAGGACCTGGCGCCGGATCGGTCCGCGCCGCCGCCGATCGGCCGGGCCTGCCCGTACGCGACCACGTACCTGATCGACGCGGACGGGCGGGTGGTTGCCGACACGCCCGGTGCCGAGGGCGAGCTGTGCGTCGAGGGTGACTCGGTGATGCTCGGCTATCACGGACGATCCATTGTGGACGAACCGAGGATGCACCGCACGGGCGACCTGGTGCGATCCGACGGCGCGGGCGGGTACACCTTCCTCGGCCGGCGCGACCACATGGTGAAGATCCGCGGCTACCGGATCGAGCCGGAGGAGGTCGAGGCCACGCTGCTGGCGCTGCCGGGCGTGCACGAGGCGGCCTGCGTGGCGGTGCCGGACGGCGCTGGCGAGGCCCGGCTGGAGGCGTTCGTGGTGCCGGCCGGGGTCCGGCCGACGGAGGCCGGGCTGCGCCGCCGGTGCCTGGAGACCCTGCCGCGCTACATGGTGCCCGAGGCGATCCACCTCGTCGACGCGCTGCCGAGGACCTCGACCGGCAAGACCGACCGGCCGGCCCTGGTCGCGCGGCGGGAACGGGGGGAGCCGGCGCCATGCCGACCGAGATCCTGACGCTGGGCCGGCCCAGCCGCGTGCTTGGCCGGGACAAGCGGTTCAACGTCCTGCTGCCGGGCGGCTACACCGACTCCGGGCCGGGTCTTCCGGTGCTGTACCTGCTGCACGGCTACGGCGGCGGGCGGGACACCTGGCTCACCAACACCTCGCTGGCCGAGCTCGTCGGCGACCACCGGCTGATCGTGGTGCTGCCGGAGAGCGGGCGGCGGTGGTTCATCAACGACCACGCGGGCCTGCGCTACGAGGACTACTTTGTCACCGAGCTGGTGGCGACCGTGGACGAGGAGTTCAACACGGTCGCCGGTGCGTGGGCAAGGGGCATCGGCGGTTTCTCCATGGGCGGGGCGTCCGCGCTGTTCCTCGCGCTGCGCCACCACGGACTGTTCGGCGTGGTGGCCGCGCACGCCGGGGGATTCGAGGCACCGCTGCGGGCCGGTGATCCGTACGCCGAGCACCGGTCCGCGCCCGGGTTCGTGATGCCCACGGTGGACAGTCACGAGCGGGTCTGGGGCCCGCCGGGCAGCGCGACCCGCCGCAGCTACGACCCGTACCGGCTGATCCGCGAGTGGACGGGCCCACCGCCTGCGCTCTACCTCGACGTCGGCACCGGCGACTACGACCGGGTCGTCCGGATGAACCGCGGGGTGCGCACCGCGCTGCGCAACCGCGGCTGGGCCGTGGAATACCACGAGCGGCCCGGTGGACACGACTGGAACTTCGTCGCGAGCGCCCTGCCGTGGTCGCTCGACTTCGTGGCGCGTCACCTCGCGACCACCACCGTAGAGAAGGTAGGACCGAGACCATGAACGCGGATCCCGTGTGGCACCCCCGAGTCGTCGACCCGGCCTTAGCCGGCGTCCCGGCCGGCCCCGACGGCCTGCTGGAGTTCCTTGGTGGGACCGACATCGGCGCGCTGCTGGTCGCCGAGAAGGCGGTGATCTTCCGGGGCTTCGGTGTGTCGGTGGACAGTTACGACCGTGTGGCCGATGTGCTGCTGCCCGACCGGTTGGCCTACGTGCACGGCAACTCACCCAGGACCAAGGTCGGCCGCAACGTCTACACCTCGACCGAGTATCCGGCCGAGTTCGAGATCTCCATGCACAACGAGATGTCCTACGCCCACATGTGGCCGTCGCGGATCCTGTTCCACTGCGCGATCGCGCCGGCGACCGGCGGCGCGACCCCGGTGGTGGATGGCGAGCTGTGGCTGCGCTCGCTCGACGCCGAGGTGCGCGACGCGTTCGCGGGCGGCGTTCGGTACACCCAGAACCTGCACGGCGGCGTGGGTCTCGGCAAGAGCTGGCAGGCGACGTTCGAGACCGGGGACCGCGCGGCGGTGGAGGAGTTCCTCTCCGGCGCCGACGCGGACTGGAAGTGGCGGGCGGACGACGTGCTCTGGGTGAGCCAGCTGCGCCAGTCGACGTTGCGGCACCCGGTGACCGGTGTCGAGGTGTGGTTCAACCAGGCCGACCAGTGGCATCCCGCCGGGCTCGGCGAGGACGCGCTCGCGCTTGCCGATGTCGTGCCCGAGGACGAGCTGCCGCAGAACGCGACCTTTGCCGACGGCGCTCCCATTCCGGCCGACTACATCCGCCATGTCCAGGAGACCGGCATGCGCCTGGCGGTGAACTGCGACTGGCAGGTCGGCGACCTGATGTTGGTGGACAACGTCGCCGCGGGCCACGGCCGGCGGCCCTACACCGGCAAGCGGCGCATCCTGGTCGCCATGTCCTGAGTGGACGGACGTCGGGCTTACGTGTCCAGCAGCCGAAGGAAGTCGCGGACGTCGGCCGCGAGGTCGCCCGAGGCGCGGAAGATCCGGGACGGCAGGTCACCGAGGGCGGTGACCGCCGTCGCGGTTTCCGCCATGACCGGGGCGAAGTCGAGGTGCAGCAGCCGCGCCATCGCGCCGAGGGTGCTGTCCGGGCCGGAGCGGAGGGCCTCGCCGAAGCGCTTGGGGTGGGTGCCGGCGGTCCCGTCCGCGGACACGAACACGACCAGGTCGACCGGGACGGGCCGGTCGGGGTCGGGGCCCGGGTTCGTGTACCGGTAGTCGCGGCCGCGGTGGTCGTGGGGCAGGCCCGGGTCGTGGGCCTCGAGCCGGCTTCCGGTGATCTCGGCGATGATCGCGCGGTCGTGCGGGAGCACCCGGGATTCCCACGCACCACTGAGGAACAACGGCACCACCGCGATGCCGGCGGTGGCGACGAACACGGTGTCCTCGGCGAGCACCCGCCACCCGGCGGCGACCGCGGCGAGCCCGAGGGTGCTCTTGCCCGACCCGGACTCGCCGACCAGCAGGACGGTCGTCCGGTCGCGGGTGACGGCCATCGCGTGCACCAGCGCGACCCCACCGGCGAGCAGCAACGGGGACAGCAGGGCGGTCCGGAACAGCTTGCGGCGGAACGGTTCGTTGTTCGCCGACGCCCGGACCACCCGGTCGCCGGCCACCTCCAGCAGGCCGGCGGTGCCGGACGCGACCCTGGCCGGCCACCAGATCCGCCGGGTCGACCCGGCCTCCGAGTAGCACGCCCACGGCCGGTCCGGCGCCGGCGCCGGCTCGCCGGGCGGGTCGGCGTATGGCTCGACCGCGTGCACGGTGACCGTACCCGGAATGTCCGCAATGGACAGTGCGGCGGTGAGCGGGCCGACCCCCTGCGTCGGTGACACGTCCGACCAGAACGGCTCGGTCGGGCACGGCAGGTAGGTCCAGTGCACGGTGCGGCGGCCGGTTGAAATGGCACCAGCTCGGATCATAAGTATTTTGTCGCACATCCAAAACTGAGTTAAAAGGGGCAGATTCCCGTACAGGACGTGTACAGGGCCGGGGTATCGCAAGGGGATAGCGTTTCGGCGTTCGCCGGGAAAACCTGAATCACAGCCGTCGCCGAATTCGGGACGCCGCGGGGAGTTATGGATCGAGTTCATTCTTTCGCCGATGAGGACCGGACCTTTCCGCTGACCGGTGCGCAGGCGGGCGTGTGGTTCGCCCAGCAGGTGCAGCCGGACAGCCCGATCTTCCGGGCCGGCGAGTACCTGGAGATCCACGGGCCGATCGATCCGGAGCTGTTCGAGCGGGCGCTGCGCCGGGTCGTCGACGAGGTCGATGCGCTGCACCTCCGTTTCCTCGACACCGACGACGGTCCCCGGCAGGTCGTCGGGCCGGTGCCGGACTGGCCGTTCGAGGTCATCGACATCTCGGCGGAGGCCGACCCGCGGCGGGTGGCCGAGGAGTGGATCCGGCGAGACCTGCGCCGCCGGATCGACCTGACCGCCTCGCGGCTGTTCACCTACGCGCTGTTCCGGGTCGCCGCGGACCGCTGGTTCTTCTACCACGGCTGCCACCACATCCTGCTCGACGGCGTCGGCGCGGCCCTGATCGTGCACCGGCTCGCGCACCGGTACACGGCGCTGGCCGCCGGGACCGAGGCCGAGCCGTCGCCGTTCGAGTCGGTGCGCACGCTGCTCGAGGCGGACCTCGCCTACCGCTCGTCGCCCGCCCATGCCGAGGACCGCGAGTTTTTCCGGTCGCGCTACGCCGACCGGCCCGAGCCGGTCGCGCTGTCCCCCCGGCCGCTCCGGCCGACCGCGGACTTCGTGCGGCACAGCGGGTATCTGACGGCGCAGGCGCAGCGGGAGCTGGTCGCCGCCGCCGAGCGGATCGGCGTGGCCGCCTCCCGGATCGTCATCGCCGCCACGGTGGCCTACCTCCACCGGATGACCGGGCTGGCCGACGTGGTGCTCGGGCTGCCGGTGACCGCCCGCCCCGACCAGCGGTCCCGCCGGGTGCCCGGCATGGCGGCGAACGTGCTGCCGCTGCGGGTGCGGGTCGAGCCGGCGACGACCGTGGCCGAGTTGCTCGAGGACACCCGGGTCGCGCTGCGCGAGGTCGTCGCCCACCAGCGCTACCGGGGCGAGGACGTGCGGCACGATCTCGCTCTGCGGGGCGAGCACCGGCGCTTCTTCGGCCCGCTGATCAACTACGTCCCGTTCGACTACGGCGTGCGGTTCGCCGGCAGCCGGGCCGATGCGCACAACATGTCGCTGCGGCTCATCGAGGACCTCGCGATCTCGGTGTACGACCGGGCCGACGGCAGCCCGCTGCGGGTGGACTTCGACGCCCATCCCGAGCTGTACGGCCGGACCGAGCTGGCCGCGCACCACGGCCGCTATCTGTCCTTTGTGGACCGGGTGGTCCGGGCGCTGGCCCGGCCGGGGACCCCGGTCGGCCGGATCGGCCTGCTCGACGACCGCGAGCGCTACGCCGTCCCGGCCAGGACACCCCGGCCGGGTCCGACGCTGCCCGCGCTGTTCGAGCGGCAGGCGGCGGCGTCGCCGGGCTCGCCCGCGGTCGAGTACGAGGGCACCACGCTCGACTACGCCGAACTCAACCGCCGGGCCAACCGGCTGGCCCGGCTGCTGGTCTCCCGCGGGGTCGGCCCGGAGGACCGGGTCGTGCTGCTCCTGCCCCGCTCGGCCGACTTCGTCGTCGCACTGCTCGCCGTGCTGAAGGCGGGTGCGGCCTACCTGCCCGTCGACCCCGGCTACCCCGTGGCGCGGATCGACCACGTGCTCGGCGACGCGGCGCCGGCCTGCGTCGTGGTCGGGTCGAGCACCGCGGACCTCGCCGCGGCGGCACCGCATCCGGTGCTGGTGCTGGACGCGCCGGACACGGTCGCCGGTCTTGCCGAACTGTCCGGCACCGACCTGACCGACGCCGACCGCACGGCGGCGCTGACCCCCGAGCACCCGGCCTACGTCATCTACACCTCGGGCTCGACCGGCCGGCCAAAGGGCGTCGTCGTCTCGCACGCCGGCATCGCCGACCTGGCCACGACGTTCATCGGCCGGCTCGGGGTCCAGCCGGACAGCCGGGTCCTGCAGTTCGCCGCCATGGGTTTCGACGCGATGGTGCCCGAGCTGTGCATGGGCCTGCTGTCCGGTGCGACGTTCGTGCTCGCCCCCGCGCACCGGCTGATGCCGGGCGACCCGTTGAGCGCACTCGCCCGGTCGGCGGCCATCACGCACGCCATCCTGCCGCCGTCCTCGCTCGCCGTCCTCGATCCCGAGCGGGACCTGCCGCCGGACCTGACGATCCTGGTTGCCGGCGAGGCGTGTTCGGCGGACCTCGCGGCCCGCTGGTCGGCCGGGCGGCGCTTCGTCAACGGCTACGGCCCGACCGAGACCACCGTCTGCGCCACGATGAGCGAGCCGCTCACCGGCACCGGCGAGCCGGGGATCGGCCGGCCGATCGCCCGCATGCGGACCTACGTGCTCGACGCCGCCCTGCTTCCGGTGCCGGCCGGGGTGACCGGTGAGCTGTACGTCGCCGGGCCCGGCCTGGCCCGCGGCTACCTCGGCCGCACCGGGCTCACCGCGGAACGCTTCGTGGCCAACCCCTTCGGGCTGCCCGGCGAACGGATGTACCGCACCGGCGACCTCGTGCGGCAGCGGGCCGGCGGCGACCTGGAGTTCGTCGGCCGCACCGACGACCAGGTCAAGATCCGCGGTTACCGGGTCGAGCCCGGCGAGGTCGAAGCCGCACTGCGCGGCCTCGACCCGGTCGGCGGGGCCGCCGTCGCGGTCCGGCGGGACGCCGCCGGCAACCCGGTGCTCGCGGCCTACCTGGTGCCCGCGCCCGGCGCCGACCTCGACCTCGACCCGGTTCGCGCGGAGCTGGCGGCCACCCTGCCCGGCCACCTGGTGCCCGCGACGTTCACCGTTCTCGCCGCGCTTCCGGTCACCCCCAACGGAAAGCTCGACCGCGCCGCGCTGCCCGACCCGGTGACCACCGCCGGGCGCCGGGCGCACCCCCGCACCGACCGGGAACGCCTGCTGTGCGCGTTGTTCGCCGATGCGCTCGGCGTCGCCGAGGTCGGACTCGACGACGACTTCTTCGTCCTCGGTGGACACTCGCTGCTCGCCGCCCGGCTGGCCCGGCGGATCCGCGCCGGGCTCGGTGTCGACTGCGGTATCGAGGCGGTCTTCGCCGCGCCGACCGTGCGCCGGCTGGCCGCCCGGCTCGACACCGGCGCCGCCGCCCGACCGGGGCCCGTCCCGGTCGACCGCGAGCGGGACCTGCCGCTGTCCTTCGCCCAGCAGCGGCTGTGGTTCCTGCACACGCTCGAGGGCCCGAGCGCCGCCTACAACATCCCGCTCGCGCTCACGCTCACCGGCACCCTCGACCGGGTCGCCCTGGCCGCCGCGCTCGGCGACCTCACGGACCGGCACGAGATCCTGCGGACGGTCTACGAGGACCGCGCGGGGGTCCCGGCACAGCGCATCCTCGCCCCGGGCACACGTCCCGAGCTCATCGTGGTGCCGACCACCGACGAGGAGCTTGCCGAGGAGTTGACCCGCGCCGCCGCGCATCCCTTCGACCTCGGCGGCCAACCACCGCTGCGCGCCACGCTGCTCGCGCTCGCGCCCGACCGGCATGTGCTCGTGCTGCTGCTGCACCACATCACGGCCGACGCCGAGTCGCTCGCCCCGCTGCTGGACGACCTCACCGCCGGCTACACCGCCCGCCACGCCGGTGCCGCGCCGGCCTTCGAACCGCTCCCGGTCCAGTACGCCGACTACGCGGCCTGGCAGCGCGACCTGCTCGGCGCCGAGGACGACCCGAACAGCCTGGCGGCGCGGCAGATCGCGTACTGGCGGGCGGCGCTTGCCGGCCTGCCCGAGCACCTGGACCTGCCGGTCGACCGGCCGCACCCGGTGGACGCGGCCACCGCCCCCGCGGGTCTGGCCACGATCGACCTCGATGCCGGCCTGCACGCCGGGATCGTCGAACTGGCCCGCGGCACCGGCACCAGCACGTTCATGGTGCTGCAGGCCGCGCTCGCCGCACTGCTCACCCGGATGGGCGCGGGCACCGACATTCCGGTCGGCGTGCCGGTGTCCGGCCGCGGCGACGCGACCCTGGAGAACCTCGTCGGGTTCTTCACCAACACGCTCGTCATCCGCACCGACACCGGCGGGAACCCGGCGTTCGCCGAGCTGCTCGGCCGGGTGCGGGAGACCGCACTCGCCGCGTACGCCAACCAGGACCTGCCGTTCGAGTGGCTGGTCGAGGTGATCAACCCGGCCCGGTCGATCGCCAGGAACCCGCTGTTCCAGGTCATGCTCTCGATGACCGGTCCCGGCCGGGAGCCGCCGCCGGTGCCGGGGCTGGACCTCGGGCTGCTGGACGTGCCGGCCGGCGGCGCGAAGGTGGACCTGTCGCTCAACGTCCGGGAGAACGTCGACGCCGCCGGTGCCGCGGCGGGAATCCTGGTGGCGCTGGACTTCCGGGCCGACGTCTTCGACCGGTCCACCGCCGAGGCGCTGCTCGCCCGGTTCGCCAGGCTCGTCCAGTCCTTCGTGGCCGATCCCGCGACGCGGATCGGCGCCGCGCCGGTGCTCGCCGCCGGCGAGCGGAAGTGGCTGCTGGACGCGCTGAACGACACGGCCGCCGGTGAGCCGCTTGCCGACGTGGTCGCCCGGGTCCGCACGATCGCCACCGGGCGGCCGGACGCCGTCGCGGTGTCCGATGTGGACGGTCAGCTCACCTACGCCGAGCTGGTGGCGCGGATCGACCGGCTGGCCGGGTTTCTCGTCGCACGCGGCGTCGGTGCCGGAGACGTCGTCGCGGTGCTGGCCGATCGGGGCCGGTTCGCGGTCACGGCGCTGCTCGGCCTGCTCGCCGCCCGCGTCGCGTACCTCCCGCTGGACACCCGGGCTCCGGTCGCGCGCTCGGCGATGGTCGTCGCCGACGCCGCCGCGCGCCTCGTGCTCGCCGACCCGTCGCACGTCGCACCGGCCGGCGAGATCGCCGCGGTCGCGGGCGGACCGGTCGAGGTCGTGCCGCTCGCGGCGGTCGAGGCCGAGCCGTACCGCGCCGCGGCGTCCCCGCACCCGGACGAACTCGCCTACGTGCTCTACACGTCGGGATCCACCGGCCGGCCCAAGGGTGCGATGGTCCACCACCGCGGCATGCACAACCACCTGCTGGCGAAGGCCGAGGACCTGCGACTGTCCGATGTGGACGTGGTGGTGCAGAACGCGCCGCTGACCTTCGACGTGTCGCTGTGGCAGATGCTCTCCCCGCTGGTCGCCGGCGGCCGGATGCTCGCCGTCCCCGACGAGCTGGCCGCCGACCCGCCCGGACTGTTCCGGCGGGTCGCCGAGGACCGCGCCACGGTCTTCGAGGTGGTTCCGTCGGTGCTGCGGGCCGCCCTGGACGCCTGGGACGAGGGCGGGCCGGTGCCGGAGCTGCCGGCGCTGCGCTGGCTCGTGGTGACCGGCGAGGAGCTGACCGCCGGGCTGTGCCACCGCTGGTTCGCCCGGTTCCCCGCCACCCCGCTGGTCAACGCCTACGGGCCGACCGAGTGCTCGGACGACGTCACCCACGCCGTGCTCGACACGGCGGAGTCCGTCGGCGAGCGGGCCGCGGCGCCGATCGGCCGCGCCATTCGCAACACCCGGCTCTACGTGCTCAGCGACGAGCTGGCTCCGGTCCCGGCCGGGGTCGCCGGCGACCTCTACGTCGCGGGAGTCGGTGTCGGGCGCGGTTACCTGGGTGATCCCGGCAAGACGGCGGTCACGTTCGTGCCCGATCCGTTCGCCGGTGAAAGCGGCCGCATGTATCGCACCGGCGACCGCGTCCGGCACCGCCCGGACGGACAGCTGGAGTTCCTCGGCCGCCGCGACCACCAGGTCAAGATTCGCGGCCAGCGCATCGAGCTGGGCGAGGTCGAGGCGCAGCTGCGCGCGCTGCCGGGCGTGACCGACGCGGTCGCGGCGGCCGTCGCCGGGCCGGGCGGAGTCAACCAGCTGATCGGTTACGTGGTGGGCGGGACCGATGTCCGCGCGCTGCGGGCGGCGCTCACCGCGACGCTGCCGCCGCACCTGGTTCCCGCGACCCTGGTCGCGCTGCGGGCCCTGCCGCTGACCCCGAACGGGAAGATCGACCGCACGGCGCTGCCCGTGCCCGACCGCACCGAGCTGCCCAGCCGGCCGCCGCGGACCCCGCAGGAGGAGATCCTCTGCGGCCTGTACGCCGACGTGCTCGGCCTGGACCGGGTCGGGGTCGACGACGACTTCTTCGGTCTCGGCGGTCACTCCCTGCTCGCCACCCGGCTGGTCGCCCGGGTCCGGGCGGTGCTCGGCGCGCGGCTGCCGGTCGCCACGTTGTTCGAGGCACCCCGGGTCGCCGACCTCGCCCGCCGGCTCCCCACCGCCGCCGGCCCGGTGCGGCTCGGGCGGCAGGACCGGCCGGAGGTGCTGCCGCTGTCCCACGCCCAGCGCGGGCTGTGGTTCATCAACCGGATGGACCCCGCCGCCGGCAGCTACAACATCCCGCTGGTGCTGCGGCTGACCGGCGAGCTGGACCGGGCCGCCCTGGCCCGGGCGCTCGCCGAGGTGACGGCCCGGCACGAGAGCCTGCGCACCGTCTTCCCGGACGTGGCCGGCGAACCCCGGCAGGTCGTGCTCGAACCGGGGGAGTGCCGCCCCGCGCTGCCCGTGCTGGCCGCGACCGAGCGGGACGTGGCCGAGCTGATCGCCGAGACCAGCACGCGCGGCTTCGACCTCACCAGCGAGCCGCCGCTGCGCGCCCGCCTGCTCGCCCTCGGCCCCGACGAGCACGTGCTGGTGATCGTCACGCACCACATCGCGAGTGACGGGTGGTCCACCGCCCCGCTGGCCCGCGACCTGTCCGTGGCCTACGCCGCCGCCCGGGCGGATAGCACGCCCGGGTGGCCACCGCTGCCGGTGCAGTACGCGGACTTCACGCTCTGGCAACGCCGGATGCTCGGTGCGGAGAGCGATCCGGACAGCGTGATCTCCCGCCAGCTCGCGCACTGGACCCGGGCGCTTGCCGGGCTGCCCGACGAGCTGACGCTGCCCGCCGACCGGCCGCGCCCGGCGGTGCCGAGCCACCGCGGCGGGCTGGTGCCCTTCACGGTGGACGCCGCGACCCACCGCGCGCTGCTGGCGCTGGCCAGACGGCGTGGGGTCACCGCGTTCATGGTCCTGCATGCCGCGCTGGCCGCGCTGCTCACCCGGCTGGGCGCCGGCACCGACATCCCGCTCGGCGGCTCGGTGATCGGCCGCACCGACGAGGCGCTCGACGAGGTCGTCGGGTTCTTCGTCAACTCGCTGGTGCTGCGGGTCGACACGGGCGGCGAGCCGTCGTTCACCGAGCTGCTCGAGCGCACCCGGCAGGCCGACATCGCCGCGTTCGCCAACCAGGACACACCGTTCGAGCGGCTGGTGGACGCGCTCAACCCGAGGCGCGCGCTGAACCGGCACCCGCTCTTCCAGGTGAAGCTGGTACTGCAGAACCTGGCCCGGCCGGAGCCGGACTTCCCCGGCCTTGCGACCACGGTCGAGCGGCTCGACCCGGACCTCGCCAAGTTCGACCTGCTGTTCAGCCTGGCCGAGCGCTACGACGACGCGGGCGAACCGGCCGGGATCGAGGCGGCCGCCGGCTACTCGGCGGACCTGTTCGACCGGACCACGGTCGAGGCGATCGCCGCCAGGTTCGCGCGGCTGCTCGCCGGCGCCCTCGCCGAGCCCGACCGGCGCATCGGGGAGTTCGAGCTGCTCGCCGAGGCCGAGCGGCACGAGCTGCTGACCCGGCGCAACGACACCGCGGGCGCGCTCCCGGACCGGACCTACCCGCGGCTGTTCGCCGAGCAGGCGGCCCGCACGCCCGACGCGCCCGCGGTCGTGTCCGGGTCGGTGACGCTGACCTACGCCGAGCTGGACGCCCGGGCCAACCGGCTGGCGAACCTGTTGCTCGACCGCGGCCACGGCGCCGGCGCGGTGATCGCCCTGGCGCTGCCGAGGTCGGCCGAGGCCGTGGTCGCGATGCTCGCGGCGGGCAAGGCGGGCGCCGCCTACCTGCCGCTGGACCCCGACCACCCCGGCGACCGGGTCCTCGCCCTGGTCAAGGACGCCCGGCCGGCGTTGCTGCTGGCCACCCGGGCGGTCCTGGACACGCTGCCGCCGCTGGACGGTTCGACCGAGGTGCTCACGCTCGACGCCGAGCCCACCCTGGCCGCGCTGGCCCGGTCCAATGCCGGCGAGCCCGGGGACGCGGCCCGCGCGCGGCCGGTGTCGGTGCGCGATGCCGCCTACGTCGTCTACACCTCGGGCTCGACCGGCCGGCCCAAGGGCGTGCTGGTCGAGCAGCGGGCGCTGGTCGACTACGCGGTGCGCTGCGTCGCCGCCTACCCGGGTCTGGCCGGGCGCACCCTGCTGCACTCGCCGCTGTCGTTCGACCTCGGACTGACCGCGCTGTACGGCACCCTCCTCGCCGGCGGCTGCCTGCACATCGCCGACCTCGACGAGACCCTCGCGGTGCCCGGCGGACTGACCTTCGCCAAGATCACCCCGAGCCACCTGCCGATGCTGGCGGCGCTGCCCGAGATCTGCGCGCCCACCGTGCAGCTGGTCATCGGCGGCGAGGCGCTGCACGCCGGGCAGCTCGCCGAGTGGCGGACCCGGCACCCGAGGGCGACGGTGGTCAACCACTACGGCCCGACCGAGGCCACGGTCGGCTGCCTCGACCACACCGTCGCGCCGGGCGCCGAGCTGCCCGCCGGCCCGGTGCCGCTCGGCCGCCCGATGGCCAACACCCGGGTCTACGTGCTCGATCACGCGCTGCGGCCGGTGCCGGACGGTGTGGTCGGCGAGCTGTACGTCGCCGGAACCGGCCTCGCCCTCGGTTACCTGAACGGGCCCGGCCGGACCGCGGAGCGGTTCGTCGCGAACCCGTTCGGCGGGCCGGGCGAGCGGATGTACCGCACCGGCGACCTGGTCCGCTGGACGGCCGCCGCGGTGCTGACCTACGCGGGCCGCGCCGACGACCAGGTGAAGATCCGCGGGTTCCGGATCGAGCCCGGCGAGGTCGTCTCGACGATGCTGACCGCGCCCGGCGTGGCCCGGGCGTGCTGTGTGGCGCGCGAGGAGACGCCGGGCGACCGGCGGCTGGTGGGCTACGTCGTCGCCGAGCCCGGCGCGACGCTCACCCCGGATGCCGTGCGCGAGCACCTGATCCGCACCCTGCCCGGCTACCTCGTGCCGTCGGCGATCGTGCCGCTCGACCGGCTTCCGCTGACACCCAACGGCAAGGTCGACAAGGCCGCGCTGCCCGCACCGCAGGCCGGGTCCGGCTCGGTGCCGCGCCCACCGCGCACCCCGCAGGAGGAGGTGCTGTGCGGACTGTTCGCCGACGTGCTCGGCGCCGGCCGGGTCGGCGCCGACGAGGACTTCTTCGCCCTCGGCGGACACTCCCTGCTCGCCATGCGCCTGCTCAGCCGGGTCGCGGCGACGTTCGGGGTCCGGGTCGGCGTCAAGGCGTTCTTCGACGCGCCGACCGTCGCCGGGGTCGCCGCCCGGCTGGCCACCGCGGACGCCGCCCGGCCGGCACTGGTCGCGGCCGGGCGCTGCGAGCCGGTCCCGCTGTCGTTCGCCCAGCGCCGGCTGTGGTTCCTCAACCGGCTGGAGGGCCCGAACGCCACCTACAACCTGCCCCTGGTGCTGCACCTGTCCGGTCCGGTCGACCGGCCCGCCCTGCGCGCGGCACTGCGCGACCTGCTGACCCGGCACGAGAGCCTGCGCACGATCTACCCCGACCGGGACGGCGTGCCCTACCAACACGTCCTCGGCGTGTCCGAGTGCGGCCCGGTGCTGACCGAGACCCGGGTCGAACCCGGGCGACTGCCGGCTGCCGTCGCCGAGTGCGTCGGCAGCGGCTTCGACGTGGTCACCGACCCGCCGCTGCGCGCGACGCTGCTCGACACGGACGCGCAGGCCGTGCTCGTCCTGGTCACCCACCACATCGCCAGCGACGGCTGGTCGCTCACCCCGATGCTGCGCGACCTGTCCACCGCCTACGCGAGCCGGTGCCGAGGCACGGCGCCCGACTGGCCGCCGCTTCCCGTGCAGTACGCGGACTTCGCCCGGTGGCAGCGGGACATCCTCGGCGACGAGGCGGATCCGGACAGCCTGCTGTCCCGCCAGCTCGAGCACTGGACCACCGCGCTCGCCGGGCTGCCCGAGGCGCTTGAGCTGCCCACCGACCGGCCGCACCCGGAGGTGGCGAGCTTCCGCGGCGACACCGTGCCGTTCGCGCTGGACGCCGAGGCCCACGCGGCGCTGCTGGCCCTGGCGCGGGCCAGCGGCGCCAGCGTGTTCATGACGCTGCAGGCCGGACTGGCGGCACTGCTGACCCGGCTGGGCGCCGGCACCGACATCCCCCTCGGCACCGCGACCGCCGGCCGCACCGTTGAAGAACTCGACGAGCTGGTCGGGTTCTTCGTCAACACCCTGGTGCTGCGCACCGACGTCTCCGGCGACCCCACGTTCCGCGAGCTGATCGCCCGGGTCCGGGAGACCGACCTGGCCGCCTACGCCCACCAGGACCTGCCGTTCGAGCGGCTGGTGGAGGAGCTGAACCCGGCGCGCTCGCTGGCCCGCCACCCGCTGTTCCAGGTCATGCTGATCCTGCACAACACGGACCGGCCGGAGATCGACCTCGCCGGGCTGCGGGTGCGCCTGGAACCGGCCGACTCGGCGGTGGCCAAGTTCGACCTGTCCGTGAGCCTCACCGAGCGCTACGGCGCGGACGGCGCGCCGGACGGCATCGTCGGGCACCTCGAGTACGCCGTCGACCTGTTCGACCGGTCCACCGTGGCGGGTCTGGCCGCGCGCTACGCCCGGTTGCTCGCCGCCGCGGCCGCCGACCCCGAGCGGCCGGTCGGCGCTCTCCCGGTGCTCGACGAGCGGGAGCGGCACGAGTTGCTGGTGACCCGCAACGACACCGCCAACGACGTGCCGGACGCATCCCTGGCCGAGCTGTTCGCCGCCCAGGTCGCCCGCACGCCGCGGGCACCGGCCCTGGTGTGCGGGGAGGTCCGGCTCAGCTACGCCGAGCTCGACGCCCGCGCCGTCCGGCTCGCCCGCGTCCTGGTGGCCCGCGGCGTGCGGCCGGAGGACCGGGTGGCCCTGCTGATCGGCGGCCGGGTCGACTACGTCGTGGCCGTCCTCGCGGTCAGCAAGGCCGGCGGCGCCTACCTGCCGCTGAATCCGCAGGATCCGGCGGCCCGGCTCGAAAAGCTGCTCGCGGACACCGGCGCGGCGGTCCTGCTCGCCGACCGCGGCCTGCGCACCCGGGTGCCGGACGGCCCGACCGCCGTGCTGCTCGTCGACGAGCTTCCCGGTCCCGGGCCGGAGGTCGCCCTGCCCGAGGTCCGGCCCGGCCAGCTCGCCTACGTCATGCACACCTCGGGCTCCACCGGCACGCCGAAGGCCGTGGCGGTGTCCCAGCGCAACGTGGTCCGCCTGGTGCGCGACCGGTACTGGGGGCACGGGCCGGCCGATCGGATCCTCATGCACGCGCCGCCGTGGTTCGACGCGTCCACCTACGAGCTGTGGGGCCCGCTGCTGGATGGCGCCCGGATCGTCGCCGCCGACGCCGAGGGCACCGACCTCGCCGCGCTCGCCGCCGCCGTCACCAGCCACGGTGTCACCGCAGGCCTGTTCAACGAGGGCGTCTTCCGGCTGCTTGCGGAGCACCATCCGGATGCCTTCCGCGGCCTGCGCAACATCTACGTCGGCGGCGACACGCTTTCCCCGGCCGCCGCCCGCACGGTGCGCGGGCTCGCCCCCGGGGCGCGGCTGACCAACAGCTACGGGCCGACCGAGACCACGCTGTGCGCCGTCCATCATGAACTGTCCGAAAAGGACATGGCGGGCGGCGGCGTGCCGATCGGCCGCCCGTTGGACAACACCCGGGTGTACGTGCTCGACGAGCGGCTGGGCCCGGTCGCGCCGGGCGTGGTCGGCGAGCTGTACCTCGCCGGTGACGGACTGGCCCGCGGCTACCTCGGCCGGCCGGGGCACACCGCGGAGCGTTTCGTCGCCGACCCGTTCGGTCCGCCCGCGACCCGCATGTACCGCACCGGCGACCTGGTCCGGTGGAACGCCGGTGGGAACCTGGAGTTCGCCGGCCGGGCCGACACCCAGGTCAAGCTCCGCGGGTTCCGGATCGAGCTCGGCGAGGTGGAGGCCGCCGTATCGTCCCATGTGGACGTTGCGCAGTCGGTGGCCATGGTGCGTGCCGACCGGGCCGGGCACAAGCGACTCGTCGCCTATGCCACGCCCACACCCGGCGTCACGCTCGACCCGGCCAGGCTGCGCGAGCACGTCGCCGCCGCGCTGCCGGACTACCTGGTCCCCGCCGCGATCGTGGCGTTGGATGCGTTGCCGCTGACCGGATCCGGGAAGGTGGACCGGGCCGCCCTGCCCGCGCCGGACACCTCCGGCACCGGCGGCCGGGCCCCCCGGGACGAGCGGGAAGCGTTGCTGTGCACGCTCATCGGCGTTCTGCTCGGCCGCACCGGCGTCAGCATCGACGACAACTTCTTCGCCATCGGCGGCGACAGCATCGTGTCCATCCAACTGGTCAGCCGCGCCCGGCAGGCCGGGTTGGTGCTCACCCCGCGCGATGTCTTCCGGCACCAGACCGTGGCCCAACTCGCCCGCGTCGCGACCGCCGCCACCGACCCGCCGGAACCCGACCAGGACGGCGCCGGGGCCGTACCCCTGACCCCGATCATGTTGTGGCTCAAGGAGAAGGGCCACCTCACCGGGTTCAACCAGTCCGTGGTGCTGCGGGTGCCCTCTGGGCTGACCGCGGCGGGGCTGACCGCGGCCCTGCAGGCCGTGCTCGACCGGCACGACGTGCTCCGCGCCCGGCTGGACCGGACCGGGCCGGACGGGTGGTGTCTTGCGGTTCCGCCGGCCGGCGCGGTCACCGCCGCGGACTGCGTGCGCCGGGTCGACGTGTCCGGCCGCCCCGACGCCGACCTGGCCGCGCTGCTCGCCGGACACGGGGAAACCGCGCGCCGCGAGCTGGATCCGGACGCCGGTGCGATGGTCCGGGCCGTCTGGTTCGACGCCGGCCCCGGCCGGCCGGGCCGGTTGCTGATCGTGGCGCACCATCTGGTGGTCGACGGCGTGTCCTGGCGGATCCTGCTGCCGGACCTGATGCCGGCCTGGATCGCGGCATCGGTCGGCAAGCCGGCCCGGCCGGCGCCGGTTCCCACCTCGTTCCGCACCTGGGCCAGGCAGCTGGTCGGGCGCGCGGACAGCACGGCCGTGGCGGCGGAGTTGGCCCAGTGGCAACGCATCACCGCCACGCCCGACCCGCTGCTCACCGCCCGGCCACTCGATCCCGGCGTGGACACCATGCGGACCGGGAACCGCTACACCGCCGTGCTGCCGGTGGCGCGCACCGCGCCGCTGCTGACCACGGTCGTGGCCGCGACCCATGCCGGGCCGGACGAGATCCTGCTGACCGGGCTCGCCCTCGGGCTGGCGGAGTGGCGGCGGCACCGGGGCACCGGCGGCGGCAGCTCGGTCCTGCTGCACCTGGAGGCCCACGGCCGCGACGAGGCCGAGCCGTTCGACCTGTCCCGGACCGTCGGCTGGTTCACCACCATGTATCCGGTCCGCGTCGACCCCGCGGTGCGCTGGCACGAGCTCGACGGCCCGGCGGCGGGCGGCGCCGTCCGGCGGGTCCGCGACCAGCTCCGGGCGTTGCCCGGCAAGGGCGCCGGGTACGGCCTGCTGCGCTACCTCAACCCGCGGACCGCGGCCACGCTCGCCGCCGCCCGGCACCCCCAGCTCGCCGTCAACTACCTGGGCCGGGTCGCGACGCAGGTAGTTGACGGCGAGGACTGGGGCGTCGCACCCGAGGACGTGTCGGTCGCGCCGGCCGACCCGGACCTGCCGTTCGCCCACGCCCTCGAGCTGAACGCGATCACCCGCGACGGACCGGACGGCCCGGAGCTGCGGGTCACCTGGTCCTGGCCCGGCGGGCTGTTCGCCCGGGACGAGATCGCCGCGTTGACCACCGCCTGGTTCACCGCGCTGGACCGGTTGGCCCGGCATGCCACCGATGCCGGGCCGGCCGATCTGTCCCTTGTGGACCTCGCGCCGGACGAGATCGACGAGCTCGAAGCCGAGTGGAGGATGTGACGTGACGCAGTCCAGCCGTGCCAGCCGGGACCGGTCCGGCCTGCGGGACGTCCTGCCCCTGTCCCCGTTGCAGGAAGGGTTGCTGTTCCACTCGCGCTACGACTCCGGCGGCCAGGACGTCTACACCGTGCAGCTGGCGGTCGACCTCACCGGCCCGCTGGACCCGACCCGGTTGCGCGCCGCGCTGGCGACCCTGCTGCACCGGCACCCCAACCTGGGCGCCGGCTTCCGCACCGTGCGCTCCGGGCGGCCGGTGCAGTTCGTGCCGCAGGGGATCGAGCTGCCGTTCCGCGAGGCCGATCTGACCGGCATCTCCCCGGCCGGCCGGGCGGCGGAGCTGGACCGGTTGGCCGACCGCGAGCGGGCGGAGCGGTTCGACCTGGCCCGGCCGCCGCTGCTGCGCTGCCTGCTCATCCACACGGCGCCGAGGCAGCACCGGTTGCTGATCACCAACCATCACATCCTGCTGGACGGCTGGTCGATGCCCGTGCTGCTGCGCGAGCTGTTCACGATCTACGAGCGCGGCGCGGACGCGCTGCCACCGGTGACCCCGTACCGGCACTACCTGCGGTGGCTGGCCGACCAGGACCGCCAGGCGACCGAGGACGCCTGGCGCCGGGCCCTGAACGCAGTCGCGGAGCCGACCCTCCTGGTGCCCGCCCGCGGCGGTCCCGGGCGGGACCAGCGGATGCCGGAGCGGGTCGAGCGGGTGCTGCCGCCCGAGCGCGGCGCCGAACTGCGCCGGGTGGCCGGCGAGCTGTCGGTCACGCTGAACACCGTCGTGCAGTTGTGCTGGGCCGTGCTGCTCGGCGCGCTGACCGGGCGGGACGACGTCGTGTTCGGCACCACCGTGTCCGGCCGCCCGCCCGAGGTGCCCGGCGTGGACACGATGATCGGCCTGTTCATCAACACGGTTCCGGTCCGGGTCAGGCTCGACGCCGCCGAGTCGTGGCCCGCCGCCCTGGCCCGGTTGCAGCACGAGCAGGCCGAGCTGAGCGGCCACCAGTACCTCGGCCTCGCCGACATCCAGTCGCTGACCGGCACCGGCGACCTCTTCGACACCCTCGTCGTCGTCGAGAACTACCCGGTCGACCCGGCGACGGCGGTCCGCCTGGACTCCGGGCTGCGGCTGGTCGGCGCATCCGGCCGGGACGCGACCCACTACCCGTTGGCGTTGACCGTATCGGCGGCCGGTGACGGCATCCACCTGCGGATCGAGTACCAACCCGACCTGTTCGACGCGGCCACGGCCGAGCTGCTGGCCGACCGGCTCGCCGTGCTGCTCGGCGGGATCGCCGCCGACCCGCACCGGAGGCTGGCCGACATTCCACTGTGGACGGACGGCGAGCGGCGCCGGGTGCTGGTCGACTGGAACGACACCGCCCTGCGCGTCGAGCCCGCCACGCTGCCGCAGCTGTTCGGCGGCCAGGTCGCGCGTACCCCGAACGCGACCGCGCTGGTGTGCAACGGCGAGCGGCTCACCTTCGCCGAGCTGAACGCGCGCGCCAACCGGCTGGCCCACCACCTGATCGACCGAGGTGCCGGACCGGAGCGGCTGGTCGGCCTGCGCCTGCCCCGCGGCGCGGACATGGTCGTGGCCATGCTCGCGGTGCTCAAGGCCGGTGCCGCGTTCCTGCCCATCGACCCGGACCTGCCCGCCGCGCGCCTCGAAGTCATCCAGGCCGACGCGGCACCGGTTCTGACCCTCGACCGGTTGCCCGACCTGGGCAAATTCCCGGCCACCGACCCGGATCCGGTGGCCCGGCCGGAGCACCCGGCGTACGCGATCTACACGTCGGGCTCTACCGGAACACCCAAGGGTGTCGTGGTCGAGCACCGCTGCCTGGTCAACCTGGCGCACGCCCATCGCGCCGGATTCGCGGCGGGCAAACGCCTTCGGGCCGCGGTGACCGCGGCGTTCTCGTTCGACACCTCGCTGGAGGGGCTCGTCCTGCTGGCCGACGGGCACGAGGTGCACGTGCTCGACGACGCCACCCGGCTCGATCCCGAGGCCCTGGTCGGCTATGTCGCCACCCACGGCGTCGACTTCCTCGACCTGCCACCGTCCTACCTGCCCCAGCTCATCACGGCCGGGCTGCTCGACCACCCGGTGACGCTCATGGTGGGGGGCGAGGCGCTGTCCCCGTCGCTGTGGGACCGCCTGGCGAACGCGCCCGGGGTGGCCCCGTACAACTTCTACGGCCCAACGGAATGCACGATCGACGCGACCGTCTGCCCGGTCGCGGGACAACGCCCGGCCATCGGCCGCCCCCTGCCCAACGTCCGGGCGTACGTGCTCGACGAGCGGCTGGCGCCGGTGCCGGTCGGTGTCGCCGGTGAGCTGTACCTGGCCGGCGCCCAACTGGCCCGCGGCTACCTCAACCGCCCCGGCCTGACCGCGCACGCATTCGTGGCCGATCCGTTCGCCGCCGACGGGACACGCATGTACCGCACGGGGGATCGGGTGCGGTATCGGCCGGCCGGTGCGTTGGAGTTTCTTGGTCGCCGGGACGGGCAGGTCAAGGTCCGGGGGCGGCGGGTGGAGTTGGGGGAGATCGAGGCGGCGTTGTGCTCGGTGGCGGGGGTGGGCCAGGCGGTCGCCGCGCTGCGCGGGGACGGTGCGCGGTTGGTCGGTTATGTGGTGCCGGTCGAGGGCGCCACGGTGGACGGTGCGGTGGTGCGCCGGGCGGTGATGAGCGTGTTGCCGGAGTACCTGGTGCCCGCCGCGGTCGTGGTGCTGGACCGGATTCCGTTGACGGCACACGGAAAGGTCGATCGCACGGCACTGCCGGAGGTGCCGGTCGAGACGACCGCGGGTCGGGGGCCGCGCACGCCGCAGGAGGAGATCCTGTGTGGCCTGTTCGCCGAGGTGCTCGGGGTCGCTCGGGTGGGCATCGATGACGGTTTCTTCGACCTGGGCGGTCATTCGCTGCTCGCGATGCGGCTGCTGAGCCGGATCCGCGCCACTCTGTCGGTCGAGGTCGATCTGCGCACGTTGTTCGAGGCGCCGACCGTGGCCGGACTCGCCGAACGGCTGACCGCGGCCGGGTCCGCGCGCCCGGCCCTGAAACCCCGGCCCCGGCCGGAGATCCTGCCGCTGTCCCACCCCCAGCGCCGGCTCTGGTTCGTCAACCAGCTGGACACCGCCAGCGCGCTCTACAACATCGTCGCGACGCTGCGGCTGCGGGGCCGGCTGGATCCCGACGCGTTGGGATCCGCGCTTGGCGACGTGGTGGCCCGGCACGAGACCCTGCGCACGATCTTCCCCGCGGTCGACGGCGAACCCCGGCAGGTCGTCCTCGACCCCGCCGAGGTCGCCGAGACCGTGCTGCGAACCGTGGCGGTCGACCGGGACGGTGTGCCGTGGGCGGTCGCCGGCACCGCCCGGGCCGGGTTCGATCTTCGGGACGAGACTCCCTTGCGGGCCACGTTGCTCGCCGTGGGTCCGGCGGAGCACGTGCTGGTTCTGGTGCTGCATCACATCGCCGGCGATGCCTGGTCGATGGGCCCGCTGGCCCGGGACCTCGCCACCGCCTACGCCGCCCGGGTCGCCGGCCACCCTCCACAGTGGACCCCGCTGCCGGTGCAGTACGCCGACTACACGCTCTGGCAACGCGACCTGCTCGGCGACGAGACCGACCCGGACAGCGAGCTGACCCGCCAACTCGGCTACTGGACCGAGTCGCTCGCCGGGCTGCCCGAGGAACTGGACCTGCCCACCGACCGGTCCCGCCCGGCGGTGAGCACCAACCGCGGTGAGCAGATCCGGTTCGAGATCGACGCCGACCTGCACCGCCGGCTGCTGGACCTGGCCCGGCGCAGCGGAACCAGCCTGTTCATGGTCCTGCAGGCGGGCCTGGCCACGCTGCTGACCCGGCTGGGCGCGGGCACCGACATCCCCATCGGCACACCGATCGCCGGCCGCGCCGAACAGGCCACCGAGGAGCTCGTCGGCTTCTTCCTGAACGAGTTGGTGCTGCGCACCGACACCTCCGGCGATCCCACCGTCCGCGACCTGCTGGCCCGGGTGCGGGAGACCGCCCTGTCCGCCTACGCCAACCAGGACGTGCCGTTCGAGCGGCTGGTCGAGGCGCTCAACCCGGCGCGTTCGCTCGCCCGGCACCCGCTGTTCCAGGTGTGCCTGGTCATCGAGAACGCCACCCCACCCGCGATCACCCTGCCCGGCCTGGACATCGGCCCGGAACCCGGCGGCGTCGGCGTCGCCAGGTTCGACCTCTCGTTCGGGCTCAACGAGCGGCACGCCGCCGATGGCACCCCGGCCGGTCTCGACGGCATGGTCCTGTACGCGACCGACCTGTACGACCGGGCCACCGTGACCACCTTCGCCGCGCGGTTCGTCCGGCTGCTGCGGGGAATCGCCGACCACCCGGACGCGTGCATCGGCGATCTTGAGCTGCTGGACGGCCCGGAGCGGCACCGGATCCTCCTCGACTGGAACGACACCGCGCGGCTGCCGGCGCAACCGCTTGTGCCGCACCGGTTCGAAGCGCAGGCGGCCCGGACGCCGGACGCCCCGGCCGTGGTCGACGGGGACGTTTGCCTGTCCTACGCCGAACTCGACGCCCGGGCCAACCGCCTTGCGCACCTGCTGATCGAGCGCGGCGCGGGCCCGGAACGCGTGGTGGCGCTGATGCTGCCCCGCTCCGCCGAGTTCGTGGTGGCGGTGCTCGCCACGCTCAAGTCCGGCGCCGCCTACCTGCCGGTGGACCCCGGCTACCCGGCCGAGCGCATCGCCTTCCTGCTGTCCGACGCCGACCCGGTCCTGGTGGTCACCGACACCGTGATCGCCGACCTCGGCGGCCGGCCGGAGACCAACCCGGGCCGGCCGGACATCACCGGGCAGACCGCCGCCTACGTCATCTACACCTCCGGCTCGACCGGCCGGCCGAAGGGCGTCGTCGTCCCGCACGGCTCGCTCGCCGGCTACGTCGCCTGCGCCGTCGAGGCGTACCCGGGGGTGCGCGGCCGGGTGCCGCTGCACTCCTCGACCTCCTTCGACACCACGGTGACCTCGCTGCTCGTCCCGCTCTGCGTCGGCGGCACCGTCGTGGTCACGGAGCTGGTCGACGGCCTGCCGGCCGAGCCGTTCACGCTGGTGAAGCTGACCCCGAGCCACCTCGGCCTGGCCCCGGCCGGCGGCGCCGGCCCGGCCGAGCCGGACCTGCTCGTCGCCGGCGAGGCACTGACCGCGGGCGCGCTCGAGCCGTGGCGCAAGGCCTACCCGAACGCGACGGTGTTCAACGTCTACGGGCCGACCGAGACCACGGTCAGCGCCGTGCAGCACCGGATCGAGCCGGGTGCCCACCCGGCCGACGGTGCGGTGCCGATCGGCCGGCCGCTGCCCGACACCCGGGTCTACGTACTGGACAACCGGCTGGGCCCGGTGCCGCCGGGCGTGGTGGGCGAGCTGTACATCGCCGGCACCGGCGTCGCCCGCGGGTACCGCGGCCGGGCGGCGCTGACCGCGGAGCGGTTCGTCGCCGACCCGTTCGGCGCACCGGGTGCCCGGTTCTACCGCACCGGCGACCTGGTGCGCTGGGACGCGGACGGCCGGCTGGAGTTCGTCGGCCGGGCCGACGACCAGGTGAAGGTTCGCGGGTACCGGATCGAGCTCGGCGAGATCGAGGCCGTGCTGGCCGCGGTGGCGGGGGTGGGTCGGGCGGTCGCGGTGCTGCGGGCCGACGGCGCCGGCGAGCCGCGCCTGGTGGCCTACGTGGTGCCGGCCGCCGGTGCCACGCTCGACGGCGAGGCGGTGCGGCGCGCGGTGGCCGGCGTGTTGCCGGAGTACCTGGTGCCTGCTGCCGTCCTGGTGCTGGAGGCCATCCCGTTGACCCCCAACGGAAAGGTGGACCGGGACGCCCTGCCGGACGTGGCGGTGGCCGGGGGCGTGGGCCGCGGCCCGCGCACGCCGCACGAGGAGATCCTCTGTGGACTGTTCGCCGACGTTCTCGGCGTGGGCCGGGTCGGCATCGACGAGGACTTCTTCGCGCTCGGCGGGCACTCACTGCTGGTGATCCGGCTGCTGAGCCGCGTTCGGGCGGTGCTGTCCGTTCAGCTCGGCATCCGGGCGCTGTTCGAAACACCCACGGTCGCCGGGATCGCGGAGCGGATCGCCGGGGCCGGGCCGGCCCGCGCCGCGCTGCGGCCGTACCCGCGTCCGGAGGTGCTGCCGCTGTCGCTGCCGCAGCGCCGGCTGTGGTTCATCAACCGGATGGATCCCGCGAGCGCGCTCTACAACATCGCGGTGCCCATGCGGCTGCGCGGGACGCTGGACCGGGCGGCGCTGCGCTCCGCGCTCGGCGATCTCGTCGCCCGGCACGAGATCCTGCGCACCCGCTTCCCCGAGGTCGACGGCGAGCCTCGGCAGGTCGTGCTGGACGCGGGCGAGGTCGCCGCCGGGGTGCTGCGGACGGTCGAGCCGGTCGAGCCGGCGGCGGTCACCGAGGCGGTCACCGGGGCCGCGTGCGCCGGGTTCGACCTGCGCGCGGAGACCCCACTGCGGGCCACGCTGCTCGCCGTTGGTCCGGCGGAGCACGTGCTCGTCGTGGTGCTGCACCACATCGCCGGCGACGCCTGGTCGCTGCGCCCGCTGGCCCGGGACCTCGCCACCGCCTACGCCGCCCGGGTCGCCGGCCACACTCCACAGTGGACTCCACTGCCGGTGCAGTACGCGGACTACACGCTCTGGCAGCGCGAGCTGCTCGGTGCGGAGACCGACCCGGACAGCGAGATCGCCCGTCAGCTCGCGCACTGGACGACGGCTCTCGCGGGCCTGCCCGAGGAGCTGGACCTGCCCACCGACCGGCCCCGCCCGGCGGTCGGCAGCGACCGGGGCGCCCGGATCCGGTTCGAGCTGGACGCCGAACTGCACCGCGGGCTGCTCGCGGTCGCCCGCGCGAGCGGCGCGAGCCTGTTCATGGTGCTGCAGGCCGGCCTTGCGGCCCTGCTGACCCGGCTCGGCGCCGGCACCGACGTCCCCGTCGGAACCCAGGTCGCCGGCCGCGACGACGACGCGCTCGACGACGTGGTCGGCTTCTTCATCAACACCCTGGTGCTGCGCACCGACACCGGTGGCGACCCGAGCTTCGCCGAGTTGGTCGGCCGCGTGCGGGAGACCGCACTCGCCGCGTACGCCAACCAGGACGTGCCGTTCGAGCGGCTGGTCGAGGTGCTCAACCCACCGCGTTCGCTGGCCCGGCACCCGCTGTTCCAGGTCTGCCTGGTGCTGCAGAGCGCGGCCGAGGCGTCGCTCGCGCTGCCCGGCCTGGAAACCGGCGCGGAGCCGGTCGGCGCCGGCACGGCCCGGTTCGACCTCGCCTTCGATCTCAAGGAGCGGCACACCTCGGACGGCGCACCGGATGGCCTCGATGCCCTTCTCGAGTACGCCACCGATCTCTACGACCGGCCCACCGTCGAGACCCTCGTGGCGCGGTTCGTCCGGTTGCTGCGCGGCGCCGTCGCGGCGCCGGACGCGCGGATCGGCAGCGCACCGCTGCTGGCCGCGGCGGAGCGGCGGTGGTTGCTGGAGTCGTTGAACGACACGGCGGCGGCCGAACCGCTGGTGGACGTGGTGGCCCGGGCCCGGGCGGTGGTGGCGCAGCGTCCGGACGCGGTCGCGGTGTCCGATATGGATGGTTCGGTGACCTATGCGGAGCTGGTCGCCTGGGTGGACGCGCTGGCCGCCGAGCTGGTGTCCCGGGGTGTCGGTCCGGAGTCGATGGTCGCGGTGCTCGGCGACCGGGGCCGAGGGCCGATCGCGGCATTCCTGAGCCTGCTGGATGTCCGGGCCGCGTACCTGCCGTTGGACACCCGCGCGCCGGTCGCGCGGTCGGCGGCGACGGTGGCCGATGCCGGGGCCCGGTGGATCATGGCCGACCCCGGCCATCTGGGCCTCGCGGACGAGATCGCCGCCGCGGTCGGGGCGGTGCGGGTCGTGCCGCTGCACCGCGGATCCGGCGCCGCGTCCCCGCCCGCCTCGGCGCCGCCACCGCCCGAGGGTCTGGCCTACGTGCTGTACACCTCCGGGTCCACCGGGCGGCCCAAGGGCGCGATGGTGCAGCACCGTGGTCTGAACAACCACCTGCACGCGATGGTCGAGGACCTTGGTCTGACTCCGGCGGACACGCTGGTGCACAACGCCCCGCTGACGTTCGACGTGTCGTTGTGGCAGATGCTCGCCCCGCTGGTGGCCGGTGCCCGCGTGCTGGCCGTCGGCGAGGACGTGGTGCCGGACCCGCCGGCGATGTTCGGCTTCGTGGACCGGGAGGGCGGCACGGTCCTCGAGGTGGTGCCGTCGGTGCTGCGCGCGGCGCTCGACGCGTGGGACGCGGGGCTGGCCGCTCCCGCGCTTGCGGCGTTGCGCTGGCTGCTGGTCACCGGCGAGGACGTGCCCGCCGAGTTGTGCCGCCGCTGGTTCGCCCGGTTCCCCGCCGTGCCGGTCGTCAACGCCTACGGGCCGACCGAGTGCGCCGACGACGTGACGCTGGCCTACCTGACCTCCGCGGCCGACCTGGGGGAGCGGGGTCCGGTGCCGATCGGCCGGCCCATCCGCAACACCCGGCTCTACGTGCTCGACGACGGGCTGGCGCCGGTGCCGCCCGGCGTCGAGGGCGATCTGTACGTCGCCGGTGCCGGGGTCGGCCGGGGCTACCTCGGCGACGTCGCCAAGACCGCGCACAGTTTCGTGGCCGATCCGTTCGCCGCATCGATGCTCGACCCTGCAAGCAGGTCTTCGGTCGGCAGCCGGATGTACCGCACGGGGGATCGGGTGCGGTATCGGCCGGACGGTGCGTTGGAGTTTCTGGGTCGCCGGGACGGGCAGGTCAAGGTCCGGGGGCGGCGGGTGGAGTTGGGGGAGATCGAGGCGGCGTTGTGCTCGGTGGCGGGGGTGGGCCAGGCGGTGGCCGCGCTGCGCGGGGATGGTGCGCGGTTGGTCGGTTATGTGGTGCCGGCGGATGGCGCCACGGTGGACGGTGCGACGGTGCGCCGGGCGGTGGCCGGTGTGTTGCCGGAGTACCTGGTGCCGTCCGCGGTCGTGGTGCTGGACCGGATTCCGTTGACGGCACACGGAAAGGTCGACCGCGCCGCGTTGCCCGACGCGGCGGTGGAGACGACCGCGGGCCGACCGCCGCGCACGCCGCGCGAGGAGATCCTGTGTGGACTGTTCGCCGAGGTGCTCGCCACCGGCCCGGTGGGGGTGGATGACGGCTTCTTCGACCTGGGCGGCCATTCCCTGCTCGCCATCCGGCTGCTGAGCCGGATCCGCGCCACTCTGTCGGTCGAGGTCGACCTGCGCACGCTGTTCGAGGCGCCGACCGTGGCCGGACTCGCCGAACGGCTGACCGCGGCCGGGACCGCACGCCCGGCCCTGCAACCCCGGCCCCGGCCGGACATCCTGCCGCTGTCCCACCCCCAGCGCCGGCTCTGGCTGCTGAACCAACTCGACGGCGGCACCGGCCCGCAGTACACCGTCCCGCTGGTGGCCCGGCTGCACGGCGAACTGGACAGACACGCGTTGGGGCTCGCGCTCGGCGACGTGGTGGTCCGGCACGAGACCCTGCGCACGATCTTCCCCGCGGTCGACGGCGAACCCCGGCAGGTGGTCCTCGACCCGGCCGAGGCGCCGGTCGACCTGCGGTTCGCCGACGTGGACGCCGACGACCTGGACGAGGTGCTCGCCGACGCGCAGCGGACCGGCTTCGCGCTGGACACCGATCCGCCGCTGCGGGCCACGTTGCTCGCCGTCGGCCCGGACGAGCACGTGCTGGTGCTCGTGCTGCACCACATCGCCTGCGACGCCTGGTCGATGGGCCCGCTGTCCCGGGACCTCGCCACCGCCTACGCCGCCCGGGCCGCCGGCCACGCTCCACAGTGGACTCCGCTGCCGGTGCAGTACGCCGACTACACGCTCTGGCAACGCGACCTGCTCGGTGACGAGACCGACCCGGACAGCGAGCTGACCCGCCAACTCGGCTACTGGACCGAGTCGCTCGCCGGGCTGCCCGAGACGATCGAGCTGCCCACCGACTTCTCCCGGCCGGCCGAGCAGAGCCACCGCGGCGGCGTGGTCGCCTTCGATCTGGACGCCGAGCTGCACGGGGAACTGCTGGCGCTGGCCCGGTCGAGCGGCACGACGCTGTTCATGGTCCTGCAGGCCGGGCTCGCCGCGCTGCTGACCCGGTCGGGTGCCGGCACCGACGTTCCCATCGGGACACCGGTTGCCGGGCGCGGTGACGACGCGCTGGACGACGTGGTCGGCTTCTTCGTCAACACCCTGGTACTGCGCACGGACACCGGCGGCGACCCCACCTTCCGCGAGCTGCTCACCCGGGTGCGCACGACCGCTCTGGCCGCCTACGCCAGGCAGGACGTGCCGTTCGAGCGACTGGTCGAGGCGCTGCGCCCGGCGCGCTCGCTGGCGCATCACCCGCTGTTCCAGGTGATGCTGGTGCTGGACAACTTCGCCAGGGTCGAGGCCGGTGTGGACGGTCTGACGAGCATGGCCGGCGCCGAGGGTGCGCCGCTGGAGGGCCCGGGCAAGGCCAAGTTCGACCTGTCGGTCCGGGTGCTGGAGCGACGGGCCGAGGACGGCGGCGGCGTGGCCGGGACCATCGCCTACGCGCAGGACCTGTTCCACCGCTCGACGGTGAAGTCGCTCGCCGCGCGCTTCGTGCGGCTGCTCCGGTCCTGTGTGGACGATCCGGACCGGCCGATCGGCGACGTCGAGCTGCTCGACCCCGCCGAGCGGGAGCGGCTGCTGGTCGGGTGGAACGACACCGCCCGCGCCCTGCCGGAACTGCTGGCGCCGCGGCTGTTCGAGGCCCAGGCGGCCCGCACGCCCGGTGCCCCGGCGCTCGCCGCCGGCGACATCACGCTGACCTACGCCGAGCTGAACGCGCGGGTCAACCGGTTGGCCCGGTTGCTGATCGCGCGCGGCGTCCGGCCCGAGCAGGTCGTGGCGCTGATGGTGCCGCGATCACCGGAGATGGTGGTGGCGCTGCTCGCGGTGCTCAAGTGCGGCGCCGCCTACCTGCCGGTGGACATCGAGTACCCCGCCGACCGGATCGGCTACATGATCGCCGACGCGGCTCCGGTGGCGGTGCTGACGACCGCCGCGGTGGCCGGGCGGGTGCCGGCCGGTCCGGACGTCGTGCTGCTCGACGCGGCCGACACCGTGGCGGAGGTGGCCCGCCAGGCCGGCACCGACCCGACCGACGCCGACCGGGTCGCCCCGCTCACGCCGAACACGCCCGCCTACGTGATCTACACGTCCGGCTCGACGGGACGGCCCAAGGGGGTCGTCGTCGAGCACCGCGGCATCGCCAACCTCGTGCTGGCCCGGATCAAGCCGTACGCGCTTGGCCCGGGCAGCCGGGTGCTGCAGTTCGCGTCGCTGAGCTTCGACTCCTCGATGTCGGAGATCTGCACGCCGCTGTGTGCCGGCGCGTGCCTCGTGCTCGGCCCGCCGGACATGCTCGCCCAGCTCGCCGAGCTGCCGGAGCTGTTCGCCCGCAACGCGATCACGCACGCGACGCTGCCGCCCGCGGTGCTCGGTCAGCTGCCGCCGGAGAGCCTGCCGGGCGTGCGGACCCTGGTGATCGCCGGCGAGGCCGCACCCGCCGGCCTGGTCGCGAACTGGGCGCCCGGCCGCCGGATGTTCAACTCCTACGGGCCGACCGAGACCACGGTCTGCTGCACGATGACCGGCCCGCTGCCGCCCGACCGGGGCGTCCCGCCGATCGGCCGCCCGCTGCCGAACGTGCGCGTCTACGTACTCGACGACCGGCTGCGCCCGGTCCCGCCCGGCGTCGCCGGCGAGCTCTACGTGGCCGGCATCGGGGTGGCCCGCGGCTATCTCGGCCGCACCGCGCTGACCGCGGAACGGTTCGTCGCCGACCCGTTCGGAAGCGCCGGCACCCGCATGTACCGCACCGGCGACCTGGTCCGCTGGCGGCGCGGCGGGGACCTGGAGTTCCTCGGCCGCGCCGACCGCCAGATCAAGATCCGCGGCTACCGCATCGAGCTCGGGGAGGTCGAGGCCGCGCTCGCGGCCGCGCCGGGGGTCGGGCAGGCGGTCGCCGTCGTGCGGGAGGACCGGCCGGGTGTCCGCCGGCTGGTCGGCTACCTGGCGGGGGCGGACGTCGACCTGCCGGCCGTGCGGGCGCACCTGCGATCGGTGCTGCCGCAGTACATGCAGCCGGCGGTGCTGCTGCCGGTCCGGCGAATTCCGTTGACCATCAACGGAAAGGTGGATCTGAAGGCGCTGCCCGTGCCGGAGCGGCCCGAGCCGCGGCCGGCCACCGGGACCGCGGCGGTCCCGGCCGCCGACCGGCGCGAGCTGCTCTGCCGGGTGATCGCCGAGGTGCTGGGCCTGGCCCGGATCTCCGCCGAGGACAACTTCTTCGCGCTCGGCGGCGACAGCATCAACGCGATCCAGGTGGCGGCCCGGGTCCGCCCGGCCGGCCTGGTCGTCACGCCGCGCGACATCTTCCGGCACCAGACGGTCGCCGAGCTGGTGGCCGCGCTGCCCGACGCGGCCCCGGCCGGTCCGGTCACCCCGGCCGACGACGGGGTCGGCGCGGTTGCGGGCACACCGATCATGCGCTGGCTGCACCAGTTGGGCGGACCGTTCGCCGGGCTCAACCAGTCGAGCCTGCTGCGGGTGCCGCCGGACCTCGGCGCGGATCGGCTGGCCCGGGCGGTCCAGGCCGTGCTGGACCGGCACGACGCCCTGCGCGCCAGGCTGGTCGGCGCCGAGCCCGGCCTGCCGTGGAATCTGGAGATCGGCGCCGCGGGCAGCGTCGACGCCCGTACCTGTGTCACCCGGGTGGAGCTGCCGGCCGACCCGGAGCACGGCATCGCCGCCGTGCTGCGCCAGCACGGCGAGGCGGCGCGGCGCCGGCTCGACCCGGCGAACGGGTCCATGCTCCAGGCCGTCTGGTTCGACGCCGGGCCGCAGCGCCCGGGCCTGCTCCTCCTCGTCGTCCACCACCTCGCCGTGGACGGCGTGTCCTGGCGGATCCTGCTGCCGGACCTGGTCGCCGCCTGGCAGTCCCTGGCCGAGGGCGGCGAACCGCGGTTGGACCCGGTGCCGACCTCGGTTCGCCGCTGGGCCCGGTGCCTCGTGGTGGAGGCGCAGAACCCGCGGCGGCTGGCCGAGTTGGCCCTGTGGCGCCGAATGCTCGACGGCCCCGACCCCCGGCTCGGCAGGCGGGCGCTCGACCCGGACGTGGACACCCAGCAGACCGCTCGACACCTGTCCACCACCCTGCCGGCCGACGTCACCTCGGCACTGCTCACCGACGTGCCGGCCCGGTTCCACACCCGGATCAACGACGTGCTGCTCACCGCGCTCGCCCTCGCCGTCGCCCGCTGGCGGCGCCGCTGGGACGACACCGGCGAGCGGAGCGTCCTGGTCGACGTCGAGGGCCACGGCCGCGAGGAGATCGACCCGAGCCTCGACCTGACCCGCACCGTCGGCTGGTTCACCAGCCGGTTCCCGGTCCGGCTGGATCTGGGCGGGATCGACCTCGACGCGGCACTGTGCGGCGGGGACGCGGCCGCCGCTGCCCTCAAACGGATCAAGGAACGGCTGCGCGAGCTGCCCGACAACGGCCTCGGCTTCGGGCTGCTCCGCTACCTGAACCCGGACGCCGGTGCGGTGCTGGCCCGGCACGGCACGCCGCAGATCGGCTTCAACTACCTGGGCCGGGTCGGCGCTCTGCGGGTCGGTGCGGACGCCGTGCCCGGCTGGTCCGCCGCCGACGTGCGGGCCGACCTGCGCTCGGCCGACCCCGGGATGCCGTTCGCCCACCCGGTGGAGATCAACGCCGTCACCGAGGAGCACCCGGACGGACCGCGGCTGCGGATGACCTGCTCGTGGCCCGACGGCGTGTTCGACCACGCCGACCTCAAGGAGCTCGCCGACCTGTGGTGCCTGGCGCTGCGCGCCCTGACCGCGACCGGTCGCACCGTCGCGGGCGGGCTCACGCCGTCCGACCTGCCGCTGGTCGAGTTGACCCAGGCGGAGATCGACGAGCTGGAAACCGACCCGGCCGGGGTCGCCGACGTGCTACCGCTCGCGCCCCTCCAGGAGGGCCTGCTCTTCCACCTGGTGAACGCCGAGTCGGGCCCGGACGTCTACACCGTCCAGCGGGTCGTCGACCTCGAAGGCCCGCTCGACGCCGGGGCACTGCGCCGGGCGGGCGAGGCGGTGCTGGAGCGGCACCCCAACCTGGGTGCCGGCTTCCGCTACCGGTCCTGCGGCACGGCCATCCAGGTCGTGCCGCGCGAGGTGCGCCTGCCCTGGACCGAGATCGACCTCACCGGCGCCGGTGCCGACCAACTCGAGGCGATCACCGACCGGGCCCGCGCCGACCGGTTCGACCCCGCCCGCCCGCCGCTCATCCGGTTCCTGCTGGTCCGGCTGGCCTCGGAGCGGCACCGCCTGGTGATCACCAACCACCACATCCTGCTCGACGGCTGGTCGATGCCGCTGTTCCTCCGGGACCTGGTCGGTTTCTACCGGGCGTTCACCGAGGGCGAGCCGCCCGCGCTCGGCGACCCGGTGCGGTTCCGGGACTACCTGGCCTGGCTTGCCGGGCGGAGCGCGGCGGACAGCGAACGGGCCTGGCGGGCGGCGCTGGCCGACCTCACCGAGCCTTCGCTGGTCGCCCCCGGCCTTGACCGGGCCGCGCCGGTGCTGCCCGAGAAGATCTCCTACGACCTGCCGGCGGAACTGGCCGGTGCGCTGCGCGCGCAGGCGGCCGCGGCCGGCGTCACGCTCAACACGGTGCTGCAGGCCGCCTGGGCGATCCTGCTCGGCCGCCGGCTCGGTCAGCAGGACGTGCTGTTCGGCGCCACGGTCTCCGGTCGGCCCCCGGAGGTGGCCGGGGTCGAGGACATGATCGGCATGTTCATCAACACCCTGCCGGTGCGGGTGCGGATCAACCCGTTCGCGAGCTGGACCGCGACGCTCGGTCGGATCCAGGCCGAGCAGGCCACGCTGATCGCCCACCAGCACCTCGGGCTCGCGCGGATCCAGCAGCTCGCCGGGGCCGGTGCGTTGTTCGACACCGTGTTGATCTTCGAGAACTACCCGCTGCCGCCGGACGCCGCACCGTCCGGACTGCGGATCCGGGCCACCGCGACCGCCGGCCGCGACGGCGCGCACTACCCGCTGGTCCTGTTCGCCTCGACCCCGGGGCAGATCCTGCGCCTGCACCTCGACCACCGGCCGGACGCGGTCGACGCGGAGACCGCCGGCACGGTTCTGCGCCAGCTCGTCCGGCTGCTGGAGTCGGTCCGCGCCGACCCGGATCAGCCGGTCGGCCGCATCCAGGTGATGCCGGCCGAGCAGCGCCGGGCACTGGCCGTCGGCGCGGCGCCGCCCGCGGTCACCCGCCCGGAGCTGGCGGGCACGATCCACGGCCGGATCGCCGAGCGGGCCGCGGCCACCCCCGATGCGCTCGCGCTGTCGCTCGGCGAGCGGCGGCTGACCCTGCGGGAGCTGGACGAGCGGGCCAACCGGTTGGCCCGGCTGCTGCTCGACCTCGGCGTCGGTCCGGAGGACCGGGTGGCGGTGCTGTTCGAGCGATCCATCGAGCTGATCGTCGCCATGCTGGCCGTGCTGAAGGCCGGCGGGGCGTACGTGCCGCTTGACCCGACCCATCCGCGCGAGCGGCTGCGGCTGATCCTCGACCGGACCCGGGCCCCCGTGCTGCTGACCGACGCCACCCGGGCGGCGGACTGGGCGGGCGGGACGGACCTTCGGGTCGTCGCCGTGGACGCCGACCCGCGGCCCGGCCGGTACGAACCGACGCCGCCGCCGGTGACCGTGCGGCCCGACCAGCTCGCCAACGTGCTGTTCACCTCCGGATCCACCGGGGTGCCCAAGGGCGTCGCGCTCGCCCACCGCGGCATGCTCGAGCTGGCCGACGACCCGGCCTACCGGACCGGCAGCCAGGAACGGGTGCTGTTCCATTCGCTGCACACCTGGGACGTGGCCGCCCTGGAGTGGTGGGTGCCGCTGCTGGGCGGCGGCCGGATCGTCGTCGCCCCACCCGGCGGCCCGGACCTCGCGGCCTTCGCTGAGCGGCTGGTGACCGAGCGGATCACCGGGCTGTGGCTGTCCGCGGGACTGTTCCGCTGGCTGGCCGAGGAGGAGCCCGGCTGCTTCGCCGGGGTCCGCGAGGTTCGGGCCGGCGGCGACGTGGTCTCGGCCGCCGCCGTGCGCCGGGTGCTCGAGGCGTGTCCGGACACCCTGGTGACCAACGGCTACGGCCCGACCGAGGCGACCGTGCTCGCCACCCACCACGTCATGGGGTCGGGCGACCCGGTGCCGGACAACGTGCCGATCGGCGTGCCGATGTCGGGCACGCGGACCTACGTGCTCGCCCCGGACCTTGAGCCGGTGCCCGTCGGCGTGGTCGGCGAGCTGTACCTGGCGGGCAACGGGCTCGCTCGGGCCTACGAGAACGACCCGGCGCTGACCGCCCGGATGTTCGTCGCCGACCCGTTCGGTGGAGCGGGCGAGCGGATGTACCGCACCGGCGACCTGGTGCGCCGGCTGGCAAGCGGGGTCCTCGAGCTGATCGGCCGGGTCGACGGCCAGGTGAAGCTGCGCGGCTTCCGGATCGAGCTCGGCGAGGTCGAAGGCGCCATCGCCGGCCATCCCGACGTCGGCCAGGCGCTCGTGCTGATCCGCGAGGACCGGCCGGGGGACCGGCGCCTGGTCGCCTACCTGGTGCCGCGCCGGGGCCGCCGCCTCCCGGATGCCGGCGAGCTGCACGAGCACCTCGCCGGCACGCTGCCCGAGTACATGGTGCCGAGCGCGTTCGTCCCGCTCGACGAGCTGCCGCTGACCAGCACCGGCAAGTTGGACCGGGCCGCGCTGCCCGCCCCGGCGGGCCGCGCGGGTACCGGCCGCGGCCCGCGGGAGGAGCGCGAGGAGATCCTCTGCGAGCTGTTCGCCGAACTGCTCGGCGTGCCCGAGGTCGGCATCGACGACAACTTCTTCGCGTTGGGCGGCAACTCGCTGCTCGCCGCCGGACTGGTCAGCCGGGTCCGCCGGACCTTCGGTGCCGACCTGGGCGTCCAGGCTCTGTTCCTGGCGCCCACCGTCGCGGGCCTGGCCGCCGCGCTGCGGGCCGGCCCCGAGCCGGGCACCGGGCTGGAGGTGCTGGTCCCGCTGCGCGCGACGGGGCAGCGGCCGCCGGTGTTCTGCTTCCACGCCGGGGGCGGGCTCGCCTGGCGGTACCTCGGGCTGGTGCGGCACCTGCCGCCCGAGCACCCGATCTACGGCCTGCAGTCCCGCGCGTTCAGCGAGCCCGGCCACCGCCCGGCCGGTGTCGCGCAGCTGGCCGCCGACCACGTGGCCGAGCTGCGCACGGTCCAACCGCACGGGCCGTACCACCTGGTCGGCTGGTCCTTCGGCGGGCTGGTCGCCCAGGCCGCGGCCGTGCTGCTGCAGGAGGCCGGCGAGGAGGTCGCGCTGCTGGCGATCCTCGACTCCTACCCGGCCGGCTCGGACGAGCCGGCCGAGGTGCCGCCGGCCGGGCAGGTGGTGGCGGCCGTGCTCGACGCGGCCGGTATTGATCCGGACACCGTCGAGCCGGACACCGCCGGCCCGCTGACCCCGGAGGACGGCGCGCGGCTGCTGCGGCGCCGCGGCGGGCCGCTGGCGGACCTGCTCGCCGAGCGGCTGCCGACCGTCGTCGACGTCTTCCGCACCAGCGTCGAGCTGCGTTCCCGCTTCGTGCCCGGGCGGTTCCGCGGCGACCTGCTCCTGTTCACCGCGGGCGACCCGGCGGACGCGCCCGGGAAGGCCGACCGGTGGCGGGAGCACGTGACGGGTGCGGTGGCCGTCCGGCCGGTCGGCTGCCGGCACGAGGACATGTTGCGGGCCGGTCCGCTGGCCGAGATCGGCCGCCAGCTCGCCGAGCGACTACGAGAAAGGGTGGAGTAGAAGATGGCACGGGACCTGTACGAGCTGGGGGAGATCCCGCCGCTTGGCGAGATTCCGCGATACATGCACGCCGCGGTGATCCGGCGGGAGCGCTACGGACCGCCGAGCGAGGCGATCCGGGTCGAGACCGTCGAGGTGCCGCCGGTCGGCCGCGGCCAGGTGCTGGTCATGGTGATGGCGGCGGGCATCAACTACAACGGCGTCTGGGCCGGCCTCGGCGCCCCGGCCGACGTGATCGCCGCCCGGCAGAAGGAGGGCGACCCGCACGACTTCCACATCGCCGGCACCGAGGGCTCCGGCGTGGTGTGGGCGGTCGGCGAGGGCGTCAAGCACGTCCGGGTCGGCGACCACGTGATCGTCGGCGGGCTCATCTGGGACGAGTCCGCGCCCGACATCCGGCTGGGTGCGGACCCCACCACCTCGCACTCGCAGAAGGCCTGGGGCTACGAACTGAACTTCGGCACGTTCGCCCAGTTCGCCCTCGCCGCCGACTACCAGTGCTACCGCAAGCCGCCGCAGCTGGCGTGGGAGGAGGCCGGCGGCTTCCTCGGCGGCGGCGCCACCACCTACCGGCAGCTGTTCGGCTGGCACCCGCACACCGTGCGCCCCGGCGACCCGGTGTTGATCTGGGGCGGCTCCGGGGGCCTCGGCTCGATGGCGATCCAGCTGACCCACCACTTCGGCGGTATCCCGATCGCGGTGGTCTCGGACGACTCCAAGATCGACTACTGCATGCGGCTCGGCGCGCACGGGGTGATCAACCGGCGCGACTTCGACCACTGGGGCCGGATGCCCGACGCCGGCGAGGCCGACGCCTACCGGCAGTGGCTGTCCGGGGTCCGGGCGTTCGGCCGGAAGTTCTGGGAGGTGCTCGGCGAACGCCGGTCGCCGCGGATCGTGCTGGAGCACCCCGGCCGGGACACCCTGCCGACGTCGGTCTACGTCTGCGACCGCGGCGGCATGGTGGTGACCTGCGCCGGCACCAGCGGTTACAACGGCGACATCGACCTGCGCTTCCTCTGGATGTTCCAGAAGCGGCTGCAGGGCTCGCATGCGGCGAACCTGCAACAGACCACATCGGTGATCAACCTGGTCGACGCCGGCCACATCGACCCCTGCCTGAGCGCGACGTTCCCGTTCCGGGAGATCGCCCAGGTGCACCAGCTCGTCTACGAGAACCGGCAGCCGCCCGGAAACAGCGCGGTGCTGGTGAACGCGCCGGAGTCCGGCCTGATCGACCTCCCGAAAACCCGTTAGGAACCCACTGAGAGGCAAGCCGATGACGAACCCGTTCGACAACGAGGACGGCCGCTACCTGGTGTTGGTCAACGCCGAGGGCCAGCACTCCCTGTGGCCCACCTTCGCCGAGGTGCCGGCCGGCTGGGACATCGTGCACCCCGAGGACAGCCGGCAGGCGTGCCTGGCCTACGTCGAGACCAACTGGACCGACATGCGGCCCAAGAGCCTGATCGAGCAGATGGGCGGCTGAGTTCCGCGCCAGGTCCGAGACGAGATGCGAGCAGTGGAAAGCTCCTGGCCGCGGCGGCTGGTCGGCTACTGCCTGCGGCACCGGCGCAGCGTCGCGGTGACCTTCGCCGCGACGCTCGCCGGCACGGCGGTGATCACCATCGTGCCGCTGGTGACGAAGGTCGTCATCGACGACGTCGTGGGGTGGGCCGGCCCGCCCTGGCCGTGGCTGCTGCTGCTGCTCGGTGCGGCCGCGGCCGGGTACCTGCTGACTTACCTGCGGCGGACCTTCGCGGGCCGGCTCGCCGCCGATGTACAGCACGACCTGCGCACCGACCTGTTCGCCTCGATCGCCCGCCTCGACGGGGTTCGCCAGGACCAGCTGGCCGCGGGTCAGCTGATCAGCCGGGTGACCGGCGACCTGAACATGATGTTCGGCCTGATCGCGACCGTACCGGCGGTGGTCGGCGGCACGCTCACGTTCGTCGCGTCGATCGCCGTGATGGCCGTGCTGTCCCCGCTGCTCACCCTGGTCGTCCTCGCGGTGGCCCCCGCGGTGTGGTTCGTCGGTCACCTCAGCCGCACCCGGGTCTACCCGGCCACCTGGTACGCGCAGAACGAGGCGGCCGCGGTGGCCGGCGTGGTCACCGCGTCGATGGCCGGCATCCGCGTGGTCAAGGGGTTCGGCCAGGAACGGCAGGAGCAGGCCAAGCTGGCCGGTGCGGCCAGGAAGCTGTTCGCCGGCCGGATCCGCGCGATCCGGCTGCTCGCCAGGTACGGGCCGGCGCTGCAGGCCGTGCCGGCCCTCGGCCAGGTCGGGATCCTCGCGCTCGGCGGCTGGCTGACGATCCGCGGCGAGATCACGCTCGGCACGTTCGTCGCGTTCGCCGGTTACCTGGCCCAGCTGGTCGGTCCGATCCGGACGATGGCCACGATGCTCACCCTCGGCCAGCAGGCCGGAGCCGGCGTCGGGCGGGTCCTCGAGCTCATCGACACCAGACCGGCCATGACCGAGGGCACCCGGCGGCTGCCCACCGGATCCGCGCCCGGGATCGAGTTCGACCGGGTCGGCTTCGGCTTCACCGACCGGCCGGTGCTGAGCGAGCTGTCCCTGCGCATCGAGCCGGGGGAGACCGTCGCGGTGGTCGGCCTGCCCGGCTCGGGCAAGTCGACGCTCACGCTGCTGCTCTCCCGGTTCTACGACGTCAGCGGCGGCGCGGTCCGGGTCGGCGGCATCGACGTGCGCGAGCTGACCTACGAGTCGCTGCGCACCGCGGTCGGGCTCGTGCCCGAGGAGACGTTTCTGTTCGCCGGCACCATCCGGGACAACATCGCCTACGGCCGGCCGGACGCCACCGGCGACGAGATCCGCGCCGCCGCCCGGGCCGCGCAGGTCCACCGGTTCGTCGATGACCTGCCCGACGGCTACGACACGATCGTCGGCGAGCGCGGCCTGTCGCTCTCGGGTGGGGAGCGCCAGCGGGTCGCGCTCGCCCGCGCGCTGCTGACCGACCCGCCCGTGCTGGTCCTGGACGACGCGACCGCCGCGGTGGACGCGTCGGTCGAGGCCGAGATCCACCGCGGGCTCGGTCCGCTGCTCGCGGGCCGCACCACGCTGCTGCTGGCCCGGCGCGAGTCGACCCTGGCCCTCGCCGACCGGGTCGCGGTGCTGGACGGCGGCCGGCTGGTCGACGTCGGAACGCACGCCGAGCTGTGCCGGCGCAGCGCGTTCTACCGGAGCGTGTTGCGCGACGAGCCGGAGTCCGCCGCGGCGGTTCGGGCGACCGCGCTGGCCGAGGCGCCGACCCTGGTGTTCCGGGCGGTGCGGGACGAGCCGGCCGAACCGTCGCAGGCGCGGTCGGATCTGGAGGCGCGGGTGACCGCGCTGCCCCCGATCGACGTCGACCCGAACGTGGACGAGGAGGCGGCCGCCCGCGGGGACGACCGGTTCGGCCTCGGCAGGCTGTTGCGCGGCTTCCGGATTCCGCTCGCCGGTGCGCTGGCCCTGGTCGTCACCGACGCACTCGCCGGGCTGTCCCTGCCGATCGCGGTCCGGCACGGCCTCGAGGAGGGCGTGCGGCATCTCGCCACCGGCACCGTGTGGGTGGCCTCCGGGCTCGCGCTCGCCATCGTCGCCATCCAGTGGCTCGCCCAGCGCGGCGCGGTCCGGCTGAGCGGCCGGACCGGTGAGCGGCTGCTCTATTCGCTGCGCCTGCGGGTGTTCGCGCACCTGCACCGGCTCGGCCTGGACCACCACGAGAACGAAGCCGCCGGCCGGACCATCACCCGGATGACCACCGACCTGGACTCGCTGTCCGCGTTTCTGCAGAACGGGCTGGTCAACCTGCTGGTCAGCATGTTGACGCTGAGCGGTGTCGTGCTGGCGTTGCTGATCATCGACCCGCGGCTGGCGCTGGTCCTGCTCGGCGCGCTGCCGGCACTCGGCGTCGCAACGGCCCTGTTCCGCCGGCGCTCGGTGCGCGCCTACGCCCACGCGCGGGAACGGATCGCGGTCGTCAACGGCACGCTGCAGGAGCACGCCGCCGGGCTGCGGCTCGCCACGGCGTTCCACCGGGAGGCCGCCGCGGTGGCGCTGTTCACCGCGCACAGCGACGACTACCGCCGGGCGCGGCTGCGCAGCGTGCGGCTGGTCGCGCTGTACTTCCCGTTCATCCAGTTCCTCGCCGCCGTGGTCGCCGCGCTGGTGCTCGCCGTCGGCGTGCTCCTGGTGCGGGACGGCGCGATGACCGTCGGCGCGCTGATCGCCTATCTGCTCTACCTCGACCTGTTCTTCGCCCCGCTCCAGCAACTCGCCCAGCTCTTCGACAGCTACCAGCAGGCGCGGGTGTCCCTGTCCAGGGTCGACGACGTGCTGCGCCTACCCAGCTCCACCCCCGTCCCGGCGCACCCCCGGCCGGTCGGCGCGCTGCGCGGGGAGATCGTCTTCCGGGACGTGCACCACAGCTACGACGGCGACTCGACCGCCCTTGCCGGCATCGACCTGCGGATCCCGGCGGGCCAGACGGTCGCCGTGGTCGGCGAGACCGGGTCGGGCAAGTCGACGCTGGTGAAGCTGGTCGCCCGGTACTACGACCCGACCCGGGGCGCGGTCCTCGTGGACGGCATCGACCTGCGGCAGCTGGACCCGACGGGGTTTCGACAACGGCTCGGCGTCGTACCGCAGGACCCGTACCTGTTCGCCGGGACGGCCCGCGACGCGATCGCCTACGGACGGATGGACGCCACCGACGCCGAGGTGGTCGCGGCGGCCGAGGAGGTCGGGGCGCACGACATGATCCTCGCGCTCGAGGGCGGCTACCGGCACGAGGTCACCGAGGGCGGGCACAACCTCTCCGCCGGGCAGCGGCAGCTGATCGCCCTGGCCCGCGCCGCGCTGGTGCGACCGGCGGTGCTGCTCCTCGACGAGGCGACCGCGGCGCTGGACCCCGTGACCGAGACGCTGGTGAACCGGGCGACCGACCGGCTCTCCGCCCGCCGCACCACACTGATCGTCGCGCACCGGCTGAGCCTGGCCGCCCGGGCCGACCGGGTCGTCGTGCTCGACCGGGGCCGGGTCTGCGAGGACGGGAACCACCACGAGCTGCTCGCGCTCGGCGGGCGCTACGCCCGGCTCTGGGCCGCGTTCCAGGGCGGGATCACCCCGCGCTCCGCCCCCGCCCGGCCGCGGCCGCATCCCGCCGCGGCCGGCGAGCGGTCGCCCTACGGGCGGCGGATGCGTTTGTTCGGGGCCACCGGCAATGGGGAGCCGAAATCCCCGGTGCGATCCGAAAAGTCCCATTGAGGCGATGGAGTTCGATTCGTGACAAATCTCATTCCGGTTATGCAGGTATTGCGTGATCGGGCCCGGGAGGGCAGCGAGCCGGGCAAACGGACCGACGGGTACAAGGTCGCGTTGGCCATCGAGGGCGGTGGAAATCGAGGGTGCGTCTCGGCGGGAATGGCGTCGGCGCTGTACGAGGCGGGATTGCTGAGCACGGTCGATGCGGTCTACGGTTCGTCGTCCGGTTCGGTCACCGCGGCCTGGCTGCTGAGCTCCGATTTTCGGCGCGGTGTCGAAGCCTGGGCGCATGCGGACTCCTTCACCCCGTACGCCAACTTCGGGAACCTGTTGCGCCGCCGGCCGTTCCTGGATCTCGAGCGGCTGATGGCGCATCTGTTCGATCGGGTGCTGCAACTGGACTACGAGTCGATCTTGACCAACCCGATCAGCCTGCACCCGCTCGCAACGGACATGGGATCCGGTGCGGCGATGGACCTGAACCCGCATCTGCGGTGCGCGCGTTCCCTGGTGCTTGCCATACTGGCCAGCTCGGCGTGGCCGTTGCTCACCGGTCCGCCGGTGCGGCTCGGTGGTCGCCGCTATCTGGACGCGGCGATCGCGGAGCCGGTGCCGCTGGCGACGCCCCTGGCCGCCGGCGTGACCCACCTGCTGGTGCTGCGGTCGCGTTCGGACGGACACCCGTCGATGTTCGGATCGCTTCGCCGGCATTTCGGCGCATTATGGATGCGCCAATACGGAACGGCATTGTGGCAGGCCTATCACCGCGGCGCGACCAGTGCGGCCCAACTGAACGTCAACCTGCACAATCGCTCGCTGCCCCCCACGGTTCTCGTCGTCCCGCCCGCCGCGGACCTTCGCCGCCTGAAATCCTTGGAAAGCGACCACCGTCTGATCGGCGCCGCACTCGCGGCCGGCCGGGCGACGTTCACCGAACTGTTGCGGAGCCATGGAATGGCCACCGTTCCGGCCCCGCGACAGGAGGTCAACCGACCGCGGGTTTCCGTAGCAGGAACAGATAGTAGCCAAGGTGATCGCGGATGAACGTGCGCATCACGGGCATCGCGGCGTCCAGCTGGGCGACGATCTCGGGTCCGTAGCGTTCGACGATCTCGTCGTGCCGGTCGGCGTAGAGCAGTCCCATCAACTCGCCGGAGAACACACAGTTCTGGGTCATGTTCTCCGCTTTGATCAGCTCGAACCCGGCATTGGCCGCCGCTGCGATCGTCTGTGCCGGCGTGCCGGGGGGCATGCTGGACCACCCTTGCGTGTAGGCGGCCAACTCCGCCTCGTCCGGGGTCCCGCGCAGGGTGAAATCGCTCATCATGAAGTGGCCGCCCGGCCGCAGTACCCGGGCGGTCTCGTGGAATGCCTTCTGGCGGTCGGACAGATGGTCGTACACGTCGATCGCCATGACGGCGTCGAATGATTCATCCGGAAAGTCGAGGGCCATGGCGTTGCCGTAGCGGAACGAGACACGATCGGAGACGCCCGCCGATCGAGCCGCGGCTTCGGCCCTGGTGAGCTGCTCGCGGCTGATGTTGATTCCGGTGACCAGGGCGCCGCTGTGCTGGGCCATGCGGACCGCGGGCACGCCGGTGCCGCAGCCGACGTCCAGCAGCCGTTCGCCCGTCTTCAGGCCAAGAGTTTCGATGTGGTACTCGGTCTGCCGCTCCTGGGCGAGGTTGGCCAGGTCGAACAGGGTCGACGCGGGTGCGCGTTCGCCCGGCCGGGACCACATGCCGATGTGGATGCCGATGTCGCCGGCGGTCAGCCCGTACAGGTCGGTGAACTGGTCGTACTTGGCTGCGACTTCCTCCAGACTCGGTGCGGTGAAGCCGCCGGTATCCCGATCACCTGGTGCCGTCATCGTCACCGCTCCCTCCGCGCGATCCAGAATGGGGAGCAGGCCACATTACCAGGCAATTCCAGACGGAATCAGCTTCCGCGCGGGAACTTCCTGGTCACCTTGCCGGTGAGATCGGCGCGCAGGTAGGCGCCGCCGTAGTCGTCGGCGACATAGATCCGCAACTCCGGCTTCTGGCTGATGAGATCGGAATCCAGAATGAAGTAGCGGGTGGTCGGGTTGGGCACGTTGAGCTCGGCGTCCGCCTGCTTGACGAGCGCGGGCAGCGCATCCCAGTTGACCGTGTTGAGGTCGATGGTGTTCTGGTCCTTGTCCAGCGTGCGACCTGGCCCGTCGAACTCCGTCTTCCCGTCCCGGTAGGTGTACTTGTCGTAGAGCTTCGGGTCGTCCGCCTTGACCACGTCGATGCTGGCGTAGGTGGGATATGCGGTCAGCTGGACCACCTTGGTGCCCTTGGTCTGCTGTTCCAGGTCCTTGATCAGCGCGCGGATGCCTTCCGGGGCAAGGAGGTTCTGCGCGGGCTCGGGGGTGGCCGGCCCGGTCGTCGGCTGTTGTTGTGCCGACGTCGCCGGTCCGGTCGCCGTCGCGGGGGTGTTCGACGGTGGCAGCCCGGTGGACTGCTGGCCGGCGCTGGGCTGGTTCGACTTCCACAGCACGATCGCCGCCGTCGCGACCACGGCGAGCACCAGCGCGCCGACCAGCACGGGAAGCAGCCTGCCGCGCCGGTCCGGCGGTGCACCGGCGACCGAACCGGTGTCCGGATGCCGGTGGTAGGCCGGCGGCGGTGTTCCGGTCAGGGCGTGCTCGGCCTCGGCCAGCATCCGGTCCGCCGTCGCGATGTTCGCCCGCCGCGCGGGATCCCGGTTCAGCAGCGCGGAAAGCACCGCTGCCAGCGGGCCGCTCCGGACCGGGGATGGGATCGGAGCGCCGATCACCGCGGCGATCGTGGCCACGGTGGTCTCGCGGCGCAGCGGGTGGTGGCCCTCCAGCGCCACGTACAGCAGCATGCCGAGCGACCAGAGGTCCGATGCGGGGTTGCCCTCCTGGCCGTGGAGCCGTTCCGGGGCCATGTATTCCGGCGAACCGATCAGCATGCCGGTCGTGGTCAGGCCGGGCGCCTCCTGCAGGGCCGCGATGCCGAAGTCGGTGAGCACCGGGGTTCCGTCCGGCCGCAGCAGCACGTTGCCCGGCTTGACATCGCGGTGCAGGATGCCGGCCCCGTGCGCGGCCCGCAGGGCGGCCAGCACCCCCCGGCCGATCACGATCGCCTCGGCCGGTGCCAGCGGCCCGCGCTTGAGCCGGTCCTGCACGGATCCGCCCCTGACCAGCTCCATGACCAGCCACGGATGCGCAAGGCCGGGCGAATCCACGATGTGGTGGATCGTGACCACGTTGGGATGGTGCAACCGGGCCAGCGCCTGGGCCTCCCGCAACACCCGCTCGCGCAGCCAGGCCGGATCGGTGCCGAATCCCTGTGCGTCCGGGGCCCGGACCTCCTTGAGCGCCACCTCGCGGCGCAGCATGGTGTCCCGCGCGCGCCAGACCAGCCCCATGCCGCCGCCGCCGAGCCGGTCCAGCAACTCGAACCGGCCGTCGACGACCTGGCCTAAGCCTCCCGCAGGCATGGCGGGGATTGTAGGGCCCCACCCCGCCGGGCCCCGCTCAGGCCCGGCATCGCCGGTGACGCGCAGTCACTCCGGCGCGCCGGCGCCATCGGTCATGCCGAATCGGCCGGCTGCACACCGGGAATCCGGCCGCCCCGGAACGCGTCGACGAACAGCCGGTGGTCCTCGCGGGACTGCTCGGCGTAGGCCATCCCGAACTCGGTCAGGGAACGCACGAACTCGTCCGTTCGAGCACCGATCGCGTTGGTGATCGCCTCCTCGCACTGGAAGTCGACCAGGCACTGTTCGGAGTCCGAATCGGACACACAGTGCATCTTCGCGGTGGCCCGACCGAGATAACCGAGCACCGGCTCCATCTCCGCCGGCTCGGTCAGGTCCGCCCAGTCCAGATCGCCGACGTACGGCGACAACTCGACCACCACGAACCCGGTGCCGCCGAGCTCGGTGTGGCCGAGCCACGGGTCGGCATGCGCCTGCAGCGCCCGCTGCGACACCGCCGTGCGGTGGCCCTCGTGCGTGAAGTAGTCGCGGATGCGCCGGTCGGGCACGAGCCGGCTGGGTGCGGCCACGTTGCCCTGCTTCATCAACAGCACCACGTCGTTCTCCAGCGCCTGGCTACGCCCCTCGACGAGGACGTTGTACGCCGGCAGCCCGGCCGAGCCGATGCCGAACCGGGTGCGGCCGACGATGTCCTTGACCTTGTAGGAGATGCTGCCGAACCGTTTACCCGTCGGAATCGTGTCCAGGTAGCCGTCGAACGCCTCGTGCGCGGCGGCCCGCTCGTCGTCATCGAGTTCGCGCACCCCGGGGCCGCGCCGAAACCGGCGGTCGAAGTCCTGGACGGTGGTCAGGTCCTGCAGCAGCTCGATCCGGGTGCGCAACCGGGCCCGCAGCAGCACGTCGTGCAGCACGCCCTCGGTGCTGTCCAGCTGGAACTTGACCATCTCATCGCCCGGGCGCTCGGCGAACGTCCGGACCTGCTCGACGTAGGCGCCCAGGTAGGTGCCGAGCAGTGCGGCGATGTCGGCGTCGGAGATCGCCTTGCTCCAGGCCAGCAGGGCGACGCTGGCCGCCAGCCGCTTGAGGTCCCAGGTGAAACAGCCGAGATAGGCCTCGTCGAAGTCGTTGACGTCGAACACGAGCGTGCCCGAGGAGTCCATGTAGGTGCCGAAGTTCTCCGCGTGCAGGTCACCCTGGATCCACACCCGGCTGGTCCGCTCGTCGGCCCACGGGTCCTCGTCGTCGGCCATGTCCGCGTAGAACAGGCACGCGGCCCCACGGTAGAAGGCGAACGGCGCCGCGGCCATTCGGCGGAACCGGCGCCGGAAGGCCGCCGGATTCGCCCGCATCAACTCCTCGAACGCGTCCACGAGCACGTCGGTGATCATCGCCTGACGACGTTCGGCACCACCCGCACGGATCCGCTCCACCACGGTCATGACATCGAGGCTAGTGTCCCACCCCAGGGCCCAGCGACCGGATCAGCCGGTGACCTGGAACGTACCGACGCAGGCGAAGTACTCCTTGCCGGGCTGCAGGCTCCAGTGGAAGTAGGAATCCCGGACACCGGCGATGCTGCTTCCGTTGCCTGGCCGGGTGAACGAGACGTCGTATTCCCCCGGCGCGACCACGATCCGTTGCAGCACCGCTTCCGGGCGGCAGAAGCGGTTGCCGGCGTCCGGCAGGACCGTGCAGGTCGGGCAGGCGCTGAGGGTGTCCACGCGCGGCTCCGGACCGCTCAACGCGATCCGCAGCGGGTCGTCGGAGTCGTTGTGCAGCAGGATCACGGCCTTGTCTCCGCCGACGGACCGGCTTGGCGGCGGCGCGGACAACTCGGTGCCGCCCTGGCGTGCGGTCTTGTTGAGCACCCGGGCCAGGGCGCCAAGGACCTCACCCGTGCGCGGGTGGCCGGGGTACTTCTTCAGGAACTCGTCCGCGTGGGTCTCGACCATGGGGTCGGTTGTGGTCTGTGCGGTGGCGCAGGTGGCCAGCAGGCCGGGGAACAGGTCGCCGCGCACGGACAGCACCTTGTCGGCACGGATCTGGTCGAGTTCGGCGCACCACCGGGTGTCCGCGGCGATCTTCGCCTCGGTCGCCGCGGCCACCTCGTGGTCGGCGTAGTCGGTGAAGAGCCGGGCGTACGCGCCGAGCGCCGTGGTCGCCTGGTGTGCGATGGCGTACGCCTCGCCGCACGCGGCGTGGAAGCCGGGCGCGCTGTCCGGCACCAGCATCTTCTGCTCGCGCATCACGTCCAGGGTGTTGCAGGTGTCCACGGTGGCGAACGTGGTGAAGTCGGCTCGGTCGAAGATCTCGGCGATCCGCTTCCGGGCGGCCTCCGTCAACGGGCTCGCCGGCCGGCCGGGAACGAACCGGACGTAGGCGATCAGCGCCCCGGGGCCGTCACCGTCCGCCCACTTGTCCACCCCCGCCTGGTAGGCCTGGCACTCGGCCTTCTCCGTCTCGGCCCGCCGCACGGTGCCGCCGAGCGTCACGACCCGCCAACCGCCGATCACCGAGTCGAACTCGCCGACCGCGGCCGCGCAGTCCGCACGCTGATACGCCTCGTGCCCGTCGTGATAGCTGCCAAGATCCACCAGGAACCGCACTCCGGTGTACCCCACGACCAGCAGCACAACCGCCGCCGCGGCCGCCCCGAGCGAAAGCCACAACTTCCGCCGCGACTTTCGCACCCTCGGCTGCTGGGCGACGCCGGCGCCCCACGGACCGGGAAACCCGCCCGGCGGAGTAGGCGTGTCCGACCCGGAGAACGGGCCGGCGGAGTGCGCAACGGCAACCTGGTCCGGGACGCCCGGATCCACAGTGGACGGATCGGCCGCCTCGGGCTGGGCGGGAGCCGGGTCGGCGGCGGGCGAGTCGCCGCTTGGCCGACCGGCATCGTCGGCTGGCATCAGGGGAACCCCAATCACGTCACGCTGCATACCGTTGCTGGGAAAAGGATGGACCTCGACACCACGATGACGGCACTGGAACATTCCGCCACGCGGTACGAGGACCCGAGATCAAACGGTGTCCGCCATGGTGGTGGTGGGTGGGCGAAAGTCGCCGGCGTGGTCCTTGGCCCATTGGGTGAAGGTGCGTGCGGGATGCCCGGTGACGTGTTGGAAGGTGTTGGTCGGGGGGAGCGCGCCCGTCCCGTCGAGGGAGGCGGCCAGCAGTTCGATCCGCCAGTCGAGGTACTCCTGTGGGCAGCCGTCGCGCAGCCAATGCTCGCGGGCCTGCTGCGGGCTCAGTTCCTCGAAGCGGATCTCCTCGCCGATTGCCTCCGCGATCGCCCGCACCTGCTCGGCTTGCGAGACCTTCGCCGGACCGGTGATCGTGTGAGCGGCGCCGACGTGGGCGTCGGTCAGCAGTGCCGCGACCGCTACCTCGGCGACGTCGGCTTCGTGGACCCAGGGGTAACCGGCCGTGCCGTACGGTTCGCGCACCACGCGCTCGGTGCGGATCCGCTCGGCCCAGCCGAGGGCGTTGGCCGCGAGCAACCCCGGCCGGACGTGGGTCCACTCGACAACGGTGGCCTCCACCATGAGCTCCAGTTCCCGGTGGGCGTTGCGTTCCTCGGCGAGGTGGCGCCGCAGTGCGCTGAGGGTCTGGTCGCCGGGGTCGTCGCCGGGCGCGAACCCGGCAGCGGCGGCGGAATGCACGACGAACCTGCGCACGCCGGCCCGGGCCGCGGCCCCGACGAACCCGGAGTCCGTGCCGACACAGGGAAAGGGGAACTGATAGACGCGCTCGACTCCATCCAGCACGTCCGGCCAGGTTTGCGGGCGTTCGAAGTCGCCGTAGACAACCTCGGCCCCTGCGGTCAGGTGCGCGGTGCGCGGATTGCGGGTCATGGCTCGCACGCGCTGGCCCGCGCCGATCAGCCGGTCCACCACACAGCGTCCGATATTCCCGGTAGCCCCGGTTACCAGAACGAGTCCGGGAGTGGTCAACGGAAATCCTCCGCATGATCCGCCGCCCATTCGGCCACGGTCCGCGCCGGCCGGCCGAGGATGTCGGGGACGGTTGGCAGTACGGGTTCGGGATTGTCCACCGCCTGCGCCCAGAGGCCGAGCAGCCAGTCGATGACGTAGGTGGGCAGCGCGTCCTCGACCGACTCGCGCCACTCATCGGGGGTCAGTTCCTCGAAGCGGACGTCCCGCCCGATGGCGGTGCCGATGGCCGCCACCTGTTCTTGCTTGGTGAGCGATTCGGGACCGGACAGGGTGTGGATTCCGCCATGGCCGTCGGACGACAACGCGGTGGCTGCTACCGCGGCGATGTCGAGTTCGTGCACCGGCGACTGCCGCGCGGCACCGTGGGGCGCCTTCACCACGCCCTCGGCGCGGATCGCGTCGGCCCAATCCAGGAGGTTGCCCGCGAACATGCCCGGCCGCAGATGAGTCCATTCCAGGCCGGAGTCCGCCACCGCACGTTCCGCCGCGCGGTGAAACTCGCCGCCCATGCCTTGGTCGAACCCGGCGCTGGCCGAGGACAGCAGCACGATCCGCCGGACACCGGCCCGCCCGGCGAGTTCGGTCACCCGCCGGGTGTTCCCGACGGCGAGCAGGTACATCCGCTCGACACCGTCGAACACCGGCGCAAGGGACTCCGGCTCCTCCAGATCACCTCCCACGACCTGGACCGCCGCCGGCAACCCGGCGCTTTCCGGCCGCCTGGTCAGCGCCCGCACGTCGGCGCCCGACGTCACCAGGTGTCCGACCAGGTGCCCGCCGACCAGCCCGGTTGCGCCCGTCACCAGGATCGTCACCGAGTCCTCCCCGTTGTTGATCGATTCCCAGGCGACGGTAGCCAGGCTCGAAGGCGCCCCGCACATAGCTATTTGCAATCGAGACAGCTGTGCCCCGCTCGCCCGGTTCGTAGATCGCACTCAATAGAGTGCGCGGCGTGAGCGAGAACACACTGTTACGGGTGATGTACTGCGAGGGCTGGGATGCCGAGCGCCGGGCGATCGCCGGCCGGCTGGCCACGGCCACGGCGCGGGAACGGGACCAGCGCGGCGAGCAGTACGCGTTCTGCGTCGTGGAGCCGGACACCGAGCGGATCGGCAAGGTCGTCGAGATCGCCTGGCAGCACCACTTCGCTCGCTGCTGGTCGCTGGACGAACAGGGCCGGCGAAACCGCATGGTCGAATACCGCAACCTCGACGGCAGGCTGTTTCGGCTGCGCTCCGCCGAATGGACCTACCCGGACGACGAGTGCCCGGAATTCGACGAGAACCGCTGCGATCTGATCAGGACGACGCACGCGCCTGACGGGAAGACCCGGCACCTCGAACGGACCAACGGCGAAAGCGATGTGCGTAACGCCAAGGAAGACCCGGCCGGGCTGTTCGGCGAGGCGCCGCGCTTCGGCGACTGGGCCGGCGTGATCGAGGCCGGCCCGGGCGTGGAGTTGGTGGCGGCGGACCCGGACGTGGAGGAGTCGGCCACGCCACCGTGGCGGCCGGTCGTGCCGATGCGACCCGACCAAGCCGACTCCTATTTCCAGCCAGGCCAACGGTGGACGCTGCGCAGGCGGAACTCGAACCCGGTCGTGGTGACCGAGGTCGTGCCCGCCGGCACGGTCCGGACGCCCAGCGGTCGGCTGGTCGCCGCCGACCCCTCGCTGCTGCACGACGGGCTGAGTGGTTTCGAGGCCACCGTCGCCCCCGGCGAATATCCGGTCGAGCTGGCCATGATCCGGTTCGTCGAGGACCCGTCGCACGAGCGCGTCGCGGCGGCCAAACTGACCGTGTCCAGCCAACCGGTGGTGTCCTGGGAACACGCGGCCGAACCAGGAGAGGACCCACGGCTGCTCGACGACGACAAGTACTACGGCTTCGTCGTCGACACCGGCCAGGCATGCTTCGCCGACGCCGAAGCCCGCGACGACCTGTCGGACATCGTCAACACCGCCCTCGACGATCCGGACAGCCCGATCTGCGCCGTGTGGGGCGCCAAGGCGGCAGAGCTGGCCGACCCCGAGTCGGGCGGCTCGTTGGTCGCCTTCTCATCCGGCTGGGGCGACGGCATGTACCCGACCTGGCTCGGCCGCACCGCGACCGGTGAGGTCGCCTGCTTCGTCACCGACCTGCTCATCCTGCGCGAGGCGAGCTTGACGAACGACACCTGATCGGCTGACACCCGAGTTCAGTAGTCGTTGTCGGGGCGGTGGTCGGCGTCGTCGTCGAAGTCCCGGTTGGGTGGCGGGTCGGTGGGGGAGCGGCCGCTGACCGGCACCTCGACGTCGACGACGATGCCGTCGTGGTCGGACAGGTCGTGGTCCTGGCCTTCATGGTCGGGAGAGTCGCCCTGGACCCGCTCGGGATCGCCTGCGGTCAGGTCCGGGCCGGTGAAGATGTAGTCGAGGCGCCGGGGGCCGTCGCCGTACTGCTCGGTGGGACCGATGTCGCTTGCGTCGGTGTAGCCGGCGTCCACGTAATCCTGCAGGGCCCGGCTCGGCCGGCCGTCACCGGTCATGGCGTGGTTGAGGTCGCCGGTGATGATGACCGGGTTGCCGTCCGCGCCGGCTTCGGCGAACTCCCTGAGCTGGTCGATCTGGCCGGCGCGGTCGGCCTCGCTGACCCCGTCGTAGTCGGTGTGCGCGGTGGCGACGTCGACCACACCGCCGTTGTCGGTGTGCACCCGGACGCTGATCGCCGCCCGGCCGTCCGAACCGTCGTCGCCGGGCTCATCGAGCTTCTCGGTCCCCACCAACTCGGAGTAGGCCACACCGTCACCCCGCCGCACCGCGATCACCTGACCGAAGGGCTGATCGGGGTAGCCGGGCTCGAACAAGCCGTCGTCGGTGCGGAACTTGGAGCTGGCCTGCACGAAATGCAGGTCCCAGTCCTCCCCGGTGCGCTCCTCGAGCTCACGCTCGAGCCGGGCGACGTCCATCTGCCAGACTTCCTGCAGGGCGGCCACGTCCACGTCCTGCGCCACGATCCGCCGGGCCAACTCGTCGACGTCGCCTTCGTCCATGCCGTCGGAGCTCAAGCCGCTGTTGCCCGCCCCGCCACCGACGTTGAGCGTCATGACCGTGAGCTCGTCGCTGTCGCATTCCGGCGGAAGCGGACGGTCGAGCAGCCGCTCGATCCCGCCGCCTACCTTGCTGGCCAACGTGTCCAGCGTGTCCCCGCGCTCCGCGCGCACCCGCTTGAGCGCGCCGATGGCCTCGGCCTCCAGTTCGGGCAGCCGGTCGACCGGCTGGCCGGCGCGCACCTGCGCATCGGCCGCGGAAAGCTGGTTGAGCAGCGTCGCCGCATCGCCGGCCGGTCCGCGCAGCGCCTCGAGATCAGCGCCCGCGGCGGCGGCCGCCGATCGGCCGGCATCGGCGGCCTCCTCGACATCGCGAATGGACCGACCGAGGACTGCGGCGTAGTCGCGGAACTGCTCGGCGGCGTCCCCGCTCCACGGCGCCTGCCCGATCCGGTCGACCACCGCGGAGAGCCGCGCGGCAGCCCTTGCCACAGCGGCAAATCCGGCCTCCGCCTGGGTGGCGCCCGCGGGATCCGAGCGCAACACGTGCTGCCACGTCCACTCGGTGCCCATCAGCCCGACTCGCCGTCCGGAGACAACACGGACGCCCAGCCACGCCCGGTCTGGGTGCGGGGGATCTGGTCCAGCCGGTCCGCGTTCCCGTTGTCCATGGTGTCCATCGCGGTCGCCGACGCATCGACGGCGTCGGCAAGTCGACCAACCAAATCCTGCAGCGCGTCGAGCCGCTCCCGCAGCCGCCCGGCCGCGTCGCCGAGCGCGGCCGTGGCCGCGCCGTGCGCCAGCAGGATCCCGCCGTCCGCGACCGGCCGAGCGAGCCGGTCTACCGGAGCGGCACCGCTGAGGTCGTGCCGGGCGGCCGCCGCCAGCGTCCGGACCCCGTCGACATCGATCGTCGTCTGCCTGCCCATCGTGCCAACCTCCCTCGCGTCCGGATGTTACGACGGGCATCCGACCAGCCACGTTCCCGTTTGGGCCACAACGCATAACTCACCGGATGCCGGTCGGGGTGCTGCGCCCGGTCGTGGGTTGCCGGCGCCGGCTTGACCTTGCGATCGGGATCGCGTTTGTTTGCTGTGCCGGCGTCGGGTGATCCGCGACGCCGGCCGGGTGGCCTGTACCTGACCATGGGAGGGAGCGGTCGTGAAACTTGCCCGTCGGATGGACCGGCTGGGGACCGAGTCGGCGTTCGAGGTGCTGGCCAAGGCCAAGGAGTTGGAGCGGCAGGGCCGTAAGATCATTCACCTGGAGATCGGCGAGCCGGACTTCGAGACGCCGGCGCATATCGTCGCCGCCGCACGGGAGGCGCTCGCGGCGGGCCACACGCACTACGTGCCGGCGCCCGGTATCCCGGAGTTGCGCTCGGCGGTGGCCGAGTTTCTGGAGCGCACCGGCCGGATGCGCACGACGCCGGACCGGGTGGTGGTCACGCCGGGCGCCAAGCCGATCATGTTCTTCACGATCATGGCGCTGTGCGAGGAGGGCGACGAGGTCCTCTGTCCGGACCCGGGATTCCCGATGTATGCCTCGATCGCGGCGTTCTGCGGTGCCCGCCCGGTGCCGGTGCCGCTGCGCGAGGCGAACGGGTTCACCATCGATCCGGACGAGCTGGCATCGCTGATCACCGATCGCAGCAGGCTGCTCATCCTCAACTCCCCGCACAACCCGTGCGGCAGCGCGTCGACTCCGGAGCAGCTCGAGGCCATCGCCGCCCTGGCCGTCCGGCACGATCTGGTGGTGCTCAGCGACGAGGTCTACTGGGCGCTGCGGACCGGTGCCAGGCACCACAGCGTCCTGGACATCGACGGCATGGCCGAGCGGACCGTGTTGCTGGACGGGTGGTCCAAGACGTTCGCGATGACCGGGTGGCGGCTGGGCTTCGGGGTGTTCCCGCCGGAGCTTGTCGAACCGGTCACCCGGCTGGTGATCAACTCGGTGTCGTGTACCTCGGCGTTCAGCCAGCGGGCGGCGATCGCCGCGCTGACCGGGCCCTGGGACGACGTCGAGGGCATGGCGCGGGAGTTCCAGCAGCGGGGCGAGGTCATCGTGGCCGGGCTCAACGCGATTCCCGGCGTGTCCTGCGTGGCACCGAGTGGCGCGTTCTATGCCTTTCCCAACGTGCGTGACCTCGCCATGTCCGCCGCTGAGCTGGCCGACCTGCTGTTGCGGAGATGCGGGGTGGCCTGCCTTCCGGGCACCGCGTTCGGCGGCTACGGGGAGGGCTACCTGCGGTTTTCCTACGCCACCTCCATCGACAACATCCGCGCCGCCCTGGCGGCCTTCGAGACGCTGGTGAGCGAGGCATGAGCGAGTCATTGCTGTCGACCAGATCGGTTCTGGTCACCCGCGCCCTGGTGCCCGAGGCGATGCGGGCCCTGGACGGCGGTTGCGCGGTGGATCTCTACCAGGGGCCGCCGGAGGCGATCCCGCGCGAGGAGCTGCTGCGCCGCGCCGCCGGCAAGGACGGGCTGCTCACGTTGTTGACCGAACGGGTCGACGCCGAGCTGCTGGACGCGGCCGGACCGCAGCTCAAGATCGTGGCCAACCACGCGGTCGGCTTCGACAACGTCGACGTGCCGGAGTGCACCAGCCGTGGCGTGCTGGTCACCAACACCCCCGACGTGCTCACCGAGGCGACCGCCGACCTGGCCTGGTCACTGATCCTGGCCTGCGTGCGCCGCGTGGCCGAGGGCGACCGGTTCCTGCGGTCGCGCCGACCCTGGATCTGGGGCCCGAGCATGATGCTGGGCTACGACATGTACGGCAAGACCCTCGGCGTCGCCGGGTGCGGGCGGATCGGTCAGGCCGTTGCCCGCCGGGCCACCGGGTTCGGCCTGCGGGTGATCTACCACGACCCGGTCCGGCTCTCCGAGGCGGTGGAACGCGAGCTCAACGTCACGTGGTGTCCATTTGAGACCCTGCTCGCCGAGTCGGACGTCATCTCGGTGCACACCCCGTTGCTGCCGCAGACCCGGCACCTCTTCGGCGCCGACGCCTTCCGGCAGATGAAACCCACGGCCGTCCTGGTCAACACCGCCCGCGGTCCCATCGTCGACGAGCCGGCCCTGGCCGAGGCCCTGCGCGCCGGCGAAATCTTCGCCGCCGGCCTGGACGTCTACGAGCGCGAGCCGCAGATCGAGGAAGCCCTGCTGGACCTGGACAACGTCACCCTCCTTCCGCACCTCGGCAGCGCGACCATCGAAACCCGCACCGCCATGGGTCTGCTCGCCGTGGACAACCTGCTCGCCGGCATCACCGGCAAACGCCCCCGCACCCTCGTCAACCCCGACGCGCTCCGGTAACCAACCGCACGCAGGAGATCATTGGTAGAGACTCTGGGCATGGAGTTCTTCTGCTACCACCGGGATCGGCCCGGCTCCGAGGCGCTGCGCGATGAGCTGCTGGAAGAGCACTGGTCCTACATGGACCGGTACGCCGCGGAGCTGATCGCCCGTGGCCCGACCCTGGCGGGCGACGGCGACACGCCGACCGGCAGCGTGCACATCGTCGACCTGCCCGATCCCGCCGCCGCCCGCGCGTTCGCCTTCGACGAGCCCAACTACCAGGCCGGCGTGTACCGCGACGTGCTGCTGCGCCGGTGGCGCAACACGCTCGGCCGCACCATGTGGGACTTCCCCGGCGGCCGTACCGGTGGCAACCGGTACCTGGTGCTCGGCCTCGGCACGGGCCAGGCCGACCTCGCCGTGCCGCCCCAGCGGGACGAGCTGATCGCCCACGGGCCGCTGCTGTCCGACGACGGCACCGGCTGGCTCGGTACGGCGGTGCTGGTCCGGGCGCCGGACCCGGACACGGCACGCGCCGTCCTGACCGCGGACCGGTACGCCGCCATCGAGGTCCACAACTGGCAGTTCGGCGGGCGACGGTAACGAGAGAGGCCGAGGGGCCCGGGGATCACCCGGCGGCCTGCGTCTCCACGAACGCCTTCAGGGCACGCATGGTGCGTTCGCTTTCCTTGCGGAACTCGCGCAGCACGACCGGTCGGGCGAGTTTGAGGAGGGTGGGGAGAGTCAGCGTGACGACCCGGCTCAGCTGGACCGAGTCGGCGGCCTGGGTCAGGGTGTAGCGCACCCGAATGTCGATGACGCCCAGGAGGCCCGGCTTCATCGTCATCGGTTGGTGGAAGGCGACCGCGTCCGGTGGCTGGTACTCGGTCACGGTTCCGCGGCGCACACCCTGCGAGCTGGACTCGACATAGGTGGTCCCGACGCCGACCGGACCCGGGCTGATCTCCGTGGTACCCGGGAACGCCGTGGACGGGGCCAGCCATCGGGAGTAGCCGCGAAGATCGACAAGAGCGGTGAAGACCGCCTCGGCGGTGCCGCGGATGTCGGACTCCAGGCGGATCTCGGGCATGCCCAAGGATAGGCGGTGCGGATCAGGCGAACCGGAGCGGAAGGGTGTTCGGGCCGTGAAAGCCGATGGGTGGGCGCCAGGTGAGCGGCCCCGCGACGGACGGCGGGCCGAGCCGGCGGGTCAGCGCGCCGAGAGCTTCGGCGAGTTCGGCTCTGGCCAGCGCGACGCCGAGGCAGTGGTGCGGTCCGCCGCCGAACTGCAGGACCGCCGCCGTGCGGTCGACGGTGATGTCGAACCGGGTGCCGGCCGGCCCGAACAGCCTCGGATCGCGTTGGGCGGCGGCCACGCAGATGATGACGAAGGTGCCCTCGGTGATGCGCAGCCCGTGGTAGTCGAAGTCCTGCACGGCGGAGCGGAACACCACGTTCGCCGTGGGGCTCCAGCGCATCACCTCCTCGACGGCGCGCGGGACGAGTTCGGCTTGCCGTCCGAGCATCGCCCATTGGTCGGGGTGGTCGGCGAAGGTGACCATCATCTTGGCGAGTTGGAAGCGGGTGGTGTCGTGCGCGGCGAATACCAGTGTGACGATGAGGTTGCGTAACTCGTCGGTGCTGACCTCGCCGTCGGCACGTTGTTCGGTCACCAGCGCGGAGATGAGGTCGTCGGCCGGTGCGGCGCCCTTGGCGGCCATCAGTGAGTCGATGTATCCGTTGAGGCCAAGGACCGCTCGTTCGACCCGTTCGGGGATGTCGCCGCCGTAGGCCAGGCTGAACACCAGCCCGATGTCCAACGTCCAGGCCCGGAAGATGTCGGCATCCTCGCCTGGAACGCCGAGGAGTTCACACATGACCGCCAGTGGCAGGGGATCGCCGAAGTCCTCGACGAACTCGCACACACCGGCCGTCGCGATGTCGTCGACGAGCCGTTCGGCGACCGTGCGGATGAATGGTCGTAGGCGGTTGACCGTTCGGGGAGTGAACGCCCGGTTCACCAGCCGGCGCAGGCGGCGGTGGTCTTCGCCGGTGCGATTGGAGATCATCGGGATGAACCAGTCATGGATCGGACCATCGACGATCCCGTTCGTCTCCAGAAAGGTCCGGCCGTCGAGTCGCAGGCGGTGGTCGCGGACGAGTTCCTGGGCCTGCTCGTAGCGGAGCACGACCAACCCGGCCGGGCTGTGCGCGTACCAGTTCTTCTCCTGAGCCGACATCACTTCCGCGGCGCCGAAGTCGAATTCCGGGTCAACGATGTTGAGGAACGGAACGTCCTGTGGAATCGAGGTCGGGCCCGCCGCAGTAGACATATCCTGCCTCTCGTGCCAGGAGTCATCCGCCTCGATCAGGCTACCCCTTGACACCGGCGGTTCTCGAGATCGAGGTCTGCGCCGTCGTCGGGCGACACCGTGCCGATCGCTCAGGCAGGGTTGGGGAAGGTCACCGTGAGCGGGCTGCTGCGACCGGAGAAATTGTTGTGGGCGTCCATTGCTTCCACGGTCAGCGTGTGGGTGCTGCCGGGCAGGACGACGCAGTTGAGGTACAGCAGTTCGAATGCGGTCACGCTGGTGCGCAGGGTGCGGTAGGTGAATTCGCTGGAGCGCAGGACATAGGCCACCGGCGAACTGTCCGCCGACGCGTTCCAGGTGATCGAGTCCAGTGCCCCGTTGACCGTCACCGCGCGCAGGTTGGTCGGGGTGGTCGGCGGCGCGCTGTCCACCGGCGTGGTGAACTGCACGAACGCCGGGGCGGACCTGTTCTGCGATCCGTCGACGGCCACGACGGAGGCCGTGTAGGTCAGGCCCGGCACCAGGCCGGTGATGGCCTTGCTCGCCGTGGTCGATCCGTAGCGCAGGAGAGATCGGGGGAGCGCGTTGGCCTCGACTTCGTACATGACCCAGCCCGATTCGTCGGTGGACGGGTTCCAGATGAGCGTGCCGCTGGTGAACGAAAGATCCTGTAGCCGAAGGTTCGTTGGGACGGATGGTGCCTGCGTGTCGGCCGAGGCGACCCCCGGGAGAAGTACGCTTCCCGCCATGGCCAGCAATGATGCGAGCCCGGTAATGCCGTGACGTACAAGGCTCATTGACATGAAAACTCCTCAGAAGCGAAGACACTGCACTCCGCAGTACGCGTGACCTTCCGCAGGGGTTCAGCACGGCACTAATTCGGGGGATGTTTGGCCGCTCATTCAGCAAAGTTGGGCGAGCGGGTTTATGATGCCCGGAAGCGTCCGCGACCTGGCGGAATACTCGGCTTTCAGCAGGTAAGCCTCGACGATTGCTGATCGATTCAGGAATGCGTTCCGGGCGGCTGGCCGCGCGGTATCGAAACGGTTCGTCGCGATGACTTCCCGTTACGCTGGATAGTGCCCGGTTACCGTGCCGCCGCTCGCGTTGTGCCCGAGGCCCAGTACACGGCGTTGGCGACCTGGGCGAACAGGCCCTTGGGATGGGCCCGGAACAGCGGCTCGGTGCCGAACATGACCACCCGGGCACCGCGCTCGTCGGTGCCGGAGACCACCGCCGGCTGCCCACCGGCCGCCTCCGGGCCGCCGGTCCCGTCATCGCCCGGCCGCCAGTGTCCGGCGAGCAACGGGTTGCCGGCGCCGTAGCGCTGCTCGACGGTGACCCCGGTGCCGAGGTTGGTGAACCATTGGGGCGAGAACACCAACGACTGCCCGGACCCTGATGAGTCCACAATGGACACTATGCCGTTGGCGTCCTGGGGGCCGGCCACCGCCCGCACGTCGAGCAGCCGCGTGGCCGCATTGAATCGCGATCCCGTGCCGCCCCGGGTGACCACTCCGCCCCGGGTCAGAAATGCCTCGACCGCGGCCGCGGCCGGTGGATCGAGTTGGTCGAAGCGCAGCCCCGAGGACACCATCAGTACGTCGATCCGGGACAGGTCGAAGCCGGCGTTGAGGATCGCGGTTGACACCGGGCGAATATCGAAACCCATGTCCCGCAACACGAACAGCTCATCAGCGGCCACCGCGGCGGCCACCGTCGGCCGGCGCAGCACGGCGCCGGGCGGGCCGGCCGGGACCTGGGTGAACCGGACCCCGTAGCGGTCGGCCACCTCGATCGCGGCCACCCGTGCCGCGGCCGGCACGATCACCGTCGCGTCCGCCCTGCGGCGCAGCTCGAAGCCGCGGCCAAGCAGGTCGTTGACCGCCTTGGCGTCGTTGCCGTCCCGAACGACGATCGCCAGATCCCGGCCGGGTGGCGCGTCCACGCGACCGGTCGGCGCGGCGACCAGCACCGGCCGGCTGGGCACTCGCAGGTCGCCGCCGGTGACCACGTCCACCGAGGCGCCCCACAGCAGCCGGTGGCTCCAGCCGGCGATGTCGAAGGTGACCGGTGCGTCGCCGGAGATGTCCCGACCGGTCTCGAGCATCACGTTGGCCAGGGCCCGCTTGGGCTGGTGCATGTCGACCAGATACGAGCCGGCCGGATAGTCGCGTCCGCCGAGCCGGAAGGCACGCTCGGCCTGCCGCACCCGCACATCGTGCGCCACCAGATGGTCGACCAACCGGGCCGCGGCGACCGCCGAGCGCTGGGCCGGCCCGGCCGGGATCACATAGGCGCGCGGGAACCGCGTGGTGAACCGGTCCTCCGGGCCGAACCCGGGCACGAACCCGTCCGGCACGAACCGTTGCGGCTCACCGGCCGCACCCCGGCGGAAGATCTCGATCTGGTTGTCCACCAGCTCCCCGGCGTGCCGGTCCACGTAGTCGAGGGTGGTTCGCATGGTCTGCTCGGACACCGCCGCGTTGATCGTCGCGCGCCTGCGCAGCTCGTCCACCGGCAGCGTGTCGTAGAGATCATTGTTGACCTGTAAGGGAATCTCGATGGTGTAGGACACCGCGCCGTGGAACATCGCGTACTGCGAGGTGTAGATCGGCGCCCAGCCGTCCCACTCGCCCGGCGGGATGTCGCGGAACGGAACGATCACCTGCTGCGCTTCGGGGAAGCCGAGCGCCTTGACCGCACGCTCCATTTCGAGCCCGTTGGCCAGGCCGTGCCGGATGTAGAGATCGAAGTCGTAGTTCTGGCCGTGCGGTGGTCCGGTCGGCTCGATCAGCGTGCCGTCGATGTAGCCGTGCTCGTCGAGCACCATCACCGGCTGGGTGTGCTCCACGAGCTCGCGCATCACCACGCCCTCCGGCTGTGACGAGGTGACGAAGTCGCGATTGAGGTCGAACCCGTTGGCGTTGCCCCGGGTTCCGGCCACCCGCCCGTCCGGGTTCGCGGTCACGTTGAAGTAGATCCGGTGCTCCTCAAGCAACCGGCGCACCTTCGGGTCGCGGCTGGTGGCCAGATCCTCGATCAGGCGCAGCGCCGCGTCGGTTCCCTCCCACTCGTTGCCGTGGATGTTGTTGTTGATCCACACCGGGACCTTGTAGTCGCGGTCCAGGCCGCGGTCCCGCGCCGCCCGGGCCGGATCGTTCTCGATCAGCTCCCGCCAGGCCGTCTGCTGGCGGGTCTGCGCCGGGCGCTCCGGAGCGGTCAGCGTGACCAGATACAGGTCCCGGCCGAGGCCGCTGCGGCCGACCACCTCGACGGACACCCGGTCACTGCGGGCCTGCACCGCGTTGAGCCGCGGCGCGATGCCGTGGTAGGGCACCAGCCCGAGCTTGATCGACCGGTCCGCCGGGTCCTCCGGAAACACCCGCAGCCGGGTCTGCCTCGGGTACCCGGCCCGCGATCCGGCGACGTTCTCTCCCGCCGCGGCGGCGGTCAGCACCGCGGGATCGCTCGCGGCAACCTCGTTCCGCTCCGGCCCGTTGGCCGGTTCCTCACCCTTGGTGACCGGTGCCGGCTGGGCCTCGGCCGGTGCCGCGGCCAGCGTCGCCAGGGCGGTCAGGGCGACGGCGAACAGTGGGACGAGCCGGAGTTTTCTACGCACCGCTCGTGCCTATCGGGGAACCGTCGGCGGCGTCAATATCCCGACGAGACCTGAGTCGGTCCGGACCATGGGGTTACCCCATTCGCGCCGACGACGAGCGTTGCCCTACTCATCCGGGGCCCAGGCGATGAACAGGTCGAAGAGACGTCGGTCGCCGTCGAGCTTCAGGGAGTCCACCGGAGCACGGCCGTACAGGGCCAGAACCAGTTGACTGGCCGTGCCCCGGAGGGAGGCGGCGGCCGCGTCCGGGTTCTCGCCGGCAGGGGTGGCGGGCATCGGGCCGGGCGGGGGGAGACGGGTGGCCTGTGCGCCGTCGGCGGAGAGCGAAAGGCGCCAGGTTCGGCCCTCGGTGGCGTGGAAGTCGAGGGCAGCGGGCTCGTACGGCCAGGCGGCCGTCCCTGCGCAGCAGGTGGACAGGAACTCGTCGACACCGTCGAGTGCCACCTCGTCCGGCAGCGGCTGCGGGGCGCCCAAGGTGATCTGGGCGTCGTAGGTGTGTACCGCGACCTCCTGGAGCTGGTGCCGGGCGACAGCACCGCAGGTCTGCGGCGACTGCGACCCGCCCCACCACGTCCAGCAGCCGCGATCCGGGCCGGACTCCCGCAGTGCGCTCAGCAACTGCTCCGCGGACTCGGCCGACCAGGCCAGCAGGGCTTCGCGTTCTCCGGGCACAGCCGGGGCACCGTTCGAAGCGGTCTCGGCCGGGGGAGCATCGGCAGGCCCCGCGGCGACGGTGGCGGCCCAGCGGCGGTGCCAATTGCCCAAGTGTCGCACCAGATCCAGCAACGTCCACTCGGGGCAGGTCGGCACCCGCACCTCGAGGTTCGGCGCGGCGGCGACCGCGGCTCGGAACGCGACCGACCGTTCGTCGATCAGCCGCAGCACAACGGGGAACCCCAGAGCCTTCGCCACGCTGACTGTCTATCACCGTGCTCCGGCAACCGGACAGCGAATTTCACAGCCCCACACGCCTGGCAATGGTCAACCCGATTCTGCTGGGTCAGGCGGCGTAGTTGCGCAGCACGCGCAATGCGGTCGGGCCGTGCGGACCGGTCGCGGTCAGGCCAGAGTCCCGCGCCGCCAACCGTTGCGCGCCGACCCGGCAGAACGCTCCGGCCGGCCCACTGATCACCGAGTCGGCGTCGTCCGGGCCGAACCGCCAGGTCGCGCCGTCGGGACCGGTCAGCTCCGCCCGCACCGGGGCCGGCCGCACACCGGCCAACGTGAACGCGTACGGCAACGACCGGTGTGCCAGCCAGGCGATGTGCCGCAGACGCACGGTGTCCGGATACGGAATGGCCAGTGGACCGGTGATGTCCAGGGCGTGCGCCCAGTGCTCAGCCAGCCTGGTGGTGGCGAGCGTGGCCGGCCGCAGCGGCGCGGACGCCCACGGGGAGACCCGCTGAGGGTCCGCCGCCCGGAGCGCGGCAACCGATGCGCGCCGAGCCGCCTGCCAGCGTGGGTAAACCAGCTCCGGCCCGGCCCGTTCGGCGGCCACCCATCGGTCCATCGCCTCGTCCACCCCGGCCGCGTCCTGGTTCGGCGCGGCGACCTCGGCTTGCAGCGGGGTACCGGTCACCGTGGCGACCACGGCTTCCTCGGTCTGCGCCAGGTGCAGCAGCACGTCCACCACGCTCCAGCCCGCCGCCTGCGACGGGCGCACCCAGTCCGCCGCCGACAAGCCCGCGAAGACCTGATCGAGCCGGTCGTACTCGGCCTCAAGGTCGTCGAAGATCTCCACCCCGCAACCTTAGCTCATGTCTCCTGTGGACAGTCGATGGCGGCGACGAGCACCAAAGCGGCCGCCTCGCGCCGGAGTCATCGGCACCGATGGATTCGCGCAACGCCTCCGAGGATGCCTGCCCCGGTTGTCGCAGCTCCAAACACAACAACGACGGACCTGGTCGGACATGATGAGCTCGTGGGTCAACAACACGTCGATGGTCTACTGCTGGCACTGGCACGAGAACTTCGCCGTGCGTGACCTTCCCATGAACGCGGGCACGGCCTCGCTCTACGTCGGCAAGGACCCGAACGACCAGGCGTCGTCCGTTGGTCCGTGCTGATCCACCCGACAAGACCGTTCGGCCGGCGGCAGGCATGGTCTCGTGCCTGCCGCTCGCGCATGAACGAAACGTGCGTTCCGCACGTTCCCAATGATCGTGATCGCCGGTAGCGTCCAGTGCTGCCGAACTGCCGAAAGGAGGTGATATCCGTGGCTGTGCTGGACCTTCAAGCAATGGAACTGGATGCCCCGGCCGGTGTCGGGGAAGGTACGAGCAATCTCAGCGTCCTCTTGTGCGAGCCCGAGTAGTCGCTGGGATCCCGGATGAAACGCCGACCGGTCGGCCCTCCCCGCTGTCCCCCTCCGCAACCGCTGCTCCGCCTGCCGATGCTGGTCGGATCGCTGATGCTACAAGGTGTTTGTCGCTCTGATCGCGGCGTACAGGAGCATGTCCCGCCGGCTGTCGCCGATGCGCTGATGGCTGCGCAGCAGGCCTTCACGTAGGTAGCCGCCCTGTTCGGCGGTGCGGATGATCGCGAAGGAGAATCCGACACCCTCGTCCAGCCGGCCGCGCTGCAGGGCGATCCAGTCGGCGGCCTGTTCCGCAGTGGCCCACGCGGACAAGGTAGTCACGAGCGGGAGGTACGGATCCGTCGACAACTCGATGACCGCGCCGATGTCGTCGGCACGGAACTCCCGGAGCACCACGTCGCCGTGCCGTGGTGGCGTCGCCGGCCAGGAGTACGGAGGCTCAGACATGGTCACATTGTCCTGGAAGAGCTGTACCCGGATGTCCGGTTTGCCGGTGGGTCCATGGGGTATGCCGGTCGGGTGATCGATGAGTCGCTCGACGTCGCGGAGGCGTTCCCGGAGCTGGGTGAGGGTGTCACCGCGGACTACAGCGACGAGGACGAACCGGTCCTGCGCCGCCCGGACGGTTCCGAAGTGGACACCTGGCGGGACAACTATCCGTACCAGCAGCGGATGAGCCGGCCGGAGTACGACCGGAAGAAGCGGCTACTGCAGATCGAGCTGCTCAAGTTGCAGTACTGGGTGACGGAGACGGCCCAGCGAATGGTGATCGTGTTCGAGGGCCGCGACGCGGCCGGCAAGGGCGGCACCATCAAGCGGTTCACCGAGCACCTCGACCCCCGCGGAGCCCGGGTGGTCGCGCTGGGCAAACCAAACAACCGCGAACAGGGTGAATGGTATTTCCAGCGATACGTCAACTACCTTCCGACGGCCGGTGAGATCGTGCTGTTCGACCGATCGTGGTACAACCGCGCCGGCGTAGAGCGGGTGATGGGCTATTGCACCGACGAGCAGTATGAGCGGTTCACCCGCCAAGCCCCCGCCTTCGAACGGATGCTCGTCGATGACGGTGTGCTGCTGGTGAAGCTGTGGTTCTCGGTGTCCCGCGCCGAGCAGCGAACCCGGTTTCTGATCCGCCAGATCGACCCGGTGCGGCGATGGAAGCTCAGCTCCAACGACATCCAGGCGTTGAAGCTGTGGGATGCCTACACCGAGGCCAAGGTCGCCATGTTCCGGGCCACCGACACCGACGAGGCGCCGTGGACGGTGGTCAAGAGCAACGACAAGCGGCGTGCCCGTATCGAAGCGATGCGCAGCCTGCTGGCTCGGTTCGACTATTCGGACAGAGATCCTGAGGTCATCGGTGAACCGGATCCCCGCATCGTCGGGGCTGCCGCGACCCTGTTGGAAGCCGGCGAGGACGACACCGTGCTGAGTCCCACTCCGCTGGCACCCCACCCCGCTCACGATCCCGGCCCCGGCCACCATCCCGGGTGACGACCAAAGCCCTGATCCCGCCACGACAGGGGCGGGTAGCTACACCGGGGACGTGTCATGGGTTTGCGCGACCAGCATGGTGACCACGTCTTCCCAGCGATGCCGGCGTCGGTAGGCCGCGCGTTGCCGGGCCGCGCCGCCGCCGGTTCGGCGCAACTCGGCGAGCGTGCTGGCGGCGAAGTCCGTCTCCGCCCGGCCGCCCGGGCAGCGGGCGGCGAGTTCGGCCAGAATGTCGTGCACCGGGCGGAGTTCGCCGGTGACCGGGTCGGCGCACTGTCCTTCCAGGCCGTCCCGGGCCGCCAGCCACAGGTTGGCCCGCAGCACCTCGTGCGGCAGTTTCTCGGCCGGCACACGGTGATCGATGCGTTCGAGGGCGCCGGCGACCAGTGTGCGTACCAGCACCCCGATCAGCGTGGCCTCGGTCGCCGTGGCGGCGGTGTCGTGCACCCTGATCTCGACGGTCGGCTGGTGCTCGCAGGGCCGGATGTCCCAGTAGATCATCCCGCGGTCCAGCGCCGCGGTCGAGGTGAGCAGCCCCCGCACGATCCGCTCGTAGTGTTCAACGGATTCCAGGTAAGGCGGCGGTCCCGACGTGGGCCACCGCCCCCACAGCAGGTAGCGCGAGCTGGCGTAGCCGGTGTCGGCGCCGCGATAGAACGGCGAGTTGGCGGACAGTGCCAACAGCACCGGCAGCCACGGACGAAGATGGTTGCTCACCCGCATCGCGATGTCCGGACTGTCCACGCCGATGTGGACGTGGCAGCCACAGGTCGTGCCGTCGACCACGAAATCACCGACATGGTCGACGATCCGGTGAAACCGCCGTCCTACCGTGATCCGGTGCGGGTCGGTGGAATCGGTGAGGATCGTGCCACACGCCAGCAACCGGGCACCCTGCTCCCGCGCGGCCTCGGCCAGCCGGGCCCGCAGATCGGTCAGGTTGGCGCGCAACTCGCGGTGATCCCGGCAGATCTCGCTGCCTGATTCCACCTGCGCGCGCAGCAGCTCCGCCTTCACGTCGATCGCGTCGCCCTCGCCCTCGGCATTGGCCTCGTCGGCGGTGGCGATGGTGCCCTCGGCCACGTGCACCAGCTCCCCGGAGTTCCCGGTCAGGAAGAACTCTTCCTCGACGCCGACGGTCAAGGCAGCAGGCTGATGCGACATGTGCCTGGATACCCACGAGGCCCCGCATTATCCGGCGCGAGCCGACGGCGGCTTCCCGGTCAGCACCGACATCAGGCACCGACGAACGGTAAGTGGACCCACGCCACGCCGGATCGCGCGGTGATCTCACATTTGCTTGGCGAGCATGTCGCTGATGCGGTCGGCCGCGGCCAGCAGCTGTGGTAGCAGTTCGCTGCGCATGGAGTCCAGCGTGACCCGGCTCGCTGGGGCCGACACGTTCATCGCGGCCACGGTGCAGCCGGTGCGGTTTCGCAGTGGGGCGGCGATCGCTCGCACGCCCAGCTCGAGTTCCTGGTCGATGAGCGCCCAGCCCTGCGTCCGCACGCGCTCGAGCTCCGCGCGCAGCGCGGCGCTGTCGGTCACCGTGTGGCCGGTGAACGCTTCCAGGGCCGCGGTCGCCAGGTAGGAGTCCCGATCGGCGGTTGCCAGGCCGGCCAGGAGTACGCGGCCTAACGACGTCGCATGCGCAGGCAGGCGGGAACCGAGCCCCAGGGCGGTACTCATGATCCGCGAGCTCGGCACCCGGGCCACGTACACGACGTCGGTGCTGTCGAGTACCGCGATGGAACACGACTCGCCGGTCGCCTGCCCCAGCGACTCCATCTCGTCTCGCGACAGTTCGACCAGGTCGAGGGCGGACAGGTACGCGTAGCCGATGTTGAGCACCCGTGCCGTGAGCCGGAACTCCCGCCCGTCCTGCCGAACGTAGCCGAGCTGCGCGAGCGTGTGCAGCAGCCGTCGCGCGGTGCCCCGCGACAGGCCGGTCAACTCGGCGACCTGCGTCAACGTAAGGACCGGGTTCGCCCGGGAGAACGTCTGCAGCACGTCGAGCCCACGCTGCAACGCGGTGACGAAGTCACCGCGGTCGTTGGGCTCGACGGCGCCGGCCGGGTCGTTGACACCAGGCATTCGACGAGCCTAACGTGTCCGCACAGCAAACATTTGTCCACTATACGGACAAGGAGCCAGTCGTGGATGCCTGGAACTTCATGGACCCGGCAAGCAGGGACAACCTTCGCCGCGCGATCCAGACCGAATCCGACGGGATGTTCGCCCTCGTCGAAGACCCCGCCTTCTGGGAAGCACCCACCGCGGCAGGGGAGTGGCAGGCCAGGGACGTCATCGGCCACCTGGTCGACACCACCGAGAGCTACTTCGTCGGATTCGACGCCGCCCGAGGACGTGGGGAGCCGAATCCCGGCATCCCGCTAGGGGACATGGCCACCGCCGTCGACGCGGGCGCGCGGCGGTTCCGGGACCTCAGCCGGGACGAGCTCATCGCCCGGCTCCGAACCGACCGGGAGAAGCTCACCGGCATCTTCGACGGCCTGACCGACGAGGAGTGGACGAGCCTGCTGGTGCCCCACACCTACATGGGCCCGCTGCCCGCGTTCTTCTACCCGATCTTCCAGGTCGTCGACTACGCCGTGCACAACTGGGACATCCGCCAGGGCATCGGTCAGCCGCACGCGTTGTCCGCGGAGGCGGCGGATCTGCTCGTCCCGTTGAACTTCGTGCTCTGGTCGGCCACCGCCCGGGCGGGCGCGTTCACCGAGCACGCGGAGCTCGGCATCCGGGTCGCGTCCGGGGTCAACGCGGGCGAGCACAAGGTGACCACCGGCCCCGACGGCGTCGCGATCGAGCCAGGGCCGGTCGACGGCCTACCCGCCGTCCTCGAATTCGACCCGGCGAGCCTCGTGTTGACCGCGTTCGGTCGGATGAACGCCGGCACGGCGCGCGGCGACCTTGCGCTCGCCAACCGGTTCCTCGGCGGGTTCTTCCGCATCTGAACCCGAGGGGGCCACGGAACCATGACCATCGACATCGACGCCATCAACAAGGCTCGCGAAGAGATCAGGACGACGTACCTGAAGGAGGCGGGCGACCGGCCGCGCACCTCCGCCCGAGGTGTGCACCACGTCGCGCTGCTGTCCTCGGACGTCGAGCGCACCATCCAGTTCTACCAAGGCGTGCTCGAGTTCCCGCTGACCGAGATCTTCGAGAACCGCGACTACGCCGGCTCGAGCCACTTCTTCTTCGACATCGGTGCCGGGAACCTGTTGGCGTTCTTCGACATGCCGGGCCTCGACCTCGGCCCGTACGCCGAGGTCCTCGGCGGCCTGCACCACCTGTGCATCTCGGTGGAGCCGGACCGCTGGGAGCACCTGCGCGGCAAGCTCGACGCCGCGGAGGTGGAGTACCTGTTGGAGAGCAAGACGTCGATCTACTTCCGCGATCCGGACGGCGCTCGCCTCGAACTGCTCGCCGACCCGCTCGGCGAGATGTACGGCGCCAAAGTCCTGTAGGGGTCCCAGACCGCAGCGCGTGCCGCCTGCTGGCCGCGGCGGGAGCACTCACGTTCGCCATCGGCAGGTGAGCCGTGAGCTGGGCGGGCCGGAGTGCCTCCTGGACACCCCGGCCGGCCCATTCCCTGAGGAGAGACGTGCTGCTGTTCGCGTTCGGCTCGGCGGATCACCCGTGATCGGCTAGACCGACTGCTCCGCTGTTTCCCGCACCTTGTTTGCATCGTTGTCGACCTCGACGGCGAGCTGCGAGAGCACCTGGTTGGTCTGGTCCAGCGCCGCGTTGTCATTGTCGTTGCCGTCGTCGCGAGCCATGACCTCCGCGATCTTTCGGCCTATCGCGGTGATCCCCGCGGTCGCCGTCGCGGCGCCGGCGATGATGGCCGTGATGCCGCCGGTCAGCATGGCCTGGCCGCTGCCGGCCTCCCGCTCATTGGCCTGCGTGCCGAACACGATTCCGGCGATCCCGCCGGCGATGACGGTCAACCCGCTGATCAAGCCACCGATCGGCATGACCATCGAGGTCTTGTCCGCTTCTGTCCATTCACCCATGTCAGCTCCCTACACCTGTCCGCCGGTCAGCAGATCGACATCGACACCGCGATCGATGAGGAACTGACGCATCCCCGCTTCGGTGGCCTCGTATCGGGCCAGTTCCGTGAGGAAGGGAAGTTGCGCCCAGTCGACGACCATCGTGCTGCCACCGTTGGTGCTCTCGCCCTTCAGCGAGGCCCAGGTCTTGGTGTCGACGACGCCATCGACGGTAAGCCCGTTGCTCTCCTGATAGGTCCTGACTACGTCGCCCAGCACATCACCGAACACCCCGTCGGTCTTGCCGGGGGAGATTCCCCTGCTTTCCAATACCTTCTGCAAATACTCCACCCATTCTCCGTGATCACCCTGCTGCAACCGGACTTCTGCCACAAGGACCTCCCATAGCGGTTGTTGTGTCCGGAAGTGAATTCGTTCGGACCCAGCGTGATCGCGACGTGCCGATCGGGCGCACGAAGAGGCAGGGAAACGAGGCCGTGCGGAGGAGCCCGTTCGGCGGCCAGGCGGCGAACGTGACCCATGGGCAGTGTCCATTGTGGACAGTATTCGGACGAAGAGCGACGGCGGGAAGCTCAACAAACGATCAGGATCGGCCGGGAGCCGGTGACCGGCTGAGTCACTGCGACATGAACACCGCGATCAGCGCGAGGGTGGCGGGGACCGCCTGGACGTACAGGATGCGCCGGCTGACCGTGGCCGTGCCGAACACCCCGGCGACGATGACGCAGAGCAGGAAGAACACCGAGACCTGGTAGCCGATCGAGCCCCCGGCGATCAGGCCCCAGACCAGGCCGGCCACCAGGAACCCGTTGTACAGGCCCTGGTTGGCCGCCAGCGCGGCGGATCGCTCGGCGAACTCGGCGTCCGTGCCGAAGATCGCCCGGCCCCGAGGGGTCTTCCACAGGAACATCTCCAGCACGAGGAAGTACACGTGCAACAGGGCAACCAGCCCGATCAGGACGTTCGCGACGATGTTCACCGGCGCAGCCTACCGATCACGCGGCCACCGACCGCAGGTCGGGCCATGGGGGACTTGTCCCGTCCGGCCGAGAAGAAAGTTCGCGGTGGACCCGGCCCGGGTTCAGCCACAGGCCCAGCACCGCGCTACCGAGGGTGACCAGATGCACCGCGACCGCCACCACGGCCGCGGCCAGTTCGCCGTGCCGCGACACGGCCGGCGATCCGGTCCGCGAACCGGACCCGGAACCGGGTCGGCAACGACGATCCTTCACCCACCGTGACCAAGCGGCGGACTATCTCACAGCCGTTCCGGCGCGTGTGACCGGGAACCGGCCGGGTCGGCGGATACGCTCGGGTGGTGAGCGCGGAGGCCCTGTACGGGGCGGATGACCTGACCCATCTCGAGGGTCTCGAAGCGGTGCGGAAACGGCCCGGCATGTACATCGGGTCCACCGACAGCCGCGGTATCAACCATCTGTTCACCGAGATCGTCGACAACGCGACCGACGAGGGGATCGGCGGCCACGCCAGCCGGGTCGTGGTGACGCTGCACGCGGACGGCAGCGTCCAGGTGGACGACGACGGCCGGGGCATCCCGACCGGGGTGCACGCCAGGTCCGGCCTGTCCGGGGTCGAGTTGGTGCTGACCCGGCTGCACGCCGGCGGCAAGTTCGGCGGCTCGGGGTACAAGACCTCCGGCGGCCTGCACGGGGTCGGCGCGTCGGCGGTGAACGCGCTGTCGCACCGGTTCGACGTGACCGTGCGGCGGGACGGCAAGGTGCACAAGATGTCGTTCGCCCGCGGCACACCCGGCGTGTTCGATGGACCTGGCCCGTCCGCAGGCTTCACCGAACGGTCCGGGCTGCAGGTGGCCGGCCGGATGAAACGCGGCGAGCGGACCGGCACGTCGATCCGCTACTGGTACGACTCCCGCTACTTCGAGGCCGGCGCGGCGCTGGACGTCGCGGCGGTGCGGGCGAAGCTGCGCAACACCGCGTTCCTCGTCCCCGGGGTCAGCTACGTGCTGCGCCAGGCCACCGAGGGCATGGTCGGCGAGGAGACCTTCCATTTCCCCGGCGGCCTGTCCGACATGGTCGACTTCCTCACCCCGGCCGGCGACCGGCCGGTGTGCGGCACCCTGCTGATCACCGGCGAGGGCAGCTACCAGGAGAACGCCGCCGACCAGAACGGAGTCATGCGGTCCAAAGTGGAGCGCCGGGCCGAGATCGAGGTGGCGCTGCGCTGGGGGACCGGCTACGAGCAGACGATCGAGTGCTTCACCAACACGATCCGCAACCTGCACGGCGGCACGCACCGCAAGGGCTTCGACCGGGCGGTGACGCGGGCCGTGCAGGACGCCGTGTCCCGCTCCCGGGGCCTGCTCAAGCCGAAGGAGGATCCGCCGGCGCTCGACGACGTTCTCGAGGGCATGACCGCGGTCGTCCACGTGCGGATCCCGGAGCCCCAGTTCACCTCGCAGACCAAGGACGAGCTGTCCACCGCCGGGATCACCAAGGTCATCCAGGGCGTCGTGGAGCGCGAGGTCAAGGCCTGGACCGAGGGCCGAAAGACCAAGGGCGAAGCCAAGATCGTGCTGCAGAAGGTGGTCGACGCGGCCCGGGTCCGGCTGACCCAGAAGCAGCAGAAGGACGCCGCCCGCCGCAAGTCGGCGCTGGAGGGCGCCGCGATGCCGCCCAAGCTGGTCGACTGCCGCACCACCGGGGTGGCCCGAAGCGAGCTGTTCCTTGTGGAGGGCGACAGCGCGCTCGGCTCGGCGCGGATGGCCCGGGTGTCCGAGTACCAGGCGCTGCTTCCGTTGCGCGGCAAGATCCTGAACGTGCAGAAGGCGAGCCTGGCCGACACGTTGCGCAACGTCGAGATCGCGTCGATCGTGCAGGTGCTCGGCGCCGGCACCGGACGCACCTTCGACCTGGCCGCGATGCGCTACGGCCGGGTGATCCTGATGGCGGACGCGGACGTCGACGGGTCACACATCCGCACCCTGCTCATCACGCTGTTCGCCAGGTACATGCGACCGGTCATCGAGGACGGCCGGCTCTACGCCGCGATGCCGCCGCTGCACAAGGTGATGACAAGGGGACGCAACCCGGAGACCCGATTCACGTTCACCCAGCAGGAGATGGAGAGCACGGTCGCCGCGTTGATCAAGGCCGGCAAGCAGGTCGTCACGCCGGTGCCGCGGTTCAAGGGCCTCGGCGAGATGAACGCCGACGAGCTGTGGGAGACCACGATGAACCCGGCCACGCGATCTGTCCGAAGGATCACCCTGGAGGATGCCCGGGCGGCGGACGAGACGCTGGAGCTGTTGATGGGGGAGAAGGTGGAGCCCCGGCGCGCCTGGCTGGTGGAGTCGGCGGCGCGGGTGGACCAGGAAGCAATCGACGTCTGAGCAAGAGAGAACCACAATGGCACGCCGTAAGGGCCCAACCACGCGGATCGACCCCGGCGCGTTCGACCGCGCGGGCGCGACCGTGATCGACAAGTCGCTGCAGCACGAGATCGAGGACTCCTACCTCGAGTACGCCTACTCCGTCATCCATGCCCGCGCGCTGCCGGATGCCCGGGACGGTCTGAAACCCGTGCACCGCAGGATCCTGTACTCGATGCACGAGCAGGGCTACCGCCCGAACGGCCCGCACGTGAAGTGCTCGCGGATCGTCGGCGACACCATGGGCAAGTACCACCCGCACAGCGATGCCGCGATCTACGACGCCATGGTCCGGCTGGCGCAGGACTTCTCGATGAACGCGCCGCTGATCGACGGGCACGGCAACTTCGGGTCCCCGGACGACGGTCCGGCCGCATCCCGGTACACCGAGGCGAGAATGTCGCGGGCTGCCATGCTGCTGGTCGGCGAGTTGGGCGAGGACACCGTCGACTTCCGGCCCAACTACGACGGTTCGCTGCAGGAGCCGACCGTGCTGCCGGCGGCGTTTCCCAACCTGCTGGTGAACGGCACGTCCGGGATCGCGGTCGGGATGGCGACCAACATGATCCCGCACAACCTCGGCGAAGTGATCAACGCGGCCAGCTGGCTGATCGACCACCCGGACGCCACGCTGGACAAGCTGATGGAGTTCGTGCCCGGTCCCGACCTGCCGACCGGCGGGATCCTGCTCGGCCTCGACGAGGTGCGCAAGGCCTACGAGACCGGCCGGGGCGTGGTCCGGATGCGCGCGCGGGTGCAGACCGGTCCGCTGGAGGGCAGCCGCGGCCGGCAGGCCATCACGCTGACCGAGCTGCCCTACGGCGTGGGGCCGGAGAAGATCATCGAGAAGATCACCGACGAGGTGACGAAGTCCAAGCGCCTCACCGGGATCGCCGACGTCAAGGACCTCACCGACCGGGAGAACGGCACCCGGGTGGTGATCGAGTGCAAGGTGGGCGTGAACCCGCAGGCACTGCTGGCCGACTTGTACCGGCTGACCCCGATGGAACAGTCCTTCGGGATCAACAACCTGGTGCTGGTCGACGGGCAGCCGCGCACGCTCGGGCTCAAGGCGCTGCTCGAGGTGTTTCTCGCGCACCGCTTCGAGGTGGTCACCCGCCGGACCCGGTACCGGCGGCGCAAGCGGGAGGAACGGCTGCACCTGGTCGAGGGCCTGCTGCTGGCCCTGGTCGACATCGACGCCGTGATCCGGCTGATCCGGGGCAGCGAGAACGCACAGGCGGCCAAGGAGGGCCTGATGCGGGAGTTCGGCCTGTCCGAGCTCCAGGCGAACTACATCCTGGACACCCCGCTGCGCCGGCTGACCAAGTACGACGTGCTCGAGCTGGAGACCGAGCGGGACCGGCTGACCGACGAGATCGCCGAGCTGACCAGGATTCTCGACGACGACGCGGTGCTGCGCCGGGTGGTGGCGGCCGAACTGGCCGAGGTCGCCAAGGACCTGGCCACCGAGCGGCAGACGGCGCTGGTCGACGGCGACCTCAAGGAGGTGCTGGCCGCGTCGGTGCCGGCCGGGCCGCTCGAGGTGGCCGACGACCCGTGCCAGGTGATCCTGTCCGCGACCGGTGTGGTCGCCAGGACCGCGGCCGAGTCGGAGGAGGTCTCCGAGGGGCGCAGGCGCAGCGGCCGGGTCAGGCACGACGCCGTCGCCGCGGTGGTGCACACGACGGCCCGCGGCCAGGTTCTGCTGATCACCAGCCACGGGCGGGCGGTCAAGACCGACGTGCTGCCGCTGCCCGTGCTGCCCGAGCAACCGGGGACGGTGTCGCTGTCCGGCGGGATGGCCGCGAGCGAGCTGGTGTCGCTGCGGTCCGGGGAGAAGGTGATCGGCATCGCGCCGCTCGGCGGGGCCGATGCGTCGCCGGGCCTCGCGCTCGGCACCCGGGCCGGCGTCGTGAAGGTGTGCGCGCCCGAATGGCCGGTCCGGTCCGACGAGTTCGAGGTGATCGGGCTCAAGGAAGGTGACGAGGTGGTCGGAGCGACCTGGCTCACCGACGGGACCGAGGACCTCACGTTCGTGGCGTCCGACGCGTCACTGCTGCGCTACGCCACCGCCCTGGTCCGGCCGCAGGGCCTCAAGGGCGGCGGGATGGCCGGCATCAACCTCGGTTCGGGCGCCACGGTGGTGTACTTCGGCGCGGTCCGGACCGACGACGACGAGCACGGCCAGCCGATGGTGGTGACCTCGACCGGGCGCACCGTCAAGGTGACGCCGTTCGATCAGTACCCGGCCAAGGGCCGGGCCACCGGCGGCGTGCGCGCGCACCGGTTCCTCAAAGGGGAGAGCCGGCTCGTGCTGGCCTGGGTCGGCCCGCGGCCGGTCGGCGCGTCGGACACCGGCGTCGCGGTCGAGCTGCCCGCCGCCGACCCGCGCCGGGACGGCTCCGGTTCCGCCCATCCCGGCCCGGACGTGATCGGCCACCTGATCGAGCGCGGGTGAGGGGGCTTATCCCGGGCGGGGGTACTAGCTGGCGCGGCGCCGTCCGGCTCCCGAGCCGGACGAGAAGGCCGCCGCGCCCGCCGTCGGCTTGCTGCCGGTGCTCTTCGGAGCTCCGGACCGGTTCCGGGCCGGCTTCGCCGGCCCGCGCCGGGGCCGCCGGGCCGGTGCGGCGGCGACGGCCGGCTTGGCGCCGGGGGCGACGAAGGTGCGCTCGCCGGGAGCCAGTTCGGCGAGCAGCGGGTGGCCCGGACGCAGCCGGGTGGTGGTCGGTTTGATGCCGGCCTTGCGGGTGAGGGCCTGCACGTCGGCCAGCTGCGCGTCGGTGGTCAGGGTGATCACGGTGCCGGACGCTCCGGCCCTGGCGGTGCGGCCGGACCGGTGCAGGTAGGCCTTGTGCTCACCCGGCGGGTCGGCGTGGATGACCAGTGCGATGTCGTCGATGTGGATGCCGCGGGCGGCGATGTCGGTGGCCACCAGGGTGGCCGCGCTGCCGTCGGCGAACGCGCGCAGGTTGCGGGTGCGCGCCTGCTGGGACAGGTCGCCGTGCAGCTCGACGGCCGGCACCCCCTGCTCGATGAGCTGGCGGGTCAGCCGCTGCGCGCCGCGCCGGGTCCGGGTGAACACCAGGGTGCGCCCCGGGGCCGCGGCCAGGTCGACCAGGACCTCGAGCCGGGCCGCCGGCTGCACCCGCAGCACGTGGTGGGCCATCTCGGCGACCGGGGTGGCCACCGGGTCCAGGCTGTGCGTGACCGGGTTGTGCAGGAACCGCCTGGCCAGCACGTCGACCTCGGCGTCGAGGGTGGCCGAGAACAGCAGCCGCTGGCCGTCGCGCGGGGTCTGGTTCAGCAGCCGGGTGACCACCGGCAGGAAGCCGAGGTCGGCCATGTGGTCGGCCTCGTCCAGCACGGTGATCTCCACCGCGTCGAGCCGGGCGTGGCCGGCGGAGAGGTGATCGCCCAGCCGTCCCGGGCAGGCGATCACGATGTCCACCCCGGCCCGCAGCGCGGCGATCTGCGGGTTCGGGCGCACCCCGCCGAAGACGGTCAGCGTCCGCAGCCCCAGCGCCTTGGCCAGCGGCGCGACCGATGCGTCGATCTGCTGGGCCAGCTCGCGGGTGGGCGCGAGGATCAGCGCCCGCGGCCGGCCGGGCTCACGGACCGTGGGGGCGGCGGCGAGCCGGGCCAGCACGGGCAGCGCGAACGCGTAGGTCTTGCCCGATCCGGTCCGGCCGCGCCCGAGCACGTCCCGACCGGCCAGCGCGTCCGGCAGCGTGGCCGCCTGGATGGGGAACGGCGCGGTGATGCCCCGGGCGGCCAGTGCTTTGACCAGCCGGAGCGGCAACCCGAACAGGGCGAACGTCGGGTCAGCCGGCATGCAACAACTCCAAAAGTCGAGGGGTGTTCTGCCCGGCGCGAACCCGATGTGGCCGCGGCGCGTGACGTGGGCAACAAAAACGGCCCGAGGCAGAACAGAACGGGCCACCGGCCACAGTGTACCCCGAGTATCCGCCCGGCGGCCTCGGGGTGGTATTGGCGCAGCTAGCGCGGCACGGCGCAGCAGGGCCGCGCCGGCCGTTGCCCGCCGGCCGGCGGTGGGGTGCGCAACGCCTCCGCTTCGATCTCGGCGAGGATGCGGTCCCGCTCCGCGCCGGTGATCAGGCGGCCGTTGGCGACGACCGCGTGGATCCGTTGCGTGTTCCGGATGTCGGCCAGCGGGTCGGCGTCCAGGACCAGTAGGTCGGCGAACTTCCCCGGGGAGACCGTGCCGCTGACGTGCAACCGGTCCACGGTGCGGGCGGCCTCCCGGGTCGCGGCCAGGATGGCCTGCATGGGCGAGAGCCCGGCGCGCACGAGCAGCGCCAGCTCGTCGTGCAGGCTCCACCCGGCGAACTGGTACGGGGCAAGGTAGTTGACGTCGGTGCCCGGAATGAACCGCACCCCGTCCCGGTTCGCCTCGGCGACCAACCGCAGCGTCGCGTCGAAGAACTCCCGGCCCGCCTCCAGCTCACCCGGTGGCAACTCCGCCTCGGTGGGCACGCTGTCGTCCCAGATCTGCCGCACCCACGGTGGCACGTACCGCAGCCGCGGGTCGGGGAGGAACTCCTCCTCCGGGAAGCAGAACACGCGCGTCACGCTCAGTGTGGGGCACAGCGCGGTGCGGTTGCGGGCCAGCGTGGCGAACACCTCGGCCGCGCGCCGCGGGTCGTAGGACTTGATCGCCTCCCGCTCCAGCCCGCGCACGGTGAAGAAGAAGGCGAGCGGATTCGCCGGGTCCACGGGCGTGTTCTCGATGGTGCGGCGGATCTCGTCGCGGGCACTCGACACGTCGACGTAGAGCGCGTACAGGTGCTCCTGGCTGCGCATCCCGAGTTCGCTGCCCAGCGTCACCGGAAGCCGGTCCGGCACGTGTCCCGCGATCGGCACGCCCAACCGCCTGGCCTCCTCGGCGGCGGCGACGAAGGTGTCCCGGCGCAGGAACGAGTACAGCTTCGCGAAGTCGGCGTCGTCCCGCTTCGCCTGCCGCACCGCGGCGCGGGCCTGCGCGACGGTGCGCACCTGAATCGGGTTGTTGCCCGCGAAGCCGGCCAGCATCGAGTCCGGCCCGTCGATGATGTTGCTGGCCAGCACCATGCGCGGCCCGAGCAGCGCACCCGATTCGATCTGTTCCCGCACCGCGCGGACGTGCGGCGTCCCCCACATCTCCCGGACGCTGGTCACCCCGTTGACGATGAACGACGGCGCCAGAATCCGTTCGAGGTCGATGGTGTGGCTGTGCATCTCCCACAGCCCGGGCAGAACGTACTTCCCGCGCAGGTCCACCACGCGAACCCCGTCGGGCGGCGCGATTCCGTGCCGTCCGACGGCCGCGATTCGGTTTCCCGCAACCACGATCGTGGTTCCCGGGCGCGGAAGCGCTCCGGTTCCGTCGATCAGCGTGGCATTGGTGAAAACCAGAACATTGGATCGTTCGGCCATTGCGGTCGCCGGCCACACTCCACCGGCGCCGACCGCGGCGATTGCCAGACCACTGCGCGACAACCAGGACAGAAAACCACGGCGATTCGCCTCAGACATCGGTACCACCCCCAGGATCGCGACCACGATAGCGAACGGTGCGAACCGGGTCCACGGTTCGGCACCACGGATCGGCGCCGGAATGCGTTGTTATGGCGGATTGCCCGCTGGAGGTGCGATGACGTTCGAGGAGTTCGTGCGTGCCCGGCTGCCGGTGCTGCTGCGGTTCGCCACGGTGCTCACCGGGGACCGGGGTCTTGCCGAGGACGTGGTGCAGGAGGTGCTGGTCCGCGCGCACGGCAGATGGCGGCGGGTGGGCGAGATGGCCGCACCCGATCTGTACGTCCGCCGGATGATCGTCAACGAGTTCATCTCCTGGCGCCGCCGCTGGGGCCGCGTGGTGCCGGTCGAGACGGTCACCCCGGCCCGGCCCGACACCCCGGACCACGCCTGGGTGCACGCCGAACGCGAGGAGCTCGCGGCCCGGTTGGCCCGGTTGCCGCGGCGCCAGCAGGCCGTCCTGGTGCTGCGCTACTACGAGCAGTTGGCCGACGCCGAGATCGCCGAGCTGCTCGGTTGCCGGCCGGTGACCGTGCGCGGGTATGCCGCGCGCGCCCTGGCCACGTTGCGGGTGGATCAGCAAACCGATGTCCTGACGAGGGAGCAGCCATGAGATTCACCGAATCGGACCTGCGGGACCTGCTGGTCGCCCGCGAGCAGCAGGCGGGTGAGCCGGAGCGGGTGTTCGCCCGGGTGCGGGCGCGGGTGGGGCACCGCGGGCGGCGCACCGCGACGACGATCGTCGCGGCCGCGGCGGTGACCGTGGCGGCGACCGCCGTCTCGGTCGGCTACGCCACCTGGCCCCGCGAACCCGCCGGCCGGCCGACGCAGGCGCTGACGGCCGAGCCCCCGCTCACCGCCCGGCCCGCTCTCGGATACACCTTGTCCGACAACACGATCGGGGGCCTGCACGTGTTGACCCTCGAGGCGGACGCGACGCACCAGTTCGCCTCCCTGTCGCTCTCACCAGGCCCGAACGCCGCCGACGTGTTCCTCTGGCTGTTCGAGCCGGGCGCGTACCAGCCGAAGACCGGCCAGCCCGTCGAGGTCGGCGGTCGGCCCGGTTACTACGGCATCGAGCCCTACCCGGCCGGAGACAAGGTGGGCGTGCCCGGCGAGCCGTCGCTGACCTGGCAGTACACCGACGGCGGGTGGGCGGTGCTGCAGGCGAGGTTCGACGAGGCCACCGCTCGGGACCGGCTGCTGGAGATCGCCTCCCGGGTCACGCTCGAGCAACCCCGACACGCCCGGCTGCCGTTCCGGTTCGGCGAGCTTCCCGCCCAGCTGCAACCCAGCGGCGTCGTGCTGGCCAGGCACGACCCGGCGGCCGGCCTGTTCCTCGGCAAGGACGGCAAGCGGGTCATGCACGTTCTCGCCAGCGACGGCCCGCCGCTCGACATCTCCGTCTCGAAGTGGCGGCCCAACACCACCATCGGCGGTCACCCCGCCATGGTCTGGGACGGGCTGATCACCGTGGACCTCGGCGCTTTCCACCTTCAGATCTCCGCGCCCGAGAACCCGGCCGGCTACCCGGCCGGGGAGCTGACCAGGATCGCGTCCGGAATGACCTTCGCCGACTGGGCCGACCCCGGTTCTTGGTTCGACGCCGCCGACGCGGTCCGGTGACTTCCTTCCCCCTGACGCGGTATATACGGTGCTCGGGTGACGATCGCCGTATCTGCCGGGGAACACTGATGGCCGGACTCGTGCTCGGCCCGCTGTTACGGCACGTCGACCAGACCTCGGCGACCGTGTGGGTGGAGACCGACGGCCCGTGCGCGGTGGACGTCCTGGACGGTACGGCGCGGACGTTCGAGGTGTCCGGTCACCACTTCGCGCTGGTGATCCTCACCGGACTGCGACCGGGCACCAGCACACCCTACGAGGTGCGGCTGGACGGCGAACCGGTCTGGCCGCCACCGCGATCCCCGTTGCCGTACAGCCGCATTCGCACCCCGCCCAGCGAGGACGACGCGCTGCTGCTGGTGTTCGGCTCCTGCCGCAAGCCGCTCGAGGTGGACGCCCTCGGCCCGGATGCGCTGTCCGCCTACGCCCGCCGGATGGCCGGCCGCGACGAATCGGAATGGCCCCGGGCCCTGCTGCTGCTCGGTGACCAGGTCTACGCGGACGAGACCAGCGACGCCACCCAGGAATGGCTGGCGCAGCGGCGCGACATCAGCCAGCCGCCCGGCACCGAGGTGACCGACTTCGCCGAGTACGCCCACCTGTACCACGAGGCGTGGAGCGAGCCGACCATGCGCTGGCTGCTGTCCACGGTGCCAACGTCGATGATCTTCGATGACCACGACGTGCGGGACGACTGGAACACCTCGCACGCCTGGCAGCGCAAGATGCGCCGGCAACCCTGGTGGACCGAACGGCTGCGCGCCGCGATCGCGTCCTACTGGGTGTACCAGCACATCGGCAACCTCGGGCCGGCCGACCTCGCCGCCGACCCCACCTTTCAGAAGGTCGTCCGGTCCGGCCGGGACAACCAGGACCTGTTGGTCGCGTTCGCCGACGAGGCCGACAACGAGGTGGACGGCACCAAGGGCGCCCGGTGGAGCTACCGGCGCGACTTCGGGCGGACCCGGCTGCTGGTCATCGACACCCGCGCCGGGCGGATCCTGGCCGGCGGCACCCGGTCGATGGTGGACGAGGACGAGTTCGCCTGGATCGAGGACAACGCCGACGGGGACATCGACCACCTGCTCGTCGGGTCGTCGCTGCCCTGGCTGCTGCCGCACACCATTTCCGACCTGCAGTCGATCAACGAGCGGGCCTGCCGCCGCCCCGGCTGGCGCGGCCGGTTCGCCGAGTGGCTGCGGCAGACCCTCGACCTCGAGCACTGGGCGGCGTTTCGCGCCTCGTTCGACCGGCTGACCCGGCTCATCGCCCGGGTCGGCCGGCAGCCGGACCCGCCTGCGACCATCGCCGTGCTCTCCGGCGACGTGCACCACGCCTACGTCACCCGCGCCACCTTCGCCGAACCGGTCGGCGCGGCGGTCTATCAGATCACCTGCTCACCCATCCACAACACGGTGCCAGGGCCGATGCGGCTGGCGTTCCGCGCCGGATGGTGGGCGCCGCTGGCGGCGGTGTCGCTGCGGTGGGCCCGGCGGGCCGGTGTACCGGCGGCGGCGGTGGACTGGTCCCGGATCTCCGGCCCGCACTTCGGCAACGCCGTCACCACCATCAGTCTGTCCGGCCGGACCGCCGTCACCACGATCGAACGGGCCACCGGCGACGGGCTCGTCCCGTTGGCCGAGGTGACGCTTGCCGGGTGACCGGCTCCAGTACGATCTCGGGAATGTCGCCTGAGGACCCGGTGGACTCGGTCAACACGTTCATTGGCACCAGGGACGACGGCAACACGTTTCCCGGTGCGTCGATGCCGTTCGGGATGGCGCATTCCAGCCCGATCGGCGCGCACTACTCCGGTTGGCGCTACGACGAGCCGCTGATCCGCGGCTTCGGTCATTTCTTCCTGTCCGGGGCGGGATGTCCCGAGCAGGGCGGGCTGGTCTCGATCCTGCCGACCACCGGGCCGGTCCGGTCGTTCGACCAGGAGCGGTATGCCACGCCGTTCACGCACGACGGTGAGGTGGGCAAGCCCGGCTACTTCCGGATCCGGCTCACCGGATACGGCGGGATCACCGTCGAGTGCACGGCGACCGTGCGGGCCGGCGTGGAGCGGTTCACCTTCGACGGACCCGGCCAGCGCAACGTGCTCGTCAACGTCGGCCAGGCGAACGACCAGGAACCGGTTTTCGCCAGCGACATCCGGGTGCACGACGACCGGACCATCTCCGGTTCCGTTGTCGCGCAGGCATTCTGCGGCGGCCGACCGTACCGGACCTACTTCGTCACCACGTTCGACCGGCCGTTCGACGGCTTCGGCACCTGGGGGCCGACCGTGGCCGCGTCCGGTCAGCGGGTGTCGGCCGGCGGGATCGGGTCGCGCGGGGCGTGGGTCACCTTCGCCGACACCGACCAGGTCACCGTCTACACCGCGATATCCCATGTGGACTATGCCGGAGCCGACCGCAACCTGGACGCGGAGGTGCGGTCCGGCGGGACGCTGCTGAGCTTCGACGAGCTGCGCGACCGGGCCGGCGCGGCGTGGCGCGCCGAACTGTCCTGTGTGGACATCACCGGCGGGTCCGAGGACGACCGGGCGGTTTTCTACACCGCGCTGTACCACGCGCTGCTGCAACCGTTGACCGGAAACGACGTGGACGGCCGGTACCTCGGGTTCGACGACCGGGTGCACCGGGCGGACGGCTGGACCTACCATGAGTTCTGGTCGTTGTGGGACACCTACCGGTCGCACAACCAGCTGCTGGCCGTGCTGCGTCCGAACCGGTCCGTCGACCTCGCCCGGTCCGTGCTTGCCGTGCACGAGCAGGGCGGCTGGCTGCCCCGGTGGGCCTACGCCAACCAGGAGACCAACACGATGACCGGTGACCCGGTTACCCCGTTCCTGGTCGACCTGTGGCGGTTCGGCGCGCTGGCCGGGCGCGAGGAAGCGGCGTATGCGGCGCTGTGGCAGAACGTGACCGAGGTGCCGCCGGCGGACTCGCAGTTCCAGGGCCGGGCCGGGAATCCCAACTACCTGGCCAAGGGGTTCGTCCAGCACAACCCGTTCTGGAAGCTGCTGAGCGGCGCCAAGGGCCACGACGCCGACCCGCGGCACGGCGGTTCGGCCACCCTGGAGTACGCGCTCGCCGACGGTGCACTGTCGATCATGGCCGACGCCCTCGGCCGCACCGAGGACGCGGCCGCGCTGCGCCGGCGTAGCCGCAACTACCGACTGCTGTGGGATTCCGGCGTCACTGATCGCGGGTTCACCGGCTTCCCGCGCCCCAAACGCCGCAGCGGCCGGTGGTACTCGGCTCTGTTCCGCCGTTACGGCCCGCAGCAGTCCAGCGGGTTCCACGAGGGCACCGCGTGGCAGTATCAGTGGCTGGCCCAGCAGGATGTCCCCGGCCTGGTCGCGCTCCTCGGCGGCAAGGACGAGGCCCTGCGGCGGCTCGACGAGTTCTTCGCCTACCCCCAGCTCGTCGCCGATCCGGCCCGGGCCGTGCGCGAACAATGGGTCGTCGGCCCGTACTCCTACTATCGGCAGTACACCTACAACCCCAACAACGAGCCGGATCTGCACGCCCCCTGGATGTATACGCTGATCGGCCAGCCGTGGAAGACCTCCGCCGTGGTGCGCGCGGCGCAGACGCTGTTCGTCAACGCTCCCAACGGGGTTACCGGCAACGACGACCTCGGCACCATGTCCGCCTGGTACCTGTTCAGCGCCCTGGGCATCTATCCGGCCGTGCCGGGCACCGGCCAGTTCCTGCTGCACGCCCCCCGGTTCCCCGAGGCCGTCATCCATCTGGAGAACGGCCGCGACATCGTGCTCCGCGCGCCCGGAGCGGATCCGTCGAAACTGCAGTACGTCAAGGGGTTGACCGTCGGCGACGAGCGGTGGGACCGGGCCTGGATCGACCACACCCCGCTCGCCGGCGGCACCACGCTGACCTTCGACCTCACCGACGACCCGACCGAGGCGACCTGGGCCACCGGCCCGTCCGGCGCGCCGCCATCCCCTTGCGCCGAATAGACGATGAGGACTGGTCTTCGGAGCTGTTCAGGTCCCCCGTCGAGCGCGGTCAGCCGTCGATGAGCTCGGCGAGCAGCGCCCGGACCCGGCGGTCGATGTCGTCGCGGATCGGCCGCACCTGCTCCACCGGCAGCCCGGCCGGATCGTCCAACTGCCAGTCGAGGTAACGCTTGCCGGGGAACACCGGGCAGGCGTCTCCGCAGCCCATGGTGATCACCACGTCCGCCGCCGCAACGTCCGCGGCGGACAGCCGGGCGGGGATCGCGGCGGTGATGTCCAGGCCCCACTCGGCCAGCGCCGCGGCGGCGGCCGGGTTCACGGCCTCGGCCGGCTGGGATCCGGCCGACCGAACCGTCACCCGGCCCAGTCCGTGATGGTGCAGCAGCGCGGCGGCCAGCTGCGATCGCCCGGCATTGTGCACGCACACGAACAGCACCACCGGAACCGCGGACATCGGTGGCCGCCTCACGCCGGGGTGGGCAGCGGGTCGCTGGCCGGGTCGCGCAGCAGGGCGGCGAGCGTCGCGGCGGTCTCGGGCACCAGCCAGTAGTAGACCCAGGTGCCGCGCCGCTCGCAGTCGATCAAACCGGCCTGCCGCAACACCTTCAGGTGGTGCGAGATGGTCGGTTGGGACAGCGCGAAGGCCGGGGTGAGCTCGCACACGCACACGTCGTCGCCGGCGCGGGCGGCGATCATCGACAGCAGCCGCAGCCGGACCGGATCACCCAGCGCCTTGAACCCCCCGGCCAACTCGGCGGCCCGCCGTTCGGACAGCGGCGCCGCCGACAGGTCCGTGCAGCACGCCGCGTCCGGTTGGACCACCGGAAGCTCCTGGTTCGACATAGTTCTATATTGACAGCTCTCGAATCAGAGTGCAATAGTCATATCGACAACCATCGATACAGGCTGGAGAGCACCCATGAGCGAACAGACAGACCTGCGGGAGACCGTCCGGGCCCGGTACGCCACCGCCGCGTCCTCGGTGCTGGCGGGGAGCGCGGCCAACGACTGCTGCGGCCCGCAGCCGGTGGAGCTCGACGACAACTTCGGCTCCACCCTCTACACCGGAGCCGAGCGCGACGAGCTGCCCGCCGAGGCGGTCGCCGCCTCGCTGGGGTGCGGCAACCCGACCGCGGTGGCCGAGCTGCGGGCGGGCGAACGGGTGCTCGATCTCGGTTCCGGGGGCGGGATCGACGTGCTGCTCTCCGCTCGGCGGGTCGGCCCGACCGGCAAGGCCTACGGGCTGGACATGACCGACGAGATGCTCGCCCTCGCTCGGGCCAACCAGGCCAAGGCCGGCGCGACCAACGTCGAGTTCGTCAAGGGCACCATCGAGAACATCCCGTTGCCGGCCGGCAGCGTCGACGTGGTGATCTCCAACTGCGTGATCAACCTGTCGGTGGACAAGCCGGCCGTTTTCGCCGAGACCTTCCGGGTGCTGGTGCCCGGCGGCCGGATCGGCGTGTCCGACGTGGTCGCCGAGGACACCCTGACCGCCGAGCAGCGCGGCGAGCGCGGCTCCTACGTCGGCTGCATCGCCGGCGCGCTCTCGATCACCGAATACCGCGCGGGCCTCGACGCGGCCGGGTTCACCGACATCGAGATCACCCCCACCCACCAGGTCGCCGACGGCATGCACTCCGCGATCATCCGCGCGCGGAAACCGGAGGCGGTGTCGAATTGACCCGGAAATGCCATACACCGGCTGGAAACTTGACACTTCCCGACCGAAGCGATGCCGGCACGCCGGGGCATGCTGTGTGATCGAGAAGGCCGGAATACTGTCGAAGGGTCATGGTCAACGCGTGCGCCGTTGAGAGGCCATTCGTCGATGTCGCCGGATCCGCCACCTCGGGTTTTCATCTCGTACGCCCACGACGGCGAGGAGCACAAGGAACACGTCCGCCGGTTCGCCTCGTTCCTGCATGATCAGGGGATCGAGGTGATCCTGGATACCTGGTTCACCGGCGCGCGGCGGGACTGGTACGTGTGGGCCATCGAGCAGTTGACCGAGGCCGACTTCGTGCTGGTGATCGCCTCGAAGCGGTACCGGGAGGTCGGCGACGGTTCGGCCTGGACGGAGGCACACAAGGGTGTCCAGTCCGAGGCCGCACTGCTCCGTGACCTGATCTACGGCGATCGCGCCGTCTGGCTGCCGAAAGTCCTCCCGGTACTGCTCGCCGGCCACGGGCCCGACGAGATCCCGCTGTTCCTGCAACCCAACTCCGGCAGCCGCTACGCGGTGGGCGAGCTGACCGTCGCGGCCGCAAGGGAGCTGCTCGGCGTGATCCTGCGGCACCCGACCGGCCCGTCGCCGGTGACCGGCCGGGGTGCGGTCGCACCGGCCACGTGGGGAGCCATCGACGAGCTACCCGGACCGGTGGCGGACCTGCTGCGGGCGCAGGTTCAGGCGGGCAGCGAACTGCCCTACCGGTTACCGGGCGCCCGGAAGCCGTCGCTGGCCACCGTCTACGTCCGCCAGGAGCTCGGCACCGGTGTCGAGACCGCGCAGCCGGAACAACCACGCACCGAGCCGTCCCGGGACGGCAAGGTACCGGCGAGCCTGCCGGAGCCACCCACGGTCCGGCTCGCGGTCCGGCCACCGGCCCGCACCGTCCGGTCCGTGCTGGACGCCGACGACCACCTGCTGATCACCGGCGGACCGGGCCAGGGCAAGTCGACACTTTCCTTGCGCCAGGCCGCCGACATCGCCGCCGCCTGGGAAAGCCGGCCGGACGAGGGCGACGCTCCGCTGGCCGAACCCGTTGTCCCGCTTCGGTTGACCGCGCCGGGCCTGGCCGCCTGCCTCGCTTTCCCGTTCGCCCAGGCACTCGCGCAGTGCGTGCACAACGAGTACGGCTCACTGCTCCGCACCTCGGTCGACGCGGCCGTGTTCGCCGAGCGGGTGGCCGGCCGCAGATGGCTGCTGCTGGTCGACGGCCTGGACGAGGTCGCCAACACCGCCGATCGCGACCGCCTCGTCACCGTGCTGGCGACCCGGGCCTCCGACCCGGCCGCGTCCGCCTACCGCGTCGTGCTGACCACCCGTCCCGTCCCGGGCGAAGCCCTGGCGCCACTGCACCGCGCCGGCGCCGCCCGGTACGAGCTGCAACCCTTCGACGAAGCCGCACTGCGAACGTTCGCCGGAAGCTGGTTCGCCGCCGACGAACCCGGCACCGCGGACCAATTCCTGCACCAGATCCGCCGAGCCCACCTCGACGACCTGGTCCGCGTCCCGCTCCTGGCCACCATCGCGGCGATCATCTTCACCGAGTACCGCGACCGTCCCCTGCCGGACAACCAGTACCAGCTCTACGAGACCTACCTGGACTACCTCCGCGCCAGCCGGCCCGCCGGAGGCCCGTTCGACCCGCTGCGCACCGCCCTGCTGGAGCACCTCGGCCGCATCCGCCTCTCCTCCGACGCTTCACTCCTGATCACCGCCTTCGACTGGTACGCCAACCGAATCCCACCCGAACACCGCCCACCGAACTGGCGCGACGAGCTGGTCTCCTTGCTGAGCTCAGCCGGACCCCTCACGATGCGCGCCGACCAACTCCGCTTCCTCCACCACAGCTTCGCCGAACACCTCGCCGCCACCTCCACGGCCCGCGACCTCCCCCCGGAGTTCTCCGCGGACCACGCCACGTTCACCCACCTCCTGCACACCGCCCGCGACAAGGACGCCGGCCGGTTCCCTCGCGCCGTCCTCCTGCACTACACCCGTCTGCACCCCGACCAAGCCGACCGCCTGATTCGTTCCCTGCACGCCGGCATTCCCCGGGACCACGTTCTCGCGGCCCGCCTGCTCGCCAAACGCGCACCTGCCAGCACCGAAGTCTTCGACGAATTCCTTGCCACGGCGCAGAGCTGGGCTCTTACGACCACCTATCCGAGCGGGGAGATCCTGGCCAACGTCACCCGGGCCACCCACCACCCCGGACTCGTCTCCTGGCTCGCCGAGTTGAGCAACGACGAGAGAGCGCCTTGGCAGTCTCGGATCAAGGCGGCGATCGCCTTAGCCACCCGGCAGGACGACGGTCGCGCCACGGACCTCCTTCAGATTGTGGTCAATGACGCCACGCTCGCCGTCTCAGACCGACTGGACGCCGCCGAAGGCCTCGCGGAGTGTGGGGTATCCCGCCGCGAGGAAGCACGTCGCGGGCTCCGGCTGCTGTTGGCCGATCCGGCGACACCGGCCATGCGGCGGCGAAGTGCCTCAGTCGTGCTCGCCAGGCTCGGCGCCGACGCACGAGCCGAAGCGGTGGAAAGCCTGCTCACCACGTTGGACGATCCGTGGACCCCGTGGAGCCAGCTGGTCGAGGCCGCGATCGCACTGGCCGAGATCGGCCTGGAGTTCCACAACCGGTGCACCAAGGTTCTCCGGTCCGTCCTGCATGCGAGGGGCGCCGGCACCGTGAAACGGAATGCGGCACTGGGTCTCGCGGCACTGGGGCCGCGCCACGCGCAAGAGGCTGCTGATGCGCTGACAGCCATCGCCCGGGACCGCACCCAGCGCTACTTCCGGCGGACCGAGGCCGCGGAAACCTTGCGCGAGTTGGGGTCGCAGTTCGGGATTGCCGCGGTTGATCTGGTACACGAGATGTTGGCCGAGCCGTCGGCCGACCTGGACGAGCGGACCCGCTATGCCTCCACCCTGGCTCGGCTGGGTTCCGCGCATCACGCGGACGCTGCTGTCCATTTGATGGCGATGTATGAGACGGCCCGCATCCGGGCCGATTGGGACTCTGACATCACCCACGGCCTCGTCGAACTGGGACCGGAATACCAAGCGGACTGTGCACAGGCCCTGCTACAGGTGGCCGACGATCCTCTGAATGACGGGTGGGTCCGGAATTGGACGCTCGGGAAAGTCGCCACCCTGGGCCAGACTCATCGCAACCATGCCGTCGATCGGCTCCTGGAGCAGGTTCGAAACCATGGACTGGAACCTGGTGCCAGGATTCAGGCGGCAGCCGAGCTGAACCGATTGGGCCCGGAATTCCACCGCGAGATCGAGGATTTCTTGCTCCAGGTGGTCAACCGGGCTGCACCGGAGCAACCCCGGATCTTTACGGCCTGCTACAGACTGTCCAACGCAGGCACGCAGCACCACGACAATGTGACGCGGGTCTTGGCCCGCATCCTCCGATCCGTGACTGTGGACAGCACCGTGCTGACCCAGGCGGCGGCCGATCTCGTCCAACGGGGGCCGGAACGCCGGAAGATGGCGGGCGCCTTTCTCATTTCGGTGCTCACCGACCCGGCCCGGCCCGACCAGCATCGCATCGCCGCCGGCAACGCACTCGCCGGCCTTGGGGGAGAGTACGACCGCCAGGCCACAGCCGGCCTGCTGGACCTATTGCGTCACGATGTTGTCGATCTGCCGCCGAACTACGCCTGGGACGCATTCTCCGGTATGGGCATCGAGGCCCGCACAAAGCTGGCCGCCGCGTTGCTGAGACATTTTTCCCACCCCCACGCGGGTCCACGGCGGACGGTCGAGCTGGCCAGTGTGATCAGCGCACTTTCTGATGATCACGCTGCGGAGGCGATCGCCGTCTTGGAAGCGGTGCTGACCGACGATACCGCGACGCCCGGGCCGAGGTTCGACGCCGCCTGCGCGCTAACCGGACTCCGCCCGGACCGCCGAGTGGCCGTCGTGGCGGCAACGCTCCGGTGCGTCGAACCTGTCAACATCTTCTGGACCATGCGTCGCGCGGGCTGGACGCTGGCCAAGTTGGGTCATGATGCCACCCCCATGGTCCGGTCCGTACTCGCGAGTCTCGATGCCGAGCGCGAACTCCGACAGCGTGCCGCCGAACTGCTACCGCAGCTCAAGCCGGACCTGATCGGGGACGCAGTCGCCGAACTCCGTGGCCAGATCCGTGACGAGCATCTCGACGAGCATACGCGCAGCGAGATCATGATGAGCCTGGTCGAGTTGGACCCGGAGGCGGCGGCGGCCGCGGTTGCGTTGCTGGAGCATCTGCTCGCGGACGACGAACAGCCGGTTCCGGTGCGGTGCGATGCCGCCGCACGACTTGTTCGCCTGGATCGCGGGCGGTGGTCGGACGCGGTTGCCCGCGTTCGAGGGTGGCTGGCTGATCCGTACGGGACGAGCGGCGACCAGCTTGCGTTGATCCAGTGCGTCGACACGCTCAAGGCGACCGGGGCCGACGAGGGGCTGCATGCCGTCCGCGCGCTGATCCGAGATCCAGCGCTGGATCCGTCCGATCGGAGGCAGGCCATCGATCTCCTTCGCGGCCGCATGCGCTTGGACGCGCAACGGGTCCAGCTTGCCGATCATCAAGCCGGCATCGGCAACCGCATGCCGGCCGCTCAGGGCTACAGGGAGTCGCCCCCGCTGCGCGTCGAGACCGAGCGGGCGATCCGGGACGTGCTCATTGCGCCGGAGTTCGGTCCCCGGGAACGGATCTCTGCCGCGGTCGCCCTGGCGGAACTGAGTTTCCGGTTGCTGCCCGAAGCGGTCGCGATCCTGATCAAGATTGCCGAGACCGACGCTCCGATCCGGTTCACGGCTCTGACCGAACTGGCCTGGTTGGACAGCCCGGCCCGGCGTGACGCGTTGAGCCGGACGGAAGCCTTGGTGGTCGACGATTCGTTGCCGGCGCGGTATCGCCGGCTGGCCGCCGAGACCCTGATGGTCATCGAGTACCGGACGAACAGGGTCGCTGTGGACTTCCTGCGCGAGGTTGGCGCGGACCCGACGCTCGCGGGTAGGTGCCGGGTATCCGCCAGATACCTGCTCCGGCATGTCGATGGGCCGGGACCGCTGCGAGCTCTCCGTAATGATGCCCTGCTGCCGATGCCGGTCCGGTTGGACGCGGCGGCGAAGCTGGTCGCGTTTGCGGCCGGAGACCGGGCCGTGGCGGCCCGGATGTCGGGTCAGGTCGCGGAGGATGGGGAAAGCCGGCCCGCGTTGCGGTTGCGGGCGTTGGAGACGCTGGCCAAGCTGGGGAGGCCGGGCCGGCGGCGGGCGATCGATGTGCTGACCGGAATGATGCGGACTGCCACATTGCCGGCGACCATCCGGATCCGGTCAGCTCGGCAGTTGGGCGAGATCTGTCCGGCCCGTCGGCCCGAGGTGATCGATGTCCTGCACGAGATCGGGAGTATGGCCGAGCCGTTGCAGCGGGTCGCGGCGCTGTCCGCGATCGGCAGGTTGAATCCGGAGGAGGCGACGCCGTTGTTGGGGGCGATGGCGGACGACCGGTCGGTCGGGGCGGTGGTTCGGTTGCGGGCGGCCGAGGGGTTGGCGAAGTTGCGGTCGGATCAGCGGGAGCCGGCGTCGGTGGTTGCGCGGGAGTTGATGGGGGATGAGGGGGTGGCGTGGCATGTGCGGCGGCGGGCGGCTTGTGATCTTGCGCGGTGGAGTTTGGTGTGTCGGGAGGAGGCTCGGGACATGATCATTAAGTTGGACGGGGGGCGAGGGTGACGTGGAGGGCGGCTTCGGCGGCGTCCAGGGCAGCGGTGCAGGCGGTGGCGGTGGGGGCCAGGGCGGTGGCGTAGGCGATGCGGCCCCAGACCGTTCCCTTCGGAGGTGGGGAGACGACGGCGCCGGGTTGGGCGACGGTGATGGCGCGGTCGATCTCGGGGGGGAGGGCGGAGGGGGTGAAGTGGATGGTGCGGATGGTGGAGTCGTCGTGGGTGACGTAGAAGAAGCGGATGGCGGCGACACCGGTGGTGGTGGGTTCGGTGGGGAGAGCGAGGCCGCAGGCGGCGGAGGCGGCTAGCAGGCCGGGGTTCAACCCGGTGGCGAGGTGGCCGAGGTAGGGGATCATGTCGCCGCCGAGGCGGCCGTTGACCTCGATCAGTTGGGGGCCGGTGGGGGTGAGCATGTATTCGGTGTGGGTCCAGCCGTCGCGGAAGCCGAGGACTTCGTGGGTGTGTTGGAGGGGGTCGGTGAGGGCACGGTCGTGCAGGAGGGGGTCGGCGGCGTCGACGTAGTGGCCGATCTCTTCGGCGTAGGGGGGATAGCCGACGACCTTGCGGGCGAGGAACAGGGGGATGACCTTGCCGTCCTGGACGACGGAGTCGACGCTGATTTCCTCGCCGGTGACGCACTGTTCGACCAGGACGGGGTGGTCGGTGGCGTAGACGACCGGGTCGGGGGGCTTGGTGTCGCGGGTGAACGGGAACATGGTGCGCAACTGGGTGGGGGTGTCGACGCGGACCACGCCGAGGCTGGCGCCGAGGCCGCGGGGTTTGAGGATGGCGGGGTAGCCGACGCGGTCGGCGGCGGCCAGGGCCTCGGGCAGGGTGCGGACCGGGACGGAGCGGGGTTGGGGGATGCCGGCCTGGTCCAGGGCGGCGCGGGTCTGGGCCTTGTCGCGCAGCCGCCAGATCACGGCGGGGTCGCCGTTGCGCAGGCCGAGAGCCTCGGCGACGGCGGAGGTGGCGTGGATGCGGCCCTCGTCCCAGCACAGGACGCCGGCGATCGGCGCGACCCGGTTGAGGCGAACGGCTTCGGCGGCCATGGCGGGGCCGTCGATGGTGCTGGGGACGACGGTCCAGCCGGTCAGGTAGTCCCGTTCCCATGATGGTTCGGCGGTGTGGAACAGGTGGATGCGGAACCGGGAGCTGATCGACCGGAGCAGGTACTCGCGGTAGACCCGCATTCCGGTGGCGATCAACAGCAGCAGCGGCCTATCCATCGAACACCTTCTCTCGCAGCTTCTCCTCCTCGGTGACGTCCAGCCGGCGGGTCGCGTAGCGCAACATGGGCGGCGCCATCAGGGAGGTCACGATCGCCACCAGAACGATGATCGTGTAGGTGGCGGTGCTCAACACGCCGAGCCGCAACCCCACCATGGCCACGATCACCTCGATCACCCCGCGGGCGTTGAGTCCGGCGCCGAGGGCAATGCCCTCCCAGTGGGACATCCGGCTGGCCCTGGCCCCGAGGTAGGCGCCGGCGAACTTGCCGAGGATCGCCACGGCCAGGACGGCGACGGCGGTGCCGAGCACCGCGGGATCCCGCAGCAGGGTGAGGTCCATGCGCAGCCCCGCGGTGGCGAAGTAGATCGGGGCGAGCACGGAGATCACCAGGGTGCGCAGCGGAGCGATGCGCTTCGGGTCGAAGTGGCCGGACGCGCCGATCAGGATCCCGCACAGCAGCGTGCCGAGCACCGGCTCCATGCCCAGCGCGTGGGTGCCGGCGGCGGCGAGCAGCAGCAGCGTGACCGCCGCCGCGATGGTCACGCCGGACTCCGCCGACCGCCCGGCCAGCCGCATCGTCGTGCGTACCACCGGCCGGGCCACGGTCAGGGTGATCAGCACGATCAGAGCCAGGCCACCCACGGACAGCAGCACCGAACCGGTGGTCAACCCGACCGTGGCCAGCGCCGACACGATGGACAGCAGCAGCCAGCCGATCACGTCGTCCACCGTGGCCGCGCTGATGATCAGCTGCCCGACGTTGCGATGCAGCAGCCGCATCTCCAGCAGCGTCTTGGCGATCACCGGGATCGCGCTGACACACATGGCCACGCCGAGGAACCCGGCGAACACGGCTCGGTCGGTGCCGGGGGTGAGCAGGAACGCGGGCAGCATCAGACCGAGGCCGATGCCGAAGGCGAGCGGGATGAGCAGCCCGCCCGCGCTGACCCGCGCGGCGGTGGTTCCCTTGCGCCGCACCAGCTTCAGGTCGATGTGCATCCCGGTGATGCCGACCAGGAGCAGCACGCCGAGTTGCCCGACCGCGTCCAGCAGGTGCTGCTGGGAGGTGTCCGCCGGCAGCAGCCAGGCGGACAGCCCGGGCGCCAGGTGGGCGAGCAGGCTCGGCCCGACGATGACGCCCGCGGCCAGCTCGCCGACCACGGCCGGCATCTTCAGCCGCATGGCCAGCCGGCCGAGCAGCAGAGCAAGGCCGAGCAGCAACCCGAGCTGCAGCAGGAACACCAGGATCGCGTGCGCCCCGATCGGCGCGACCGGCGCGAGAGCAACCGGGTGACTCATGGGCGCAGCCTCCACATGATCAGTCGACGTAGTACCAGTTCTCCGGGTTGATCATCCCGAAAGGATTGACCGGCTCGAAGCCGCGCAGATTGTTCGCGACCTCGAACAGCCGGATCGGGAAATTGGGATTGAAGATCACCGGCACCTGTTCGGCGATGAAGTCCTGGTACTCGTAGAGGACGTCGACGCTGTCGGTGGTGACGGTGCGTTCGATCAGGGCGTCGGCCGCGGGGTCGTGGTAATGGCCGAAATTGCCGCCGGCGTCGGTCTTGAACAGGATCTCGCCGGTCGGATAGTGGTAGACCCAACCGCCGTTCCAGCAGCACATCTCCCACAGACAAGGGGTTTCCTCGCACGGATAACAGGGTGCGTCCTCGGCGACCAGAATGGAGCCGTAGACCTCCTCCAGCCGCAGCTCGATTCCGGCGGCGGCGGCGTCGTCTCGGTACCGGGTCATCAGGCGGGTCAGAGCTGGCCTGCCTTCGACGTAGCGCAGCAGAAAGCTGAGTCGGGTGCCGGCGGGAATTCCCGGGCCGGCCTTGTCCGGGTCGACGCAGACGGCCGGTGTGACACTGGTGTCCCAGCCGTGCTCGTCGAGCAGCTTCCTGGCATGCGCTATGTCGAACGGCAGCGGCCAGGCCCGGTCGCGCTGGGCGGGGGAGACCAGGTCGGTGGCCGGGAGCATCGGCACCGGACCGTTCTGCCGGTACGCGAAGCCCTGGTAGATGTCCTGGACCGCCCGATCCTGGTCCAAAGTGGACTGAAGGGCCTGCCGGATGTAGGTCTGGGCGAACAGCTTGCCGACCACGGTGGGATTGTTGAAGTTGAGGCTGGTGTACCGGATGCAGTATGCGACCTGGGGCACGAGCGTGTAGTTGTCGGCCAGCGGGTTTGCCTCGCCCGCGGTGGCGAAGCTCAGCGGCAGGTAGCCGACCTGAACCGCGGCCGGGTCCGAGCGCAGCAGCTCGTACTCCTCCTCGTCGGAGGACATGGGTATCTGCCGGAAAACGTCCAGCTGCGGCTTGTTCGGCCCGGAGTAATGTTCGTTCGGTACGAAAGTGACCACGCCATCCAGCGTGTAACTTTCCAGCCCCCATGGTCCGCTGACAGTACTCCATATCGGGCTGTCTGGCCACCGGGTTCGGTGCTCGTTGCCCTCGGCCACGATGTCGCCCTGCTCGGCCATCAGGAACTCGTAAACCGCCTCGACATCGGCCAGATCGCCGGAGGCATTGGCCGGTCCGGTGGCCGTGCGGTCCCAGGACTTCGGCAGCGGCGTGATGGTGCTGAGCTGGTTCATCAGCACCCATCGCTTGGAGTACACCTTGTCGAAGGTGAAGTAGCAGGTGTCCTCGGCGAGTTTTCCGTATGAGGTCAGATTGTCCGGAAAGTACCCGGGAACGTATTCGCCGTACCGGGCGCCCTTGACCTTCATCAGGTTCACCCAGAACAGCACGTTGTCGGCACACAGCGTCTCGCCGTTGGACCACTTCCACGGCTTGACCCGCACCGTGACGGTCAGCCCGTCCGCGCTCCACTCGGGCGGCTCGCCGATGCTGTTGGCATAGTCCACCTCTGGAGTGCCGTCACTGCCGAAGTAGTACAGCGGGCGGTACATGAGCGCCTGGAACTCCAGGATGTTGCGGGTGCCCATGCGCTCGGCCGGGGTGAACGGGAAGATCACCGCGGGCGGGAACCCGGGCGCGCAGGCCCAGGTGACGGTGCCGCCGCGGCGAGGCCGGCCGGTGCGCGCGGTCGGGACGGGTGCGGTCCTGGTCATCGTCGCTCACCGGATCTCGTGCAGCCGGGAGACGCCGACGGCCTGGTGCGGCCCGTAGCGCTGCCACACCTCGTCGAGTTGGATGCGGCCGTCGTCGAGGATCCGCGGCATGCTGGTGCAGTGCCCGGAGATCACCTCGCCGGACTCGAGCACCATGCAGTAGGCGAAGTCCAGCCGGCCGTCCGGCCCGCAGGTTCCGGCCAGCGATCCGCGCCGGGCCAGGCCACCGGTGAACTCGCCCCAGAGCAGGTCGCCCTCCTGCCGGTACAACGCGACCCGGCCGCTCTCCTCGGGTGCGTCAGCGGGGCCGAACCTGCGGCCGTTGTAGTTGATCATTTTCTCTCCCTCAGCTCGAGCGTGCAGCATTTGGCTCCACCACCGGCTTTGAGCAGCTCGGTCAGGTCCACGCCGATCGGGTTGAAGCCGGCCCGGCGCAACGCCTCGACCAGACGGGTAGCCTGGGTCGGCAGCAGCACGTTGCGGCCGTCGGAGACCGCGTTGAGACCGAACACCTCGGCGTCGGCCCGGCCGGCCCGGATCGCCGACGGGTACAGCTCTCGCAGGATCGCCTGGCTGCGCTTGGAGAACGCGCCGGGGTAGTACATGATCGTCTCGTGGTCGAGCACCGCGAGCGCGGTGTCCAGGTGGTAGAAGTACGGATCGACCAGGGTCAGCCCGACCACCGGCAGGCCGAGGTGCTCCTGCGCTTCGTCATGCGCCCTGCGCTCGGTGCGAAACCCGGTGCCGGCCAGGATCCGTTCGCCGGTGACCAGGAAGTCGCCCTCGCCCTCGTTGACGAACCGGGCCGCGCGGACCGGGTAACCGTGCTCGGCGAACCAGTTCCGGTAGACCGGTTCCTCACCGGAGCGCTGCGGGTAGCGGTACCTGGCGGCGAGCACCCGGCCGCCGACCACGGTGGCCGCGTTGGCGGCGAACACCATGTCCGGCAGGCCGGGCACCGGCAGCACCAGGTCGACCCGATGGCCGAGCGCGATGAGCTGGCTGCGCAGCCGTTCCCACTGCACCACGGCAAGCGGTGCGTCCGTTGGCTTGTCCGGCTCCATCCAGGGGTTGATGGCGTAGGTGACGTCGAAATGCGTCGGCGGGCACATCAGAAACCGCCGGGTCCGGGCGAGTCGCAAGGCTAGTCCTCCAGCGTGACTTTGATCTTGGCGGCCAGGTCGGTCATCGCGCCGAACGCGTCCGCCTGGGATGTTCCGGTGGTGCCGAGGAAACCGAAGATGGTGTTTCCGTTGGGCGGGCGGAGGATCACGTCGCCCGGCCGGGCGGTGATCTTCAGCAGGAACACCCGCTCGGACTCGCTCACCTCGGCCGGCACCTCGATCTCGCGGACCACGCCGCCGGCGCAGATCAGGCACATCGCGGTGATGTGCGTTCCGGTCGGCCAGTAGTGCCGCACCGGCGGCATGACCCCGCGGCCGACGTCGACCACCCCGCGGATCGGGTCGTAGTCCGCGGTGATCCGGGCGATCAGGTCCAGCCCGCCGCCGCCGACCCGGGCGGCGATCTCCAGCAGATGCGGCTCGCCGTTGTGGTAGCGCACCTCGGCGTGCATGACGCTGCGCCGCAGTCCCTGGGCGTGCGCGGCGGCCTTGACCACCCGGTGCACCCTGGCCAGTTCCTCGACCGGCAGCGTGGTCGGCGCGTGGTGCACGTCGTCGTCGAAGTTCTGGCCCTCCGCGGTGATCCGGTCGACCACCGAGCCCAGATACACCTCATCGTCCCAGGCCAGCGCCTCCATCAGGTACTCCCGGCCGTCCAGGAACGACTCGACCAGCAGGCCGAGCGGCCCGAGGTCGACGCCGTCCGCCTCGGCGGTGACCCAGAACATGTTCTGGATTCCGGTGATGGCCTGCTCGAAGCGCAGCGCCAACTCCTCGGGGTCGTCCACGCGGTAGACGAAGTGGCTGCCGGCACCCAGGGTCGGTTTGAGAATGACCGGGTAGCCGAACTCGGCCGCCGCGGCCAGCGCGTCGGGCAGCGCGGTGACGAACCGGTAGGCCGGGATCGGCACGCCGGCGCGCTCATAGGCCTGGCGCATCAGCAGTTTGTTGCGGCTGTTGCGGGCCGCCGGCACGCCGATGCCGGGCAGGCCGAGCGCCTCGGCCACCGCGGCGACCGCGATGACCGCCGCCTCGGAAAACGTGATCACCCCGTCGAACTGCTCGGTGGCGTGCCATTCCTTGGCACAGGCGATCATCTCGTCGATCTTCTTCGAGCCGACCAGCCGGTACCGGTCGGCCGGCCAGAAGTCCGCGGTCCCCTCACCGTTCATCACGTAGAGGTCGACCCCGAACGCCTGCACCTGCCGATAGCGGGATTGGTAGTAGTTCAGGTACTGCCGGGTCTCGATGGTCAGCAGCTTCATGATCGGTCTCCTGGGACGCGGGGCCGGCGCCGGGCAGCCGGGGAAGATCGAAGGCGGGGACGAAGTCGGACGGGCCGGCGGACAGGCTGAGCTCGACCCCGGCCGCGCCGGCCCGGTCGGCGGTGTCGATCAGGATCGGCGCGGCGCCGGCCAGCACGGTGCGCACCTCGAGCAGCAGGTCCCCGGGCGCGGTCCGGGGGTCGTCGGCAAGGCCGCGCAACCGGTCCAACTGGACCAGCACGGTTTCGGCGGCCCGGCTGGCGCTGTAGCCGGGCAGCTCGTAGCAGGAGCGGAACCGGGTCAGCATCGCCGCGCACCGGGCCCGCCCGGCCGCGGTGGTCGGCACCGGGTCGCCGGCGCCGGCGACGGCTCGCGCGAGCGCGCCGGCCAGCCCGTTCCACGGCCCGACCAGCTTGCGGGAAACGTTGTCGTGCAAGGCATCCCTGGTGAAGTTGGTGCGGGCCTGCTCGGGCGCGGTGAGCGCGAGGTGGAACCGGACCAGATCGCGCGGCACCTCGGCGAGCAGGTCGGCGGTCCAGATCAGATGGTTACGGCTGGTGGAGAACTTCTCCCCGGCCAGGTCGTAGAACTCGTTGCAGACATTGAGGGTCGGGGTGATGTACCGGTCGCCATGCGCCATCAGCAGCACCAGGTCCATCAGTCCCCAGTGGTAGGTGTTGTCGAAACCGTGGAAGTACACCAACTCCGCACCGTGCTCGGCGCGCCAGTGCTCGTCGTACCGCGCGGCCGGCTCGGCGAGCTGGGCGGCGGACCACCAGGTGCTGTACATGACCGCGGGCATCGCCTCGATCCACGGGTAGATCACCTGGCCGGGCGTTTCCGGGAACGGCGCCGGGATGCCCCAGTCGCCCGGAACCGTCACCGGCACCTCGGGCAGCGGCTTGGCCAGTAGCTCCTGGACCAGTTGCATGGCATGCGGCCGCCAGCGACCCTGCCGGCTGGCGTAGTAGGCGGTCAGCCGGTCCCGGTACTCCTCGAGCGGCAGCACCAGGACAGCGGTTTCCCGGTACTCGACCGGGTCGCTCGGGTCCACCGTGGACCGCGCGTCGAGCAACTGGTCGAAGTTGTTCGGGTGGCCGCAGCCCTCGCACCCGCCGCCGCAGCTCGGCGCCAGACACACCGGGCAGGTACCGGAGACCAGCCCGTCGTACAGAAACGCGCCGGACCGGCTGGCCACCGGCAGCCGCACGGTGGTCAGCCGGAACCGGCCGGCCCGGTGCAGCGCGGTGACGAAGTCCAGCACCGCCCGCCGGTATTGCTCGCCGACCGGCGGCAGGCCGGCCATGGACAGGCCCATGGCGCGCAACGAGCGCTGGATCGCCTCGGTGGACCGGGCGCACAGCCGGGCCGGCGTGGTGCCCTGCCGGTGCGCGGTGGACACCACGTAGCTCTGGCTGTCGTCGGTGCAGGTCGTGTAGATCACCTGCCGGCCCGCGGCGCGCAGGTACCTGGCGTAGATGTCGGCGGACAGGTACGGGCCGGCCATGTGTCCCACGTGCAGGTCGCCGTTGGAGGTCGGGGTGGCCGCGACCACGATGGTCCGGCTCATCGGATACCCGCCTGGTGCCGGCTGGCGAACTCCTCGGCCATGTCGGCGTCCCACCACACCGCGTACATCTGGAACTCCTCCTGGCCGTCGTTGACCACCTGGTGCTCAAGGTGCGGCGGGAAGTGCACGATGTCGCCGGCCACGAACGGGGTCCGGCGCCCGGCACAGATCACCTCGGCGGATCCGGTGAGGGCCACCCAGATCTCGTACTCGTGGTGGCCGTGCGCGCCCGAGGACGCCCCGGGCGGCACCACGCACCAGGAGCCCTCGAACGGCGCGTTCAGCTCCGGCCAGGGCATCAGCCGCTGTGCGGCCAACCCGTTGTCCGGCAGCAGATTGGTCCGGTCGAACCGGCGGATTCCCATGGACGGTCCGGTGTCGGTCATCGCGGTGCTCCCTGGGTGGTTCCGGCCAGCGGGCGGGTGGCCCGGACGCCGGTGAACGGGGCGGGCGCGCGGCGGTGGGCGAGCAGGTCGGTGACGATCTCCTCGGCCCGCGCGGACAGCACGCTGAGCAGCGAGTCGGCGATGCCGTGCGTGGCCTCGTTGACCCCCTGCAGGTGGCAGGTCCCGGTGAACGATGGCGGCAGGTCCATCCGGTAGCTGCGGTTCACGGTGATCTGGTCGATTCCGACGGAGTCCGCCATGTCCCGCACGATCCAGGGCATCTTCTTGGCGAAGCCGGTGCCGAGCAGCAGCACGTCGCTGCGCAGCTGGCTGCGCCGGCCGGACTTGCGGTCGGCCAGGGTGAGCACGACCTCCCGGCCGTCCAGCTCGGCCGCGGTCACGTCGACCATCGGGATCATCTCGATCCGCTCGGCGCCGGTGAGCCGTTCCACGTACATGGCCCGGTAGAGCGTGTCGAGCATGTCCGGGGTCAGACCGGCGTAGTTGGTCCGGTGCATCTCGCGCAGCAGCTGCTCACGCGCCTCCGGCCGGGCGGAGTGGAACTCGTCCACAAAGGACGGATAGAACAGCTCGTTGGTGAACCGGCTGGTCTCGTAGGCGTTCAGGCCGATCGAGCGCATCACCATCGTGCAGCGCGCCTGCGGGAACGCCTGGTGCGCGGTCCACAGCATCTCGGCCGCGCTCTGCGCCCCGCCGATCACCGCGATCCGGCGCGTCCGGTCCGGATCGATCTCACCGATCCGGGCGGCGAACTCGGTGCTGTGGATCATCAGCTCACGCGGGATACCGGCGAAGATCTCCGGAATGTAGGCGTCCCGGCCGGCCGCGATGACCAGGTGCCGGCACACCACGATGCCGCCGTCGGCCAGCTGCACGATCCACTCGCCGGCCCCGTCCGCTGTGCCGAACGGGCGCACCGAAACGCACCTGCGGCCGTATTCGATCCGCACGTTCGGCAGGGATCTGGCCACCCAGCCCAGGTAGCCGGAGATCTCCATCCGGTACGGCGTGAAGCTGCCCAGATTGATGAACTGGTCCAGCCGGCCGACGGAGTGCAGGTAGTTGACGAAGGTGAACGCGCTGCGCGGGTTGCGCAGTGTCACCAGGTCCTTGAGGAAGGACACCTGGCTCTGCGTCCACGGCATCAGCATGCCCCGCTGCCAGACCACGTCGTCCTGCTGTTCGACGATCAGCGTGTCCCCGGCTAGTTCGGTCCGGGCCAGTTCCTCGACGGCGACGGCAAGGGCCAGGCTGGACGGCCCGGCGCCGATCGCCAGCAGCTCCACTTCTTGGTAGCGCACCGTGTTCTCTCGCTTTCCTAGATGTTCCATGTGAAGACGCCGTCCTCTCCGGACGGTGTGAAGCCGGCCCGCTCCCAGAAGCCCGCGGCCGCGGCATTGCTCAGGGTCGGCACGTAGCGGCCGGCCAGTGCGACCGCGCCGGCGTCCCGGGCCCGGCGCACGATCCAGTCCGCGATGGCGAACTCGACACCGTGGCCGAACGCGGACCGGCCGAGTACCAGGTTGAGCACCCACCACACCCGGCCGCGCCGTTCGATCCACGCGGCACCAACGGTTTCCCCGCCGTCCAGGCCGAACGCGGCGACCAGGTGGCCGGGGTCGCCGGTCATCGCGGTGGTGGCGCCCTCGTCGAAGGTGAGTCCGGTCAGGTTGAACTCGTCGGCCGTCGCGGCGAGCCGGGCCACCGCGGCCACCTCGGCCGGGGTGACCGGCCGGGCGGCAAGCCGATCCGGCGCCGGCGCGTATTCGGCGAGCTGGCCAACCATTCTCAGTCCTCTCTCCATGCCGGCTGATCCGGTTCGATTGGGGCCTCTCCGTCGCTTTCGATATTGACGCGACCGAAGGAAGGGATGCTAACGGCGCGTGACCGGTGCATTGCCGGTCCTTTTATCCACCGTTGTCCGAGCGAATCCTGCCGTACGCCTCGCGACTCGACAACAGCTTGAGAATGAGCCGGTGTGCAACTGAACATCGGGCCGCAGTTGCACACCGGCGGCGCACGAAGAGCGCCTATAATTCGGTACTCAACCGCCGTTCGAGCTGCTTCCCGAACTCGATCCACTCGGCGGCGCAACGGCGGGCCAGCCCGGCCAGGATGTACGCGCTGTGCGCCGGCACCGCGGCGACCAACTCGCGCCATTCCTCCTCGGCGATGACCCTTCGGGACAGCCAGCGCAGCACCATGTGACCGGACTCGGCGAACCGCAGCGACGGGTCCCGTTCCAGGCTGCGCAGAATGGCGTCGCGCTGGTCGGCGGCGAGCCGCTCGGCCTCGTCACGGTCCGGCTCGACCGGTTCACTGACCGGTGGGCGCGCCGTGCGCCCGTTGCGGGGCCGGCGCAACGGCACCGGATCCTCGCCGCGCTGCAGGCGCTCGCGCACGTCGCGCACGGTAGCCGGGGAGATCCCGGCGGTCCGGGCGATCTCCCGCAGGGAGGCCTCCGGAAAGTCGGCGATCAGCCGGCCGGCGACCCGGCGCCCGCTGGTGCTGTCCAGCGGCCGGACCCGGCCGTCCCGCCCGACCCGGGCGGTTTCCTGCGGTAACCCGACGATCCGGCCGCGCACGGCGGCCACGGTCCGAGCCGCAAGCCCGGTGGTGGCCGCGATGGCGCGGTCGGACCAGTCCGGATGCGAGCTGATGATCCGGGCCACCGCGGCCTCGCGGTCGGCGTAGGAGAGTGGCAGACCGTGTGCGACGTTGGCCTGGACCGCCAGCACGAAGGCGTCATCCTCGCTGCCGTCGAAGAAGATCACCTCGATGGTCTGCTGGCCGCGCAGCCGGGCGGCGCCCAGCCGGTGCATCCCGTCGATGACCCGCATGCTGGCCCGGTGCACCAGGATCGGTGGCAGGGCCCGGTCCGGTTCGGCGAGGACCCGGATGTGCTCGTCGTCCTCGCCGACCAGGCGCGGCGAGTCCGCCGGTCGCAGCGCGTCCAGCGGTATCGTCCGGGTCAGCTGCCCGTTGGTCCGAGGTCCTGCCGGTCTGACCGGCTCTTCTGTTCGCCCTATCAATTCGATCGGCTCCCCCGTCAGTTGGTCATGGTGAACAGCCGACCCTGTTCCAAATAGGTCGTTGCGTCAGTCTCGATTGTGTCGGCCGTCACGGACATTTACGCCGTTCTAACAAACGTGCCTCCCGATCCACGTGACGGTCGCCCAATATCGATTAGCCCGGACCGCGCCCACGGTTCACGATCCGTATTCGTCCTTTCACAAAGGGCATTCTCCCGACCTGCCCCGATGAGAGAGTAAGTCCTGTATCCACGCTGGTCTAGGTGCCATGATCGGTTTTTGGCGGGTCGTGTTGTGCTCCTGCTCTAAACGGGGTAATAGGTCGGGTCCGTTGGTCGGCCGGGCGGCATCCGAAATCTGGATCGTGCCGGGAATGCGCGGACCAGCCACCTTCACTCATCCGGTCAATAGTTGGTGATCTTCCACCGGGCCAATGTGTCCGGTCGCTGTGGGTGTTCAACTGCGCCGGTCGCGCAGTTGAACACCCGGCACAGGACCAAATCCACGTCACCGAAAGAGAGGTGTCCGATGCGGATCGGAGTCGTCGGAGCCGGCGTGGCCGGCGCACTGCTCGCCTGGCGGCTGCGCCAGGCGGCGCCGCGGATCGCCGTCCACCTGTACACCGCGACGCCGCGCGGGGCCGACGCGACCGGGGCGTCCGGCGGTCTGGTCCGCGGTTTCGAGTGCGCCCCGGACGCCTGCCGGGTGGCCGCGGCCAGCCTGGCCGAGCTGCGGGCCGATCCGGCGCTGCGGGCGGCCGCGGCCTATCAAGAGATCGGATCGGTGTACCTGCTGCCGCCCGGTGTCGACCCGGCCGGTTCGGTCCCGGTGCTCGACGAGCTGCTGCCCGGGTCGGCCACCGTGCTGGCCGGCGCCGAGCTGGCCGCCCGGTACCCGTTCCGGGACCTGCCGGCCGGCACCACCGCGGTCGCCGAGCGGCGGGCCGGTTACCTGTCGCCGGCCCGGTTGCGGGACGCGGTGCTGGACCGGTTGGCCGCCGCCGGCCTGACCATCCGGGCGATGCCGGTGCGCGCGGTGCTGCCGGACCCGGCACTGGTCCTGGCCGACGGCACCAGCGCCGGCTACGACACGGTGGTGATCGCGGCGGGCGCCTGGACCCCCGGCCTGCTCGCGGCCAGCGGCCTGCCCGCGGAAGGACTGACCACCAAGCAGATCCAGTACACGGTCTACCCGGGCCGCTCGCCTGGGCTCGGCGCGTTCGTCGACGACGGCACCGGCCTGTACGGCCGCCCGGCCGCCGACGGCCTGCTGCTCGGCCTGCCGAGCGACCGGTGGGGCGTCGACCCGGCCGGCGTCCGGCCGGATCCGCGGCTGGTCCGGCAGGTGGCCGAAACGGCCAGGTACCGGCTCGGCCTGCCGGCCGCTACCGACCGTCCACTGCGGACAGTGGCCTCGTTCGACTGTTATCACGACCGGCCCGGCCTGATGCTGCGGGCCACCGGGGCGGGTGCCGCGGTGCTGACCTTCACCGGCGGGTCCGGCGGTGCGGCGAAGACCGCGCTGGCCGCCAGCCGGACCGCGGCCGGCACCCTCGCAACGCTGTTTTCCGTTGCACAGTGGCGAATTCCGGTCCGCTCGGGTTGGCTCGCGCCATGGTGACGCAGCGCATCGAGGCCGCTCAGCTGATCCCCGGCCGGGGCGAGCCCATCCAGAACGGCGTGGTGATTCTCGACGACGTGATCGGCTACGCCGGTCCGGCGGCCGGTGCGCCGGCCGCCACCAACGGCACGGTGGTGATCCGGGCGCACACGGTGCTGCCCGGCCTGTGGGACTGCCACGCCCACCTGATGGGCCTGCGGTCGGCCGACTTCGCCCTGCTGCCGCAGGAGCCGGTCGCGCTGCGGGCCGCCCGGTGCGTACCCGACCTGCGGGCCGCCCTCAACGCCGGGGTCACCTCGGTGCGCGAGATGGGCGGGCTGGGCATCCACCTCGTCCGGGCCATCGAGGAGGGCACGGTGGAGGGGCCCGCGGTGTACTCGGCCGGCAGCGCGCTGTCCGCCACCGGCGGGCACGGCGACCTGCACTGCTACCCGGTGCCCTGGGTGACCGACTTCGCGCACATGGGCGGTGAGCTCCGGCTGGCCGACGGTCCGGCGGAGTTCGCGAAGGCGACCCGCGAGCAGCTCCGGCGCAACGCCAAGGTGATCAAGGTGTTCGCCTCGGGCGGCGTGCTCTCCGAGGTGGACCACCCGATCCACCAGCAGCTCACCGACGCCGAGCTGCGGGCGATCGTCGAGGTGGCCGGCATGGCCGAGCGGGTGGTGGCGGCGCACTGCCACGGCAAGCCCGGCATGATGGCCGCGCTCGAGGCCGGGGTGCGCACGATCGAGCACGGCACCTACCTGGACGAGGAGGTGGCCGCGGCGATGCGGGAGACCGGCGCGATCCTGGTGCCGACCCGCACCGTGATGGCCGAGTTGCTGGACAGCAAGCTGCTCCCGCCCTACGCCGCGGCGAAGCTGGAGGCGGTGGCCGACCGGCACATCGAGGCGATCGCGCTGGCCTACGAGCAGGGCGTCACCATCGCCGCCGGCACCGACATCGGGATGAGCGGCGCGGACCTGCCCTCCTCGTGGGGCCGCAACGGGCGTGAGCTGTCCCTGCTCGCTTCGGTGGGCTGCCCGCCGCTCGCCGCGATCGAGGCGGCCACCGCCACCGGCCCGGAGACGCTCGGGCCGCAGGCGCCGCGGTCCGGACAGCTGCGCCCCGGCTACGACGCCGACGTGCTCACCCTGGACGCCGACCCGCTGGCCGATATCGGGGTGCTGGCCGATCCGGAGCACATCACCGGCGTATGGCTGGCCGGCAAACGGGTCAAGTGAACTGAGCCAACAAAAAGGCGCCCGATTTCGGGCGCCTTTTTCGTTGTTCTGTTCAATGGTTGGACACCCCTATTCCGACGCCGCCAACGTACGATGTTTTCATGATGTCCGACAATTCATTGGAGATTCGTTTACGCGCCGCGATCGACCGCGAGCTGCCCAGGGCGCGCACCGAGCTGGAGCGCCTGGTGCGCATTCCCGGAATCGCGTTCCCCGGCTTCGACCCGGCCCCCCTTGATCGTTCCGCCGAGGCGGTGGCCGCCCTGCTGCGCGACTGCGCGCTGGAGGTGGAGATCGTCCGGGCCGGTGGCGCACCGGCCGTCATCGGGCGCCGGCCGGCGCCGCCCGGCGCGCCGACCGTACTGCTCTACGCGCACCACGACGTGCAGCCGACCGGTGATCCGGCGCTGTGGCACAGCGACCCGTTCGAGCCGGTCGAGCGGGACGGCCGGCTCTACGGCCGGGGCGCCGCGGACGACAAGGCCGGGCTGATGGCGCACGTCGCGGCGCTGCGCGCGCTCGGCGACGACCTTCCGGTCGGGGTGGTGGTGTTCGTCGAGGGCGAGGAGGAGTACGGCTCGGAGTCGCTGGCCGAACTGCTGCGCCGGCACGACCTGCGCGCCGACGTCGTGGTGATCGTCGACTCGACCAACTGGGACATCGGCGTTCCGGCGCTGACCACGTCCCTGCGCGGCATCGTCAACTGCGTGGTCGAGGTGCGCACGCTCACCGAGGCCGTGCACAGTGGACTGTTCGGCGGCCCGGTGCCGGACGCGCTGACCGCGCTGGCCCGGCTGCTGGCCACGTTGCACGACGAGGCGGGCGACGTCGCGGTGGACGGATTGGTCACCGCGAACGAGTCCACACTGGACTTTCCGGCCGAGCGGCTGCGGGCCGAGGCCGGGATGCTCGACGGGGTCGCGTTGATCGGCACCGGGCCACTGGTGGACCGGTTGTGGCGGCGGCCGGCGCTGTCGGTGATCGGCATGGACGCGCCGACCCTGCGGGACGCGGCCAACGCGCTGGTGCCCGTGGCCCGGGCCAAGATCAGCGTGCGGCTGGCCCCCGGCGACGACCCGCGCAAGGCGTTCGCCGCGGTCCGCGACCATCTCGAGGCGCGCCGGCCGTGGGGGGCCGCGGTCAGCGTCGAGTACGAGGGCAGCGGCGCGCCGTGCGTGCTCGACACCACCGGCCCGTACTACGCGGCGGCCCGGACCGCGCTGTGCACCGCCTGGGACGGCGTGGCCCCGGTGGAGATCGGCATCGGCGGCTCGATCCCGGCCATCGCGATCTTCCAGGAGGCGTTCCCCGGCGCGGCCATCGTGGTCACCGGCGTCGAGGACCCGCACACCCGCGCGCACGGTCCGAACGAGAGCCTGCATCTGGGCGAGTTCACCCGGGTCTGCCTGGCCGAGGCGCTGCTACTGGCCGGGGTCGGATCCATTCTCTGATGTGCTGCGGGGGAGCTGAGTGCGTTGGTTCGGTTTCGATTACTGGGGCCGTTGGAGTTCTTTGACGGGCGGTCGTGGAATTCGATCGGGGCCGCCAAACAGCGGGCATTGCTGGCCGTCCTGCTGATTAACGCGAATCGGGTGGTCGGGGCCGATCAGTTGACCGCGGAACTGTGGGGGGAGCGGCCACCGGCCAGCGCCGCCGGGTTGCTGGCCGGGTACGTCTGGCGGCTGCGCCGCGCCCTCGGCGACCAGCCGGGCCGGGTGCTGGCCACCCGGGCGCCGGGTTACCAGCTGGTGGTCCCGCCCGGGAGCCTTGACCTGCACGAGTACGACGACCTGGTGACGGCCGGCCGGCGCCGGCTGGCCGCGGGCGACCCGGCCGCCGCCGTGGACGGTCTCACCACGGCGCTCGGGCTGTGGCGGGGCGCGCCGCTGGCCGACGTGCCGCTGGTGCCGTCCGTGCTCACCGAGTCGGCCCGGCTGGAGGAGGGCCGGCTGGCCGTGGTCGAGACCCGGATCGACGCCGAGATCACCTTGGGCCGGCACGAGGCGGTGCTGCCCGAGCTGAAGCTGATGGTCTCGCAGTTCCCGTTGCGGGAACGGCTGCACGCGCACCTGATGCTGGCGCTGTACCAGGCCGGGCAGCAGGCCGAGGCACTCGGCGCCTACCGCGACCTGCGCCAGCTGCTGATCGACGAGCTGGGCATCGAGCCGAGCAAGCCGCTGCGCGAGCTGCAGGCGCGGATCCTGCGCGAGGATCCGCTGCTGCTGGAGAGCGCCGCGGATCGCGCGCCGGGAACCGCGGTACTGCGCCTGGCGGTGCCGCGCACCCTGCCGCCGGACGTGCCGGTGTTCGTCGACCGGGCCGGCGAACTGGCCCGGATCACCGCCCGGCTCGCCGCGGGCGAGCAGCGCTGCGCCATCCACGGCCTGGCCGGGGTCGGCAAGACCACCCTCGCGGTGCACGCCGCGCACCGGGTGGCCGCCCGGTTCCCGGACGGGCAGATCTACCTCGACCTCGGCGCCGGGGCCGCGCAGGACCCACCGCGCCCGGTCGACGCGATCGGCCGGCTGCTGGCCGCCCTCGGGGTGCCGGCCGCCGACGTCCCGGCCGACGAGGAGCGGGCCGCGGCGCTGCTGCGCACCGCGCTTGCCGGCCGCCGGGTGGTGATCGTGCTGGACGACGTGCTGGACACCGGCCAGATCCGGGCGCTGCTGCCGGCCACCCCGGGCAGCGCGGTGATCCTGGCCGGGCGGGCCGCCCCGGCCGCGGTGGACGGCTCCGGCCTGCTGCGCCTGCACCGGCTGCCGGCCGCCGCCGCGACCGAGCTGCTGCGCCGCTACGCCGGTGCCGACCGGGTGACCGCCGACCCCGGCGCCGCCGCCCGGATCGCCCGGCTCTGCGAGTACCTGCCGCTGGCCCTGCGGGTCGCCGCGACCCGGCTGGCCCAGCGTCCTGAGTGGACGGTGGCGGACTTCGCCGCCCGGCTGGCCGACCGGCACCGCCGGCTGGACCTGTTGAGCTGCAACGGGTTGTCCGTGCGGGACAGCCTACGGGCCAGCACCCGGCTGCTGCACCGGTCCGGCGACGACGAGGCCGTCCGCACCCTGCGCCTGCTCGGCGCGCTGGACCTGCCGGTGGTGCGGACCGCCGACCTCGCCGCGCTGCTCGACCACCCGGAACCGGTCGTCGAGCAGGCCGCAGAACGGCTGGTGGACGCCGGACTGCTCGAGCCGCTGCGGATCGACCGGTTCCGGGTGCTCGAGCTGGTCCGGCTGTTCGCCCGCACCGAGTACGGCACCGAAACACCGCCGGTAGAACGCGGCCACATCGGCGGAACAACCACGGCGACGAGGGTCGTCGTGCATGCAGCCCCAACCGTGCGGAGAACGCAGATGAGCGACACCAAGCTCGACCTCGACGCCACCATCGCCCAGTACGCCACCTTCTCGTTCGACGACTCCACGCCACTGCTGGACGTCGGGCTGGAGTCGCTGGCACTGCTGCGGCTGGCCGTCGAGGTGGCCACCGACGACGACGCCGAGATCGACGCCTCCCGCCTGGTCGACCTGCACACGGTCGCCGACCTCAAGGGATGGCTCGCCGGCATGATCCCCGGAGGAACCCGGTGAGCACCGACACCATCGCACCGGTCGCCCCGACCGAGCCCGAGCCCACCCTGCTGAACCTCACCGAGTCGCAGAAGGGCCTGCTCGTGGTGGACGGCCTGGTCCCGACCCGCGAGATCTACAACCAGGTCGGTCGGTTCGACATCGACCCGGCGATCCCGTCGGACACCGTGGTCGACGCGATCATCGCGCTGATCACCGTGCAGCCGGCGCTGCGCCAGACCTTCGGCCGGCTGCCCGAGCTGCACGCCCGGCTCGGCCCGCCGCCGACCCGGGACCAGCTGCCGCTCGAACTGGTCGAGGCCACCCCGGAGACCTACGAGGACGAGATCCTGGCCACCGCGGTGCGGATCGGCCGGCCGCCGTTCGAGCTGGCCACCGGGCCGTGCTACCGGTTCGGCTACGTCCGGCGCACCGACGGCGGCGACTCGGCGATCCTGTTCTGCTCGCACCACGTGGTCTGCGACGGGGTGTCCATCCCACCGGTGGTGCGCGACCTCGAGGCGGCGCTCACCGGGACGCTGTCCGGCGATGCGGTGGAGAAGCTGCGGCTGACCCGGGAGAACGCGTTCCTGCGCGAGCTGCGCGCCCAGGACCGGGTGTCCAACGCCGAGGCGCTCGCCGACCGGGCCAAGGCCTGGGCCGAGCAGCTGCGCGACGTGCCCCCGATGGTGGTCTACCCGAAGCCGAACCGCCCGGTGGAGACCGCGTTCTCCGGCGGCCGGGTGGAATGGCACCTCAACGAGGCCGACAACGCGGCGTTCCGGGACACCTGCAAGCGCCTGGGGATCAGCCCGTTCGTGCTGTTCACCTCCATCTACGGCACGGCCGTGGCCCGGCACGCCGCGGTGTCCACCGTGCTGGTCGGCAGCCCGTTCATGGCCCGGCGCACGGTCGGCGCGTTCGACCTGTGCGGCTTCTTCGTCAACACCCTGCCGGTGACCGTGGCCGTGGACTGGGAGCGCAGCTTCGACCAGCACGCCGGCTCGGTGGTCCGGGACGCGGTGGACTTCTGCCGGTCCAATGTGGACATCGCGTTCACCCAACTGGTCGCGCACGCCCAGCCGGACCGCACGACCAACCGCAACCCGCTGTTCGCCTGCATGCTGGCCATGCAGGACACGGTCGAGCTGGGGTCGGCCGGCGCGGTGCGCGGGGTGCGCGAGCCGGGCAACGGCACCGCCAAGTTCGACCTGTGGCTGGGCTGCACCCCGGTCGACGGGCGCTGGCTGCTCGAGCTGGAGTACGACCGCGAGCTGATCGCCCCGGCCGTGGCCGACGGGCTGCTCGACTCGATCCGCACGGCGCTGCGCCGGGCGCTGGCCGACGGCAGCCGCACCCTGGCCGACCTGTTCACCGACTCCTCGGCGGCGGCCAGCCTGCGCACCGACGGCTACCCGGCCCGGGTGCCCGGCGCCACGCTCACCGAGTGGTTGGCCGCCACCGCCGAGAAGCACGCCGACGCCACCGCGATCGAGGACCAGCACGGCACGCTGCGCTACCGCGAGTTGGCCGACGCCGCCCGCAAAGCCGCCGACGGGCTGGCCCGAGCCGGCGTGGCCGCGGGCGACGTGGTCGGGCTGTGCGTCGACTCGCTCAGCGAGACCACCATCGCCATCCTGGCGATCCTGCGCTGCGGGGCCGCCTACCTTCCGCTCGAGCCGGGCCTGCCGGCCGACCGGCTGGCCTACATGGTCGAGCAGGCCGGCTGCCGCGCGGTGATCGGGGACGCCGGCGAGCTGCCCGGGGTGGCGGCGCTGCGGCTGGCCGAGCTGATGGCGCCCGCGCCGGTGGACAGCGCGCCGGCCCCGGCCATCGCCGCACCGGACGCCGGCCGCCCGGCCTACGTCACCTACACCTCCGGCTCCACCGGCCGCCCCAAGGGCGTGCAGATGGGCCAGGGGCCGCTGGCCAACCTCAGCGCCTGGCAGATCTCCGCGCTGGAGATGGGCGTGCACACCCGGTTCCTGCAGTACGCGCCGCTCGGCTTCGACGTCTCGTTCCAGGAGATCGTGCCGACGCTGGCGGTGGGCGGCACCATCGTCTCCCGCGAGCCGGCCGACCGGCGGGACTTCCCGGCACTGGTGCGCCGGGTCGCCGAGACCCGGGTGACCCACATCTACCTGCCGGTGGCGGCGCTGCGCCCGTTCGTGCAGAGCGCGTTCGCCCGCAAGACGCTGTTCCCGGCGCTGCGCCACGTGTGCGTGTCCGGTGAGCAGTTGCTGGTCGACGAGGACATCCGGCGGTTCTTCGCGGCACACCCGCATTGCGTGCTCGTCAATCTGTACGGGCCGACCGAGACGCACGCGGTGACCACGCATCGGCTCTCCGCCGCGGACCCGGCCTGGCCGACGCACGTGCCGATCGGGCTGCCGCTGGCCGGGGTGGCCGGCTACGTGGTGGACGTGACCGGGCACCTGGCCCCGGCCGGGGTTCCCGGCGAGCTGTACCTGGGCGGGTCCTGCCCGGCCGACGGCTACGTCAACGACCCGGAGCGCACCGCGGCCGGGTTCGTGCCGGACCGGTTCGCCGGGGTGTACGGCGCGGTCATGTACCGCACCGGCGACCTGGTGCTGCGGGACGAGCGCGGCGCGCTGATCTTCCTCGGCCGGGACGACACCCAGGTCAAGATCCGCGGCTACCGGATCGAGCTTGGCGAGATCGAGGTGGTGGCCAACGCGCTGCCCGGGGTCCGGCAGGCGATCGCCGCCGCGGACGGCGAGGGCGCCGACCGGGAGCTGCTGCTGTTCCTGCTCACCGAGGACGGCGGGCCGGTCGACGCCGAGGCGGTCGCGGCCCGGCTGGCCGAGCGGCTGCCGGCGTACATGGTGCCGGCCAAGGTGTTCGGCATCGAGACGGTGCCCACCACCGGCTCCGGCAAGACCGACCGGGACGCGCTGGTGGCGCTGGCCCGGCAGTGGGTGGCCGAGCGCGCCACGCAGTCCACCGGGCTGCGGGCCGACTACCTCGACGACCTGGAACGCGAGCTGGCCGCCATCTGGGCCGGGCTGCTCGGCGTGGACGGCATCCCGCGGGACAAGCCGGTGCTGGCCTTCGGCGCGCACTCGCTGAACATCTTCACCGCGCTGGCCCAGGTCGAGCAGCAGTACGGGGTGGCACCGCCGGTGATCGACTTCTTCCGCTCGCCCACCATCGCCACCCTGGCCGACCTGGTCCGGGCCGGGCAGGGGGGTGCGGCATGACGAACGCACCCGGCCGGCTGATCCCGATCGCCCGGCGCAAGGACCGCCCGGCCTGCGTGATGATCCCGGGCGCGGGCGGCGGCCTGGCCCCGTACCTGCGACTGGGTTCCTACCTCGGCCAGACCTACAACGTCTACGCGGTGCGCGCGGCCGGCCTGGTGCCGGACGAGCCGCCGGAGGGCAGCGTGCCGGCGATGGCCGAGGGCGTGCTGCGCGCGCTTGAGCCGGACGGGCTGGTTCCGGACGTGGTGTTCGGCTGGTCGATGGGCGGCACGGTGGCCTGGGAGGTGTGCGCCACGCTCGCCGAGCGCGGGCACCGCCCGGCCCTGGTCATGGTGGACTGCTCGCCGTTCCGGTTGGTCCCGGATCCGGTGCGGGACAAGGGAATCCTCGACGTCATCGTCGGGATGCTCGGGCCCCGGCCGGACCAGCGGACGTTGGACCGGGTCACCGCGACGTTCCACGCGCATTCGGCCGCGCTGGCCGCGTTCGAGTCCACTCGCGGCTACGACGGCCCGGTGCTGCTGCTGGTCTGCGCCGGCGAGAGCGATCTCGTGGACCGCGGCGCGGCACTCGACCGCTGGCGGTCGCTGGCGCCCGAGCTGCGGGTCGGAACGCTTGCCACCGACCACTTCCGGGTGTTCGACCCCGAGCACCTGCCGGCGCTGTCCGCCGCGGTCGGCGGCTTCCTCGGGCTGCCCGTCGAGGTCGCGTCGTGACCGCCGACGTGCTCTTTCCCGCGGAGGCGGCATCATGACCACACCGCTCGCCGTGATCAGCGGCGGAACCCGCGGCATCGGCCTCGCGCTGAGCCGCCGTCTGGTCAAGCTCGGCCACCACGTTGTGGCGCTCTACCGCGCCGACGCCGATGCCGCCGCGTCCGCGGTGGCCGAGCTGGACCCGATGCTCAGCGCGGTCCGCGTCGACGTCGGCGACCCGGACGCGGTCGCCGGCGCCGGCGCCGCCGTGCTGGCCGAGCACGGCGCGCCCCGGGTGCTGGTGAACAACGCCGGAATCAACATCGACCGGCCGTTCCTGTCCCTCGAGGTGGCCGACTGGCGCCGGGTGCTGGACACCAACCTGTCCGGCGCGTTCTACCTGACCAGGGTGTTCGCCCCGGCGATGCTGACCCAGCCCGGCGCGGTGATCGTCAACATCGGCGCGACCACCGGCATCCGGCCACGCCGCGACGGGGCGAACTACTGCGCGAGCAAGGCCGGCCTGCTCCAGCTCACCAAGTGCCTTGCGGTGGAACTGGCGCCGCGGATCCGGGTCAACTGCCTGATCCCCGGCATGACCGGAACCGAGGAGCTGACCACCCGGTTCCGGCTGGACGACCCGGCCGCGCTGGCCGACGTGCTCGCCGAGATCCCGCTGGCCCGGCTCGGCACCGCCGACGACGTCGCCGACGGCCTCGAGTACCTGATCGGGCCGGCCAGCGGCTACCTGACCGGCCAGAAGCTGATCGTCGACGGAGGGCAGTTCATGTGGTGACCGAGGAGATCCTGGACCGGGCCGCGCGGGCCCGGGACGCGGCGCCGCCGCCCGGCGACGAGCGCTACCTGGCCTACTGCGACGCGCTGGCCACCCGGCTCGACAAGCGCTGGGACCGGGTGCGCGCGGCCAACGACGTGGACCTGGCCCGGGCCGGCGGGTTGCCGGACGCCCTGGCCGACCGGCTGCGGGTCGGCGACGCGCACCGCGAGCAGCTGGTCGCGCTGGCCGGCGAGGTCGGCCGGGCGCTGCCCGCGGCCACCCGCCCGAGCGAGCCGCTGGCGGCCACCGGCCGGATGCGGGTGCGCCGGATCCCCAAGCCGCTCGGCGTGCTGCTGATGATCTACGAGGCCCGCCCGACGGTGACCGTCGAGGGCGCGCTGCTGCCGGTCGCCGTCGGCAACGTGGCGATCCTGCGCGGCGGCACCGAGATGGCCGCGACCAACGCCGCCCTCGGCGCGGTGGTGGCCGAGGCGGCCGAGGCGGCCGGCCTGCCGGACGGCATGGTCCAGGTGCTCACCGACGGCGACCGGGCCCTGGTCCGGCAGCTGCTCCGGCGGCACGACGCGATCGATGCGCTGGTGCCGAGGGGCAGCCCGGCCCTGATCGAGCACTGCCGGACCGCCTCGACCATCCCGGTGATCGCCAGCGGCGGGGGAGTGAACCACCTGTACGTGGACGCCAGCGCCGACCTGGACCTGGCCGCCCGGATCGCGCTGGACAGCAAGCTGGCCGAGCCGACCGCGTGCAACACCCTCGAGCTGGTGCTGGCGCACGCCGACGTCGCCGAGCCGCTGGCCCGGCGGCTGGTCGCGGCCGGCATCGGGCTGGCCCGGCCGTACACGCTGCGCCTGGACGCCGGCCTGGCCGGGCTGGTCCCCGGCGGGCCTGGCGCCGAGGTGCGGGTGCTCGGGCCGCACGACGACGGCCGCGAGTTCCTGGACCGCACCCTCGGGCTGCGCGCGGTGGCCGGACTGGACGAGGCGGTCGGGCACATCCGCCGGCACGGCTCCCGGCACACCGAGGGCGTGGTCGCCACCCGGCCCGAGGTGATCGACGGCTTCCTGCGCGCGGTGGACGCCGCCGCGCTGGTGGTCAACGGCTCGCTGCGGCTGCACGACGGCCCGACCATGCGGCTCGGTCCGGAGATCTCGATCAGCACCGGCCGGCTGCACGTGCGCGGCCCGGTCGGGTTGACCGCGCTGCTCACCTACAGCTGGGCCATCGAGGGCAACGCGACGCTGCGCGGGGAGGGAGCGCGATGACCGCCATCCGACACCACCGGGACGAGATCAGCCGCGCGGTCAAGCGGATCGTGGCGCTGGAGTCGCGGCTGTCCATACCTCCCAACGAGATCGCCGAGGCCGAGCCGCTCAACGGCGACCTGCTGCGGGTCAACTCGCTGGGGTTCCTCGGCATGCTGGTCCGGCTCGAGGACGAGCTGGACGTGATGCTGCCGGACAACCTGTTCGTCAACCGGATCTTCACCACCGTCGCCGATCTGGTCGACGTCATCGCCGAGGCCGTGGGGGCACAGCGATGACCGCGTGGCGCAGCGTGCTGCCGCATCTCGGCTACGACCTGCCGGCCGACCTGAGCCCGCCGGCCGCCACCGGCCCGGTCACCACGCAGGTCCCGCTGGAACTGGTCCGGCAGAGCATCTCCCGGCGCGAGTGGTGGCCGGTGCCGGAGCCGGTCGCCGAGATCTACCGGACCTACCGGCCCACCCCGCTGTGGCGGGCGGTCCGGTTCGAGGCCGCGGTCGGCGCCCGAGTGCCGATCTACGTCAAGTACGAGGGCGGCAACCTGTCCGGCAGCCACAAGCTGACCACCGCGCTGGCCCAGGCCTACTACTACCGGCAGGCCGGGGTGCGCGAGCTGGTCACCGGCACCGGGGCCGGACAGTGGGGCACCGCGCTGGCCACCGCGTGCGCGGCGTTCGGCTTGTCCTGCACCGTGTTCATGGTCGGCGGCAGCCTGCGCGCCAAGCCGTACCGGGGCAGCCTGATGCGGCTGCTCGGTGCCACCGTGCACGCCAGCCCCAGCCCGCTGACCGAGGTCGGCGCCCGCGACACCGCCGGCAACAGTCTGGCGCTGGCCATCGGCGAGGCGGTCGAGTACGCCCGCGGTGCGCGGGACCGGGCGTTCTGCATCGGCAGCGGCGAGACGTACAGCATCCTGCACCAGTCGCTGATCGGCCTTGAGGCGCTCGAGCAACTGGCCGGCCTGGACGCCGAGGTGGACACCGTGGTCGGTTGCGTCGGCGCCGGGTCCAACTTCGGCGGGCTGGCACTGCCGTTCTTCGCCGCGCACGCCGCCGGGGAGACCGGCGACGCGCCGCCGCTGCTGCTGGCCGCCGAGTCCTGCGCCACGCCGAAGCTGTCCCGCGGGGTGTACGCCTACGACGTCACCGACGCCACCGGGACCGGGCCGATGGAGGCGATGTACACCATCGGCGCCGGCTACCCGATCCCGGCCGCGCACGCCGCCGGGCTGCGCTTCCACGGCGCGGCCAAGCTGCTGTCCGCGATGCGGCACCACGACCAGATCGCCGCGGTCGCGGTCGGCCAGCAGGACGCGCTGGCCGCCGGGCGCCGGTTCGCCCTTGCCGAGCTGATCCTGCCGGCGCCGGAGTCCGGCCACGCGCTGGCCGCCGCCGCGTCCGTCGCGAGTGGACGGTCCGGCCGCGGGGTGCTGGTCTGCGTGAGCGGCCACGGGCTGCTTGATCTGTCCGCCTACGACGACCTGTTGGCCGGGGTGCTCGAGGACGCACCGGTCGACGAGGCGGCGCTGCGGGCGGCCACGTCCGGCCTGCGACCGGCCGGATCCCAACTGACGGGGGTGAGCTGACATGCCGATCGCCACGGTCGTCGAGACTCGCGACCAGACCTGGTCGCCGGTGCTGGCCGGGCTGACCGCGCCTGCGCTGGACTGCGTGCAGACCGGCCTGGCCGCGCTGGTCGACCTGCAGCACGGCCCGGGCGCGCACCGGGCGCTCGGAGCCCGGCTGGGGTTCGCGGTCCGGTACGGCCCGGGCGCGCTGCCGACCCTGGAGGCGCCGGTGGACGTGCGGCTGGCCGAGGCCGGCGCGCTGGCCGGGCTGCGGGTGGCGCAGCGGCGGGACGGGCTGGACGGGCCGGCGGTGCGCGCGTTCGTCGCCGAGGCCGGGCCGCTGTACGTGGTCGCCGACACCTTCACCATGCCGTGGACGCCCTACCGGGGGCAGCGGCACATGGCGCACAGCCTGGTGCTCGCGCCGTCCGGGGATCGCTTCGCCGTGGTCGACCCGTACCACAACGACACCCAGTGGGGAGCCGCCCGGCCGGGCGTGTGGCGGCTGTCCGCCGCCGACCTGGACGCCGCGCTCGGCACCGGCGCGACCGCCATGGTGATCACCGCCGGTCCGCTGCCCGAACTCGACCCGGTCGCCGTGCTCGCCGCCAACGTCGCCGCCCTCACGTCGGCGGACACGTCCGGCTACCTGGACGCGGTCCGAGCCGGGCTGGACCGGCGGGACGGCGTCGAGGCTCTGGTGCTTGACATCTGGCTGCTCGGCCGCAGCCGGCTGTTGCACGCCACATGGCTGGACACCGTCCACATTTGTGACGCTGTCCACGATGGTGACCGCGTCCACGATGGTGACCGCGTCCACGATGGTGACGCCGTCCATGGTGGTGACGCCGTCCACGATGGTGACGCCGTCCATGGTGGCGACCCTGTCCACGATGGTGACCGCGTCCACGGTTGTGACGCGGCGGCAGTCCGGGAGCGGGCCGCGGAGTGGCAGCGGCTGGCCGCCCAGTCCTATGTGGGACTGCGCCGCGCGGCCCAGGGCGCGGCCGTGCCGCCGTCGGTGCTCGAGCGGATGGAGCAGCTGCTGGCCGGTGACCGGGAGCTGCTCGCGCGGCTGGCCGCCGGCGCGATCCGGGACGCGGTGGCCGAGGCCGTACGCGTCGTGCTGCGGCTGGATGCCGCCGCCACCCGGAACGGCACGCCGCTGCGCGCGCTGCCCAACTTCAACTCGTTCCGCCTGGTGGACATCATCGAGCGGGTCGAGACCCGGCTCGGGGTGACCGTGGCCGCCGAGGACCTCACCCTGGACGCCCTGCACGATCTGGACTCGCTGGCCGGGCTGTTCGGCAAGGCGGTCCTGCGATGACCGCCACGCTGCTGCACGAGCTGCTGGACGCCGCGACGGCCGGGCACCCGGACCGGGCGGCGGTTGGCCGGGCCGACGGCACGCTGTCCTATCGGGACCTGACCGCGGCCAGCCACCGGATCGCCCGCGGTCTGGCCGATCGCGGCGTGCGCCGGGGCGACCGGGTGCTGGTCGCGCTGCCCCCCGAGCCGCTGCTGCCGGCCCTGTTGTTCGGCTGTTCCCGGGCCGGCGCGGTGTTCTGCGTACTGGACGATGCGGCGCCGGCCGCCGCCTACGCGCACGTGCTGGACGACGCCGAGCCGGCCCTGGTGGTCACCGCCAACCCGGACGCCGCCCGGCTCGCCGCCGACCGGGGCATCGGCCGGGCCGCGCCGGCCGAGCTGGCCGGCACCCGGCCCGGCCCGGCGCCGGACGGGCCGATCCCGGTCGACCCGATCTGCCTGATCTACACCTCGGGCAGCACCGGGCTGCCCAAGGCGGTGGTCTCCACGCACGCCCAGCTGTGCTTCGCGGTCGCGGCGATCCAGTCGCAGCTCGGCTACCGGGAGACCGACGTGGTCTTCTGCCCGCTGCCGCTGTCCTTCGACTACGGGCTGTACCAGATCTTCCTGGCCACCGCGGCCGGGGCGCGGGTCCAACTGGCCACCGCCGCCGACGCCGGTCCCCGGCTGCTGGCCGAGCTGCACCGGTGCGGCGCCACCGTGCTGCCCGCGGTGCCGGGTGTGGCTCGCGGGCTGGCCCGGCTGCTGTCCCGGCCGGGTGCCACGCCGCCACCGCTGCGGCTGGTGACCAACACCGGCTCGACCATGCCCGACGGGGTGCTCGCGGAGCTGCGCGGGCGGATCCCGGGTCTTGGTGTGCAACTGATGTTCGGGCTCACCGAGTGCAAGCGGACCACGATCATGCCGGTCGACGAGGACCTGCGCCGGCCCGGCTCGTGCGGCCGGGCGCTGCCCGGCACCGAGGTGTTCGCGATCGGCCCGGACGGCACCCGGCTGCCGCCCGGCGAGGTCGGCGAGCTGGTCGTGCGCGGGCCGCACGTGATGGCCGGCTACTGGCGCCGGCCCGAGCAGACCGCGCAGCGCTTTCCCCGCGACGCCGGGCTGTTCCCGCGGCTGCGCACCGGCGACTACGGCTGGTGCGACGAGGACGGCTACCTCTACTTCGTCGGCCGCCGCGACGATCTCTACAAGCAGCGCGGTTTCCGGGTCAGCGCCACCGAGGTGGAGCTGGCCGCCACCCGGATCGCCGGGGTGGAGTCCGCGGCGGTGCTGCCGCCGGGCGCCGAGCGTGCCGAGGCCACCCTGTTCGCGGTGACCGCGCTGGAGCCGGCCGAGGTGCTCGCCCGGCTGCGCACCGAGCTCGAGGAGTTCAAGGTGCCCGGCCGGTGCGTAGTGGTTCGGAGCATTCCGTCGACCACCAACGGAAAGATCGACCGCGCCGCGCTGGCCCGGATGCCGGACGGTTCCCATGTTTGACGACCTGGAGACCCCGGCCTACGTCTACGACCTCGACGAGCTGCGCCGCTGCCACGCCCGGCTGCACCGGGCGCTGCCCGCGCCGAGCGAGCTGTACTACTCGTTCAAGGCCAACCCGCACCCGGTGCTGGCCGAGACGCTGCGCCGGGCCGGCTGCCGGGCCGAGGTGTGCTCGCCGGGCGAACTGGGTACGGCCCTGGACGCCGGGTTCGACCCGGAGCACATCCTCTACACCGGTCCGGGCAAGCGGGACCGGGACGTGGCCGAGGCGGTGAAGTCCGGCGTCACCTGGTTTTCGGTGGACTCGCCGCACGGCTTGGACCAGATCGACCGGGTGGCGGCCGGTCTGGGCAGTCCCGCCCGGTGCCTGCTGCGGGTCAACGACACCACGCCGGTGCCGGGCCAGGGCCTGACCATGACCGGGGTCGCCTCCCAGTTCGGCGCGGACGCCGACTGGATCATGGCCGAGCCGGAGCGGTTCGCCGGTCGCCGGCACGCGGCGCTGGCCGGGCTGCACCTCTACATGGGGTCCAACGTGGCCGACGAGGCGGCGCTGCTGGCCCAGCTCGGCCAGTCGGTGCGGACCGCGCGGCGGCTGGCCGGCGCGCTGGGCACCGAGCCGGCCGTGCTCGACCTCGGCGGCGGGTTCGCCGCCCCGTTCGCCCGCGCCGGCCGGCCGGCGGACTATCCCGGCCTGGCCGGTGCGCTGGCCGCGCTGCTGGACGCCGACTTCCCGGGCTGGCGGCGGGGTTCGCCCCGGGTGGCGTTCGAGTCCGGCCGCGCCCTGGTGGCCGGCTGCGGCACCCTGCTCACCCGGGTGCTGGACGCGAAGACCTCGCAGGCGACGCACATCCAGGTGCTCGAGTCGGGCATCAACCACCTCGGCGGCATGTCCGGGTTGCGCCGGCTGCCGGCGGTGGTCCCGACGCTGCTGGCCGAGGGCGAGCCGGAGCCGGTCGGTCCGGCGATCATCACCGGCCCGCTGTGCACCCCGCTGGACACCTGGGCGCGCGGGGTGACCGCGCCCCGGGTGCGCCCCGGCGATCTGGTGCGGGTGCCCAACGTCGGCGCCTACGGGCTGTCCGCGAGCCTGCTCGCCTTCCTCGGTCACCCGGCACCGGTCGAGGCGGTCGTCGAGGACGGCCGAATCGTGCACACATCACGACTGACGATGCGCCGCGAACCGATCGCGGCCGGACAGGAGGGCCGGCGATGACACCGGACTTCGCGGTCATGCTGCGACCGTTCCTGAAGTACGCGGGGGACACCGAGATCACCGCCGATTCGCGGCTGCGCGACCTCGGGCTGGACTCGATGCAGGCGATCGAGCTGCTGTTCGCGATCGAGGACGGCTACGGCGTGAGCCTGCCGGACGACAAGCTCGTCGACGACACGTTCGCCACCGCGGGCGGGTTGTGGGCCGAGGTCGCCCGGCTGCGCGGCGGGGGTGCCTCGTGACCACGGTGGACCAGCGGCCCGGTCTGGCGGACGTGGTCGCGACCGCAGAGCGGTACGCGGCCGGCGCCGACGAGACCGCCCGGTTCCCGACCGAGGCGCTGGACGCCCTGCGGGCCAGCGGACTGCTCGGGCTGCTGGTGCCGGCCGAGCACGGCGGCGCGGGCGGCGGCCTCGGCGACCTGGTGGACGTGACGATGCGACTGTCCCGAGTGGACCTGTCGGTCGGCATGATCTTCGCGATGCACTGCCAGCAGGCGATCACGCTGGTCCGGTACGCCCGGCCGCGGCTGGCCGGCGAGCTGCTGCCGGCGCTGGGCCGGGGCGAGCTGTATCTCGCCTCGGTCACCACCGAACGCGGTACCGGCGGGCACCTGCTCACCTCGGACTCGCCCACCTCGTCCGGTGCCGGGTTGCTGCGCATCGACCGGGACGCGCCGATCGTCACCGGCGGCGAGCACGCCGACGGGTTCCTGATCACCCTGCTGGCCCCGGATGCCGACTCGCCGACGCAGGTCTCGCTGGTCTACGCCGCCCGCGAGCAGCTCGCGCTCGAGGTGACCGGCGGGTGGGATCCGCTGGGCATGCGGGCGACGCACAGCGTGCCGATGCGGCTGTCCGGCGCGGTGCCCGAGCACCAGGTGGTCGGCGAGTCCGGCGGGTTCCGGGCGATCGCCGCCGGGTTGTTCGGCCCGGTCGCGCACCTGGGCTGGGCCGCCGCCTGGCTGGGCACCGCCGCGGGCGCGCTGTCCCGGGTGCTGCGGCTGATGCGCAGCCCGGCCGGCCGGCGCCAGTTCGACCTGACCTCAGAGCTGCTGCTCACCCGGCTGGCCCGGATCCGCGGCCGGCTGGACACGGTGCACGCCCTGCTCCGGCACACGGTGTCCACAGTGGACGGCGCGCCGGACATGTCCGCGCCGCCGGTGCAGCTGCTGGTCAACACGCTCAAGGTGCAGGCCGCCGAGCAGTGCTTCGCCGCCGGGCACGAGCTGGTCGAGCTGGTCGGGCTGCGGCACGGCTACCTGCGCGGCTCGGAGCTGTACCTGGAGCGGGTGTTCCGGGACCTGCGCTCGGCGTCGCTGAACTACGCCAACGACCGGCTCAACCTGGCCAACGGCTCGCTCGCCGTGCTCGACCAGGAGGTGCGCCTTGGTTGACCTGGACGCCCTGCCGGCCGGCGCGGACGGCCGGACCGTGTGGCGCGCGCTCGGCCAGGCCGGGCTGATCACTGAGCTGTTCGACCCCGGTCCGGGCCCCCGGCTGGACCTTCTGGACGTGCTGCTGACCGAGCTGGACCGCCGGCTCGGCGTCGGCACCGTGCTGTCGATCTGCGTGCAGTTGGCCACCGCGCTGCCGATCCTGCGTGGTGCGCTGCCAGGTACCGATACCGCCGCCAAGGTCACCGACGCCGCGACCCGCGGCGAGACGGTGCTGGCCCTTGCGGTCACCGACGCCGCGGCGGCCGGGTCCGACCTGATGGCGCTGGGCACCACCGCCCGGCTCGACGGCGACCGGGTCACCGTCGACGGCGGCAAGACCTGGATCACCAACGCCCGCACCGCCGACTACGCCCTGGTGCTCGCCCGGCACCGGCCGCAGCGGCACTTCACCAGCTTTCTGTGGGTACTGGTGCCCACCGACGCGCCGGGTGTGCTCGCCGAGCCGGCCGGCACGGGGCTGTTCGCCGGGTCCGGGGTCGGGCATCTGCGGTTCGACGGGGTCACCCTTGGCCGCGACCACCTGATCGGCTCGCCCGGCCGCGGGCTGCCCACCTTCGCCCGGCACGTCGGCACCGAGCGGGCCGCCGGCGCGCTGTGGGCCAGGGCGATCTGCCGGCGGGTGCTGGCCGGCACGCAACGCCGGCTGGCCGATCGCGGGCTGTGGACCAACGACGCGGTGCGCGACCGGTTCGCCCGCTGCCTGGTGGAGTTGCGCCGGATGGACGCGATGTGCGCCCAGCACGCGGCGGCCGGTCCGGACGCACTGCTGTCCAGCATGCTGCTCAAGGCGTCCACCGCGCAGAGCCTGGACCTGGTGCTCGCCGAGTGCGTGCAGTTGCTCGGCGCGGAGGCGTTCGGCTCCGGTGGAGTGGCCGAGCTGCGCGCCGAGGCGGCCATGTTCGGCATCGCGGGCGGTGCCTCCGGGGCGATGCTCGCCGGCATCGCCGAGCACGCCACGGATCTGGTCGGTGCGCCATGATCGAGATCGCCGATGGCGTGCACGTGGCGGTCGAGTCGACGACCGCCCGCCCGGACGCCGAGCGCGCAGCGGTGCGCGACCTGTTGCGCCGGCTGCTGGCCGAGGTCGTCCCGGACGCGGCGGACACGCCGATCGCCGCCCGGCCCAGCGGCGCGCCGTACCTGCCGCAGCGGCCCGACCTGACCATCAGCCTGTCCCACTCCAACGGCTGGCTGGCCGCCGCGGTCGGCGCCGGAACCGTTGTCGGCGTTGATGTTCAGCTGCCCTACCCGGCACCGGACGGGCTGCTGCGCCGGTGCTGCCGGCCGGCCGCCGTCGCCGCGCTGAGCGCGCTGCCGGCGGGCGGGCGCGACCTGGAGTTCGCCTGGATCTGGACCGCGCAGGAGGCGTGCGTCAAGGCCACCGGGTCGGGCCTGGCCGGCCGTCCGTGGACCATCCCGGTCGAGGTCGGGCAACGCACCGGTGCCTGGCGGGAGCTGCGCTGGCGGGCGCTGCGCGAGCACTCCCGGATCCCGGTCACCTGCGCCTGGGGGGTGCGGTCATGAGAATCCTGCCGCGCCGCCGGCACGAGCATTTCGCCGGGCTGAGCTGCTACACCGCCAACCTGGCCGGCTACCTGGACGGCGAGCTGTCCGACGCGACCGGCCACCTGGCCCGTTCGGTGCGCCTGGCGGTTCGGATCGACCTGGCGGCCGGGCTGGCCTTCTCGCACCACGCCTACCCGCTGGACCGGCTGCCGGACGGCACCCGGTTGCGGTACGCCACGCTGGCGCCGCGCCCGGCCATGGTCAGCCTGGCCGGCGAGCTGCGCAGGCGCGGCCGGGTGCTGGTGGTCACCGACGGCTCCCGGCTGCCCTGGTCGCCGTCCCGGCAGCACGGCGCGGCGGCGCCGCACTGGCTGCTGGTCACCGGCCGGCGCGGCGACTCCTGGCACGTGATCGACGCGTTCGCCGGCCTGCTGCCCGGCGGCGAGCAACGCCCGTACGTCGGCTGGCTGTCCACCGCCCAGCTCACCGACGCCATGGTGTTGCCGGCCGGCTGGTCGACCGAGCAGCACACCCGCAACAGCCTGGCGTTCGGGTTCCCGGTCCCGGTGCCCGACCCGGCCGGCCCACTGTGGCTGCACCGCGAGCCCGGCCCGGCCACCCCGGCCGAGCTGCCCGGCAGCTGGCTGGTCGGGGACCGGGCCGTGCTGCCGTTCCTGGCCGACTACTGCACCGACTCCGCCACCGACGCCGCCCGGCACCTGGACGACCTGTGGACCGCGGCCGCGCACCGGGTGTTCCGCTACCGGTGGCTGTGCACCGACCCGGACCTGCCGGACCCGCTGCGCCAGCGCTACCTCGCGGCGAGTACGGCGTGGACCCAACTGCCCAGCGCACTGCGATTCGCGCTCGACTCGGCCCGCCGCGGCCGGGCCCGGCCCTCGCTGGTGCGCCAGACCTTCGGGCACCTGCTGGAGGTCGACCCCGTCGAGGACCACATCCTCACCGCACCGCGAAGGGAAGCATGATGACCAGCCGCACTCTCTACGACCTGTTCCGGGCCTCGGTTGCGCGCGCAGGCGACGCCACGGCCATCGAGGTCTCCGGCCACGAGCTGAGCTACGCCGAGCTGAACGCCGCCGTCGAGCGGATGGCCGGGCTGATCATGCGGGCCGCCGACGGCCGCCGGCCCACCCGGGTCGGCCTGCTCACCTCCCGCAGCCCGGCCACCTACCCGGCCTACCTGGCCATCCAGCGGCTCGGCGCCGCCGTGGTGCCGCTCAACCAGGGCGCCCCGGTGGCCAGGAACCTGACCATCACCAAGGACGCCGGGCTGGACCTGACCATCGTCGACGACACCGCCGCCAACCAGCTCCCGGCCTATCCGCAGCAGGCCGGCATCCCGATCCTCGACCTGACCAACGGGCGCGGGCAGGCGGTGCTGGAACGCAACGACAGCAACGGCGGGCCGCTGCCCGACACCGCGCCGACCGCCGCCGACACCGCCTACATCATCTACACCTCGGGATCGACCGGTAAGCCGAAGGGCGTGCCGACCACGCACGAGAACATCACCTCGCTGCTGGCGGACATGTTGCCGCGCTTCGGTTTCGACGGGAGCTGCCGCATCTCGCAGACCTTCGAGCTGTTCTTCGACGGCTCGGTCGCCGAGCTGTTCACCAGCTGGAGCACCGGATCCACGCTGTGCGTCGCGCAGCACAGCGACGTGTTCGCCCCGGTGCGGTTCGTCAACGAGAAGCGGCTGACCCACTGGATGTCCGTGCCGTCGATCATCTCCTTCGCCCGGCGGCTGCGCGCACTGGCGCCGAACAGCATGCCCACCCTGCGGCGGGCCATGTTCGGCGGCGAGCAGCTCACCCTTGAGCAGGTCGAGGCGTGGCAGGTGGCCGCGCCGAACGCGATCATCGACAACTGTTTCGGCCCGACCGAGCTGACCGTGATCTGCTCCGCATGGGCGGTGCCCACCGACTCGGCCCTGGTGCCGGTCACCTCCAACCGGTCGATGCCGATCGGCGACGTCTTCCCGCACCTCGAGCACGTGATGCTGGACGAGGACCTGCGCCCGGGTGAGCACGGCGAGCTGTGTGTGCGCGGCCCGCAGCGGTTCCCCGGCTACCTCGACCCGGCCGAGAACACCGGCCGGTTCGTGGCGGTGGAGAACGGCGTCGGCCGGCTCTACGACGGCACCGAGCCGCTGACCGCAGAGCACTACTACCGCACCGGCGACCGGGTCCGCCGCGAGCACGGGCAACTGGTGCACCTCGGCCGGATCGACGACCAGGTCAAGGTCCGGGGCAACCGGATCGAGCTTGGCGAGATCGAGTCGGTGCTGCGCCGGCATCCGGCCGTCGCCGACGTCGTGGTGATCACGTTGACCGCCGACGACGGCGAGATCGACCTGCACGCGGTCTACGCCGGCGAGCGGTTGGCCGAGGACGACTTCGCCCAGCTGTGCGCCGACCTGCCGGTGTACATGCGGCCGCGCGGCTACCACTACCGCGACGGTGGGATTCCCTTGGCCGCCAACGGAAAGGTCGACCGCAAGCGGCTGACCGAGGACATTCTCCCGTTCGTGCGCTGAAAGAGGAGCGACCCCGTGACAACCACCGAGACGATGATCCCGGCCAGCGCCATGATGGAGGCGCTGTGGTGGGTCCATCACCGCGCGAAGAACAAGTCCGTCTACAACCTCACCTGGCGGCTGCGCTGCGACAAGGCGGTGGACCTCGACGCGCTCGGGGTCGCCTGGCAGGCCGTGGTCGACCGGCACGAGGCGCTGCGCGGCAGCCTGCACCAGCGGGACGGCAGGATCCTGGTGGACTTCGCCGACCGGGTGCCGGTCGCGCCGCAGTGGGTCCGGATCGACGACCCCGGCTCGACGCCGGTGCCGGAGCTGCTTCGGCACATCGCCGAGGAGATCCACGAGCGGCCGTTCGACCTGGACGTGGCGCCGCCGGCCCGGCTGACCGCGGTGACCGTCGGCGACGCGCACGAGCTGCTGCTCACCTTCCACCACACCCTGGTGGACGGCTGGGGCGTGCAGCTGCTGATGGCCGACTTCTCCGCGGCCTACGCGACCGCGCTGGCCGGCGGCATCCCGGCGTTCGACACCGAGCCGGTGTCGCTGCGCGAGTACGCGCTCGAGGCGCACGCCGCCCGCGCCGAGGGCCGCTGGGAGCCGAGCCTGGCGCACTGGCGCAAGGAGTTGGACGGTGCGGTGACCACGACCCTGGTGGCCGACCACCACCGGTACACCGGTACCGGCAACCAGGGCGAGATCATCCGGTTCGCGCTCAGCCAGCCGGCCACCGACGGGATCGCCGCGCTGGCCAAGGAGTTCTTCACCACGCCGTTCGTGGTCATCCTGGCCGCGTTGCAGGCGGTGCTCGGCCGCGGCGGGGCGGGGCCGGACGTGTGCACCGGCATCGTGGCCGCCAACCGGATGACCCAGAAGGATCAGGCGCTGGTCGGCTACGTGGCCAACCTGGTGCTGGCCCGGACGAAGGTCGAGCCGGACGACACGGTGGGCGCGGTCGTCGAGCGCACCCGGGACAGCATGTGGGGTTCGCTCGCGCACCAGACGGTGCCGTTCTCCGTGGTGTACGGCGGGCTCACCCCCTCGGCGCAGGCGATGCTGCGGGACAACATCCCGGTGATGCTCAACTACCTGGGACCGATCGGCAACGACCTGTACCTGGGCGACGTGGCCATGCGGCTGGAGCGCGGCCCGAACCGGGCGGCCCGCACCGATCTCGGGATCGGGGTGCTCGAGGCGGACGGCGGCTACCTGATCGACTGCGAGTACGACACCGGGCGGTACGAGCGGGAGACCCCGCTGCGGCTGTTCCACGACATGGACGCGGTGCTGGCCGCCGGCGGCGCCGACCCGGCCACCCCGCTGTCCACTGTGGACATCCGGTCCCGGTCCGGCCCGGCGCACGTCGAGCACCGGCTCACCGCGGCGGACCTGGGCAGCACCGTGATGCCCGAGTCGGCCGCGCTGGACCAGGTGCGCGCCGCCTGGACCGAGGTGCTCGGCGGCGAGCCGGCCGGCCCGGACGAGGACTTCTTCGCCATGGGTGGACGGTCGCTGAAGGTGATGCAGCTGATGTCCACCATCGAGGCCCGTACCGGGGTGGCGCTGGACGTGACCCGGTGGCTGACCGACCCGACGCCCCGGCGCGCCGCCGAGCAGCTCGCCGGCGAACTGGCCGTGGGGCCGGCCGGGGACAGCACCCTGGTCGAGCTGCGCCCCGGCACCGGCCGGCACGTGCACCTGCTGCTCGGTGCCGGCGGCGGCGTGCCGGACTACCGCGACCTGGTTGCGGCGCTGCCGGGGGAGTGGCGGGTCACGGTGTCCCAGGAGCGCACCCCGCTGACCTCGGTGCCGGACCTGGCCCGGGCGTTCCGGGCCGACCTCGACCGCGCCGGGCTGCGCCCGGACCTGCTGCTCGGCTGGTCCATGGGCGGCCAGATCGCCTACGAGATGGCTCCCGGCTACCCGGGCGCCGCGGTCGCCGTGCTCGACTCCACCCCGCCGCTCGGCTACGAGCCGGACGACGGCTTCGACGATCTGGTCTACGACACGTTCGCCGCCGCCATGGCCGGCGGGCTCGGCGCCGGACTGGACGGTTCGCCGGCCCGCACCTCGGGCGGCGACCCGGAACTGGCCATGCGGGTGCTCGCCGCGCACCTGTCGGCGGCGGCCGGCCAGCCGGTGTCGGCCACGATGCTGCTGGACCGCTGGACGACGTTCCGCCGGCACACCTACGCGGTAACCGCCTACCGGTCCGACCGGGGCGTGGCCGCCCCGGCCCTGGTGGTCGGCGCCGACCTGGCCGACCACCAGGTGGCGGACTGGGCCGCCCGGTTCGCCCCGGCTCCCCGGGTGCTGCGGGTCCAGGCCGACCACTACGGCCTGCTGCGCCCGCCGGCGATCGCCGAGATCGCCGCGGCCGTCAGCGCGCTGCTCACGTGACCGGCCACCCCACCGGTCCGCCCGCGCGTTCTTCGCGCGGGCGGACCGGTGGGGTTTCGGTGCATTCATCGGGCCGCCGCGTGCTTTCGCGTCGGCCATTCAGCCGTGCTCCAGGAATACGCCGACCGCCGGCCGGATCGTCATTTCCGGCCGGCGGTTCGCGCCCATTCTCTGGTTTGCCGTTCACGGCGGAAGGCGGGTCCATTCCGATGTTTTCCCGCTCAGCCCGCGGCCGCCGCCGGCTCCAGCAGTTCGGCGGTCAGCCGGCGGCGGTCGGTCTTGCCGTTGAGGTTGGTGGGCAGTGCGTCGCGGTGGTGGAACCACTGCGGCCGCATGTACTCCGGGAGGTCGGCGAGCAGGCCGGCGAACTCGGTGTGCGGGACCTCCTCGCCGGTGTGCACGGCGTGCAGCTCGACCGTGCCGGCCGCACCCGGGACGGCGAGCACCACCAGGTCGGCGACCCCCGGGTGCCGGCGCAGCGCGGACTCGATCTCGCCGAGCTCCACCCGGTAGCCGGAGATCTTGATCTGGTCGTCCAGCCGGCCGAGGTGGACCAGCGCACCGTCCTCGACGCGCACCCGGTCTCCGGTGCGGTACCAGCTGTCCGGGCCGGGCGCGGTGTCCGTGGCCCGGCCACCGGCGGCATAGGACACGAACCGGCCGGTGTCGTCGGCCGGGTCGACGTAGCCGTCGAACCGCTGCGGGCCGCGCACGCACAGCTCGCCGTCGTCGGTGGCGACGCCGTGCTCGTCCAGCAGGATCCCTTCCAGGTGCGGGTAGACCGCGCCGATCGGCACGGTGCCGTTGGAGGTTCGCGGCCAGGCGCCGGGGTCGGCCGGCAGCCGGTAGCCGACGCAGGTGATGGTCAGCTCGGTCGGCCCGTAGATGTTCTCGATGGTGCTCGCCGGCGCCGCTTCGGCCCAGGTTCGGGCCTGGGCAAGGGAAAGCTGCTCGCCGGCGAACAGGCTCCAGCGCAGGCCGGGCATGCAGCCGGGGGGCAGCGCGCGCAGCCGGCGGGCCAGCGACACCACCGAGGGCACCGAGTACCAGTGGCTGATCCGTTCCCGCACCACGAACCGCGCCGGGTTGAGCACCTCGTCGGCCTGCGGCACCACCAGCGCCGCACCGGCGGACCAGGCCACGAACATGTCGAACACCGACGGGTCGAAGGTCAGCTCGAACGCCTGGGACAGCCGGCTGCCCGGCCCGACGCCGTAGCGCTCGACGCAGTGCCGCAGGTACGGCCCGACGTTGCGGTGCCGGATCGGCACGCCCTTGGGGATTCCGGTGGAGCCCGAGGTGAACAGCGTGTACGCCACCGCGTCCGGGTCGGCGGTCACCGGCCCGTCCCACGGCGCCGTGGGCAACTGCGCGTGCCACACGCCGGTCAGCGGCACCGGCGCCATCGCGGTTCCGGCCAGCACCGCGCCGGCCTGCGCGGCGCCGGTGTCATCGAAGATCACGGCGTCCACTCCGGACAGCCGGCACATGCTCTGGTTGCGGGCGGCCGGAAACTTCGGATTCAGCGGCACGACCGTTGCACCGCAGCGCAGTGCGGCGAGGTAGCCGGCATAGGCCGCGAGGCTGCGGGCGGCCAGCAGACCGACCGCGTGCGGCGGCCGGCCAACGGCGTCGACCAGGCGGGTGGCCAGCCGGTCGGCCAGGTCGATCAGCTCGGCGTAGCCAAGTTGGTGGCCGGCCACCTCGAGGGCCGGCTGGTCCGGGTGCGCCGCGGCGCTGTCCCGCACCCAGGTGTAGAGCGTGCCGGTGGCGTCGATGGGCATGATCGGTTCCCCCTGTCAGAACGTGCGTTCCATGACCACGCGGGCCGGCGACGGCTGCCGCGTGACCACGAATCCGTGCCGGGCGAAGAGGTTCTTGGTGCCGACGTAGAGATCGTCGACCCGGGCCTTCCGGCTGGTCGTGGGGTATCCCTCGACGACCGCGGCGCCGTGCGACCGGCTGTGCTCGCAGGCCGCGGCCAGCAGTTGGTCGGCGAAGCCGCGGCGGCGGTGTCCCGGCCGGACGAAGAAGCACGGCACCGACCACCGGCCCGGCTCGTCCCGGCCGGCCCGGCCGACGGCCGTGCTGGCCAGCCGGGGATAGGACGAGCGCGGCGCGACGGCACACCAGCCGACCGGCCGTTCCTCGTCGGAGTCCGGCGGCCCGCCGTAGGCAAGCAGGCCGACCGAGACGTCGGTGTCCAGCGACGCCCGCAGCGCCGTCCGGTTGCCGGAACCGGCCTGGTAGACGCCTTTGGTTGCCCGCCACCACATGCACCAGCAGCCGGCGCAGGCGCCGTTGCGGCCGAACAGCTCCTCGAGGTCGGCCCAGGCCTCGCCGGACAGCGGCACGATTCGCTTGATGATCATTGGAAGCCTCGCAGCCTTCGGATTGGACGTGTGCGATGACTCAGGGACACAACGGAATTTCGACCACGGCCGAGGAGATGCGGCGGTTCCGCCGGGTGGCCGGCCAGTTCGCCACCGGGGTGGCGGTGGCCACCAGCATCGCCGAGGACGTGCCGATCGGCATGACGGTCAACGCGTTCGCGACGGTCTCGCTGGATCCGGCGCTGCTGCTGATCTGCCTGCGCAACGGCTCCCGACTGCAGACCGGCATCGAGGCGTCCGGGGAGTTCGCGGTGACCATCCTGGCCGCGGACCAGCGCTGGCAGGCCCAGTGGTTCGCCAACCGGACCCGGCCGGCCAGCGCCGCCGCGTTCGCCGGGGTGGCGATGCGGCGGGCGCCGGTGACCGGGTGCCCGGTGCTCGGCGACGGCCTGGCGTTCTTCGACTGCCGGGTCGCGGAGCTCTACCCCGGCGGCGACCACACCATCGTGCTCGGCGCGGTCGCCGCCTGCGGCGAACTGCGGTCGCGGGAGCCGCTGCTGTTCGCCAGCGGAGGATTCGTTTCCCTGGAAGGTCATCGGGCCGCAGTCGGCTCGGCGGCGGGTTCGGCGGCGTGTTCGGCGTCCTCGGGCTCCGGCTTGTCCACCTCGGCCACGGCTTCGGCGGTGACCACCCGCAGGAACGGGATCACCAGCAGCGCGCAGATGACCGCGAAGAAGCCGAACGCGACCCGGTAGCCGATCAGGGTGGCCAGCACACCGGCGATGGCCGCGGCGACCGGGGTCATGCCCCAGCCGACCAGCCGGCTCGCGGCGCTGAACCGGCCGAGCATGTCGTTGGGAACAAGGGTTTGGTAGATCACCCGGGAGTTCACCGTCCACATCGTCCCGCCGAGTCCGGCGACGAACGCGGCCGCGCCGATGGCCACCGCGCTCAGCGGCCGGGCCGGTACCAGCGCGGGCACGGCGACCAGCGCGAACGATCCGATGATGTCCACGAACATCGACCAGCGCCGGCCGAGCAGCCGGTTCATCGGTCCGACCAGGACGGTGCCGATCACGCCACCGGCGCCGAGGCAGGTCAGCAGCAGGCCGAACTGCCGCTCGTCCAGGCCGAGCGGCCCGCCGACGGCATAGGCGGGCAGGATGGCGATCCAGGCGCCCCAGCAGCCGGCCATGACCGCGATCAGCAGCGCCATGGTGCGCAACAGCTTGTGCCGCCACAGGAACAGCAGGCCGTCCTTGAGCTCGACGTTGACCGGTTGGCGTTCCTTGGTCGGCGTGGCGACGAAGTTGCCGACCAGCAGGACCAGCAACAGGGCGCCGACCACGTAGATCACTCCGGTGGTGCCCAGGGCGATGGCGAACCCGGCCGCGACCAGGAAACCGCCGATCGGGGCACCGACGAAGCCGTGGCTGAGGTACTCGATCGCGGTGATCCGGGTGTTGACGACCTGCCAGCGGGACTTGGGCACCGCGCTCGGGATGATCGACGCGCCGGAGGTCACCGCCACCACCTCGGCGACGCCCAGCGCGATGGCGATGGCGTAGATCAGCGGCAGGCTCATCATGTCGGCCAGGTAGGCGAGCAGCAGGATCCCGGCCGCGACCATCCGGGCGACCTCCGCGCCCAGCATGAGGGAGCGCCGGTCCTTGCGGTCCACGAACACGCCGATGTGCAGGGCGGTCAGCAGCCAGGGCAGCGTGCACAGCACGGCGACCAGCGCGATCAGCCCGGGGGAGTCGGTGAGCTGCACGGCCAGCAGCGGCAGCGCCACCCGGGTCACCGCGTCGCCGATATTCGTGGATGCGGTGAACGCCACCAGCAGCCATTCGTTGCGCCCGCCCCGGCTTTTCACTTGGACCTTTTCCGGCTCGGCGGATGTCTGCACGGACACCGGTTTCTCCTCTCGCCGTACTAACCATAGGACACAGATAACGGGTTAGGAGCGTTCAAGAGTTAGGCTGTTGGTGTCAAGCGTGGAAAAGGGCGAAACTATGCAGCACGTGACGCACCCATTGCCGGCCTGGCTCGAGCCGGTGCTGGCCTTCATCAACACCGTCGACGTCGAAACCGGCACCGACGACCTGGCCTCCGGCCCACCGGCCCTGGCCACCTGGCTGCGCTCCCGCCGGGCCATCCCCCGCACGGCCCCCGTCTCCTGGCCCGACCACCGCCTCGCCCTCGACCTCCGTACCGGCCTGCGCGCCCTCGCCCTGCACAACAACGGCGGCCCTCCCGACCCCGCCGCCACCGATCTCCTCACCGGCGCCCTGTCCCGCCTCCCCCTCGTCGCCGCCCTCCCCCCGACCCCCCTGCGCCCCCACCGCCTCCCGCCCACCCGGGCCGCCCTGGCCCACCTGGCCGCCGCCTACACCCAGGCCGTCGCCACCACCCAGTGGTCCCGCATCCGCCAATGCCCCGCCACCGACTGCGCCTGGGCCTTCTGGGACTCCTCCGCCAAAGGCTCCCGCCGCTGGTGCAGCATGTCCGTCTGCGGCAACCGCGCCAAAGTCCGCGCCTTCACCCGCCGCAACAAGCTCACCCCCCACCACTAACCCCACGCCCACCCGCGAGTCCCTGCCCCCAGCCCCCGAACTCCCGGCCCAGCCTCCGAGTTGCCGGCTCCAGCAGCCGAGTTCCGAGTCCCAATCGCTGAGTTGCCGGCTCCAGCAGCCGAGTTCCGACTCCCAGCCGCTGAGTTGCCGGCTCCAGCAGCCGAGTTCCGAGTCCCAGCCGCTGAGTTGCCGGCTCCAGCAACTGAGTTCCGAGTCCCAGCCGCTGAGTTGCCGGCTCCAGCAGCCGGGCTCCCGGCCCCAGGGCTACGACATGCCGGTTCCGGCAGCCGGGTTCCCGGTTGGCAGAGGTCCCCGGCTCCGTCGGAACGCCCGGGTCGGTCACCCTGGCAGAGCTGGGCCTGGCGTTCCGTGGCGCGGTTGTGGGTAGGCGCCTCGTGCACCGATCCCGGGCGCGGCCTACCCCCAACCGCGCACCCGAGTCGCCGGCCGGGCCGCTGCGCGGCCCGGCCGCGCAGCGGGCGGGCGGGTCGGGTCGGGCCGGGCCGGGGTGTTATCGGGTGGGGTCGCTGTCAATGGTCGGCAGGATCACTGTTGGGAACTGGCCCTGGTCGTCCGGGCGGATGGGACTTGCGGCGAAGTCGTCGACTGGCCAGTTGAGGCGTAGGCCGTGACCGTTCCCGATGGCTTCCTCCAGCAGCTCGGGCACGGTGATGGCTTCGCCTTGGCCGTAGAAGCGGTGCAGGGGGCGGTCTGACTTGTGGCGGGGAGGCCGAGGTCTTGTCTGCTGGGAGATCTTCAGCGCTCGGCGCCGTTGCCTTCGGTGGTGGGAACTTGCTGCCAGGTAGCCGATTGTGGCGGCCAAGGTTACTGCTGCAGCCAGGATGGCGGTCTGTGCCATGAGGACCGGGTCCATTTGCGACTGATTCGGCGCTCGTGAAACTGGGCCACCGTTATCCGGTCATGTCTGGGGTGGTCTTGGTGGGTGAGGCCAGCTCCTGTGCGATGGCCTGGGCCTTCTCCTGTTCGAATCCGGCCCAGTACAACGCTTCGTGATGGTGGAAGCGGTCGATGTCCGCGATCTCGGTGTAGACGCGGGCGGCGAGTTGACGGAAGGCACGCCAGGCGACGAGGGGGGCTTGACGGTTGGGTTGGACCTTCATCAGGGCTTCGTGTGCCTGGGCGAGAGTCTTCGGGGTGGGGTGGAGGCTGATCCGCTGGGAAGACATGAAGATCACTGCTCTCTCGGGGTGTGCGGGTGGCCATCGGCTCAGGTGGATGCGGCGAGGCCGGAGAAGGTCGGGGCGACCCCGGCCCCGCCGCGGCTCGTGAGGTGACGGGCGGAGCGGGTGTAGCTTCGGCGGCACTGTGGGTGCGCGGTCGACGACTGGTGCGCACCAGTATCAGTGGTGCGCACCAGTTGCGCAAGACGACGGTCGGGCACCTTCGTTATGGCTGCTTGTGACCATTAGGGTTTGGCCCATGCACCCGTTTGGCGCAGGCACGCCGCGAGCTTTGACGCTGGCGGCTGTGCTGCGTGAGGCACGCGAGCGCGCCGGCATCAGCGTGCGGGAGTTGGCCCGACGCCTCCAGGTGGCGCACACCACCGTCGGACGCTGGGAAGGCGGCCGGACCGTGCCCAGCGCCGAAGACGTCTCGGCGGTGCTGGCCTGTCTGAAGATCGCCGGTGACGAGCGCGAGCACATCCTGTCGCTCGCCCGTGGCTCTGCCGCCGATGACTGGCTGGCGGCCGGGCCACCAGGGATCTCCAAGCAACTCACCGGGGTCATGGAGTGCGAGCGCACCGCTCGTCACATCACCGAGTGGGCGCCGTTGGTCATTCCCGGCGTGCTCCAGACCAGTGACTACATGCGGGCCATGTTGGCGCAAGGGACCTTGCCGCCCGGCGAGGTCGAGACACGGGTGATGTTGCGGATGGCCCGCCGGGACGCCTTCACCCGCCGGCGCGATCCGACTCGCCTGGTGGCTCTCATCGGCGAACCGGCCATCCACGGCGGCATCGGCGGCGAGGCCGTGATGCTCGACCAGCTTCGTCACCTGCTCGACGTTGCCGAACTGGCGACGGTCACGGTGCAGATCGTCAGCGTGTCCGGCGAGTGGCATCCAGGCCACGCCGGACCGTTCATGCTCTACGAATTCGACAAGGGTATGCGGCCCATCGTTTACCTGGAACATCATCGTTCAGGTGCGTTCGTGGTCGATGAAACCGACCTGAGTAGTTACCGGGCGGCCGTCGAAACCATCCGAGGTGTGGGGCTGAGTCCGGACGAGTCCCGAGAACATATTGCCCACCTCATCACCAGTATGGAGGCAGCCTCATGAGCAGATTCCGACAGTGGCGGAAGTCGAGCTACAGCAACGAAGACGGGGCATGCGTCGAGGTCGTGAACTCACTCGATGCGGTGCGGGACAGCAAGAACCCCGGCGGGTCGAAATTGACGGTGGACGTCCGGTTGTTCGTGCGCGCCGTCAAGGATCAATACTTCGACAAATATGGCCGACACTAAACAGTGAGGTTCCCGCGCTGGCGCACATCACCACCAGAGTCAGACGCCGGGCCACCAGATCCTGGTGAAGCTCCGCCAGGGCTGCACGGTGCCAGCGGGATTAAAATAGACGTTCCCCGCCACTAAAGATCAAGTTGATGTTACGCGATACGGGCAGAGCGTCTATTTCGGGCAGTTCTGAAAGTCGGCGTGGAGTTCCTGGTGGATGAGTTCTCACCACAAGATCCGGATCCCCGCCGCAACAGGAGGGTCCGGAATGGCCGTGTCGATGATCGTGGCGGACCTCAGGCGGCGACACGGATCCCATTCAGGAAAGGCCGCGCCTTCACCGCCGCAACAAGCCCACCCCCACCCCTGACCTCGAGCCCACCCGCGAGTCCCCAGTCCCAGCGCCACGACATGCCGGTTCGGGCAGCCGTTGCGGTCGACGTCGCCAGCGCCGTGGTGAAAGCCGAGCGGGAACTCGAGGTGGTCCGGATCGTGCAGCACGCAACAGCTGCCAAAGCCGGGCCTCGTCGACGGCCATCGACTCCCCATTGTGCCCCGGCTTTCAGCCGGCCTTAAGACGGCCTGAAGGTGTGTTGCCCAGCCTTGTCGCGATCCAGCGCACGTTGCGGACAAGGAGGGATCGATGAGAGGCAAACGAACGAGACGGTGGCTGTCGGTGACCGGGCTGCTGGTCGCGCTCACCGGGGTGGGCCTGGCCGCGCCCGGGACGGCGGCGGCGGCGCCCATTCCGGGGCTGGCCCGGCACGCGTTCACGGTGCCCGGCGGCGCCGGGTTCGCGGCCGCGACGGTGTCCTGTCCGACGCCGCACGTGGTGTACGGGCTGGGCGGAGAGATCCACAACGGCAACGGCGAGGTGCACATGGTGTCCCTGTTGCCGAATGCGGCGCTGACCGCGGTCACGGTCATCGCGGCGCCCAGGGTGGCCCCCGTGGCGCCGTGGCGGCTGACCGCCTACGCCATCTGCGGCCGGGATGTACCTGCCACGCCACACCTTGAGGTCAACCCGGTCGCGTCCTGGGTGGACGTGGAGACGTGCAACGGCGCCAGCCGGCTGTACGGCACCGGCGCCCGGCAAACCGGCGGCCCCGCCGCCACGCTGCGTGAGATGGTGCCGAACGCGCCGGCCTTCCCGCCGATCGCCGTGCGGGCCAGCGTGAACCCGCCGGCCGGCGCGCCGGGCGTCGCGGCCGCGGCGATCTGCGGCATCCCGCAGCCCACCCTGCACTCGATCGTGGCGCCGGCCGCCGGATTCGGCAGCACGGTGACCTGCCCGGCGGGTGAGCTGGTGCACGGGACCGGCGGGCTGGTGCCCGGGGTCAACCCGAACATCGTGTTCGAGGGCATCGTGCCGAACCTGGCACTGACCCAGGTCAGGGTGACCGCGCGGAACGGCGGCACCGGGCTGCCCGAGCCGACCGTGGCGTTCGCCGTCTGCGCCTGAGCAGTTCCAGACAGGAAGGGGAGGATTCTCATGCGAGCACGATCGGGGCTGGTGACCGGTGTGTTGGTGGCCGGGTTGGTCGCCGGGGCGCCGGTGGCGGCCGGCGCCGCGGTGACCAACCCGCCGGTCGGGGTCGGCGCGAGCGGCATCGGAACCGCGACGGCGGTCTGTCCACAAGGGACGCTCGTGTACGGCACGGGCGGCAACAGCCGGCGCGGGGTCCGGGCGGTCGTCCCGGACAGCCAGCTCCGCAGGGTCACGGTGACCGCCGCCGATCCGGCCGCCGCGGTGACGGCCTACGCGCTGTGCGGCGGCCCGGCCGCCGCGCCGCGGTTGGTCGCCGCCGGCGGGCAGGGCAGCAGCGCGACGGTGGCCTGTCCCGACGGGACCACGCTGTCCGGCACGGGCGGCGCCGCGAGCGGATTCCTCACCGGGATCGCGCCCAACCTGGATCTCGGCACGGTCACGGTGACCGGCACCGGCGGGAGCACCCGGGCGTACGGGATCTGCGGTGACTTCCCGAACCTTTTGCTGGTCAAGGTCAGCAGCCCGTACGACGCCGAATCTCCGAAGGTGGCGACGGCGGACTGTCCGATCGGGATGGACCTGTTCAACGGCTCCGCCACGGTGAAGGACGGCGGCAACATCATCGCGCTGGGTGCCGCCCTCAACTTCGCCGCCGATTCGGTGACGGCGACCGGTTGGGACGTCTCGCCAGGGTTGGCGCGCTGGTCGGTGACCGCGTTCGCCACCTGCGGGTGATCCTCAGGAACCACCCGGAAACGGCCTCGGCTCGACGTCGATCTCGGCCATACGCGCCACGTATGTCCGGTATCGGCGTCGGGCCTCGCCGTGGCTGCCGTCGGAGGCGAGCGCCCGCACCAGGGCCAGGTGCGCGGGTTCGTTGTACTGGTCGCGTTCCAGGATCCGCAGGCAGTACCGGCTCGCCGCCACGTGCTCGCCGATCCCGCTGGTGTGTCCGGCCAGGACGGTCGCCACCTGGATGTAGGTCAGCCGGGCCTCCTCGCGCAACTCGGTCGCCCAGTCCTCGTACGGGTCCTCCTCAAGGAAGTCGCCGGTGTAGCCGGTCTCGGCGGCCTGCAGCAGGGTCCATGCCTCGGGCTGTTCCTGCCGCCAGGCGTGCAGCCCGCGGTGCGCAGCGGTGAGGAAATTCAGCACGTCCACATCGGCCACCGCGGTGTCCAGCCGGACGGTGTCGCCATCGGTGACCACGCAGTGCTCGCTCGCGCCGCGCTGCGAGCCGAGCACCGTGCGCGCGGTGGACAGCGCGACGGACAACCGGTTGCCCACCCGTTCGACCGGTTCCCCGGGCCACAGCAGGAACATCAGCTTCTCCCGGCTGACCGGCCGGCCGCGCCGGGTGACCAGAATCTTGATCAGATCCCGGGCCTTTCGGGATTGCCACGCGGTGACCGGCACCGGCTCACCGTGCCGCAGCACCCGGAAACCGCCGAGGGTCTGGATCGCCAGCGCCGGATGTGCCGGGGTCCGGTCGCCCCGGATCGTGTCCCGCACCGCGGACAGCCGGCGTTCGCCGCGCCGGTTGCCGAGCTCGCGCCAGATCCCCTCCGCTTTGTCCACAAGGGACAGTGTGGTCCCGTCGGCCGGCGCCAGCAGCAACCGGGCCCGCGCCTGCAACTCCAGCGACTGGGCCAGGGTGGCGTCGTCGACCCGCTTGCGGGCGACCAGCTCCGCCTCGGTGGCCGCGTGCAGTGCCGCAACGCCGTCGCCGCGGGCGACGCCGAGCTCGGCCGAGGCCAGCAATGCCGCCCCGTAGCCGAATCCGGTGCCGAACGACAGCGCCCTGGCGACCAGCTCGGCACTGGTCTCCGGCTCGTCCTCGGCCAGCAGCCGGGCCATCCCGGCCAGCGCGGGCACCAGTTGGGTCGCCGTGTCGTTCACCTCGGCCAGCTCGATCGCCTGCTGGTAGGCGGTTCTGGCGAGCACCCGGTCGCCGCGCAGCCGGTAGGTCTCGGCCAGCGGGATCAGCGGCACCGCGGCCAGGCAGGAACCCAGCCCGGTGAAGATGTTCTTGGCCGCCACCAGGTCCGCGGCCGCCTCGTCCAGCTGGCCAAGGCCCAGCCGCGCCTCGCCCCGGTTGTTCAGGCAGAACGCCCGGTAGGTCGCGAAACCGGTGAGATCGGCCAGCGGCAGCGCCAGCTCCAGCTCGGTGAGCGCGCCGCGGTAGTCGCCAGCCTCGATCAGGTGCGAGGCCCGGTTGGACCGGATTCTGATCACCCCGAGCACGTCCCCGGCCCGCTCGGCGTGCCGCAGCCCCGCGTCGTCGTGCCTGGCCAGCTCCGCGGCCTCGCCCTTGGCCGCGGCGAACATGGCGAACACGGTGTGCGCGGCGGCGAGCGCGGCGTCGTCGCCGCAGGTCTCCGCCAGCGTCATGGCACCGGTCGCGGCGCTGCGGCAGGCGTCGAGGTCGCCCCGCGCCCACTGCGCGCTGGCCACGCAGCTCAGCAGCAGCGACTCCGACGCGGGGTCGGAACCGTCCAGGACGCAGCGCTGGCACACCTCGAGCGCGTCGGCCGTCGCGCCGCTGAAGTAGTGCAGCCAACCGATCCGGCGGGCCAGCCCGGCCGACGGCGGCCGGCCGGGGCGAACCGTCCGCTGCAGACAGTCCAGCGCGCTACGGCAGTCCCCGAGCACCTGGTGGGCCTCGCCGGCGAGCTGCCAGGTGCGCAGGGTGCGGGACTCGGGCGGCACCAGCCGCACGGCGGCGAGCACCGCACCCGCGCCGCCCTGGCGCAGCAGGTCGTCCGCGCGGGTGTCGAGCAGCTGCTGGATCCGGTCGAGATCACCCAGCTCGGCGAGCACGGCCAGGGCGGCGTCGAGGTGGTCGTAGGCGTTGAACCAGCGCCCGGCCACGTCGTAGAGCTCGCGCAACTCCCAGTCCCGCATGGGCATCCGGCTGCACACGAACTCCTTCACCAGTGGCAGCAACCCGAACCAGCCGCGCGCCGACGGCATCTCCTCGACGAACAGCCCGCGCCCGACCAGGTCGGCGGTGATCGCCCGGGCCTCCGGGTGGCCGAGGGCCTCGAGCAGCTCCGGCCGGAACCGCTCGAACCGGCTGGCGGTGCGCAGCAGATCCCGGGTCCGGGCCGGCTCGCGGTCGAAGATCTCCGTGGCCAGGTAGTCGAACAACGGACCGGCGCGGTGCAGGCAGGACAGCTCCTGCCCGTGCCGCACCGCCTCGCCGGCCAGTCGGACCGCGATCGGCCAGCCGCCGGTCGCCTGGTGGATCCGCGCCGGCCAGCCGCCGTCCAGCCCGAGCGGACCGGCCAGCAGCGCGGCCACCTCCGGGCCGGTGAAGGCGAGCTCCGCCGCGGTCAACTCGAGCAGCGCGCCGCCATCGCGCAACCGCTGCACCGCGAACGGCGCCAGCCGCCGGCTGGACAGGATCAGCCGCACGGTCGGCGGCAGGTGCCGGCACAGCGCCTCCAGCACCCGGGCCGAGCCGTCCCGCTCCCGCACCACGTGCACGTCGTCGAGCACCAGCGCCAGCCGGGCCGACCCGAGCGCGTCGCACAGCGCCGCGACGATGGCGTGCGGGTCGCCGGCCACCGCGGGCACGCTGAAGGCCAGGTCCGGCACCGCCGCCCGGATGGCGCGGGCCAGGTGGTCCACCACCGGCCGCGGCTCGCGGTCCTCCGCGGTGCAGGTGTGCCAGGCGGTGCGCTGCCCGGCGGCCCAGTCGGCCAGCAGGGTCGTCTTCCCGTAACCGGCCGGGGCGATCACCGTGGTCAGCCGGGTCTCCCCGCCCGCGGCCAACCGGTCGAACAGCCGCGGCCGGGCCAGGGACGTACCAGGTCGGATGTTCACGCCGTTCCCCTCGCCGTGGCTGGCGTAACCGACGGTGACTCAGCGTGCGAGCGCTGGCAACGCCCTTCCGGGCAATCCACGGGGTACTCCGCTGCGCTTCCCTTCGATCACCTTCAGTCAGCCCTAAGCCCACCTTGCCGGCGCCGCCGAGGGTGTGACCGCAGCGTCACGCATGCCGGCGCGGCGCCCGACGAAGGAGTGTGTGCAATGCAGGCAGGACGAACCGCCCGCTGGCTGGCCGGACTGGCCACGCTGGCCGGGCTACTCGCCGCCGCACCGGGAACGGCGGCGGCCGATCCGGTGAGCCCGGCCGCGGCCGACATCGCGCGTGCCGAGACCACCAGCGCGACGAACGGGACGTCACCGAAGTCGGTGACGGTGAACTGCCCGGCGGGCACCCGGGTCTACAGCGCGGCCGGCCGGATCAACGGCGGCGTCGGCTCGGTCGTCCTCGACGACGTGACCCCGAACGACGGGCTCACCTCGGTCCTGGTGACCGCCTACGAGACGGCGCCGGACGAGAGCTGGAGCCTGACCGGCTACGCCACCTGCGGCAGCACGGTGCAGAACCTGCAACGGGTCTTCATCGCGTCGGAGAGCAACTCGGACTCGCCCAAGTCGTTCCTGGTGACCTGCCCGGGCAGCACCCGGCTGTACGGGCTCGGCGCCGAGATCACCGGCGGGCTGGGCAACGTGGTGCTGGACGACCTCACCCCGAACGCCGGTCTGACCGGCGTGACCGTCACCGCCTACGAGAACGGCGCCTACGCCCCGAACTGGCGGCTGACCGGGTACGCGATCTGCGGGAACGCCGCCACCACCATGCAGCTCAACACCTCGAGCAACCCGGGTGGGCTGGTCGCCCTTGACCCGGTGTCGCCGAAGGGCGTGACCACGCCGGCCTGCCCGGCGGGCACCAAGGTGCACGGCGCCGGCGGGACGATCACCGGCGGCATCGGCGGCGTCTCGCTCGACGACGTGACCCCGAACGTCGGCCTTGGCACCGTGACCGCCACCGGCTACACGATCCCCGGCTCGGCCCCGAACTGGCGGATCACCGCCTACGCGATCTGCGCCTCGTAACCCGGGCGCTCCTGATCACCGGGCCGCGCGCCCGGTGATCAGGACGTCGGGGGGAGGTAGAGGTAGTAGACGACGTCCAGGCCGATCGGGAAGGCGCCGCAGTGGAAGCGCGGCCAGTCGCCCCGGGCGACGCCGGCTTGTCCGGCCTGGTTGCAGCTGGCACAGGTGTCGAACTGGGGCTCGATCCTGGTCCAGCCGGATGGGCCGGGCAGCAGGCAGAACGCCGCGGTGGTCGGCGCGACGGGGCCGGCGCTGGCCGGGGTGGTGGCGGCGGCGGGCGGGGCGGCGAGCAGCAGTGTGGTCAGGACTGCCGCGAGCACGGCGGACTGGGTGCGCATGTGGGAAGTATCCGAACGGAGCGAGTTCGTCGACAGGCTTGGCCGCGGAAAGGTGCGGGATGCACGATGGACCGGCGATCGCCGAGCCATCGGTAAGGGGACTCCATGATGGGTGCACCGGTTTCCGGGTCGATTCTGGGCAATCCCGTGACGAGGGTGGAGGATCCGCGATTCCTGCTCGGCCAGGGTCGATATGTCGACAACCTCGATCTCCAGGGCGCGGTTCGGGTGGTGTTCCTGCGTTCTTCCATGGCACACGCGCGGATCCGGTCGCTCGATCTGACCGCGGCGCGCCGGGCGCCGGGCGTGCTCGCCGTTGTGGCCACCGGTGATGTGGAACCGGCGACCGCGCCGCCGACGCCCGGGCTGCCCGAGGCGATGGTCCGTCCGCTGCTCGCCCGCGGCGTGGTGCGGTATGTGGGGGAGCCGGTGGCGGCGGTGGTCGCGGAGACCGCGGCGCAGGCGGTGGATGCCCTCGAACTGATCGACGTGGAGTACGACCCGCTGCCGGTGGTGGCCGACGTGCGGGCCGCGATCGCGGACGAGACCCTGCTGTTCCCCGAGCACGGCACGAACGTGGCGATCCGGATGGACCCGGCCGACGGCGCCGCCGGGGAGTTCTTCGCCGACTGTCCCGTGGTGGTGCGGCTGCACCTGGCCGGGCAGCGATTGGTACCCGCGCCGATGGAGGTGCGGGCCGCGGCGGCGACCTGGGACGGACCGCGGCTGACCGTGTGGGCCTCGACCCAGGTGCCGCACCGGCTGCGGGACGATCTCGTCGCGCTCTACGGTCTGCCCGCCGACGAGGTGCGGGTCGTTTCGCCGGACGTGGGCGGCGGTTTCGGTGCCAAGGCGAGCGGTTTCACGGAGTACTACCTGCTGGCGGCCCTGGCCCGGATCGCCGGCCGGCCGGCGCGGTGGGTGGAGACCCGCTCGGAGAACATCCTCGGGATGGTGCACGGGCGGGCGCAGTCCGCGGACATCGAGCTCGGCGGCACCCGCGACGGCCGGCTGCTGGCCGCGCGCCTCTCGATCGTGCAGGACGCCGGCGCCTACCCGATGTTCGGGGCGCTGCTGCCGCAGCTGACCATCCAGATGGGGCCGGGTATCTATGATCTGCGCCGGTTCAGCGGCAGCGCGGTCTCGGTCGTGACCAACACCGTGCCGATCGGGGCGTACCGGGGTGCCGGCCGGCCGGAGGCGACCTACGCGATCGAGCGCGCGGTCGACGCGTTCGCCGCCGAGATCGGGATGGACCCGGTGCGGCTGCGCCGCCAGAACCTGGTTGCCAGCGACGCGTTCCCGTACACCACGGCCACCGGCCAGGTTTATGACTCCGGGGCCTACCAGGAGGTGCTCGACCGGGCCGAGACGGTCAGCGGATACGCCGGGCTGCGGGCCGAGCAGCAGCGGCGCCGGGCGGCCGGCACCCCGAACCTGTTGGGAATCGGGGTGAGCGGCTACGTCGAGATCACCAATGCCGGCGGGATGGGCGACGCCGCCACGGTGGAGGTGGACGATGCCGGCCGGGCGGTGATCCGGGCCGGAACCCACTCGCACGGCCAGGGACACGCCACGGCCTACGCCATGATCGTCGCCGAGGTCCTGGGTATTCCGGTCGAGCACACGACGTTCGTGCAGGGCGACACCGACGAGGTGCCGACCGGGATCGGGACGTTCGGGTCGCGCTCGCTGCAGACCTCCGGGGCGGCGGTGGAACTGGCGGCGCAGGAGGTGCTCAGCCAGGCCCGGGAGCTGGCCGCCGATCTGCTCGAGGTGGCCGCCGCCGATGTGGAGCTGCGCCGGGACCCGGTGGCGTTCCGGGTCGTGGGAGTCCCGGGAGTCGGCGCGGACTGGGCGGCGGTGGCGCGGCACGCGGACGATCGCGGCACCAGGTTGCGCTCGGACATCACGTTCGAGCCGGGCGCGTCGTCCTTCCCGTTCGGTTTCCATGTCGCCGTGGTCGAGGTCGACGCGGAGACCGGGCGGGTGCGGCCGGTCCGGATGGTCGCGGTGGACGACTGCGGGCGGGTGTTGAACCCGCTGCTCGTCGAGGGCCAGGTGCACGGCGGGCTGGCGCAGGGGATCGCCCAGGCACTGTTCGAGGACATGGTCTACGACGAGGCGGGCAACCCGCTCACCGTCGCGCTGGCCGAGTACGGGATGCCGGCGGCGAACGACCTGCCGCCGTTCGAGCTGCACACCAGCCAGACGCCGACGCCGCTGAACGCGTTGGGCGCCAAGGGAATCGGCGAGTCGGGCACGATCGGCTCGATCGCCGCGATGGCCAACGCGGTGGTGGACGCCCTGTCCGAGTTCGGGGTGCGGCACCTCGATCTGCCCGCGACACCCCAGCGGGTGTGGGCCGCGATCCGCCAGGCGCTACTCGACCGCGGGTCCGTACATGCCGCGCAGGATCCGGTCCATGATCCGAACCGCAAGGCGGCGGGGGAGTAGCCGGAACAGCAGACCGGAGATCTTGTTGGTACGGCCGGGAACCACCCATGGGCGACGACCGAGGGCGTGCAGCGCGGCGCTGACCACCTCGCCGGCCGGCATCGGTGCGCGGCCGGTGCGCGGCGCGCTGGACCGGTAGCCCGGGGTGTCGGTCGCCCCCGGGACCACGGCGGTCAGGTCGACACCGTGCGGGCGCCACTCCGCCCACAGCGACTCGGCCAGGATGGCGGTGAACGCCTTGGTGGCGGCGTAGGTGGCCAGCAGCGGGCTGCCCTGCACGCCCGAAAGGGAACCGAGCAGGATCACCCCGCCGCGCCCGCGCGACACCATGGCCGGCGCGAACCGCGCGATCAGTCGCATGGGTCCGCGCACGTTGACGTCGACCGTGTGCAGATGCCGCTCCAACGGAACGTCCAGCCACTCGCCCAGTACCGCGAAGCCGGCGTTGTAGACCAGCAGACCCACCTCGAGCGGCTCGGTCAGCTCCTCGAGCCGGGCCAGCACCGCGGGATCGGTGATGTCGCCCGACACCGTGCGGGTCTCGACCCGGTGCTCCCGCTCCAGCCCACCGGCCAGACCGCGCAGCTCGCCGTCCTCCAGCGCGACCATGACGAGGTTGAACCGGTGCGCGGCGAGCCGGCGGCAGAACTCGGCGCCGATCCCTTGTGCCGCACCGATGACGACCGCCCACGGGCCATGTCGGTGGAGTGCCAGACTCACTGGCCCGCCTCTCCGGGATCGATGATCCACTGTGACAGAGCCTAACCGCCGGGGGCCGTGGACGAGGGCACGGCGGCGGGATCGATCAGGACGAGGTCGATGTTCCACCGGCCTTCGCACTCGGCGCGGCGGACGAGGGCCTGGCCGGCGGCGAGCGAGCCGGCGGTGAAGAAGACCTCCGCCTCGAAGCCCTCGTTGTCCATCCCGGCCGGGCGGTAGCCAGCGGCGGTCACCGCGTCCTGGATCAGAACCGTGAGCTCGTCGAGGGGTTGGGTCGACACCGCCTGCATGGTGATGTTCCCGCCGGTGGCCACGACGTGCGTGACCGTTCCGATCCGGTCGAAGGACAGTCCGGCCGGGATGAGCGCCGTCTCGGCCGGCGGCGCGGGACTCGGTGCGGCACACGCGGCGGACGGGTCGGGTCCGGTCGAGCACCCGGCCAAGGCAACCGACATCGCCGCGGTGCCCAGCAACGCCCACACCCGTTCGGCCATGCCAGCCACCCTAGGCACGCCACGGCACAGCCAGCCAATCGGCGGGGACGATTCGGACTTCTCGGGTGTTACGGTGACCGCGGCGAGCGGACGTCCCACCTGACCCATGGAGGCACGTGGCGATGCGCAGTAGAACTCACGTCCCGATCCTTACCGCTACGGCGCTGGCGGTGCTCCTTGGTGCGGGTGCGGCATCCGTGACCGGACCGGAACGGACGGCGACCGATCGGGCGGCGGTCACCGCCGATCCGTTGGGCGCGGAGGAATGGATGTACCTCCAGCGGGCCAACGCCGACGGCTCCATTCCGCAGATCGCCATCACCCAGGCGGTCGCGGAGTCCAAGCTGATGGGCGCGGCCGCCATGAAGTCGGCGAGCACCGACCAGGTGTGGTCGGAACTCGGCCCGAGCAACATCGGCGGCCGCATTCGCGACATCGCCGCCGACCCGACGACCCGCGACGTCGTCTACATCGCCACCGGCACCGGCGGGCTGTGGCGGTCCGACAACGGCGGCCAGACCTTCGCCTCCGTGTGGGACAACCATCTGCCCCAGTCGATGGGTGCCGTCGCGGTCGACTCCCGGGGCGTGGTCTGGGCCGGCTCCGGTGAACCGGACCACGGCGGCGGCTCGTCCTACTACGGCAAGGGTGTCTACCGGTCGACCGACCGCGGTGCGACCTGGACCAACATGGGCCTGGCCGACGGCGACACGATCGGCCAGATCGTCATCGATCCGCGCAACGACAACCGGATCTTCGTGGCGGTCATGGGCGCACTGCACGACACGCGGCCGACCCGCGGTCTGTTCCTGACCGAGAACGGCGGAGCGAGCTGGACCCGGGTCATCGTCCCGGACAGCGCCTCCACCGGTGCGATAGACGTGACGATCAACAAGACCAACCCGGACATCATGCTGGCCACCACCTGGGACAAGATCCGGGACGAGAAGTCGCGTCTCTACGGCAAGAACTCCTTCCTGTACCGGTCCACCGACGGTGGTCGCACGTGGACGAACATCCACCGGCCGCCGCTGCCGCAGAGCCAGGACATCGAGGGGCAGCCGGTCACGGCGACCTACGTCGGCCGGATGGGCGTCGACTTCAGCGACAGCGACCCCAACCGCGCCTACCTGATCTCGAGCGCGGCCGGTGGCAACTTCAACGGCTTCTTCACCAGCACCGACGCCGGCCTGACCTGGACCCCGGTCGGCGCCACCAGCGGCGGCACCCTGCAGACCATCAGCGGCGGGTTCGCCTGGTGGTTCGGCCGGGTCTACGTCGACCCGGTCAACCCGCAACACGTCTTCGTCGCCGGGGTGAGCCTCGCCGAGAGCCTCGACGGCGGTCTCACCTGGACGACGTCGCAGACCGTGCACGCCGACCAGCACGGCCTCGAGTGGGACCCGTTCACTCCCGGCCGGGTGTTCCTCGGCAACGACGGCGGCTTCTACTGGTCCAACGAGAACGGCACCGCGCGCGGCCTGTGGACCAAGACGGCCCGGCTGCCGGTGACCCAGTTCTACGCGATGGACGTCTCGGTCCAGGACGGCACCCGGGTCAACGCCGGCTCGCAGGACAACGGTTCGCTGAAGTCGTGGGGCAACGACAACTCGGTCAACGGCGACTGGTTCAACTTCGTCGGCGGCGACGGGATGATGAACCGGATCGATCCGACGAACGACCGCAAGTACTACGGCTGCTCGCAGAACGGCGGCTGCCGCGGCTTCGTCGACGGTGTCGGCTTCACCATGACCATCCCCGGCGTGCGCCGCAACTGGGTGTCCCCGCTGGAGTTCAGCGCCGATCCCCGGATCATGTTCGGTGGCAGCGAGTTCGTCAACCGGATCAACACCGATCCGGGCCAGCGCGTGTGGCAGCGGATCAGCCCGGACCTGACCGAGGGCACCGAGCCCCGGGCTCCCGGTTTCGGCACGGTGACGGCGATCGGCACGACGCCGGCCGATCCCAACCTGGTCTACGCCGGCACCGACAGCGGTCTGATGTGGGTCAGCCGCAACGCGATGGCCGCGCCGGACCAGGTGACCTGGCAGCGGATGGAGAGCCCGGTGTTCCCGGGGCGCTGGGTCACCCGGATCACCGTCGATCCGCAGAACCCGAACTTCGCGTGGGCCAGCTTCTCCGGCTGGCGCTCGGGTGATCCCTACGCACACCTGGTCATGACCAGCGACGGCGGGCGCACCTGGGACGACATCGCCGGCCGGCGAATCCCGCAGGCGCCGATCAACGACGTCATCCGGCATCCCACCAAGCAGTTCTGGCTGTTCATCGCCACCGACGTCGGTGTGTACCGCACCACCAACCTCGGCCGGACCTGGGTCAAGGTCGGGGCGAACCTGCCGCTCGTCCCGGTCAACGACATCGACATGCCGGCCGGCAGCAACACGCTCTACGCCGCCACCTACGGCCGCAGCGTGTGGACGACCTCGATCGCCGACGCCTTCTGACCGTGGGCTCGCGACCGCCCTGGCGGACCGTCGGGGTGGTCGCGCTGTCCGCCGTGTTCCTCGCGCCGCTCGTGGTGCTGGTGCTGGGTTCCCTGCAGCGCCCGTTGCAGCCGCCGCCGGACGGGCTGGACCTGTGGCCGGAACCGGCCGAGTGGTCGAACTACTCGGCCGTGTCGGCGTTCCTGCCGCTCGGGCCGTTGCTGCGCAACTCGCTGCTGCTCGTCGTGGTCGCGGTTCCGGTCACCGTGGTCGTCACGTCGATGGCCGGGCTCGCGATCGTGACCGCGCGCGGCCGGCTGCGCCGCTGGCTGATCGGCATCTCGGTGCTCATGCTGCTGGTGCCGGCCGCATCGCTCTGGGTGCCGCGGGTGGTGTTGTTGCGTGGCCTGGGTCTTGCGGACACGCCGCTCACCGTCGCCCTGCTCGCGCTCGCCGGCACGACCCCGTTCTACGTGCTGCTGTTCGCCTTCGCCTACTCGCGCATCCCCGCGGCGCTGCTGGAGGCGGCCACGCTGGAGGGCATGAGCCCGTTCGCCGTGTGGCGCCGGATCGCGCTGCCGCTCGCCCGACCCGCGGCCGTAGCGGTCGCGGCGCTGTCCGGGCTGTACTACTGGTCGACGTTCATGGATCCGCTGACTCTGGTGTCGTCGCCGGAATACTGGCCCGCGGCGCTGGGTCTGCGGAGCCTCAGTGAGATGGAGACCGCCCTGTACCCGATCTACCTTGCCGCGGCGGTTATCGTGACGGTGCCCGCGTTGCTCGCGTTCGCCTTCGGCCAACGTTCCTTCTTCTCCTCGGTGGAGCGCCCATGAAACTCGTCGTGCTCGCAAGCGTCGTGCTTCTCGGCCTGGCTGCCTGTGCCGACGGTGGGGAGGAGGCGGACGCGGGCACCGGGAACGGGACGGCGAAGATCACCGTGCAGATCGGGGCCGATCCGGAGGAGGCCGCGGTCTACCGGAGCCTGGTCACCGCCTACCGGGACGGCGGGGGTGGCGAGGTCGAGCTGGTCACCGTTGGCCGCGGCGACCATCTCACCCGGCTGTCCACCGCGTTCGCCTCCGGCGGCGCACCGGACGTCTTCGCCATCAACTACCGCCAGTACGCCCCGTTAGTGCAGCGCGGCGCCGTGCGCCCGATCGGACCGCTGCTCGAGGCGGAGGGCCTCAAGCTGTCCGACTACTACGAGGAGCCGCTGCGCGCGTTCAGCTATGTCGGTGCGCTGCAGTGCATGCCGCAGAACATCTCCTCGCTCGTCGTGTACTGGAACCGCGGGCTGTTCACGGCCGCCAACGTTGCCGCGCCGAAGGCCGGCTGGACCTGGAACGACTTCACCGCAACGGCGAAGGCGCTGACCACCGGCGAGGTCAAGGGGGCCGGCATCGACTCCGCGATCATCCGGATGGCGCCGTTCATCTGGAGCAACGGCGGAACCGTCGTGGACAACGACGAGACCCCGACCCGTACGACGCTGCACGAACCCGCCGCCCGCGCCGCGCTCGACGGTGTCGCCGCGCTCATCGCCTCCGGTGCGATGCCGACCAAGGAGCAGCTCGCCGCGCAGGGCCTGCCGGAGCAGTTCATGGCCGGGAAGCTGGCGATGTTCCTCAGCTCGCGGGTCGAGGTGCCGGCGCTGCGTGAGCAGGCCGGCCTCGACTTCGACGTCGCCGCCCTGCCGGTGCTTGGCAAACCCGCATCGATCCTGCACTCCGACGCCTACTGTGTCGCGAGCGGTTCGGCGAACCCGGCGGCCGCGGCGAAGTTCGTCGCCTACGCGGTGGGCCAGCAGGGGCAGAACATCACCGCGCTCGGCGGGCGCACCGTGCCATCGCTGCGTTCGGTCGCGACGTCGCCCGCGTTCCTCAGCCCGACCCGCGCACCGGCGTCCTCGCAGGTGTTCCTCGATGCCGTCGCGCACCTGCGGCACACGCCGGTGACGCCATCCTGGCCCGAGGTCGAGGACGTGATCGACACCCAACTGCAGCGGGCGTTCGAGGACGGTGTCCCGCTCGACGAGGTGATCGCGGAGATCCAGAAACAGGCCGACCCGCTGCTGCAACGGCGATGACCTCGCGGATCCGATGAGCTTGCGGATCGAGGCCGCCCGCAAGCGGTTCCGCGCCCGCCGGGGGCCGGCCGTCGTGGCCCTCGACGGGGTCGACCTCGAGGCGAAGTCCGGCGAGCTGCTGGTCATCGTCGGGCCGTCCGGTTCGGGCAAGTCGACGCTGCTGCGCGCGGTGGCCGGGCTGGAGACCCTCGACGCGGGGCGGATCCTGATCGACGACCAGGACGTCACCCGGATGCCCGCCGGCCGGCGCGACGTCGCCATGGTGTTCCAGGAGGCCGCACTGTTTCCGCACCTGGGCGTCTCGGCGAACATCGGGATCGGCGAACGGGCGCGCGGTTCCGCCCGGCGCGACGTGGCGGCCCGGGTCCGCGAGGTGGCGCGGGTTCTCGACATCGAGCACCTGCTGACCCGGATGCCGGGCGAGCTCAGCGGGGGCGAGCGGCAGCGGGTTTCGTTGGCCCGGGCCATGATCCGCTCGCCCCGGGTATGCCTGCTTGACGAGCCGCTCGCCTCCGTCGACACCGAGCTGCGGCTGCGCATGCGCACCGAGATCCGCGCCGTGCAACGCTCACTGGGCGTCCCGATGGTGCACGTGACCCACGACCAGCTCGAGGCGATGGCGATGGCCGACCGAGTGGCCGTCCTTGCCGCCGGCCGAATCCTGCAGTGCGACGCGCCCACCGAGGTCTACGCGCGCCCGGCGACGACGGCGGTCGCGCGCGGTTTCGGGCCGGTACCGATGAACCTGCTGCCCCCATCCAGCGGCGTGATCATCGGGGTCCGCCCCGAGCGCGTGCGGGTGTGCCGCGCGGCCGGCGACGAGGAGGGTCGGGTCGGCTCGGTGCTGGCCGTCGAGCCGGCGGGCGAGGACTGCCTGCTCCGGCTGCGGCTCGACGGTGCTGATCTGCTTGCCCGCCACCCATTTCCCGACGCACCACACCCCGGCGAGCGGGTGACGGTGACCTGGCGCCCCGCCGACGAACACCGGTTCGACGCCGTGACCGGGACCCGGTTGTGAGCCCGGCATGAGGACTTGGCCGCTCGCCCTGCCCTACCTGGTGGGTTCGGCGCTGCTCGTGCTGGCCCCGCTGGTGCTTGCCGTGGCGCTGGCGTTCACCGACTACTTCGGTTTCCGCGCACCGGAGTTCACCGGCGCCGACAACCTCGTGCGCCTGGCCGGCGACCGCACCTTCTGGGACGCCGTCGCGATCACCGGTCTGATCGCCGTGATCGTGGTGCCGCTGCGGTTGCTGCTCGCGGTGGGTGCGGCGCTGCTGCTGGCCCGGCGCCGCGATGTGCCCGGAGCGATCGGCCGGGCCTCGGCCTACCTGCCCTCGGCCATCCCGGACGCGGCGTGGGCCCTGCTGTGGCTGTGGATCCTCAACCCGCTGTACGGGCCGCTGCCGGCGCTGCTCGGCACGCTCGGCATTCCCGACCCGGGTTTCCTCACCACGCCATGGGGTGCCCGGCTCGGTCTGGTGCTCGTCCTGGCCTTCCAGGTTGGCGAGGCGTTCGTGGTCGCGCTCGCCGCGCGCACCGCGATCCCGGCCCGGCTGCACGAGGCGATCCGGCTCGAGGGCGGGTCGGCCTGGTTCTCGGTGTCCCGCGTGACCCTGCCCCTGATGGCCCCCATCGTGCTCGTCCTTGCCGTGCGCGACGTGGTGGTCATCATCCAGAACACCTTCGTGCCGGCGCTGCTGGTGACCGGCGGCGACCCCGCGAACGCCACCCTCACCGCCCCGCTGCTGATCTACCGCCGAGCGTTCGAGTACGGCGAACTCGGCTACGCGAGCACCCTGTCGGTGACGCTGCTCGTGCTCACCGCCATCGCGGCGGTATTCCCGCTCTGGCTGGCCACCCGCCTCACCACCCGCCAGCGAACCCGTACCTGAACCAACCCTGCGACCACTGGCCGATCCGTCGCCGCGGGCCCCGATGACGTGCGGGAGGCGGGTGGGTTTGAATGGACCGTGTCGATTCCTGGGGCGCAGCGGGCGCTGATCGCGGCTGCGGGTGGGGGTGACGAAGGAGCGTTCGCGGCGTTGGTCGAGCCGCATCGTGCGGAGTTGCACCGGCACTGTTACCGCATGTTGGGGTCGGTGCATGACGCGGACGACGCCGTTCAGGAGTCGTTGCTGCGGGCGTGGCAGGCGGTCGGCCGGTTCGACGGGCGAGGGCCGGTTCGCCCGTGGCTGTACCGGATCGCGACCAACCGCTGCCTGACCATGATCGAGGCACGACGTCGTCGTGAGCTGCCGACGGACCTGTCGCCGGACACGGTGGCGACGGAGCAGACCGCCTGGCTCGAGCCGTACCCCGGCGCGTTGCTGGAACTGGACTCGCTGAGTCCGGAGGCGCGCACGGTGGAGCGTGAGGGCATCGAGTTGGCGTTCGTCGCCGCGCTGCAGCAGCTTTCGGCCTTGCAGCGCGCCGTGCTCGTGCTGCGTGCGGTCCTCGACTTCCCGGCCAGTGAGGTCGCCGAGTTGCTCGAGACGACTGTGCCCGCGGTGAACAGTGCGTTGCAGCGGGCACGCGCGGTGGTCGACCGGCGCGCCCCGGCCCGGTCGCAGCAGCGGGAGTTGGCCCGGCTGGGCGGCGACGTGCGGACGATCGCCGAGCGGTACACGCGCGCCTGGGAGTCGGCCGACGTCGAGGGCATCGTCGCGATGCTGGCCGACGACGTCCGGCTGGCGATGCCGCCGATGCCGCGGTGCTACGAGGGACCCGCGGCCGTGGCCGCCGCGTTGTCGAGCGGACCGATCACCCACCGGTGGCGGCTGCTGCCGACGACGGCGAACGGGCAGCTGGCATTCGGCGGGTACCGGTGGCATGACGCGTCCGGCGTGTTCGTCGCCGAGGGGCTGGACGTGCTGACCCTGCGGGACGGCCGGATCACCGCCATCACGGCCTTCCTGCTCGACGATCTCGATGCCTACGGGCTGCCGCGGACGATTTCCGCCGGTCCGCGATGAGTTCGGGATGGGTCGCCGGGTTACAGCGGTGACAGACACCGACGACATCCCGGAGGAACCCGTGTTGCTGAAGGACAGGACTGCGATCATCTACGGAGCCGGCGGCTCGGTCGGCGGCGCGATCGCGCGGGCCTTCGCCCGGGAAGGCGCGGTCGTGCACCTGGCCGGACGCACCGCGGCGACCCTGCACGCCGTCGCCGACGACATCGCCGCCAGGGGCGGCGAGGCCCACCCGGCCGTCGTGGACGCGCTCGACGAAGCCCAGGTCGAAGCGCACGCGGCCACCGTGGCCGAGCGGTCCGGCCGCCTGGACATCTCGGTCAACGTCATCTCCGACCAGGATGTGCAGGGCACGCCCATGGTGCAGATGAGCGTCGAGGACTACCTGCGCCCCATCGAGGTCGCGGTCCGGTCGAAGTTCCTCACCGCACGGGCCGCGGCCCGGCGGATGATCCCGCGGCGCTCCGGCGTGATCATGACCTTCGGCGGCACCTTCAACTGGCAGGTCACCCGAACCTTCCATGTCGGCGGCATGGGGACCACCTTCGACGCGGTCGAGTCGATGCGCCGTCAGCTCGCCTGCGAACTCGGCCCACACGGCATCCGGGTGCTGACCCTGCGCACCGGCGGCCTGCCCGACACCATCCCGACCGATTTCCCCGGCTCCGAAGGGCTGCGGTCCTGGCTGCAGGACCAGACCCTCACCGGCCGCACCGCCACCCTCGACGACGTCGGCAACCTTGCCGCGTTCGCTGCCTCGGACCTGGCCCGCACCATCACCGGCGCCGCACTCAACATGACCGCCGGAGCGGTGCTCGACTGATCTCGATCAGTCACGGGGGCTTGACCTTCCACTGTGGGAGGTTCAGACTGAGGCGAGGACCTCCCACAGTGGAAGGTTAGGAGGGGCATCATGTGGCATACCACTTTCATCGCGGCGCACGCGGTCACCGGCGTCGTCGCCCTGGTGACCGGGTTGACGACGATGCGGCGCGGCCGGCTGTTCGACGTGTATCTCGGCTCACTGGTGGGCATGACGGTGTTCCTGCTGCTCGCGATCGGAGCGGAGTGGAACACGATCGGCCCCGACGAACGCGTGTTGTTCACGGCGTTCGGCGGGCTTGCCGGGATCATGGTGTGGCGGGCGGTGCTCGCCCGGCGGGAGCGGCCTCGCGCCGGTACGCTCCCGTCGGCCGGCTACCTCGGCCATGTCGGGTTCACGGTCGTGGCGCTGTTCGACGCGTTCAGCGTGGTCACCGTCCTGAACGCCGGCGCGCCGGTTTGGGCGGTGGTCGGCACCGGGGTCGTGATCGCTGTCGCCGGTCACTTTGCCCTCGGTTGGGCCAAACACGGAGGGATGCGCCGTTGGTCCACCAGCTGAACGCCACAGCCGCGGCGCTGCTCGGCCTGCTGCACCGCGGTCCGATGACCGGCTGGGACCTGGTGGCCGCCGCGCAGGAGCGCATCGGCAATTTCTGGACCCTGACCCAGAGCCAGGTCTACCGGGAGCTGACCAGGATGACCGCGACCGGCCTGGTGACCGTGGGCGAGCCGGGTCCGCGCGACCGGAAGCCCTACACGATCACCCGAGCGGGCCGGCGGGCCTTCGCCGACTGGATCAACCAGGATCCGGCCCGGGAGCAGATTCGGGTTCCGCTGCTGCTCAGCATCCAGTTCTCCGACCACATCGAGCCGCACCGGCTCCGCGAGATCATCGCCGCTCAGCGGGCCGCGCACGCCGAGCGTCTCGCCGAATACCGCGCGGCCGAGAAACTGCTTGCCGACAAACCAGACCAGGCCACCCGGCTGGCGACCCTCCGGTTCGGCATCCGCCACGAGCAAGCCGTGCTCGCCTGGTTCGACGAGCTTCCCGAGCTGATGGGATAGCCTGCCTCACCGCCGGTCGCCGTGTGCCGGGCTCATCCGTGCCTCGTGTCCCCTTGGCTGTCCGGGAACGGTGCGGTGTGCGGCCATCGGGTCCTCGGTGATGTTGAGCCAGCTGCGCAGGCCGCCAGGCGGGCGGTGGCGTGGGACGAACCGGGTCACGTCGTCGTGGAGGCTGAGCGCGTGGCTGCAATGCTCGTGCCAGGTACTCACCAGCGCCTGCCGGGTCTGCGCGCGGAACAACTCGGCACGCAACATCAGTTGGGCGTGCAGTGCATGCCGGAATGCGTCCTCCGCCGAATCGAGCACGGGTACGCGACCGTCGCAGGTAGGACACAGACAAGGCCAGAGGTGTTCGTGCTCCGGGGTGCCCTTGACGATCCGTTCGATCGTGTCGACATTGTGGTAACTGAGCAAAGGGCTGAGAAAGGTCGCTATGCCGGACGGGCGATAACCGCCGCCGGGCGGCTGGATCGGATAGATGTGGCGTAGGGCGCTGGTCGTGCCGATCGCCGCGGCATGTGCACCGTGGCACAGCGCGCCGAGAGCGGAGACATCCGATCGCAAAAGCAGCACGGGCACGTTGACCCGACGCAGCAACCGCAGGAATCCGCGGAGCACGTACCGCGCCGCGAAGGGGTCGCCCGCACGTTCGACCGCCACCGCGACCGGCACCCCGGCTGCGGCGATCTCATGGGCGAGCGCGTCACATACCGCCGGCGTCGCGAACCAGCGCGCCGCGATCGGCAACATGGCAATGACCGTCGACGACTCACGCGCCGTGCCGCGCAGAATGCTGCGCAGCCCGAGCAGGTTGCGGGCAGCCAGATAGCCCGAGTCGGACAGCGGAACCAGCCCGAGATCCCGCTGGCGCTTGAACCAGCCCGGGCTGATGCCACGCCCGGCTCCGACCCTTCGGCGCCCCGAGTAGCGGTCGGCGTCGCACAGCACGGGACCGGTGAACCCTTGGTGCTCCAGCACATTCCGCGCGGACAACAGCGCGGACGGACCGGTGATCACCAGCCCTCCGCCATGCGCCGAGGCGACCTCGGCCGCCGCAGCAACCTGTGTCGGCCGGCACTGGACGAGCAGATGCCCGGCCAACTGCACCAGCGATTGAGCCACAACTCGACGGTGAACGCGCGGAGCGCCTCTTGTCACCAACAATCACCTGGATGCCAAGCAGAACACCGCCATCGGCCGATGGTTTCCCTCGGGTTGCAACGGAACGTATACGTCGCGCTCTGGGAGAATCGTCCGATCAGGTCGGGCTGATTGCGATTCCCACATCGCCGGCCGTGCCGTGCCGGATCCTGTTCACCATCACCATGATCCGTCCGGATCTGGCAGAGAGATACCAGCAGCGATCTGTTACCGCCCTGAGCGGTGCCGCGGTTACAGCGGTCGGCGCGTGGTGTCCGGGTTGTTGGTGTCCAGTTCGGACACCAACGACCGGGTGGAGCGGCCGCGTTGGGCCGGGTGGATCTCGTTGCTATCCAACAACTGCTCGGACACTGGACGGTGAGCTCGACGATGCGGTATGTCCGGCCCTCGGCCACGTTCATCGAAGACGCCTACCGCCGCACGGTCACCACCACGCTTTCCGAGCTAACCGGCCAGGACACCGTGAGGATCCGGTGGCGGTTGCGGATGGCTGCGGCCCAGCGGGAGGTGTGGACCGGCTCCCAGCTGTGGCGGCTGCTGGCGGAGAAGGCCGGGCTGGAAGTGTCGGCTGCGTCCGTGTCGGCGTTCACCAAGGAACCCTTCCAGATCAAAGTGTGCACGTTGATCGCGCTGTGCACCGCGCTGCAGTGCACCCCCGATGACCTGTTCGAAGTGGACACCACCCCAGTCGAACGGCCGGCCACCCCGGCGCGGCCGTCCGCAGTGGAGCCGAAGGCCGTCGACGACGGCGGCCGGCCGATGCCGCCGCTGTGATCACCGGCGAGCGGCGGCGCTGACTGGCGATTGGCAAACGTCAGCGCGACTGCGTGGCTGGCGGAGCCCCGGTCGGCCTGCTCGACCGGCAGCACTGCTGTAGGTGCGTGCGCCGCCTGCGCGCGCAGGCGGCCAAGGCGCGATGCCCGGAGTGCGGCAAGGACCGCGAGCTGGTCGAGGCCACGGGTCGGTGCGTGCTGTGCTCGCGGCGCTGCACAGACCGAACGGCCCGAACGGCGGCCCACCGCGGAACCTCGCCAGCCCACCAAACGTTGACGCCATGCAACCCCGAGCCGTCTCACCCGGAGCCGAGCGCAGCCCGAATGAGGCATCTGAAGGGAGCTGGCTGATGGCAGTCGAACTGCTGGTCTCGGTGCTCAAGGGTGCTGGGACCGCCAACAACATTCGTAAAATTCTGTTCGACCCAACGGTCGTAGAACAAGCAGCAAGTGTCCTCGCAGCGATCAGCCAAGAAACAGCAGAACGGTTGTTCCGGGAGGCGTCCTCCCTGCCACCAAAAGAGCAAGAGGCCGCGCTAGAACACGTAGCGTTGTTGCTCGAGGTCGCCTCGACAGTCGATGATCGCAGGAAGCCACGGCTCCGGTTCCTACCGCCTGACGGACGGGATCTTCCTGACGTGCAAGCCCAAGTCGAACGGCTCATCTGGCTAGCCGTTATCTACCGAATACTTGGTCACCACGTCAAGGCCGGACATCGTCTTCAGCGCGCCAAAGAAAAGCTTCCTGAACTCAGGAACGCCATGGAATTGGATGTTCATGGTCTAGTGCTCCTCGGGGGAAGCGGTCGCACTGGATTAAGTCAGCTAAGTCGACTAGCTGCACGGGAAAAAGATAACGAGAAAACGCTCTCCGTGCTAAACCACGTCTGCACCAGGCTCGAAGCCCTCAGCCCTTGACTCAATCCAAGCCGGGAGGCCAGCTTGTCGGTGCTCGGACCTAGGATGCCGAGCATGACGCGGTACGTTGATGAGGATCTACACGGTGCGGAGTTCCGCGAGTGCGATCTGACCGGGGCACGCCTGATCGGCGTCGTCATGCAGGATGCCGTGATCGACGGGCTCGTCACCAACCTCGTGGTGAACGGTGTCGAGGTCAGCGAGTACGTCGAGGCCGAGCTGGACCGGCGTCATCCGGTGCGGGTGCTGATCCGCTCGGAGGACCCTGCCGATCTGCGCGAGGCATCGCGTCGGCTCCATGCCGGCTGGGCCGCCACGATCGAGCGACTCCGCCGTAGACCCGGCATCGAGCGCCGCAGCGTGAACGACGAGTGGTCGGCGGTGCAGACGATGCGCCACCTGGTCTTCGTCCACGACTCGTGGTTCCGCCGGTGCTGCCTGGGCTCGACGGAGTTGTTCACGCCGATGGGCATCGGGCCGACCGTCGAGCCCTACCGTGGCGCGCACGGGCTTGACCTCTCGCTCGATCCGGCCCTCGACGAGATCGTGAGCGTGCGTGAGGCACAGGCCGCCGAGCTCCAGGCCTGGCTCGACGAGGTCACCGCTGTGCGGCTCGCAGCGCGAGCCCCGGTGCCCGACGACGATGTCTGGCCGCCCTACGCCCGGGGCCGCTCGGTGCGGCAGTGCCTCGGCACGGTGCTCAACGAGACCTTCGAACACCACCGCTTCTGCGTCCGCGACCTCGACCTGATCGAGGCACAGGACGCGCAGTAGGGCGGCTACGGACTCAGCATCTTGCGGATGCGGGCATCGCTGAGGTGTCTGCCCGATACCGAGCTGCCGGGCGCAGAGCCGCACGCGGTACTTCACCAGCATCCGCGGGCCTGACCGAGGTGCTGACCGGGCGGGCGGCCGTCGGCAGCGCGGCGAACTGGTGCTGATGCGCCGCCCCGAGGTCGACGATGCGGTCCATCAGTGCGCGATCGGCGGCGACGGTCGTGTCCAGCTCGCGGCGCCGCCCGACGACACCCTGAGGTAGACCGGGTAGCGCTCCTGCCGGGCCTCCAGGTGTGGAGCCAAATCAAACCGACACAACATTCGGCATCCCCACCGATGGGACCGAATCACACGGTCAGGTGGGGCCAAACAATCCGCTAAGCAGGCCATCCCCACATACACAGGCAGAACCGCCTACATCAAGCCGATCTTGCTGAGATCACCGCACTGAATGCGACGATTCTCCGAACCCGGAACCGACGATCGTGAGCACCGCACGCCCCCTGGTGAACACCCGCACACCCCGCGACTGGTGTTCGCCGCGGTGCGGCGTCGGCGAACGTGGCCGTCCCGGCGTTGGCCCGAGTGCTCACCAGCCGTCCGGCGCCGGGGCCGATGCAGCACATTTGGTCCGAGGAACCGGCGACCCCGTTCGCCGATGAACCG
>NZ_DASUCC010000062.1:0-42657 GCF_035762905.1 Actinophytocola sp.
GAACCGCGACCATCCGACAATCAAGGACGCCGGCCACTTCCTCCAGGAGGACGCCGGCGAACCCCTCGCCCGCCACATCGTCGACTTCATAGCGACCACCCCGACCCCGTAATACCCGCGCGGCACCCCGACTCATCGTCCTCACGGTTCAGCATCTCGCGGTGCCCGCCGTGCCATCGCCGCGGTTCTTCGTCCACGTATCCGGGTGCTGCGCAGTACCGCTGCTTGTCACCGTGACTCATCGCCCCACGGTTCAGGGCGCTTCGTAGTGCCCGCTGTGCCTTCGCGTTTGTTGTTGGTGTGCCCGGTGCACGCAGTGTCCCGGGTGCCACCGCGTCTCGTTGTTCGCACCTGCCAGGGCGTTTGGTAGGTCCGGTGTGCCATCGCGCATCGTCGAGTTGGCGTCATGCCGACTGACCGACTCGGCCGGGTTCCGTGCCAAGTCGGTCAGTTCGGCGAACGCTCGGCGTTCTCGTTCGGCGGGCGGTGAGCCGGAAGGGGTGCCGCTCAGCTCAGTTGCAGGGTGGCGACGCGGCCCTGTTCGCCCGAGGCCCAGCAGGCACCATCGTGCGCGCAGCCGACAGTGTCGAAGCTCCCGGCATCGAACTGGTGCCAGTGCCGTCCGGCGTCGAGGGTCAGGTCGCTGCCGGTCGGACCCACGGCGATCAGTACGGTCGGGAACCACGGGTGCCAGGTGACGCCGGAGCGGTAGCCCTGGGGGGCCGTCATCGGCTCCACCCAACTTCGGGCACCGTCCCGGGTAAAGGCGAGCGCGTCGACTCCGTTGGTGGGGTTGGCGAAATCGCCGCCGACCGCCACGCCGGTGTGCCGGTCCCGGAACGCCACGGCGAACACGCCCGCGCTCGGGCTGCTGGCCATCGGCGTGACGCTGCCCGTCCAGTGCAGCCCGCGATCGCGGGAGTGCAGCACCCGGGCCTGTGCTCCGCCACCGGTGGCGATCCACGCGTCCCGGCCGCCGGAGACCGTGATGCACTGGCCACTCGCCGCGAACGCGAACTCGCCCTCGAGCGCCGGCGGCATACCGTCGTTGGGCAGCACCGCCCAACTGGCCCCACCATCCGATGTGGACAGTACGCGGAACTTCCCACCGACCGGGTCGGACAGCGCCAGTCCGTGCCGGCGGTCGAAGAACGCCAGGCAGTCGTAGAAGGCGAGCGGTTCGGTGTTGCGGAACGTTTCCGTCCAGTGAGCGCCACCGTCGGTGGTGCGGTACACCCGGGATGCCTCGCCCTCGCCGATGCTGAGGATCACGGCCGTGTTCGCGTCGAATGCCTCGATGTCGCGGAACTGCAGATCGGTCACACCGGGCGGAGACACGTTCTGCCAGGTCCGGCCGCCGTCGGTGGTGCGCAGAACGGTGCCGGCGCTTCCGCTCGCCCACGCGATCCGCCGGCTGATCACCGACAGTCCGCGCAGCCGGGCAGTCACCCCGGTGGAGGTGAGCTGCCAGGTCAGGTCGTGAGCACTGGGGGCCATGGGCTGGGTCGTCGCACTCGCGGCGGTCGCCGGGAGCAGGCCGGTGGCCAGCGACGCCAGAGCGGCGATGATCAGGGCGCGCTTCATGTCTGCGAAACCTAGCCCAGTCGGTCACCGCTGCACAGGCCTCGTTACTGGCTGTGCCCGCCGCATCCGAGTCGGCGTCGTACCGTGAGCATCCGTCGGATCCGGGTCGGTCGACCGTGAGCATTCACCGGGTCCGGGTCCGGGTCGGGTCGGACCGTCAGCGCCGGTCGGATCCGGGTCGGCATCCAAGCGTCAGCATCGCCGCCGGCGACGACTGGCGCGGGCGGTCATCGACTCGGTCGAAGCTTCGGCATCACCTCCGTTCACCGGGGGACCAGCCCGGCGTCGTAGGCCAGTAGCCCGGCCTGGGTGCGGTTCTCACAGTGCAGCTTGTCCAGCATTCGTGACACATAGCCCTTCACGGTTGCCTCGGACAGGCACAGCCGCTTGGCGATCTGGGCGTTGGACTTGCCCTCGCCGAGGCACACGAGCACCTCCGTCTCCCGCTCGGTCAGCTCCCGCACCCTGGTGCGGGCCCGGTCCCGGGCGTCCTGCTCGCCGGCCTGGGCGGCGACCAGCCGCCGGGTGGCCGCCGCGGACAGGACGGTGTGGCCATCCGCCGCCACCCGCACCAGACTGATCAGATCCTCCGGGGGCGTGGACTTGAGCAGGAAGCCGCTCGCTCCGGCGCGCAACGCCCGGATGACATAGGAGTCCAGGTCGAAGGTGGTCAGCGCGACCACGGCCGGCCGTTTCGGCAGTCGTCCGATCCGTTCGATGGCGGCAAGGCCGTCCACGCCCGGCATGCGTAGATCCATGAGCACCACGTCCGGCAGGTGCCGGACGACCGACTCCACCGCGGCAGCACCGTCGTGCGCAGCGTCGAGCACCTCGATGTCCTCGGCCGAGGTGAGGATCGTGCGCAGGTGGGCGCAGACCATCGGCTCGTCGTCCACGACGAGCACTCGGATCGCCGTCCGGGGTTGCCGGCTCGGCGGAAGGGGGGCGGGCTGGCTCAAGTCGGTGCTTTCTCACGGGTCGGCACGAATGCCGGCAGGATGGCGTCGACCTCGAATCCGCCGTCGGTGCTCGGGCCGGCACGAAGGGTGCCGCCGATCAGTTCGACGCGCTGGCGCAGACCGAGCAGACCGCTGCCGGAGCCCGTGCTGGACAGTCCATTGTCGACAGTGTCGGTAGCCGGCGTGTTGTGGATGGCCAGCTGGACCCGGTCGCCTCCGTAACGGATCCGCACGGTCGCCGAGGCTCCCGGCGCATGCTTGCGGATGTTGGTGAGCGATTCCTGCACGATCCGATACGCCGTGCGGCCAACCGTTGGGGAGGTGCGCGCGGGGTTCCCCGACTCGGCGAGGTCGACGGAAATTCCCACGGCTCTCGATTCGGCGACCAATGTGGACAGATCCGGAACACGATCAACCTCCCCGTTCGTACCTACGGACCCGGGAACACCGGCCCCGCTCTCCCCGTTGCGCAGCACGCCAACCAGATCGCGTAACTCATTGAGCGCCTCACATCCCGCGACCCGGAGCGTCTCGGCCGCTTCCTTGGTTGGCTGGTCGGTCGCGGTGACGCCGAGCGCGCCGGCGTGCAACACCATCAGGCTCACCCGGTGGGTGACCACGTCGTGCATCTCCTCGGCGAGCCGCACCCGTTCTTCCGCCCGGGCCTGCTCGGCGAGTAGATGCTGTTCACGTTCTGCCCGGTCGGCCCGGTCGGTGAGCGCATGAACCAGCCGGCGGTTGGCCCCGATATAGAGGCCGAGCAGTGCGGGCACTGCCAACATCAGGACCCCGCCGCTGATCACGTCCGCCGAGGGCTCCCATGGCCGGCACACCACCGCCATCAGGCCGATGATGAGCGCCCAGCCGGCGTTGTTGTTGCGGTACAGCGCGACTGTATATATGGCGACCGGTGCAGCGAGCGGCAGCCACGGCTCGGCCTCGGCGAGGTCGAGTTGCCCCGGCGTCAGCTCCATGGCCAGCAACATGCCGACGGTGACGCCCGCGGTGATGCCGCCGACCACCAGCGGAATCCGCTTGCGCCACCCGAGCAGGAGGATGAGGCCGATGCTGGCGGCGAGTTCCACCACGGTGCCGACCCGGCCGGGTCTGTGGTCCAGCGGGATGATGACCGCGTACAGGACCAGCAGGACGCCGACCGGGAGCAGATAGAAGAAGGCTTCCCGGCGTGATCGCCACAGCGGCTCGTTCACGTCCGCCACGCTACCGACGCCGAGGGCGTGACCTCGGAGAATGCACCCATTCGTAGGTCGGGGACAGTACGAAAGTTGCATCCCCGGCGCCAGATCGATCACTTTGGTCGCTACCGCCTGCGCCCCCGGCCGGGCACCGTGGAAGCAGCACGCGGGAAGGACGCGAATGCCAGGACAGATCGAGACCGTGCGGCTGCGGCCGCCGGCCAACCGGGTGGAACGGAGGGCAGTGTGGTGGTGGATGACGCAGGACCTGCTCGGGGCGGTGATCCCCGCGGTGGCACTTGGCGTCCTCGCGGCCGTCATCGCGCCGGCCCGGTCCTGGCTGCAGTTCGCGCAGGTGATCGTCCTGGTGGTCGGCGTGGTGTACGCGGCGATCGTGCCGTTCTGGCGGTACCGGGTGCATCGCTGGGAGGTCACCGAGGACGCGGTGTACGCCAAGGCCGGATGGTTGTGGCAGGAATGGCGGGTGGCACCGATGTCCCGGATCCAGACGGTCGACACCGAACGCGGTCCGATCGAGCGTCTGTTTCGGCTCTCCAGCGTCACTGTCACCACGGCGTCCGCGGCCGGCCCGATCAAGATCGTGGGTCTGGACCACGAGTTGGCCGCCGAGCTGGTCCGGCGGCTGACGGAGACCACGCAGGCGGCCCCGGGAGATGCCACGTGAGTGAGGGTGCGAGCGAACCGATGGGCCACGGCGAGACCGGCGACGGGTGGCGTGCGCTGGACCGCCGAAGCCCGGCTGTGACCGCGATGTTGACGGCCGGGATCGCGCTGGGCAGTGCGGTGCCGGTGTTCGCCAGCGTCCGCGGTGACGACCGGCCGATCTGGCAGGCCCTGGCCGTGCTCGCGGTCGGTTTCCTGGTAGTGGTCGGTGTCGCCGCGGTCCTCGAGCGGTTGCGCTGGAAGCACACGCGGTACCGGATCACGGCCGAGCGCGTGGAACTGCGATTCTCCTGGATCGTGCATCGGCTGCGGTCGGTGCCGCGAGACCGCATCCGCACCGTCGATCTCACCGCTAACCCGCTGCTGCGGTTGTTCGGTGTGGTCAAGATGCAGATCGGCACCGGCCAGCAGGGCGGCCAGCACGGCCACCTGGTGTTGAACCCGCTCGACCGGCGGCAGGCCGAGTTGCTGCGGGTCGAGTTGCTGTCCCACGCCGGATCGCCGGTGGTCCCGGTGGCGCCACCGCCCGTTTCGCCGACCGGACCGACGCGGCAGACCGGGATCCACCCGGTTGACCAGTTCCGGGCCGCCCCGGCTCAGTCCGCCCCGGCCACGACGGGGACGGTCCCGGCGCGCCGAGAGGCGCAGTCCGGGCACGGGCCGCCGATCCGGACCATCGCCGGGCTGAACTGGTCCTGGATCCGGTACGCACCCGTCTCGGTGACCACGCCGATCCTCGGTGCCGCCGCCTTCGGCGGGCTCCTCCAGATTTCGGAATGGTTCGGTCTCCAGCGGACCATCCTCGGAGGGGCGGGGGATCTGCTGCGCGAGCTGCCGGTGTTCCCGCTGGTAGTCCTGCTGGTCGCGGTCGGGATCGTGGTGGGGGTGATCGGATCGCTCGCGCTGTTCGTCGAGTCGTGGTGGGGCTACCGGTTGACCTGGGAGCACGGTGTGTTCCGGGTGCGCAGAGGACTGTTGACCAGCCGATCGCTCACCTTGGACGAGCGCAGGCTGCGCGGAGTTGAGGTCGTCGAGCCGATCGGTGCCCGGCTCCTCAGGGCCGCCAAGGTGGACGCGGTGGCCACCGGACTGCGGGCCATGGGCCGGGACGAGCGGAGCGATCCCAAGATGCTGTTGCCGTTGGCCCCGCGCGCGCTGGCTCATCGGGTGGCGGCGGAGATCGTCGGTGAGGAGCAGTCGCCGACGGAGTCGGTGCGGCTGCACCGGCATCCGCCGGCGGCTCGGGGGCGTCGGCTGCGCTGGGCGGTGGGATCGGTTCTGTTGCCGGCCGCCGTGCTGGCACTGCTCGGCCTGCTGTTCACCGACGCGCTGCTGAATGTCGCCTGGATCGTGCTGGTGGTCCTGCTGCCGGTCGCGATCGCCCTCGGGCTAGACGCGTACCGCAACCTGGGCCACGGGATCACCGGGGAGTACCTGGTGACCAGGTACGGGGCGGCCAGCCGGCACACCGTCGCGCTGCGGCGAAGCGGTGTGATCGGCTGGACCATCACCAGCTCTCCGTTCCAACGCCGGGCCGGGTTGGTAACCCTGGCCGCGACCACGGCCGCGCAGCAGGGTGCCTACCTGATCCGCGACATCGGCACGAGTGACGGCCTGGCCTTCGCCGAGGAGGCGGTACCCGGACTGCTGACCCCGTTCCTAGAGCGTTCTTCCGAGGGACGCGATGCTCATCCGCCGTTACCGGATACCGCCACCTGAGCCGGATCCGCGTCCTGGATCCGCGCTCGCGCCCGCGCGGTCAGGTGGTGTCGATGGCCGGCCGGGTGCTCGGGCGCTCCAGGTACGTCTCGTCGGGCTTGCGGAAACCGAACTGCTCGTAGAGTCCGTGGGCGTCGGCGGTGTGCAGCATCTATCGGAAGCCGGCACCGGGTCCGTTGTCGATCATCTCGCGGACCAGTTCCTTGCCGATCCCGCGGCCACGCGCGTCGGACACCACGAACAGGTCGGCGAGATAGGCCAGCGCCACGCCATCGGACAGGGCACGGGCGAAACCGATCATCCGGCCGTCCTGGCCGTCGTAGGCCCCGACGACCCGCCACGAGCCGGCGAGTTGCCGGTCCAGGTCGACGCGGGTGCGCCAGCGGCCCCAGTAGGCCTGTGTCGACAGATAGGACCACACGGTGTCCACATCGATCCGGAGGGGATCGTCGTCAAGCACGAAGTCGGTTGCCACATCGGCAAATCTACTTGGGGACGACCGCCATGATGTCGACCTCGAGCAGCGCTTCGGGGTGGAACAGTCGGGAGACCTCGATCGTGGTGCTGGTCGGCGGGGTGCCGGTCAGGTACCTGCGGCGAACCGCGCCGTAGTCGGCGAGCAGGTTCATGTCCGTGAGGTAGGTGCGGACGTTGACCACATGCTCGAAGCCGGCACGGTGGGCGGCGAGCAGTGCCCCGATTGCCCCGAAGACGTGCTCGGACTGGGCCGTCATGTCGCCGCCGACGAATGACCCGTCGAAGTCGAGGGCGACCTGGCCGGAGAGCACGAGCAGGGTCACCTGGCCCAGGTCGATCTCCGCAATGTTCGAGTACCGGGCGGCCAGCGGGGCGGGCGCGGTCGGCGGGTTGTGAAAGGTGACGGTCATGGGGCCATACCTTGGATTGGAGGGTGGATTCGAGCGCGAGTGCCGAGGTGGCGACGGGGAGCGTCGCGGCGGATCCGACTAATTTGCGCAGGTGAGGTCGGTTGTCGTGAGCGGGCTGGTGCGTCGCGGGCCGGGCCGGTGTGGTGCCGGCGGGGCTGGCTAAGCCGCGGATCGGCTGGTTGTGTTGCGAACAGGCGGATTGAGTGCGGGTCGCTGTGCTGCCGGTGGGGCTGGTTGTATGCGGCTGCCGTTGTGGTGCTGGCGGGGCTGGTAGTGGTGCCGGTGGACCGATTGTGTCCCGGGCCGGTCGTTGTGGTGCCGGCGGAGCCGGTTGTGTTGCGAGTGGGCCGGTTGCGTTGCGGATGCGGGGCCCTGGAACGGGGATAACGCTAGGCTGTGGGCTGAGTATGCGACAAGTGAATGTCTTGCATGAGCCTCATGCTTCGTATGCATGGATGGGTGGGCTGGGTGGAGATTGTTTGGTTGCGGGTGTTTCGGGAGGTGGCTCGGCAGGGGTCGTTTACGGCGGCGGCGAATGCGTTGCGGTATACGCAGTCGGCGGTGTCGCGGCAGATTGCGGCGCTGGAGGGGGATACCGGTGTGGCGTTGTTCGACCGGGTGGCCCGGGGGGTGCGGCTGACGCATGAGGGGCGGTGCCTGCTCGAGCACGCGGAGGCGGTGCTCGGGCGGTTGGAGACGGCCCGCAAGGACCTTGTGGCGCTGCGCGACCTGGATGTGGGGCGGTTGCGGATCGGGGCGTTCGCGACCGCGGACGCCGCGCTGGTACCGCGGGCGATGGCGACGTTCCATGCCGAGCACCCGAACGTGACGCTGTCGCTGACCGAGTCGTTGACGTCGGTTCAGGTCGGACGGCTCCGGGACGGTGACCTCGACGTCGGTGTGCTCAGCGTGGCGCCCGGACGATCGTTGGACACCGACGGGCTCGACCTGACCCATCTGCTGGACGATCCGATCCTGGTGGCGATCCCGCGGGAGCACCGGCTGGCCCGGCGGCGCACGATCCGGTTGGCGGAGTTGGCCGACGAGCCGTGGATCGCCGGGTGGCAGAGCCCGGAGGACACGCTGATCGGCACCGCGCTGCCCACCGGGGTGCAGCCGGAGATCCGTTACGTGGTGCCGGGTTGGACGGCCAAGCTCGGACTGGTGGCCGCCGGCCTTGGGGTCACGCTGGTGCCGGGGTTGGCGGCGGGTGGGATCGCCAGGACGGACATTCTGATCAAATGGCTGAGCCCGCAGGACACCCCGGCCCGGGCCGTGTACGCGGCGGTTCCGGCGAAAGTCACCAGACCCCCTGCGGTGCAACGGTTTCTGCACATCCTCACGGACACCGTGTGCCGGCTCGGCGCGGAGTTGGCCGAGCGCTCACCCGGCCGGGGGCGCGTCGCGTTTGTGCAATACGCCAGGTGATGCGCGGTCTAGGGTCGCGATCATGGATATGCAACCGCTGATGGAGCAGGCGGCGCGGGTCAACCTCGAGGTCGCGCGCAATGTCAAGGTCGACCAACTGGCGCTGCCGACGCCGTGTGCCGGCTGGGATGTCCGCATGCTGGCCAACCACCTGACGTTCTGGTCGGCATTCCGGTCCGAAGTGGCCGCACGCAAGCAGCCGCCGCCCGAGGGGGACGAGAACAGCGTCGACTACGTCACCGACGACTGGGTCACGGTCTACGAGCGGCAGCTGAACCGGGCGGTGGCGGCTTGGGCGGAACCGGGGGCATGGGAGGGGATCACCGGGATGGCCGGCGGCCAGATGCCGGCACCGATGATCGGCCGGATGATCATCGGCGAGCTGGTGCTGCACGGGTGGGACCTGGCCCGGGCTACCGGCCAGGAGCTGGTCTGTCCGCCGGAACTGGCCGAGGTGATCTATGCCGGAGTCCAGGAGTTCACCGAGATGGGCCGCGAGTACAACATCTTCGGCGAGCCAGTGCCGGTGCGCGACGAAGCGCCGGTGTTGGATCGCGCGCTTGGGTTGAGTGGGCGTGATCCGGGTTGGGCGTCGTAGGTGACCTGGGGGTCTGGGCTGGTGCTTGACGATGCGTCGGTGCTGGGCCGGCGGGCTTGGGTTGAGTGGGCGTGAACCGGGTTGGGCGTCGTAGGTGACCTGCGGGCCTGTGCCGGTGCGCGACGATGCGTCGCTGCTGGGCCGGCGGGCTGGGGTTGAGTGGGCGTGAATCCGGGTTGGGCGTCGTAGGTGACCTGCAGGCCCGGGCTGGTGCTTGACGATGCGCCGGTGCTGGGCCGCCGGGCTTGGGTTGAGTGGGCGTGATTCGAGCTGGGCGTCGTAGGTCACCTGCGGGCCTGTGCCGGTGCGCGACGAAGCGTCGCTGCTGGGCCGGCGGGCTGGGGTTGAGTGGGCGTGAATCCGGGTTGGGCGTCGTAGGTGACCTGGGGCCTGGGCTGGTGCTTGACGATGCGTCGGTGCTGGGCCGGCGGGCTGGGGTTGAGGGGGCGTGAGTTGAACTGGTCGTCGTAGGCCATCCGTGAACCCTCTATTGTCGGCCTCTGTACTACCGAGTAGCGATGAGGCTGGAGGGGCGCGATGGCGGATATCGGCGCGCGGCTGGTTGACATCGTCGGCGCCGAGCATGTGCTCGCCGGCGAGCAGGTGTCCGAGGACTATGCGCATGATGAGGCGTTGACCGGGGAGCCCGTGCTGCCGGCGTTCGTCGTGCGGCCGGCGTCGGCGCAGGAGGTGGCGGCCGTGCTGGCAGCCGCCAACGAGACCGGCGTGCCGGTGACGGCCAGGGGCTCCGGGAGCGGGCTGGCCGGGGCGGCGGTGCCGCGGCCGGACGGAATCCTGGTGTCGTTCGAGCGGATGAACAAGGTTCTGGAGATCGACACCGAGAACCACGTGGCCGTCGTGCAGGCCGGCGTCACCCTGGCCGAGTTGGAGGAGCGGACGGCCGAGGCGGGCCTGGTCTATCCCGTCTACCCCGGCGAGCTGAGCTCGAGCCTCGGCGGGAACGTCGCCACCAACGCCGGGGGCATGCGCGCGGTCCGGTACGGCGTCACCCGGCACAACGTGCTGGGACTCGAGGCGGTGCTGCCGACCGGGGAGGTGATCCGGACCGGCGGCCGCTACGTCAAGGCCAGCACCGGCTACGACCTCACCCAGTTGATCATCGGGTCCGAGGGCACCCTGGCCCTGGTCACCGAGGCCGTGCTGAAGCTGCAGCCGCGCCAGCCGCATCAGGCCACGGTGCTGGCGCCGTTCGCCGACCTCGCCGCGGTGGCCCGGGCGGCGCCGAGGGTGGTCGGCAGCGGCATCGGCCCGCTGATCCTGGAGTTCATCGACGCGTTCACCATGGGCGCGATCACCTATACCGCCGACCTGCAGCTCGGCATCCCGGACCAGGTGCGGGACAGCTCGCAGGCCTACCTGGTGGTCATGCTCGAGAACCGGACCACCGAGCGGCTCGACGGCGACGTCGAGGCGGTCAGCCAGCTGCTGTCGGACCTGGGTGCCGCCGACGTCTACGTGCTGCCCGGCCCGTCCGCCCGCCGGCTGATCGAGGCCAGGGAGAAGGCGTTCTTCACCGCGAAGGCCGCGGGCGCCGACGACATCATCGACACCGTGCTGCCGCGGGCCGCGCTGCCCGAGTTCTTCGCCGCGGTGCTGTCCATCGCGCAGAGCAACCAGACGCTGATCGTGGGCTGCGGACACGCCGGCGACGGCAACGTGCACCTCGCGGTGTTCCAGAAGGACCCCGAGGTCCGCTACGCGGTGCTGCACGCGCTGTTGGCGGCCGGCGTCGCGCTCGGCGGGGCGATCTCCGGCGAGCACGGCGTCGGCCGGGAGAAGAAGCGACACTTCCTTGAGCTGGAGGATCCGGTCAAGGTGGCGCTGATGAGCCGGATAAAGCGGGCGTTCGACCCGAATGGCATTCTCAACCCCGGTGTCCTGTTCGACTGAGGAGCGGCGTGACGATGAACGGTGCGCAGGCCCTGATCCGCACGCTGGTGGACGGCGGTGTGGACGTGTGCTTCGCCAACCCTGGCACCTCCGAGATGCACTTCGTGGCCGCACTCGACGCGGTGCCGGAGATGCGCGGGGTGCTGGCCCTGTTCGAGGGTGGGGTGACCGGCGCGGCGGACGGCTATGGCCGGATGGCCGGCCGGCCGGCGGCCACGTTGCTGCACCTCGGCCCGGGCATGGCCAACGGCCTGGCGAACCTGCACAACGCCCGCCGGGCCCACACCCCGATGGTCAACGTGATCGGTGACCACGCCCGGTACCACAAGGGCTTCGACGCCCCGCTGGAGAGCGACATCGACGCGCTGAGCGGCTGGCTGCACGGCTGGACCCGCACGTCGAAGAGCCCGGGCGAGGTGGGCGCGGACGCGGCCGACGCGATCGCGGCGGCGCGCAGCGCCCCGGGCCAGGTGGCGAACCTGGTGCTCCCGGCCGACGTGTCCTGGTCGGACGGCGGCGTGGCCGCGGTCCCGGTGCCGCCTGCGCCGCCCGAGCCGGTCGGCGACGACCGGGTCCGGGAGATCGCCGAGGTGCTGCGATCCGGGGAGCCGGTGGCCGTGCTGCTCGGGCACGGCACCACCCGGGAGCGTGGCCTGCTTGCCGCCGGCCGGATCGCCGAGGCGACCACGGCGAAGCTGTTCATCGAGACGTTCCCGGCCCGGCTGGAGCGCGGCGCGGGACTGCCCCGGATCGACCGGCTCGGCTATCTGGCCGAGCAGGTGCAGTGGCAGTTGACCGACGTCCGGCACCTGATCCTGGTCGGGGCCAAGTCGCCGGTGTCGTTCTTCGCCTACCCGGGCAAGCCCAGCGAGCTGGTGCCGGACGGCTGCCAGGTGCACGTGCTGGCCGTGCTCGGCGAGGACACCGCTGGCGCGCTCGAGCACCTGGCCGACCTGGTCGCCGCCGACGCCAAGCCGGTGCTGCAGGACGCGGTCCGGCCCGGGTTGCCCACCGGTGACCTGACCCCGCAGAACTGGGTGGACGTGATCGGCGCGCTGCTGCCGGACGGGGCGATCGTGTCCGACGAGTCGAACACCTCGGGCCTGCTGCTCCCGGCGGCGACCGCCGGTGCGCCGCGGCACGACGTGCTGACCCTGACCGGCGGCGCGATCGGGCAGGGGTTGCCGGTCGCGGCCGGGGCGGCGCTGGCGTGCCCGGACCGGCCGGTGGTGTGCCTGCAGGCCGACGGCAGCGCGATGTACACGATCTCGGCGTTGTGGACGATGGCCCGGGAGGGCCTGGACGTCACGACGGTGGTGCTGAGCAACCGGTCCTACGCGATCCTGCGGATGGAGCTGCAGCGGGTGGGCGCGGAGGCGGCCGGTCCGAAGGCGGCCGAGCTGCTCGACATCGGCCGGCCGGATCTGGACTTCGTGTCGCTCGCCCGCGGGATGGGCGTGCCGGCCAGCCGGGCGCGGACCGCGGAGGAACTGGCCGACCAGTTCGGCAAGGCGCTGGCCGAGCCGGGCCCGCACCTCATCGAGGCGATGGTGCCGTCACTTTTCTGACTCTTCGGACCGGACGGCGGCGAGGATCTCGTCGCACAGCCGCAGGCAGTCGGCGCAGATCCGCACGCCCGGACCGGCGACCAGGGCGCCGGTCCGGGGCGGCGCCTTGCCGCAGAACGAGCAGTCCAGTTGGCTGTCCGCCGGCACCGGGTCCAGCCGGGTGCGGGAGGTCTGCACCGGGTCGGGACCGACCTCGTGCGCCAGCGCGACACACTGGTCGCAGATGTACACGCCGGGTCCGGCGACCAGCTTGCTGACCTTGTGCTTGGGCAGTCCGCAGAAGCTGCACGCGAGGATGGCGGTCGCCTTCTTGCGGGCCTTCCAGCCGCCGGTGCCGCCGGTGGCCTCGATGATCTGGTGCACCCGCTGGTGGCTGATCTCCAGCGCTTCGGCGACCTCCCGCATGGAGGCACCGGCGAAGTGCAGCCGGCGCACCGCGTGGTGGTAATCGGCCTTGGCCAGGTCGGCCGCTCGTACGGCGTCGGCCAGCCGGGCCCCGGACTCCCGGGCCTGCCGGAGCAGGCCTTCGTCGATCACCATACCGTCTAGCCTAGCTAGACGATGTGAGATTCGTCTAGGGGTGCTAGACGATCAGAACGGCGGTACCACGCCGCGGATCCAGCCGATCACGCCGGCGTGCGCGACCGGCGCGGTGCGGTGCTGGCTGAGCATGTGTCCGCTGCCGGCGACGATCAAAGTGGCGAATCGGGATGCGTTGGGAAAATACGGCCGTTCCAGCGCGGCGATTTCCGTGGCGACGCACTTGATGCCGTCGGCACCGTCGCAGACGAGATTGTCGTGGTCACCCAGAGCCACGAGAACGGGTACCCGGATATTGCGGGTCGGCGACTGCGCCGGCGGCACCAGGACCAGGCCGAGAGCGGTCTCGATCTCCGGTCCGGTCACCGTGTCCTTGAGCAACTCGTCCTGGGCGATAACCGCCGGGTCGGCATTCGCTTGATGGTAGAACAATGACGCCCGGGAGCCGGGAACCGTGGTCAGATATCCCGGGTCCGGACCGGGCACGGGCGCGGTGTTCGCGATGATGAGGTTGAGCCAGGATTGTTTGATGAAATGAATGCTTCCGGTCATGGCGTAGGCGTCGATATCGGAGAACCGGCCGCCGTAGTCGTAGCCGACCACCGCGCCGAGGCTGTGCCCGACCCACACCACCCGGCGAAACGCCTGGCCGCCGATCTGGCCAGAGCGAAGCTTGGTCACCACGTCGTGCAGGGCGGTCGCGGCCGCGCCCATCGTGACCACGGCGCTGGACGGCTTGTCGGAACCCCCGTGTCCGATCCGGTCCACGGCGAACGTGGCATAGCCCGCGGTCACCGCGTCGCGCACGTAGGAGTAGGTGTCCGGCTGCTGCGGCCAGTCCCAGACCGACTGGTTGTAGGTCCCGCCGTGCACCAGGAGTTGGACCGTGGTCGGGAGGAGTAGTCCGGGCCGGCACAGGGTCCCGGTCAGGTTCAGGCTTTCCGGCACCCCCGGCACGGTCACCTTGGTGGACACCCGCTGGCAGACCATGACCGGGGGACGGCCGGTATCCGAACTCGCCGGACCTGCGGAAATGACCGACATCGAGCCGATCAGCATGCAGCCGAACAATGCACGGACCAGCGGGCGCCTTTTCATTTATGTGACCCCCAGTTATGGGACTATTGAGTTGATTGGTCCTGAAATGGCGCGCCGGATGCTACATGATCAGGGTTGCGGGCGTCCAGAAGGTTCGGCCTCCTCCGTGGCCTCCGTGGCCTTCGCACTCGATTCCCGCACTTCCATGACGTCGGAGAACCATTCGCCGAGCTCTTTGGCGATCTCCACGACGGCGGTCTGAACGATCGTGGCGATCTTTCCGAGATGTTCGGCGGCCGACTCGGTTACCGCCTGCAGCGTGTCCCTGGTGGGCTCGGATTCGTTGGCCATGGTCCGACGCTACCGGCAACTGGCAACTTAAGGGTCACCCGCAGATCGGCGAGTCTTGTAGACCGTACGTTCGTCTTGGTGGAGCATATAGTGGTGTGTGGGGTCAAAGGGGATCCATGGAGGTCTGCTGTGACACAGGTAGGCGTGCCCAGGGAGTCGTCTCGCGGTGAGCGAAGAGTCGCGCTCGTGCCCAGGGTGGTCGAGCGGCTGACCGATCTGGGCCTGGACGTGATAATCGAACGCGGCGCCGGAACCGGCGCGCTGATCCCCGACTCGGCCTTCGAGAACGCCGGTGCACAGTTCGGCGACCCGTGGCAGGCCGACGTGGTGGTCAAGGTGGCGCCACCGAGCGCCGAAGAGATCGGGCGGTTGCACGAGGGTGCCGTGTTGATCGGCTTCCTCAGCCCGCTCGCCCATCCGGACGTCGTGGCCTCGCTGACCGAGGCCGGGGTCACCGGCTTCGCCATGGAGGCGGTGCCGCGCATCTCCCGGGCCCAGTCGATGGACGCGCTGTCCTCGCAGGCCAACGTGGCCGGCTACCGGGCCGCGCTGCTGGCCGCCGAGGAACTGGCCCGGTTCGTGCCGATGCTGACCACGGCCGCCGGCACCGTGCCGCCGGCCAAGGCACTGGTGCTCGGTGCCGGCGTCGCCGGCCTGCAGGCACTCGCCACGCTGCGCCGGCTCGGCGCCCACACCACCGGTTACGACGTGCGGCCGGAGGTGGCCGAGCAGGTCCGCTCGGTCGGCGCGCGCTGGCTGTCGCTCGGCATCGAGGCGGCCGGATCCGGCGGCTACGCCCGGGAGCTCACCGAGGCCGAACGGGCCGAGCAGCAGGATCTGCTGTCCAAGTCGATCACCGGGTTCGACATCGTGATCACCACCGCGCAGGTCCCGGGTCGCCGGGCGCCGACGCTGGTGACCGCGGACGCCGTGCGCGGCATGCGGCCGGGCAGCGTGGTGGTCGACCTGGCCGGCGAGTCGGGCGGCAACTGCGAGCTGACCGTGCCCGGCCAGACCGTCGTGGTGGACGGGGTCACCATCGCCGCGCCGCTCAACCTGCCGGCCGACATGCCCGAGCACGCCAGCGAGCTGTACGCGCGCAACGTGCTTTCCCTGCTCGAGCTGCTGGTCGACGCGGACGGTGCGCTCGCTCCGGACTTCGACGACCAGGTCGTCGCCGGCTCCTGCGCGACCGGGCGGGTGGGCTAGATGCTGGTCCAGAACCTGGCGGTGCTGGTGCTCGCCGGCTTCGTCGGCTACCTGGTGATCTCCAAGGTGCCCAACACGTTGCACACCCCGCTGATGTCCGGGACCAACGCCATCCACGGGATCGTGCTGCTCGGCGGGCTGATCGTGCTCGGCCTCGGGGTCGACGGGGTGCTCAACAAGATCCTGCTGGTGGTCGCGATCGCGTTCGGCACGATCAACGTGGTCGGCGGGTTCCTGGTCACCGACCGGATGCTGACCATGTTCAAGTCCAAACCGGACAGTGCCGGCACGGCGGCCGGCGGCACGTCGAACGGGACCGGACGATGAGCGAGCCTGCGAGCGAATCATGAGCTGGCTGCACGACCCCGCGCTGATCCAGTCGCTGTACATCGTCGCCTTCAGCCTGTTCATCTACGGCCTGATGGGGCTGACCGGGCCGAAGACCGCGGTGCGCGGCAACCTGATCGCGGCCGCCGGCATGGCCGTCGCGGTCGGCGCCACGCTGCTCACCCCCGGAATGGGCAACTGGTGGCTGATCCTGCTCGGCGTCGCGATCGGCACCGCGGTGGGCATCCCGGCGGCGCGCCGGGTCAAGATGACCGCGATGCCGCAGATGGTCGCGCTGTTCAACGGTGTCGGCGGCGGCGCGGTCGCGCTGATCGCGTGGGTGGAGTTCCGGCAGACCCACGGGTTCGCCGACGAGCCGGTCTATGTCGCGGTCGCCTCGCTGTTCTCCGCCGTGGTCGGCTCGGTGTCGTTCTGGGGTTCGAACATCGCCTTCGGCAAGCTGCAGGAGATCCTGCCCGGCCGGCCGATCGGCATCGGCCGGCTGCAGCAGCCGCTGAACCTGATGCTGCTCGTGGTCGCGGTCGGCTGCGCGGTGGCCATCGTCGCCGGCGGCAGCTCCGAGCTGCTCATGATCGGCTTGCTGCTGGCCTCCGCCGTGCTCGGCGTGACCGTGGTGCTGCCGATCGGCGGCGCGGACATGCCGGTGGTGATCTCGCTGCTCAACGCGTTCACCGGGCTGTCCGCCGCGGCCATGGGACTGGCGCTGGACAACACCGCGCTGATCGTGGCCGGCATGATCGTCGGTGCGTCCGGCTCGATCCTGACCAACCTGATGGCCAAGGCGATGAACCGGTCCATCCCGGCGATCGTGGCCGGCGGGTTCGGTGGTACCGGCGGCCCGATGGCGGTGGACGCGGGGGACCGGTCGGTGCGGCGGACCAGCGCGGCCGACGCGGCGATCCAGATGGCCTTCGCCAAGCAGGTGATCGTGGTGCCCGGATACGGCATGGCGGTCGCCCAGGCCCAGCACGCGGTCGCCGAGATGGCCGAGCTGCTCGAGGCCAAGGGGGTCAGCGTGCTCTACGCGATCCACCCGGTGGCCGGCCGGATGCCCGGGCACATGAACGTGCTGCTGGCCGAGGCCGACGTCCCGTTCGAGCACCAGCGCGAGATGGACGACGTCAACGGCGAGTTCCCCCGCACCGACGTGGCCCTGGTGATCGGCGCGAACGACGTCACCAACCCGGCGGCCCGAACCGACCCGGCCTCGCCGATCTACGGGATGCCGATCCTCAACGTGGACGCCAGCAAGTCGGTGATCGTGCTGAAGCGGTCGATGAACCCGGGGTTCGCCGGTGTGGACAACGCGCTCTACTTCGACCCCAAGACCAGCATGCTGTTCGGCGACGCCAAGGCATCGGTGTCCGAGCTGACCGCCGAGCTCAAGGCGCTCTAAGCCGGCGGAATGAACCCGGGCAGCAGCCATTCCGGCGTGTCCTCGGTGCTCTCGGCGTCCTCCGGGCAGCAGTCCGGGCAGGGCGCCTCGACCACGGCGTCCGCGCTCTCGAACGCCGCCCGCACCCGGCGGTAGACCGTGCCGTCGCCGGGGATGATCATGGCGCGGACCTCGAACCGGTGCGTGTCGACCTGCTCGACCACCTCGCGCATGGACCGGCAGCCATGGCAGACGGTGCGCAACCCACCCCACCCGTCTGCCTCGGACATGGCCACGAGAGTAAGGCCAGGGCATGCTTAACGCATGAGTAGCTTAGAGCGGCTCGACGTCCGACCCGAGCACGGCCTGCTCGGTCCGAACTCGGTCACCTGGCAACTGCACGGCGACCCGGCCATGTGGGTGGCCGGAATCCGCAGCCTGTACCTGCAGGCCCTGCATCCACGGGCGGTCGCGGCCGTGGTGCAGAACTCCGACTTTCAGACCGACCCGCTCGGCCGGTTGATCCGGACCGCGGACTTCGTCGGGGTGTCCACCTACGGCACCCGGGACGAGGTGGAGCGGGCCGCGGCCCGGGTGCGCCGGGTACACCGGGCGCTGCGGGCCCGGGACCAGGACACCGGCGAGACGTTCCGGATCGACGAGCCGGACCTGCTGCTCTGGGTGCACTGCGCCGAGGTGGCGTCGTTCCTGTCCGTGGTGGTCCGGTCCGGGTTTCCGCTGAAGCGGGCGCACGCCGACCGCTACTTCGACGAGCAGCGGACCTCGGCCGCGCTGGTCGGCCTGGACCCGGCCGGGGTGCCCGGCTCGGTGGCGGAGATGTCCGAGTACTTCCACGCCGTGCGGCCGTCCCTGCGCCGCACCGCGGACACCGACACGATCTACGACTTCCTGCACCGCCCGCCGCTGTCCGGGCTGCTCGGCCTGGGGGTGCGAGTGTACGAACCGGTGATCGGGCACCTGGCCTACTCGCTGCTGCCGCGCTGGGCGCTGCGGCAGTACGGCCGCCGGGCCTACCCCGCCCCGGCGGCGACGGTGGCGCTGCGGGCGGTTCGCCGGGCCGCGCTGTCCATTCCCGGCGGAGTTCGGATAGGGCGTCGGGAGCCGCACCCGGTCACGGCCGCGCGCCGGCTCGGTGCCTGGTCCATGCCGTCCCCGAAGCGGCTTCCGGCGGTGTGATGTCAGTTACCGTGCGCGGCTTGAAAACGGGTGAACAGATCTTGCGAAATACGGCCCCGCTCGGCTACCGCCTCGCCCTGGCTGCGCGCCCATTCCCGAATCGCCTGGGTATCCGGCTTTCCGTTGGTTTTCCCGCTGGCCCGCTTCGACCTGCGGCTGTCGGTACGCCGCGCGTGCCCGACGTACTCCGCCAGGGTGTCGCGCAACCGGTTGGCATTGTCGGCCGACAGGTCGATGGTGAATTCCACGCCGTCCAGGGCGAAGGCCACCGTCTCGTCCGCCTCGCCACCGTCGAGATCGTCGACCAACTCGACAACGGTTTTCTGCGCCACCATTCCTCCCAGTGCTGAGATTGCAATTGGTCAGCCGGAGGATAACGGTTCACCCGGCCACGATCGATCAGGCCTGCCGGTGTGGCGGAACAACGACCACCGATGGAGGTACCCGTGCCCGATCCGGATCGGCGACCGGTTGACCCGGACGTCGACCTGCACGTACCCGAGCAGCGGGTCGAGCTGGCCGCGGCGCCCGGCGCCGTGCTGGCGGTGATCTCGGCCGGCGGGGCGCTCGGCGCGCTGGCCCGGTACGGGGTGGGCCTGGCCGTGCCCACCGTGCCCGGCCGGTTCCCGCTCGGCACGTTCCTGGTCAACGTGACCGGTTGCCTCCTGATCGGGGTGCTGATGGTCCTGATCACCGAACTCCGCCGGGCGCACCGGCTGGTCCGGCCGTTCCTGGGGGTCGGAGTGCTCGGCGGGTTCACGACGTTCTCGACCTACGCCGAGGAGGTCCGCGGGCTGCTGCGTCCGGAGTCGATCGGAACCGGACTCGGCTACCTCGCCGGCACGGTGCTCGCCGCGCTGGCCGCGGTCTGGGCCGGCAGCGGGGTGACCAGGTTGGTCGCCTCGTGACCGCACTGCTGGTGATGCTCGGCGGTGCGGTCGGGGCGCCGCTGCGCTATCTGGTCGACCGGTTCGTCCAGCTGCGGCACGACTCGCTGTTCCCGTGGGGCACCTGCACGGTGAACATCGCCGGGTGCGCGCTGCTCGGTGGGTTGGCCGGGGCCGGGACCGCGCTGCCCGGTCCGGTGTTCGCGCTGCTCGGCACCGGGCTGTGCGGCGCGCTGACCACCTACAGCACGTTCGGCTACGAGACCGTGCGGCTGGCGCAGCGGCAGGCCCGGTTCCTGGCCGCCGCCAACGTGGCGGTGAGCGTGGTCGCCGGGGTCGGGGCGGTGGTACTCGGCCACGCGATCACCGGGGCTCTGACCGGCTGAGCGAGGTCAGCCGGGACACCAGCTCGACCGGCACCCGCTTGGGGTCGTGCCGCCGGTAGACCCTGATCAGCATCTCGGCGAACCGCTCCCGCTCCTCCGGGCTGAGCACGCCGAGCAGGATGTCGTTGAGCTTGCGCATGCTGGTCAGCCGGCCGTCCAGGGCCAGGACGCCCGCCTCGGTGATCGTGACCAGGTAGCGGCGCCGGTCCCGGTCGTCGCGCTTGCGCCGGACCAGGCCGCGCTCCTCAAGGTCGTCCAGCACCGAGACCAGGTCGCTCGCGTCGATCCGTAACCGGCGGCTGATGTCCTTCTGCGCGGCCGGACCGAACTCGTCGACCGTGGCCAGCACGGTCACGTGCGGCATCCGCAGGTCGTCCTCGTGCACCAGGCCGCCGATCCGGCGCGCCTCCCGGGCCAACTGGATCAGCACGAAGCTGGGAAACTGCAGCAGCGGTTCGGGCAGGAAGAACTCGTCCTCCCGCTCCGATTCAGGCATACCGCCCATTCTAAGGAGCGCGGAGCGTGACATCCCCGGTCGACCTGTCCCGGTTCCCCCGGGTCGCGCTGGGCAACTGGCCGACCCCGCTCGAGGAGTGCCGCCGGCTGACCGAGGCGCTCGGCGGTCCGCGGATCCTGGTCAAGCGGGACGACGTGAACGGGCTCGGGGTCGGCGGGAACAAGCTGCGCAAACTGGAGTTCCTGCTGGGTGCCGCGCTCGCCGACGGCGCGGACACGGTGGTCACGTTCGGCGGGGTGCAGACCAACCACGGCCGGCAGACCGCGGCGGCCTGCGCGCGGCTGGGACTGCACTGCGAGCTGGTGCTGACCCGGTCGGTGCCGAGGGGCGGCGACGCCTACGAGCGGTCCGGCAACGTCGCGCTCGATCTGCTGTACGGGGCGCGGGTGCACCTGTGCGACGACGAGCAGGCGACGGCGGCGACCTACCGGCAGGTGGTCGAGTCGGCGACGGCCCGGGGGCGGACGGTGGCCACGCTTCCGGTCGGCGGGTCCAACGGGGTCGGCGTGCTCGGCTACGTTGCCGCCGCCGTGGAGCTGCGCGATCAGCTCGGATCGGTGGCGGTGGACCGGATCGTCTGCCCGGCCGGCAGCTCGGGCACGGTCGCCGGGCTGGCGCTCGGCACGGCGTTGCTCGGCTGGCCGGTGCGCATCGACGCGGCGGCCGTGTCGCCACCGGCCGACGGCAAACCGGCGGACATCCGCCGGCTGGTGCACGAGGCGGCCGCGCTGCTCCGGGTGCCGCCGCCGGAACTGGACCAGGTCCGGGTGACCGACCGCGCGCTCGGCCCGGGCTACGGCGTCCCGACCGAGCAGGTGTGGGAGGCGATCCGGCTGTTCGGCCGCACCGAGGGCATCACGCTCGACCCGGTCTACACCGGCAAGGCCGGCGCTGCGCTGATCGACGCCGTGCACACCCGGGAGCTGGGCCGCGACGAGACCGTGCTGTTCCTGCACACCGGCGGCCTACCCGGCCTGTTCGGCTACGCCCCCGAGTTGATCGCCGCCACCCACCCATGACCAGCGTCCGTCCCGTGGATCATCCAGGGGCCGGGAGTTGTAGGGCTTTGGTGGCGAGGTCCCTGAGTGCGGGGTTTTCCGGGGTGGACTGCTGGTCGATCCAGACCGCCTGGACGAGCCGGACGCTGTTGCCCTCGCGGCCGCTGGCGTAGGCGGCGGACTCGAAGAGGGGTTTGGCCCCGTCGGGCCAGGCGGTACCTTCCACGGACTGATCGGTGACGGCGCCGCTGCCGGGGCGGTCGGCGACCGTGCGGAGCTCGGTGGCCGATGCGGGATCGGTGAACCGGAGCACGGCGACCAGCACCGCCGCCCGCTGCTGGTCCACTGTGGACTCGAAGCGCTGCCGGATCAGCTCGCTGCATCGGCCGTTGCGCAGCCAGGCCTGCAGGTCGCCGTAGGCGTGGCTGGCGCAGTCGGCGGTGCGGGAGTCGCCCTTGGGCTGGAACGCCACGCCGCCGATGGTGATGCCGGTCGGGGGAGTGCCGGCGGGCTGGCCGCGGTTGGCCGGGGCGGCGGTCTCGGAGTCGGAGCCCGCGGAGGAGGTCACCGCGAGGACCACGCCGGTGATCATGAGCAGGGCCACCAGGATCGCGGCGCCGACCGGCAGCCAGCGCAGCGGGTGCGGCGAGCGCGCGCCGGGGCGAAGCGGGGCGGTGGGCCGCCGGCCGGCCGGCGGTGCGGGGTCGCGGACCCGGGGGATCAGGGTGGTGGTGGCGACGTTGAGGGTCGGGAACGCGGCGTTGACGAACCCCTCGGCGATCAGGTCGGCCGGATCGACGGTGGTGTCCGGGCTGAGCGCCGAGATCACCCGCTGTGCCCCGTCGACCGTGCAGGTTCCCGAGTACACGGCCAGTTCCCGGGTGGCGCCGAGCAGCGTCATCGGCTCCGGGTGCAGGATGCGCACGCCGCGCAGCAGGTCCGAGGTCGGCTGAACCACCTGGGACACATAGGGTCCGACCGCGATCACGGTGCCGACCGGCAGCTGCTCCGCCCGGGCCCGCTCCAGCCGCGCGGAGATCGCCTCGGCCGCCTCGAGCGCCTCGGCCCCCGGGTTGACCATGCCGTCGCCGCGGACCAGCGGCCAGCCGTCGGTCTTCCACTGCCCGGACAGCGGCGCGTCCAGGCGCACCGCCGGATCCGGCAGGTCGATGCCGACCACCACCAGGATGCCGCGCGGTACAACCACGATCGCCTCGACCGGTCGCGGACAGCCGGGTGGCTGGCATCCGGTCAGCGCGATCCCGCCGACCACGGCGTCGCCGCGCCCCCAGGACGCCAGTGCCGCACGCACGTCCACACCGACCTCGGATGCCCCATCGCCGAGTCGGACCAGCCGCACCTCGAACCTCCCAGCCGCGTTGGGTCAACGTTAGCCCGGCACCGGGCCGCGCGCCCCGTGGATCGGTCAATCCGACGCGGGATCGGGATCCGGATCACTCGTCCGGGAGGATCATGTGGCCAAAGCGCCGGATCACAGGGCACAATAGACTTCGGGTGGCCGGCTGCCGCCGTGATCGCGAGGACGTAGGGGAAGACGATCCTCGTCGAGCAGCGGAGGTCAGCAGTGAGCACCCGTGGCGTGGTATACGTCCACTCGTCGCCTTCTGCGGTATGTCCGCACGTCGAGTGGGCTATTTCGGGCACCCTGGGGACCCGTGCCGATCTACAGTGGACGGCCCAGCCGGCCGCTCCAGGACAACTGCGCGCCCAGTGCTGCTGGACCGCCGATCCCGGCACCGCGGGCAAACTGGCCGCCGCGCTCAAGGCCTGGCCGATGATCCGGTTCGAGGTCACCGAGGAGCCCAGCCCCGGCGTCGACGGGGAGCGGTTCTGCTTCGCGCCCACGCTCGGCCTGTGGCGGGCGCGGACCAGCGCCAACGGGGACATCGTGGTCGCCGAGGACCGGCTGCGCGCGCTGGCCGCCGCGAGCCGGGCCGGCGAGTCGTTCGCGCACGCCGTCGACGAGTTGCTCGGGGCCTCCTGGGACGCGGCGCTCGAGCCGTATCGCCGGGCCGGCGACGGGGCGCCGGTCACCTGGTTGCACCGGGTCGGGTAGGGCGTGCGACGCTGGCCGCATGTCCGCCAAGCCGCGCTGGGTGCTGCCCGTGGTGCTGATCGCGATGATCGCCACGGTCTCGGTGGGCATCGTCGCGCGGCAGCTCTACTTCGAGCCTGAGCCGCTCCCGCCGGCCGCGGTGCTGCCGAGCGAGTCCGAGATCCCGGACAGCGCGCAGCCGGGCGACCCGACCGTCGCGCCGGTCGAGGACGCCGCCCAGCACCCGCTCTACCCGGAGGTGCGGGCGACCCTGCAGACCTACTTCGACGCGATCAACGCCAAGGACTACGACCGGTGGCGCCGGGCGGTCACCCGGCGGTTCGCCGCCGAGTACGGCCGGGACCAGTGGCGCGACGACTACCGCAGCACCCGGGACGGATCCATCGTGGTCTGGCGGATCGAGACCGGCCTGCCCGGCACCGCCCGGGTGCTGATCAGCTTCACCAGCACGCAGGATCCTCGGGACGGCACGCACGAGCTGCCCGACGCGGACTGCGTGCGATGGCGGCTGGTGTACGCGTTCCTCTACGAGGACGACGTGTGGCGGCTGGACAAGGGGCTGCTCGGCAGCACCCTGACCGAAGCCTGCTGAGCTACAGCGGGATGTTGCCGTGCGCGCCGCGACCGGCCGGCGCGGCGGCCAGGGCCTCGGCGAGCTTGCGCCGGGTGTGCCGGGGCTCGATCACCTCGTCGACCACCCCGATGGCCATCGCCCGGTCGACCCCGCCGGCGATCCGCTCGTGCTCGTCGGTGAGCCGGGCGTGCAGCGCCTCGCGGTCCTCCTCCGGGGCGGCGGCGAGCCGCTTGCGGTGCAGGATGCCGACCGCGGCCTTGGCGCCCATCACCGCCACCTCGGCCTCCGGCCAGGCGAACACCGCGGTGGCGCCGAGCGAGCGCGAGTTCATCGCGATGTAGGCGCCGCCGTAGGCCTTGCGGGTCACCAGGGTCACCCGCGGCACCACGGCCTCGGCGAAGGCGTGCAACAGTTTCGCGCCGCGGCGCACCACGCCCTCCCACTCCTGGCCGACCCCAGGCAGGTAGCCGGGCACGTCCACCACCACGAGCAGCGGAACGCCGAACGAGTCGCACATCCGCACGAACCGGGCGGCCTTCTCGGCGGACAGCGAGTCCAGGCAGCCGCCCTTGCGCAGCGGGTTGTTGGCGATCACGCCGACCGTGCGGCCGCCCAGCCGGCCGAGCCCGACCACCACGTTCGGCGCCCAGCGCGCCTGCAACTCCTCGAACATCGACGAACCGTCCTGGTCGTGGTCGAGGATGCCGCGCAGCAGCGGCTTGACGTCGTAGGCCCGGTTGGCCGCCGCCGGCAGCAGCACCCGCAGGTTCTCCTCGGCGCGCACGGCGTGCAGGTCGAACAGGCCGGGCCGGGCGAACAGCGAGGTGATCCGCCGGGCCCGCCGGTAGGCGTCCGGCTCGTCGTGCGCCAGCACGTGCACCACGCCGGAGCGCCGGCCGTGCGCCTCGGCCCCGCCGAGCCCCTCCTGGTCGATCTGCTCGCCGGTGACGCTGCGCACCACGTCCGGACCGGTGACGAACACCCGGCCCTCCGGCGACATGATCACCACGTCGGTCAGCGCCGGGCCGTAGGCCGCGCCGCCGGCCGCCGGGCCGACCACCACCGAGATCTGCGGGATCCGGCCGGACGCCCGGATCATCGCGGCGAACACCGAGCCGACCGCGTCCAGCGACTCGACGCCCTCGGCCAGCCGCGCCCCGCCGCAGTGCCACACGCCGAGCACCGGGCAGCGCTCGCGCACCGCCGTGTCGATCGCCTCGACGATGTGCCGGCACCCCTCGGTGCCCATCGCCCCGCCCATCTTGGTGGCGTCGGTGCAGTAGGCGATCACCTTGGTGCCGTCGATCCGCCCGCGCACGGCGTACACGCCGGACGAGTCCGCCGGGCGCAGCGGGGCCATCGAGCCGGCGTCCAGCAGCGCGGCGAGCCGGACCTCGGGTTCCCGGGGATCGAGCTGGCGGGCTCCGGGCCGGGTGGCCACTGCGGTCATCGGGCGCTCCTCCTTGGAGACGGGTAAGTCCACGGCCGGGCTCGTGGTCAGGCCGCGGTGAAGAGCAGTGCGACGTTGTGGCCGCCGAAGCCGAACGAGTCGTTCACGGCGGCGGTCAGCTCGATCTTGCGCGGCTCGCCTGCGACGACGTCGAGCAGCACCTTGGGGTCCAGGTCGTCCAGGTTCAGCGTGGCCGGCACCAGCCCGTCCTGGATGGACAGCACGGTGATGATCGCCTCGACCGCGCCGGCCGCGCCGAGCAGATGGCCGAACGCGCTCTTCGGCGCGGTCAGCACCGGGTGGTCGCCGATCGCCTTGCGCACGGCCACGGTCTCGGCCACGTCGCCGACCGGCGTGGCGGTGGCGTGGCAGTTCACGTGGCCCACGTCGGCCGGGTCGACGCCGGCGCTGCGCAGCGCCGCCGAGATGGCCCTGGCCTGGCCGACGCCCTCCGGGTCCGGGGCGGTGATGTGGTAGCTGTCGGCGCTGGTGCCGATGCCGGCCAGCCGGCCGTACACCCGGGCGCCGCGCGCCGCCGCGTGCTCGGCCCGCTCCAGCACCATGATCCCGGCGCCCTCGCCGAGCACGAAGCCGTCCCGGTGCACGTCGAACGGCCGGGACGCCCTGGCCGGCTCGTCGTTGCGGGTGCTCATGGTGCGGGCCTGGGTGAACCCGGCCATGGTGATCCCGGTGATGCAGGCTTCGGCCCCGCCGGCCACCACCACGTCGGCCTCGCCGGACCGCAGCATGCGCCAGCCCCAGGCCAACGCCTCGGCACCGGACGCGCAGGCGGACACGGGGGCGTGCACCCCGGCCCGCGCCTTGAGATCCAGGCCGACGTGCGCGGCCGGGCCGTTGGGCATGAGCATCGGCACGGTCAGCGGGGAGACCTTGCGCAGCCCGGCACTCTCCAGGAGGTCGTCCTGGTTCAGCAGGGTCATCGCGCCGCCGATCCCGGTGCCGATCACCACGGCGAGCCGGTCCGGATCCACCGCGGTGGTGTCGCCCGGCTCGCCCAGTCCGGCGTCCCGCCAGGCCTCCCGCGCCGCCACGATGGCGACCTGCTCGCAGCGGTCCAGGCGGCGAGCCTCGACCCTCGGCAGGATCTCCGTCGGTTCGACCGCGAGCTGAGCGGCGATCCGCACCGGCAGGTCGAACCGCTCGATCCAGTCCGTCTCGAGTGCGGACACGCCACTGCGCCCGGCCAGCATTGCGTCCCAGGTGGACATCACATCGCCGCCAAGCGGCGTGGTGGCGCCTATCCCGGTGATGACGATGTCGGCTTTGCTCACTACCCCTCCGTGTCCTGGAAAAGAGATCCGCTATACGTTCTTGGAGACGTAACTCACGGCGTCGCCAACGGTCTTGAGGTTGGCCAGCTCGTCGTCCGGGATCTTGACCCCGAACCGGTCCTCGGCCTGCACGGCGATCTCGACCATGGACAGCGAGTCGATGTCCAGGTCGTCGACGAAGGACTTCTCGGCGGTCACGTCCTCTACCGCCACTCCGGCGACCTCTTCGACGATCTCGGCGAGCCCTTCGAGGATCTGCGCGTCACTCAAGCCCTTGGCGGCATCGTTCTCCATGGAGATTCCTTCCTTTCGGTTTCTTAGGGACAGATCACGACCTGGCCGGCGTAGGACAGGCCGGCGCCGAACCCGATCAGCAGCGCGACGTCGCCGGAGTGCACCCGGCCGCCCGCCCGCATGTGGTCCAGCGCCATCGGAATGGAGGCCGAGGAGGTGTTGCCCGAATGGACGATGTCGTCGGCGACGACCATGTCCTCCCGCGCGCCCTTGGCCCGCAGCCGTTTGGCGATCGCCTCGACGATACGCAGGTTCGCCTGGTGCGGCACCAGGACGTCCACATCGGACGGTTGGATTCCGGCGGCGTCCAGTGCGCGCAGGGCGATCGGCGCGATCTGCGTGGTCGCCCAGCGGAAGACCGACTGCCCCTCCTGGAAGATGTACTTCCCGTCCCGCATGCCGATCATGTCGACCATGTCGCCGGCGGAACCCCAGACCACCGGCCCGATCCCGGCCTCCTCGGCCGGTCCGACCACGGCGGCGCCTGCGCCGTCGGCGAAGATGATCGCGTTGGCCCGGTCGACCGGGTCGACCAGATCGGTCAGCTTCTCCGACCCGATCACCAGCACCCGGCCGGCGGATCCGGACCGCACCAGGTCGGAGGCGACGCCGAGGGCGTAGCAGAACCCGGCGCACGCGGCGTTGAGGTCGAACGCGCCGGCCGCCCTCACCCCGATCCGGTCGGCCACCGGCGCGGCGCCGTTCGGGATCGGCGTGACCGACGTGCAGTTGGCCAGGATCACCGTGTCCACGTCGGTCGGGGCCAGCCCGGCGTCGGCCAGCGCCTTCGAGCCGGCGACCACGGCCATGTCCTCGGCGGACTCGTCCTTGTCGGCGAACCGGCGCTCGACGATCCCGACCCGCTCCCGGATCCACTGGTCGGTGGTGTCCATGATCTTGGACAGGTCGTCGTTGGTGACTACCCGCTCCGGCTGCGTGCTCCCGATCCCCAGGATCCTCGTAGCCGTGGCGCCGCCAGGCAGCCGCAGTGTGGTCACGTTGAACTCCCGTCCGCTGTCTCGGTTTCCGGGCCGATCAGGTCGGCCACCTTGGCAAGGTCGGCGGGCACCTTGACGGCCACCGTCCTGGTGCCCTTCAACTCGCGCTTGGCCAGGCCGGTCAGCGTTCCGGCCGGGGGCAGCTCGACCAGCGCGTCGGCCCCGGCCGCGGCCATCGTGGCCAGGCACGCGTCCCACCGCACCGGGCTGGTCACCTGCGCGACCAGCCGGTCGAGCATCTCCGCGCCGCTGCTGACCGGTTGCCCGTCCGCGTTGGACAGCAGCGGCCGGACCGGGTCGGCCACCCGGACGTCGCCGGCCCGTTGCCGCATGGCTTCCCGGGCCGGCGCCATGTAGTGCGTGTGGAACGCGCCGGCCACCTTGAGCTTGATCACCTTGCCGGCCGGACGGTCCTCGGCGGCCACGGCCTTGTCCAGTGCGTCCAGCGCCCCGGCGGCGACGATCTGCCCGGCGCCGTTGCGGTTCGCGGCGACCAGGCCGAAGCCGGCCAGCCAGTCGACCACCTCGTCCGGGTCGCCGCCCATGACGGCGGCCATGCCGGTGGGCTCCAGCGCGCACGCGGCGGCCATCTCCCGGCCGCGCACCGCGGCCAGCGCGACCGCGTCGTCCGGGCTGAGCACCCCGGCCATGGCCGCGGCGGCCAGCTCACCGACCGAGTGTCCGGCGACCATGGTGCCGGCCGGCACCGGGACGCGGCGCTCCAGTTCGGCGTGGGCCAGCAGGGCCAGCGCGACCACCAGCGGCTGGGTCACCGCGGTGTCCTTGATCTCCTCGGCGTCCGCCTCGGTGCCCAGGTGCAGCAGATCCAGCCCGGTGAGCTCGGACCAGCGGGCGATCGTGTCCGGCACCCCGTCGACCTCGAGCCATGGGGTGAGCATGCCGGGCGACTGGGCGCCCTGACCTGGGGCGAGCAAAACGAGCACGGCAACCACTCTCCCCGGTCGGTCCGGCCGCGAGCCATGCCGAGAGGTACGAATCTAGGACAGCCGTCTTGTAGGCTTTCTACAATAGTTGCCGGCCCATTAACGCTGTTAGCCGGAAATCATTGTCTGTTTCTCACGGTGACGCCTTGGTGACACTAACGGGTTACCCAGTTCACCACAGCCCACGCGAGCGAGACAGCCGGCCGACCGCGAGCGCCACCCGGAGCACCAGCGCGTCCCGCGACAGGTTCGCGTTGCACCCGGTCACCTCGGCGGCCTTGCGCAGCCGGTAGCGGACCGTGTTCGGATGGACGAACAGCGTCCGCGCGCAGGTCTCCAGCACGCCGCCGTTCTCCAGGTAGGCCTCCACGGTCTCCAGCAGGCCACCGCCGGCCTGCTCCAGCGGCCGGGCCACCTGGTCGATCAGCTGCCGCTCGGCCTCCGGGTCGCCGGCCAGCGCCCGCTCGGGCAGCAGGTCGGTGGACCGCACCGGACGTGGCGCCGCCGGCCAGGCCACCACCGCGCGCAGCCCGGACAGCGCGTCCGCCGCGCTGCGGTGCGCCTCGGCGATGCTCGGCACGGTCGGGCCGGCCACCACCGGTCCGGCGCCGAACGCGTTGACCATCTTGGCCAGCACGCCCGGCTCGGCCGGGCCGGCCAGCAGCACCACCAGCCGGGCACCCTGCACGCCGAGCAGCACCGAACGGCCGGCCCGCGCGGCCCGGCTGCGCACCTCGTAGACCACCGTCGGCGGGTCGTCCGAGGAGGGGTTGCCGACCAGCACCGTGGCCTGCGCCGCCGGATCCCAGCCGAGCGCGGCCGCCCGGGACAGCAGCGACTCCTCGGCGTCGCCGCGCACGATCCCGTCCACCACCGACGCCTCCAGCCGGGCGTCCCACGCCCCGCGTGCCTCGGCCGCAGAGGCGTAGGACATCGCCGAGGTGAACGCCACCTCCCGGCCGTAGCGCAGCACCGCCTCGGTCAGCACCTGCCGCTCCGGCTCGTCCGCGGCCAGCTCCGGCACCTGGCGCTCCAGCACCTGCAACGCCACCCGGACCAGCTCGACGGTCTGCCGCAGGCTGATCCAGCGGGACAGGTCCTGGGGCGCGCCGCGGAACGCGTAGGTGGTCAGCCGCAGCGCGTCGGACCGGTCGCGCAGCCAGGCGGCGAACCCGGCGGCGCCGGTCTGGGCGATGAACAGCACGCTGGCCCGCTGGTCCGCCGGCATCCGGGCGAACCACGGAAACTGCTCCTCCATCGCGGCGAGGGCGGCGGAGGCGATCTTGCCGGAAGCGTGCTCGAGCGCCGCGAACGTCGCGGCCGACAACTCCGTCTCGCCCGTGCCGCTCATGGACCCCAGAATCGCACGCCCGCTCATCGGTGGCTGCGGCCGGTCACCCGCCGTCAAACAGGGCGGGGCCGCCTGGCGAACTCGGTGCGCCCGACGCCAGGCGGCCCATCTCCCCGGTCCCCACCGGTCTCTCCACTATGGACGATCCGGCCAAGCCCGCGCCAGACCCGTCCCCCGTTCGTGCTACGCGAATCGGTCCAACAAGGACTGTCCTTACCGGACCAACGAACCACCGCGCCGTTAGGCCACGCCCGGATCCGAGGTTTGCGGACCGGCGGCGGACACGTCGTCGATCCGGTACCGCCGGGCCGCGTCGACCACCGAGGACTGCTCCACCTCGCCGCGCCGGGCCAGCGCGGCCAGCACGCCGACCGTGATCGACTCGGCGTCCACCAGGAAGTGCCGCCGGGCCGCCGGGCGGGTGTCGGAGAAGCCGAACCCGTCGGTGCCCAGGCTGACCATGTCGGTCGGCACCCACGGCCGGATCAGGTCCGGAACCGCGCGCATCCAGTCCGACACCGTCACCACCGGCCCCTGCGTGCCGGCCAGCACGGTGGTCACGTACGGGATCCGTGGCTCGGCCTCCGGGTGCAGCAGGTTGTGCCGGTCGACGTCGACCGCCTCGCGGCGCAGCTCCGACCAGGAGGTCGCCGACCAGACGTCGGCCCGCACCTGCCACTCGTCGGCGAGCAGCCGCTGGGCCTTCAGCGCCGCCGGCATCGCCACGCCCGCGGCCAGGATCTGCGCCGACGGGCCGGTGCCGTCCGGCGCGGCCCGGTAGTGGTACAGACCGCGGAGCAGCCCCTCCACGTCGAGGTTGTCCGGCTCGGGCTGCTGCACGTACGGCTCGTTGTAGACGGTCAGGTAGTAGTAGATGTCCTCGGCCTGCTCGCCGTACATCCGGCGCAGCCCGTCCCGCACGATGTGCGCGATCTCGAACGACCAGGCCGGGTCGTAGGCCACCACCGCCGGGTTCGTCGCGGCGAGCAGCAGCGAGTGCCCGTCATTGTGCTGCAGCCCCTCGCCGGTCAGCGTGGTCCGGCCGGCCGTGGCGCCGAGCAGGAACCCGCGGGTCATCTGGTCGGCCGCGGCCCACAGGTTGTCGCCGGAGCGCTGGAAGCCGAACATCGAGTAGAAGATGTAGATCGGGATCATCGGCTCGCCGTGCGTGGCGTACGCGGTCCCGGCGGCGATGAACGACGCGCTCGAGCCGGCCTCGTTGATCCCCTCGTGCAGAATCTGGCCCTGCTCGCTCTCCTGGTAGGACAGCATCAGCGAGGCGTCCACCGAGGTGTAGAGCTGGCCGAGCGGGTTGTAGATCTTCTGCTTCGGGAACATCGAGTCCATGCCGAACGTGCGCGCCTCGTCCGGGATGATCGGCACCAGCCGGGGGCCGATCTCCGCGTCCTTGGCCAGGTCCCGGACCAGCCGGACGAACGCCATCGTGGTGGCGACCTCCTGCTTGCCCGAGCCGCGCCGGATCACGTCGTAGACCTTGTCGCCGGGCAGCACCAGCGCCTTGGACTTGCCGCGCCGCTCCGGTACGAACCCGCCGAGCTGGCGGCGCCGCTCCAGCATGTACTGGATCTCCGGCGCGTCCGGCCCGGGGTGGTAGTACGGCGGCAGGTACGGGTCGCGGTCCAGATCAGCGTCGGTGATCGGGATGCGCAGCGTGTCCCGGAACAGCTTGAGGTCGCCCAGCGCCATCTTCTTCATCTGGTGGGTGGCGTTGCGCGCCTCGAAGTGCGGCCCGAGCCCGTAACCCTTGATCGTCTTGGCCAGGATGACGGTCGGCTGGCCGTGGTGCTCGGTGGCCGCCTGGTAGGCCGCGTACACCTTGCGATAGTCGTGGCCGCCGCGCTTGAGATTCCAGATGTCCTGGTCGGTCATGGGCGCGACCAGTTCCTTGGTGCGGGGGTCGCGGCCGAAGAAGTGCTCGCGGACGAACGCGCCGTCGTTGGCCTTGTAGGTCTGGTAGTCACCGTCCGGCGTGGTGTTCATCAGGTTGACCAGGGCGCCGTCCCGGTCGGCGTGCAGCAGGGCGTCCCACTCCCGGCCCCAGATCACCTTGATCACGTTCCAGCCGGCGCCCCGGAAGAACGCCTCCAGCTCCTGGATGATCTTCCCGTTGCCGCGCACCGGGCCGTCCAGCCGCTGCAGGTTGCAGTTGATCACGAAGGTCAGGTTGTCCAGGCCCTCGTTGGCCGCGACGTGGATCAGGCCGCGCGACTCCGGCTCGTCCATCTCGCCGTCGCCGAGGAAGGCCCAGACCCGCTGGTCCGAGGTGTCCCGGATGCCCCGGTCGCGCAGGTACCGGTTGAACCGGGCCTGGAAGATCGCGTTCATCGGGCCGAGGCCCATCGACACGGTCGGGAACTCCCAGAAGTCCGGCATCAACCGCGGGTGCGGGTAGGACGGCAGGCCGGCGCCCGGGCCGCCGTGCGACAGCTCCTGGCGGAAGCCGTCCAGCGCGTCGGCGGACAGCCGGCCCTCCATGAAGGCCCTGGCGTAGATGCCGGGCGAGGCGTGGCCCTGGATGAACACCTGGTCGCCGCCGCCGGCGTGGTCCTTGCCGCGGAAGAACCAGTTGAAGCCGACCTCGTAGAGCGCGGCCGAGGAGGCGTAGGTGGAGATGTGCCCGCCGACGCCGACGCCCGGGCGCTGCGCGCGGTGCACGGTCATCGCCGCGTTCCACCGGATCCACGCCCGGTAGCGGCGCTCCACCTCCTCGTCGCCGGGGAACCACGGCTCCCGGTCGGTCGGGATCGTGTTCACGTAGTCGGTGCTGGTCAGCGCCGGCACGCCGACCCGGCTCTCCCGGGCCCGCTCGAGCAGCCGGAGCATCAGGTAGCGGGCGCGCTGCTGACCACCGTTGCGCACCATCTGGTCGAAGGACTCCAGCCACTCGGCCGTCTCGTCCGGGTCGATGTCTGGCAGATAGGCGGCGAGGCCGTCGCGGATAACCCGGACCCGCTCCGGACCGCTCGCACTGCTCGAGGTAGCCAACGGGATCTCCATTACCTGGTCTTTCGGCCCACGTTACTGGCCGGGTCGCGCTCCCCGCCGTGGCCGGTAGCCGTCGTGGTGTCCATCGTCGTCGTGATCGCCGCCGTCGTCATCGTTACCCGTCGGTAGCAGCACGATCAGCGACCGCGGCACGAGTTCCGGCGTGTCGACGGTTGGACGGTTGCGCAGGTGGGCCCCACCAGTGTTCGCTGTCGCAAGACCAATTTTCACCTCGGGAGCCCTACGTAGATGGAGGAGCAGGCCGTGGTCGCCGCGGAAGACGCCGGGAAGATCGGCGTCGCCGAAAGGCTCGGGATCGAAGCCAACATGGTTGTCCAGGAGATCGGCTGGGATGAGGACGTCGACGACGACGTGCGCGCCGCGATCGAGGAGAAGATCGGCGGCGACCTCCTCGACGAGGACGCCGACGAGGTCGTGGACGTGGTACTGCTGTGGTGGCGCGAAGACGACGGCGACCTGGTCGACGCGCTGATGGACGCGATCAGCCCACTGGCCGACAACGGCGTGATCTGGGTGCTCACTCCCAAGACCGGGCGCGACGGCCACGTCGAGCCCAGCGAGATCGCCGAGGCGGTGCCGACCGCCGGCCTGGCCCAGACGTCCACCGCCAGTGTGGGGGACGACTGGACCGCCACCAGGCTGGTGGCGCCGAAGTCGGCCAAGTCCAAGCGCTGACCATGGTGCCCTAGGCTGGTCCGGGACGGATCGGCACGAACGAGGGAGGGCTGACCATGGCGGTCGAGGTCGGCACGAAGGCACCGGATTTCACGCTCAGCGACTCGAACAAGCAGCAGGTCACCCTGTCGTCGTTCCAGGGCGACAAGAACGTCCTGCTGATCTTCTACCCGTTCGCCTTCAGCCGCGTCTGCACCGGCGAGCTGTGCCAACTCCGCGACGAGCTGACCGACTACAGCAACCGCAACGTGCAGGTCCTCGGCGTCTCGGTGGACTCCCCCTTCGCCCTCAAAGCCTGGGCCGACCAGGAAGGCTACAAGTTCCCCCTGCTGTCGGACTTCTGGCCGCACGGCGCCGTGGCCACCAACTACGGCGTGTTCAACGACAAGGCCGGCCTGGCCCTGCGCGGCACGTTCCTGATCGACACCACCGGCACCGTCCGCTTCACCGAAGTCAACCAACCCGGCGATGCCCGCGACCAAACCGGCTGGAAGAACGCCATCGCCACCCTCGCCCCCTGACCCCGCACAGGGCGCATAGCTCAGCGGAAGAGCACTCGGTTTACACCCGAGCGGTCGCAGGTTCGAGTCCTGCTGCGCCCACCCTGTCTGACCTCGTCAAACGGCCACCTCCATCGATCTTGGAAAGGATCGCGTGGCATCTCTGGGCGGAAGACGTACTCTCGGGATATGGGGGAAGACGGGGGAGGCCCCCGTGGCCGCAAGCGTCCAGCGGGGAGCATCGAAACGCTCAAGAGCGGTCGCTGCGCGTCCGCGTGTACGCGGGAGTGGACAAGGAGCGCCACCTGGCTCAGTGGGAGGGGTCGGACAGTTGGCTCGAGGCCTTGCAGATCTACGTGCGGCGCCACATCAACCCGTTCGTGGGCGCGGTCAAGGTCCACAAGCTGGACGTGGACGTGCTCGACTCGTTCTACCGGGAGCTCAAGCGCTGCCGTGACCACTGCGATGGGCGTGCGTTCATTCAGCATCGAACGTCGGCCAGGTCCGCCTCAGTCACCGGCGTCTCGTCTCCCGGGCCGGCGGCCAGCCCGGCGGCGGCGACCTGCCCGGCCAATCGCCGATACCGGCGATCCGCCTTCCTACCGATCATGATGGCTTCCTCCTGGCTGGCGGTCAGCGGATCGGATGACCGCGGCAAGGATGGCCTCGTGGTCGTACCGGGTGGTGTTGCCCATGATCACGATGCCGAGGCCGGCGTTGGGGTAGAGCCGGATGACGTTCCAGAATCCGCTGCCGCCGCCGAGGTGTTCGACGAAGGACGGATCGCGCCCGGCCGGCCGGTACCAGCCCAGTCCGATGTCCAGCGGGCCACCGCGCGCCGTGACCTGCCGCATCTGCGCGGCGACGCCGGCCGGAAGTAGTCGCACCCCGGCCACGACGCCGTCGTTGAGGTGCAACATCGCCAGCCGTGCCGCGTCGGTTACCCCGCCGACGAGTCCGCCGTAGGCGGCGCCGAGAACGTGGAACGGGTTGTAGGCGACGTAGCGGCCCTGCCGGCCGGCGACGATTCCAGCCGGCAGGATCGCCCGCAGCAGCGGTGTCAGTGCGGCGGGCAGCCGCTGGTATCCGGTTGCCGGTTCCTCGTCGCCCACGTCGGCGTAGCTGAAGCCGGTTTGGGCCATCCCGAGCGCCTCCAGCACGTGGGTGCGGAGGTGGGTTTCGAACGGTTCGCCGGCGACCGCCGCCACGATCTGTCCCAGGACCAGGTAACCCAGGTTGGAATAACGGGCCCGCTCCCCAGGGGCGAATGCGAGCCGGCGGTGGCGGGCAAGCAGCCGCTCCACGAACGCGGCCTGGTCGGGGGCCGGTGCGTCGGCGGGCCGGACCCAGCGGATCGGCAGCGGGTTGGCCAGGCCGGAACTGTGGGACAGCAGGTGCCGCACGGACACCGGCCGCGGCTGTACCACCCTCGCGAATGACGGGAGGTAGTCGGTCACCGGGGCGTCGAGGTCGAGCGCACCGGTGCCGGCCAGGCGCAGCACGGCGGTCGCGGTGACGATCTTCGTCATCGAGAACCACAGATACGGAGTCCGCGCACCCGCCGGTATCCCACTGCTCAGGTCCGTTACGCCAAACCCGCGCTGCCACCGCTCACCGTCCGCTCCCACCACGGCGATCGACAGCCCTGGTACCCGGTTCGCCCGGGTGAGCGCCGCTATGCGTCCCTCCAGCGCATCAAATCCACCCGTGTTCATCTGTGACCTTCCCGTCCGATCATGCGGTGAGCCGCCGTCCGAGCCGGATGCTGGCTATGGTCAGCAGGGTCAGGGCGACAGCGGCGAGGACGGTCAGTTGGGTGGCGATCTGGGGGATGCCGCCGCCGCGGGAGAGGATCTCGATCCAGCCGTCGATGGCCCAGGCGTGTGGGGTGATGTGCCCGATGGTGCGCATGGTCTGCGGCACGATCTCCAATGGCCACATGGCGCCGCCGAGCATGCCGCAGGCGATGCCGATCGCGGGGCCGATGGCGCCGGCCTGTTCGGGGGTGCGGAACAGGGTGCCGGCCAGGATTCCGGTGCCGGTGCCGACCAGGGCCCACACGGTGATGAGCGCGGCGGCGGCCAGCGGGTCGCCCCAGCGAACCCCGAACAGGACCGCTCCGATGCCGACGATCAGCAACGACTGCAGCAGCGCCACGGCGAGGTAGGTGAGGGTTTCGCCGAAGACGATGTCGTGTGGGCGGATCGGCGCGGCGCAGACGCGGTCATAGATGCCGAGCCGGCGGGACTCGATGATGGCCGCGCCGCCGGCGAGGGCGTTGATGAACACGAACAGTACGAGCATGGTGGGTGCGCTGTAGCTGAAGCCCAGCGGGAGGTAGTCGCTGGTGGCGTCGACGGTTTCGGTGCGTACGGTGACCGTGCCGACGCTGGCCTGTAGTCGGGTGGCGGTGGCGAGTCGTTCATCGAACGTGCCGCCGAGGTTGTCCACGGTGAACCTCGCCGCCTCGACCCGCGCCGCGTGCCGGGCGACCAGGCCGGAGACGGCCGACCGGGCCGCCTGCTGGATGGACTGCGCGGCGCTGCCGAGCAGGGGGATCGTGACCGTACCACCGGAGCGCAGCGTGCCGTCCAGCCCGGCGGGAACGATGAGGACCGCGTCCAGTTCGTTGCGGCGCAACGCGTTGCGGGCCTCGGACTCTCCGGCGTAGTCGGTCACGCTGACAGCCGGGGACTGCCGCAGGTCGGTGACCAGTTCGGTGGCCAGCGGAGTCCGTTCGGCGGCGACCACACCGATGCGGATCTCGCCGGTGTCGCGCACGGTCGCCCCGATCACCAGGATGATCACGATCGGCAGCAGCACCATGAAGAACAGCGCGGTGCGGTCGCGGGCCAGCCGGCGCAGGCCGGTGGCCATGATGGTGAGCGCGGTCATCGGGCCGCCCTCCTCGACAGCAGCACCGCCAGCCCGCCGCACGCCGCGGTGAAGGCCAGCATCGCCAGCACCGGCACGAGCACGGCGGACGGGCCGGCGCCGGTGGCCAGGTCGGTGAAGCCGCGCAGCGCCCAGCCGTTGGGCGTGAGCAGTGCGAGCGTGCGCAGCAGCGGCGGTGCCATGGACACGTAGACGAAGTTGCCGCCGAGCAGCACCAGGCCGAAGGTGAGCATCGCGGCGATTCCCTCGGCCTGCCGCTCGGTGCGCGACAGCGAGATCACCAGCGCGGTCAGCCCGACCATGGCCAGCGCCATGGCCACCAGCAGCGCGGCGGCGGCCAGCGGCGGACCCCAGTACGCGTCGAACGCCAGCGTGGTGACCAGGGCCATCGTGGTGAGGCTGGCCAGCGCGTAGCCCAGGGTGGCCAACGACTTTCCGGCCAGCACCACGGCGGGCCGCAGCGGGGCGGCGCGGATCCGGTCCAGGGTGCCGGTCTGCCGCTCGAGGAAATAGCCGCGTGCGGTGAAGCTGACCGCGAACAGCGCGAAGAAGATTCCCATGGCCGGGCCGAAGTAACTGATCGACCGCAGCTGCCGGGTGCCGGCCGGGACCGCGGCGACCTGCTCGGGCAGCCGGCGCGCCGCGGCCTCGGCGGCGAGCGCCGGCAACCCGTCCGGGGTGGCGCCGGAGGACAGCGCGGTGGCCACGGACAGCCGCACGGCGTCCAGCTGCGCGGCGAACCCGTCCGCGATGGCCTGGCCGACCTGTTGGGCCACCGGCTCGTCGACGCGGCCGAGCACCGTCACCGGCGCCGCGGTCCCGCCGCGTGCGGCCGCGGTGAACCCGGCGGGGATGACGAACGCGGCCCCGACCTCACCACTGTCCACCTGGGAGCGGGCGTCGGCCTCGCTCGGCACGGTTCGCACCGTGACGAGGTCGGACAGTTCCGGGTCGCGCAACACCTGGGTGAAGGCGGCAGCCAGTTCGCCGTGGTCGTTGTCCACCACCGCGGCGTCGAGGTGGTAGCTGTCCCCGCCGCCGAACGCGAAGCTCATCAGGGTCGCGATGACAACCGGGGCAACGAACCCGAGAACGATGGCGGACCGGTCGCGCAGGCGCTGGCGCAGGTCCTTGGCGGCGATGGCGAGTACCGGTGACATGGCGTGCCTGATTCATTCCCTCAGCGCGGTGCCGGTCAGGTGCAGGAACACCGACTCGAGGTCGGGCTCGATCACCTGCACGCTGCGCACGGTGACCCCGCGCCGGTCGGCCAGCTCGAGCACGGCCGGCAGCAGGCGGCGGCCGAAGTCGGCCAGTAGGTGCACCTCGCCGTCGGTGGTGTCCGCGCCGTGCACGCCGGCCAGGTCCCGGCAGGCGACGGCGAAGGTGGCCAGGTCGCCGGTGGCGACCAGCTTGATCGTGTCGCGTTCGGCCACCTGCGCGACCAGCTCGCCGTGGGTGCCTTCGGCGATCAGCCGGCCGTGGTCGATGATGCCCACCCGGTCGCAGAGGCGTTCGGCCTCTTCCATGTAGTGCGTGGTGTAGAGCACGGCCATGCCGGACCGGCCGAACCGCTGGATGCTTTCCAGGATCGCGTGCCGGCTCTGCGGGTCCACGCCCACCGTCGGCTCGTCGAGCACCAGCAGCGTCGGCTCGTGCAGCAGCCCGGCGCCGATGTTGAGCCGCCGGCGCATGCCTCCGGAGAAGGACTCCACCCGCTCGCCGGCCCGCTCGGTGAGATCCACCAGCTCCAGTACCGCCTCGACCCGCCGGTTCAGCCGGGCACCGCGCAGCCGGTACATCCGGCCGAAGAACCGCAGGTTCTCCCGCGCGGTCAGATCGGGATACAGCGCCACTTCCTGCGGCACATACCCGATCAGCTCCCGCGCCCGCAGCCCGCCGGCCGCGGACATCGTCCGGCCGGCCACCACGACCGTCCCGGCGTCCGGGCGCAGCAGCCCGCACACCATGCGGATCACGGTCGTCTTGCCGGCGCCGTTCGGGCCCAGCAGCCCGTAGGTCTCGCCGGGCGCGATGCGCAGGCTCACGCCGTCCACCGCGACCCGGCCACCGAACCGCCGGGTCAGGCCGGAGCACTCCAGCACCGCACCGGTGGTGGTGGACCTGGCTGTAGCGGTCACATCCGCCTGTGCCAAGGTCTTCACCTCCTCAGCTCGCCCCCAGTAGGTCACGAGCCGCCCTGGGTCGCCAGGGACCTAGGACACGGCCCGGCGGGACGTTCAGGCGGGCACGAGCAGGATCCACACCGGTCCGGGTGCGAGGGGCAGCGGCAGGCCGGACGCGGTGTGGAACCGGGTGGGCGCGCCGGCCGCCGGTCGGGACCAGGTGGCGTCGAACCGCTGGCCGTCGCGTAGCACGGTGGCGCTGCCCCGGCCCACCGTGCGGGCCACCGGCGAGCCGCCGGGACCGTCCACCGTGGACTCGGCTGCCGTGATCACGACCCGTTGTTCGATCACCGTGGCGGCGCTGAGCCGGCCCGACTCGGTGGAGCTCAACGGGGTGCCGTCCATCGACACCTGCCAGTCCTCGCCGGACCAGATGAAGGTGAAACTGCTCGCCGGGTACCGGACATCGAGCCGGGTGCTCGGGGCGCCGGTCGCGGGGGCGGCACCGTACTGAAGGGCCGGTGTGGCCGGGGCGGCCGAGCCGCCCGGCAGTCGCCGGGCGGACAGGTAGAGGTTGTGCGGTGCGGAGTGCTCGGAACCGCGGTGGTACGCACCTGGCACCTCGGCCGGCGAGGCGTTGACCAGGTTCGCCGCGCGCAGGGCGGGCAGCAGTTCCGGGGCGGCACCGGAGTAGGCGAACACCGGTCGCCCGTACTGGCCCAGCAGCTCGATGTCGGTGCGCCGGGCGCTGCGCACCGGCCCGATCACCGCCGGCACCTCGCCGTCATACAGTGCCACCAGGCGGGTCAGGCCGCCCTCGACCGGTTCGACGTACACCACGTCCGCGGCGCCAAGACCGGTCGCGGGTCGCGCGTCCCGGACATTGTCGATCTTGACCGCGAGGCCGGGTGCTCCCGCTGGCGGGACCGCCGGTGCGGTGGCCGTCGGCGTCGTCCCGGGCGCCACGTTGGGGGTGCCCGGGTAGGTGGACGGGCCGCGGGTGATCAGCGCGACAGCCGCGATCACGACCGCGATGGTCAGCCCGACCGTCCACCAGAGCCGGGCCCGGTTCGGTGTCTGCCCACGCATTCTGACCACTTCCCTCGACTCCAGTCTGGACACCGGCCACGCCCGGCAAACCCGTCGAGAGTCCTTGCCGTTGTGGGTCCTTGGCCCCTCGTGGCAGACCCGCGCACGGTGCGGACCAAGGTTCCCGCCGCTCGCGGGTGACCAGGTGTTGTGGGCATTTCGGCTGGGGCGGTGCGTGCCGTTGGTCCCTCGTGTGGCCGGCAGTGGTCGGGTCAGTGTGGACGGGAGGCCAACAGCAGGGTCAGAAAGGACTTCTCGGCGAGCGCGACCGAGCAACTGGTGCGGGGGTTGTCCGAGGCGCGGGCGGCGCAGGCGCGGGTCCGGGTGGGTTCGAACACGATTCCGGAGCCGGCTCGTCCCGGAGCATTACGGTGGCTGGAACAAGCTGGCGGCGGCTGGGCGCCGCCGCACTGGTCGGCGCGGCCGCTGGCCTGGCGACGGCCTTGGCCATGCCGCGTGGCCCGATAACGCCGGTTGAGGTTCTGGCCGGGATGACTGTTTGCTTTCTGGTCGGCGGTGTCGCGGGGTGGGTGGCCCGGTCCCGGTGGGCGGTGCTCGTCGCGCCGGCCGCGTTCGCCGTCGCCTGCGAGATCGGGCGGATCGGTGTGGTCGGCCCGTCGGTCGACCGGCCGGACCTGTCCGCCAGGATCGGGGTGTTGGTGTTCGTGGTGGGCGGTGGGTTTCAGGCCGTTGTGCAGCTCGTGCCGATGATGCTCGGCGCGGCCGGGGAGCGGGCCTGGCCCGGCGAACCGCGCCCGGATACCGCGAACCGGTTGGGTGGTACCGGGTAGCGCTGTGGGTTCGGCGCATCGTGGTGGCCATGCTGGCCGTCGCGTTGGTCGCGTTCGGGGTGCTGCTCGCCCGGCCCGGGAGCACCGAGCCGATCCTGGCCGCCGACGGCCGGCCGATGGCCGGCAGCGTCGCCGAGTTGGCGAAGGTCTCCCTTGGCGGGCATGAGCAGACCGTGCTGATCCGCGCGCGGAGTACGGCTAACCCGGTGCTGCTCTACCTCGCCGGCGGACCCGGGCAGAGCGATCTCGGGTACACCCGCGCGTACATGGCCGGCCTGGAGGACGATTTCGTGTTCTCGGTCTGGGACCAGCGCGGCGCCGGGACCTCCTATGCGGCGCTGGATCCGTCCAGCACCTGGACTCTGGAGCAGGCGGTGGCCGACACCGTGGCGCTGGCGCGGTACCTGGCCGCCCGGTTCGGCGCCGAGAAGATCTACCTGTTCGGAAACTCGTGGGGCTCGACGCTGGGAGTGCTTGCCGCCCAACGCAACCCCGAGCTCTTCCACGCCTACATCGGCGCCGGGCAGATGGCCAGCCAGCTCGCCAGCGACCAGATCATCTACCGGCAGCTGCTCGAGCACGCGACCCGAACCGGCGACACCGCGCTGGCCGAGCGGATGCGCGAGTTCGGCCCGCCGCCATACCGGGACATCTACGCCAACGCGTTCATCGTCGGCTACTACGACACGCTCGCCAACTACCCGAAGACGGCCTACTTCCAGGCGCACCGCCCACCGGGCATCGACGGCACCGGCGCCGCCGAGTACGGCCCGCTCGACAAGGCCCGTCTGTCCACAGTAGACACCGATGCCGTGCCGGCGTTCATCGTCGCGAGCGTGGCCTACCTTGTCCGGCTGCCGCGGCCGGCGGTAATCCCGCGCGCGGGTGTTACGGCGTGGATGTCATCGCCTTGCGGAGGTCTTCGGCGTCGTAGATCAGTTCGCCGCGCACGATGGTGCCGTCCTTGATCTGCAGTATCTCGGCGGCGGTGAGCACCCCGGGCAGCATCGCCATCTCCCAGTCGATCACTGAGCAGACCAGGTCACCGTCGATGAACTGGTGGCGTAGGGCGAAGCTGCGCACGGCGGCGCCGGCCTGGCGGGCCATGGTCCGAAACCGGTCGGCGTCGGAGAAGCTGGCGATCGGGCCGGTGAAGGTGAAGTTTTCGGCCAGTGGCACACCGGTCATGTCTCC
>NZ_DASUCC010000063.1:0-83246 GCF_035762905.1 Actinophytocola sp.
GGGCCCGTCCATGTGCCGAACTGGAAGTTCATGTGCCCGAGATGGCAACTCGCCGACCGTGATGACCGCGATCCTCGGCGAGTCCCCGTGTCCGGTCCGCTGAGCCGCCGACTCCAGCCCGCCAAGCCGCCGACTCCAGCCCAGTGAGATGCGGGTTCGGCGCCACTGCCGGGCTCCAGGCGGGCCGCGCCTGCGGCGCCGGGCCGCGCCGCAGGCGCGGCCCGGCGCGCTGGCCGGGCGGGCCCGAACCGGCAGTTCATGTGCCCACACTGGCAACTCGGTTGGTGGGACTGGGAACTCAGGTCCTTGGGGTGGCAACTCGGGTAAGGGGGCCGTGGCTGAGCAGGTCGAGGCTGGTCACGGCGTTGGCCACCACCTGGGGACGGCGCCGGGGCAGTGGCGTGACCGCGGGGCCGATGCGGAGCCGGGAGGTGGCCTGGGCAACGGCGCCGAGGGTCACCCACGGGTCACCGGACGGCATTCCGAAGGCGAAGCCGAGGTGGTCCCAGACGAACAGGCCGTCCCAGCCGGCCTGCTCGGCGACCTGGGCCAGGTCGGCCACCCGGCCAGGGTCGGCGTAGTCACCCAACGTGCATACGCTCAGTCCGTATCGCATGGGCCGAGCCTGCCACCGGGGTACGACATTGCTCAGCGGCGGAGTATTTCAGAAACGCTTTTTAGCAATTTTACACAAATGCATCGCATGTGTTCCCCGATGCCAATAACACTGGGGATCCGTAGCCGCCGTTGACAAGTTTTCGATGCGCTGTATCGGTTTTGACCCAGCGGCCTTGCCCACCCATACCAGCCTGGATAACTTACTGGTCGGTAGCCATCATGTGGCCCCGATTCACCTGCCGTTCCACGCGGTTTTGTATCACCGTTGATACGTACGGAAGGATGATTGTGAGTCATCGAAAAATATCCAGGAGGCTGGTCGCGGGACTCACCGCGGCGGGCACCGCCGGGGCGGTCGTGGCCGGTCTGCTGGTCAGCGCCGGCAACAGCTCCGCCGAGCCGCGCGAGCTGACCTTGCGGTTCAACTGCTCCTTCCCGCTGATCGGAAACCAGGATGTGACCGTGACCATCTCCGCGGACATCCCGGCCACCATTCCGGTGAACACGCCCAGCGATCCATTCGCCATCAACGCCGTCGCCAATGCCGGGGTGAACGCCACCGCGGGACTGGTGCTGGTCGGCGCGACGACGATCGAGGGGTTCTCCGACGCCGGATCCCGGATCACCGCTCCCGGCATCGACCTGCCGCTGACGGTGCCGGCGCAGATTCCCGTCCAACCCGTTCCGGCCCAGGGTCAGCCGCTGATCCTGAACGCCACCGGCACCTCTCCCTCGGTGACGTTCCCGCAGGCCGGAACCGCCCGGATCAGCGTGGAAACGCTCGCCCTGCGGGCCCTGCACCCACGCAACGCCCAGGGCGGCGACACGGGTCTCGGCGTGTTCGACGCGCCGTGCACCACGGTCGCGGGCCAGAACACCACACTCGCCGAGATCACGGTCACCGACGGCGGAGGCGGCGGTGACACCGAGGCGCCGACCGCGCCCGGCCAACCGGTGGTCGAGGCCACGACGACGGACAGCGTCTCGCTGAGCTGGCCGGCGTCGACGGACAACGTCGGGGTCACCGCCTACGACGTGTTCAACGGCGACACCCTGGCCACCACCGTCACCGGCACCTCGGCGACGGTGACCGGCCTGACCGCGGCCACCAGCTACACGTTCACGGTCAAGGCCCGGGACGAGGCGGGCAACGTCTCGGCGGCCAGCCCATCGGTCACCGCGCAGACCCAGCCCGGCCAGCCCCCGGTGGACACCACGCCGCCGACGGCCCCTGGCAACCTGACCTCGACCGGCGCCACCCAGAACAGCGTCTCGCTGTCCTGGTCGGCGGCCACCGACAACGTCGGGGTCACCGGGTACGACGTGTTCAACGGCAGCACCCTGGCCACCAGCGTCACCGGCACCTCGGCGACGGTCTCCGGCCTGACCGCGGACACCAGCTACACCTTCACCGTCCAGGCCCGCGACGCGGCCGGCAACACCTCGCCGGCCAGCAACGCGGTGACCGTCCGCACCCAGGCCGGCGGCGGTGGCGGCGACCTTCCGGTCAACTTCGCCCTGACCGGCTCGTCGACCATCAGGGCGGCCAACGGCACGATCCAGGTCAGCGGCTCGGTCGCGGCTCTGCTCAACCTGGCGACCGGCAACTTCTCGGCGGACCTGCAACTCAACCCGACCACCGGGCGGTTCACCGTCCTCGGGTTCCTGCCGGCCACCGCGAAGATCCAGTTCGTCCAGGCCGAGCGCACCACCGGCACGTTCGCCGCCGGCGTGCTGTCGGCCACCGCCCGCACCACGATCAAGCTGCCGCAGGTGAAGATCTTCGGCTTCCCGATCGCGGGCGGACCGACCTGCCAGACCCGGACTCCGGCCGAGATCCCGTTGCGCTCCGGGCCGAACTTCGACCCGATCGCCGGCGGCTCGGTGTCCGGTACGTACACGATTCCGGCCCTGCAGGGCTGCGGTGTGCTGAACGATCTGGTCAGCATGCTCACCACCGGCCCGGGGAACACGATTCAGGCGACCCTGGCGCCACCCGCCGCGTCCCGCGCCCGGCGGTAACCGCTCCACACAAAAGAACCCGGCCCCGCCGCTGTTCGCGGCGGGGCCGGTTACGTGCCGGCCAGGCGCTGCCGGCACTTTTCCGGCGGCATCGCGGGGAGGGCGACTCACCCGCGGCATCACCGGTGACCTACCGTCTGCCATCCACGACAGAAGGTTACAAACGGTGGTACCCAAGGGTTTTGCCTAGGTGGCAACCTCACCCGGACGGGTTATTGGACCGGCAACCCGGCCCGGTACGCCATGCCGCGCAGCTCCCGGCCGACGGCATCCCGGCGGGACCGGGCCAGCAGCTCGGCGATCACCGAGCGCATCATCGGGTGCCGGTGGATCCGGGCCGGGGCAATGCGTTCGGCCCGGCGCAGCATCACCACCGCCTCGGTGTGCCGGCGCGGCAACCGGGCCAGCGCCACGCCGTACTCGCGCCAGTAGTGCGACCGCCGGGTGGGCGAGGGGATCGCGTCCGGATCGATGGTGCCGGCGATCCGCGCCGCCTCGGCGTACTCGCCGCTCTCCAGAGCCACCGACATCCGCCAGATGCCGACGTTGCTCGGCCCGAACCCGAACCACATCGCATTGCCGTTGCCGGTCCGCTCGGCCAGGTCGGCGGCCTCGGCCAGCGCCGCGGCCCGCTCGGCCGGGCGCCCACTGGCCGCGGCGACCAGCGACGAGGTGAGCGCCAGCATCCCGGTGACCTGCATGGCCTCGTCGCTGCCGGTGCCGACGACGGGAACGGCCAGGGTCGTCGCCGCGAGGTCGAACGCGCCGGCGGCCAGCAGGGCGAACGCGGTGCCGAACGCGGCCACCGCGTGGGTCATCTGGTCGTCCTCGAGCCGCTCGGCCGCCTGCCGGGCCAGCATCGCGGCCTGCCAGCCGAGATCGCACGACGCACCCACGTCGGTCAGCCAGGCCTCGGTGCCCTGCACGTGCAGCAGCGCGATCAGGCGCAGCACCTCCCGCTCCTCGCGGCCGGCGGCCACGGTGGTGTGCAGGTCTCGGATCAGGGCCGGCAACAGCTCGCCGACCTCGGTGTGCCGGCAGTCGCGCTGCGCGTCGAGCACGTCGGCGACCCGCGCGCCGAGCACGGCGGCCGGTTGGACCGTTCCGTTGGGCTCGTTCATGGCGGCCGACATCAGGGCCATCCGGACCGCGATCAGCGACCGGTCCTCGTCCGCCGGGCCGGGCGTGACCGCGCCGACCCCGGTGATCTCCATCGGGGCGACCTCGAGCGCGTCGGCCAGCGCCACGATCAGCGACCGGCGGTCCAGCGCCCGCTCACCGTTCTCCAGCCGGGACAGGTAGGAGGGGGAGATCCCGGCGAGCCCGGCGATCACGGTCAACGATTTGCCACGCGCGTGTCGGATTTGCCGCAGCTTGCGACCAATCTCGGTGTACGCACCAGTCACGCTGCCCCGCAATCGACCGGATGAGGTACCTCGTAAGGGTACCCAGTATTACCGCGAGTGGGCGCTTCTCCTTCGCTGGAGCCACAGGAACCCGATCCCTAGCCCGATCAGCGCGATCGCCACCGACATCGGCGCCAGCACCGACGCGCCGGTATCGGCCAGCTTCCCGGTGTCGCCGGACGACACGTTGGCGTTGTTCGCCGGGACCACCGCGGTCGTCGTGCTGGTGGTCGTCTCGGCCGGCGTGGTCGTCGTCGTGCTGGTGTCGTCCGAGGTCGTGGTCTCGTCCGAGGTCGTGGTCTCGTCCGACGTGGTCGTCTCGTCGGACGTGGTCGTGGTCGGCGACGTGGTCGTGGTGGTCTCGTCGGACGTGGTCGTGGTCGGCGAGGTCGTGGTGGTGGTCGTGGTCTCGTCGGTCGTGGTCGTCGTTGTCGTCGTGCTCGTGTCGTCGGACGTGGTCGTGGTCTCGTCGGTCGTCGTGGTCGTCTCGTCCGTCGTGGTGGTCGTCGTGGTCTCGTCGGTCGTCGTGGTCGTCGTGGTGGTCTCGTCGGTCGTCGTGGTGGTCGTGGTCTCGTCCGTGGTGGTGGTGGTCGTAGTCGTGGTGGTCGTGGTCGTCTCGGCCGGCGTCACCGTGATCTCGGCCAGCAGCGTGTTCTGGTCCGGAAGCTGCGTGCACGGCGCGTCGAACACGCCGAGACCGGTGTCGCCGCCCTGGGCGTTGCGCGGGTGCAGTGCGCGCAGGGCCAGCGCGCCCACGTTGATCCGCGCCGTGCCTGGTTCCGGGAAGGTCACCGACGGCGCGGTGCCGTTCGCGTTCAGGATCAGCGGGTTGTTGAGCGGCGGCACCGGCTGGGTCGGGATCGTCGTGGGCACGGTGAGCGGCAGGTCGATGCCCGGCGCGGTGATCCGGGTGGACGAGTCGGCGAACCCCTCGATGGTCGTCGCACCCACCAGCACCAGTCCGGCCGTGGCGTTGACCCCCGAGTCGGCCCGGGCGTTGATCACGAACGACTCGCTCGGCGTGTCCTCCTCGATCGTGCTCGGAATGTCCGCGCTGATCGTCGCGGTCACCCGCTGCTGGCCGATCAGCGGGAAGGTGCAGTCGTACTGCAGGGTCAGCTCACGCGGCTCGGCCGAGCCGCTTCCGCCGGCCAGCAGCAGGCCGGCCGCGACCATGCACACGGTCACCGCGGCGGCCAGCCCGGCCGCGAATTGCCTCGCCCTCATCTGACCTCTTCCGCGCCGGAGAAACACGCCAGATGCCGGAAATTACTAGCTATTCTCCGCCAGTCACAACCTGCCGGAGCACAACGCATAATCCCCGTCAATACGTTGTCACCGGCCCACAGGACGGGTCGCGAAAGTTGTCACCCGGCCACGATCAGAATGCGGGTTTTTGACATGCCGATCCGGCCGATTCTAGGGTCGGTCATGCCGATCCAGCCGAACGGCAACGCCGCCGCCGCCGAGCTCGGAGTGGCCCAGCGCATCTGGGCGAAGATCCCCCGGGGCTTCGTCGAGGCGTTGCGCCCGGTGACCGCGCTGATGGTCCGGGACGCCGTGCGGGAGATTCAGCGGGTCGTGCCCGCCTACCGGCAGCCGCTGGAGGGCAAGTTCCGCGAGGTGCTGATCGGCACCGTCGAGATGGCCATCACCAAATGCCTGGACACGGTCGGCAACCCGGAGGTCGACCAGTCGGACTGGAAGCCGGTGTTCCGCTACGCCGGGCGGGTGGAGTTCCTCGAGGGCCGCACGATGGACGCGCTGCAAACCGCGGTGCGGGTCGGGGCCCGGGTGTTCTGGCGGCACGTGTGCGTGATCGGCCGGCGGATCGGCGTGCCCACCGACGTCCTGTTCGCCATCGCCGACGCCAGCTTCGCCTGGGTGGACGAGATCAGCACGGTGGCGATCGAGGGCTACACCGAGGCGCAGGCGCACGCCACCGGCGCGCTCGAGCGGCGCCGCCGTCAACTGCTCAAGCTGCTGCTGTCCGAGCAGCCGGTCCCCCGCCAGAGCATCGTGGACCTGGCCGCGGCCACCGACTGGACGGTGCCGGACCAGGTCGCCGTCGTCGCCCTGGAGTACCGCGACGACCAACACCAGCGGCCGGCCATCTCGCTCGGCCGGCAGGTGCTCGTCGACCTGGAGAGCGGCTCACCCTGCCTGGTCCTGCCCGATCCGGACGAGCAGGTGGGCGTCCTGGCCGGGGAGCTGTGCGGGCAGCGGGCCGCGGTCGGCCCGGTGGTTCCGCTGGCCCAGGCGCGGCGCTCGCTGGACTGCGCCCGGCGCACCGTCGCCCTCGTGCAGCGCGAGGTGCTGCCGTCCGCGCCGGTCACCTGGTGTCGCGACCACCTGGCCACCCTGGCACTGCTGTCCGACGAGTTCCTGATCGCGCAACTGATCGATCGGGCCATGGCCCCGTTCGCCGGGCTCACCGTCAAGCAGCGGGAACGCTCGGCCAGCACGCTGCTCGCCTGGCTGGAGACCCGTGGCGGGGTCAACGAGATCGCCGGTCGGCTCGGCATCCACCCGCAGACCGTGCGGTACCGGATGCACCAGATCGAGGAACTGCTCGGCGACCGGCTGTCCGATCCGGACGAGCTGTTCACCATGGAGATCGCGCTGCGGGCCCGCCGGCTGCTCGACCGGGACGGCGCGGACCCGGTGCCCGGCGCCGAAACCGACCCCGCCGTTGCGCCATCCAGCCCAACGGCTATCCGGCATAACCGAAAAGGTTCGGCCGCGGCGGAACTTTCCGCCCTTCCGTGGTAGTCCAACGTGCCACCTCGACCGAGGGCACCCCGACCATGGAAGGAACGTTCATGCCCGTCCCCAGCCCGGTCCGCAACGCCACCTACGCCGTGTGGGCGATTCTCGCCCTCGCGGTACTGCGGGTGGTGCTCACCATCGCGTTCAAGGACGATCTCGTCGACGCCTACATCGCGGAGCACACTCTGGACTGGCTGCCGCGCGACTCCGCCGCCGAGATGGCGCCGCAGTTCGTCGGCGTCTCGATCGTCTCACTGGCACTCACCGCGCTGCTGGCGTTCGCCGCGATCAACCTTCCGAAGGGGAAGAACTGGGCGCGGATCGTCGCGGTCGTGTTCGCCGCCCTGGTGATCGTCGGTGTCGGCCTCGCCTTCCTGGCCCCGTCGCTGGTGATCCTGCAGATCATCAACGTCGTGATGGCGCTGGCCTCGGCGGCGGTGATCGTGCTGCTGTTCACCGCCGACGCCAACCGGTTCTTCGCCGCCCGGACCGGCAGCACCGCCGGCAACCCGGTGTAGCGCCGCAACCACGCGGGGAGACGGTCATGGCCGGGACGACGGACAGCGGGTTCGCGGTGTACTTCGCGGACCGGGTCGCCGGGTTGCGCCGGGCCGCCTACCTGCTGACCGGAAACTGGCATGACGCCGAGGACGTGGTGCAGGCCGCGTTCGTCCGGCTCTACGGGGTGTGGCACCGGGTGCGGCGGGACACGGCCGACGCCTACCTGCGCAAGGTGATGATCAACGTCTTCCTGTCGAGCAAGCGCGGCCAGCCGGCGCGCGAGCACCCGGTGCCCGACCTCCCCGACCTGCCCGCCGCGCAACCCGTCGCCGACGACCGGCTGGTGCTGCGGCATGCGCTGGCCGCGCTCACCCCGCACCAACGGGCCGTCGTGGTGCTGCGCTACTGGGACGGCCTGAGCGTTGCCGAGACCGCGGCCGCGCTCGGCATCTCCCAAGGCACCGTGAAGAGCCAACTGCACCGCGCCGTGCACGCGCTGCGGCCGTACCTGAGCGAAGACCGTGGAGTGCGCTGACATGCCCGACGACATCGGGAATCTCGACCTGACCATGCGCCGCGCGCTCACGCGCTGCCTGCCGGAGCACGAACCGGCGATCGGGGTCGATCTCGAGGAGGTGCTGCGGCGCGGCCGCCGCCGGTTCCACACCCGGCGGATCGTGCCGGTGGCCGCGGCGGTGATCACCGTGCTGGCCATCGCGGTGCCGTGGAGCCTGCACCGGCCGGCACCGCCGGAACCGCCGCCGGTCCTCGGCACCGGACCGGCGACGGCCACCAGCACCGAACCGACCGGGCCACGGATCCCGGCCGGACACCGGCGGGACACCGACGCCGACACGCTCACCACGTACGCCGTGCAGAACCGGCTGCCGGCCGGGCGAATCGTCGAGCACTTCGGCACCCGCAGCGACGAGTTCGACGGCGGCGGCCGGTACGGCTACGGCTTCCACATGCTGTGGGCGGAAGGCGGCCGCTACGGGTACCTGATCGGGCTGCACCGCACCCGCGGCGCCTATCCGGCCACCGCGTACGGCTTGCCGGCCGAGCCGTGCGCCGAACCCGGAACCCGGTTGCCGCAGTACAACTGCGCGCCATTCGAGGCGCCGGCCGGCGATCTCGCGACCTCGTTCGAACTCGCCGAGCAGGGCTACCGGATGCGCGGGCTGATCTGGGAGAAGCAGGACCCGGCCGGCGGCGCGCCCATCCGGGTCACCGGGATCTTCTACCTGCCGGCCCCCGGCGCACCGACGCCGTTCCCGGCGCTGGATACCGCGCCCCGGCTGGAGTCCTTCCCGCTCACGGTGGCCGACATCGCCCGGGCCTTCGGCATGGAGATCTAGGTAAGCGCCCAGATGCCGGTGACGTCCTGGGTGGTTCCGATGCCGACCCGCACCGCGCGCACCGGTGTGCGCGGCGGCAGGGCGACCAGCGCGCAGAACGCCAGCGTCCCGGTCAGCGCTCCGGCCGGAGCCAGCGGTGTGCACTCGTGCCGTTGCGCCCGGAACGGCGACCGCACCACCGCACCTCGATCGTCCACAACGGACACTTCGACGACCGGCAGCCGGTCGCCGGCCACCGGCTCGGCGAGTCGCGCGGCCACCCGCACCAGCACGGCCCGGGTGCCGGGCAGGCCGACCACCGCCTCGTTGGAGTACTCCACGTCGAAGTAGGCGGAGATGTCCTCCAGCACGTCCACGACCGCCACGTCCGCGACGAAGTTGTTGGCCCGCACCGGGATTGGGGTTCCGGCCGGCAGCGCGCCGGACAGTTCGGCGGGGGCCCGGCCGGCGGTGGCGGCGCCGGTGACCGGGACCCGGGCACCGTTCGGGATGGACTCCTTGACGTAGAGGTTGGTCGGGCTGCGATGGGACAGGGTGGCCGCGGCCACCTCGACGATCGGGGTCGCCGCCGGCACGGCGTAAAGCAGGCAGGCCGGCACCTCGGTGCCGGCTGGCCACCGCGGTCGGGTCGAACGGGCCTGGGCAGCCCTCGGGCAGGTTCGGCGCGCCGGTCACCGGGCTGATCATCAGGCCCCGGTCGTCGACCAGGAACACCGGTGTGCGCACGAAGTTCGGCACCGCCTGGCTGAGCCGCTCGGTGGTCCGCACGAGCACCAGCCGGTATCCGGCCGGCGCCTGGTTGCCGGCCTCGGTGAGCCTGCGGTGGCCGGCATCGGTGTCGTCGAAGGAGTCCAGCCGCCAGTCGGTGTTCGGCCGGTCCGGCAGATGCCGGATCACCGCGTACTGTCCCGTTCGCACCTCGGGCAGCGCCGCGGTGGGCCGGCCGGAATTCTCGATCCGCTTGCCCGGCTGGGGTTCCGGCAGGGTCAGCCGAGGAACCGCACCGGGCTGGGCGACCGGCGCCCCGGTCAGCGAGCGGTCGAACACGCCGGTGCCGAGCAGCGTCGCGAACACCGACAGCAGCACGACGAGCACCGCCGCGGCGAGCACGGTCGCCGTGCGCCGGGATCGGGTCGCGGCCGGCTCGGCCGGCTCGGCCGGCGCGCTGGCCGGGCCGCGCGGTCCCGACGGTTCCCGGGCCTGCGGTGCGGCGCGGGATGTCCCGGCGATGTCCGTCTCGCCCACCGGCTCCACCACGGTGTGCGCGCCGAGCGCGACGACCAGCTCGGGCGTCTCGTCGAGCAGCACCGGAACCGGCAGCCGGGCCCGCAACAGCCGGGCCAGCAACGGAATCCGGCTCGAACCGCCGACCAGATGCACCGCGGTCAGGTCGGTGCCGGACAGCCCGGCGGAGCGGACCGCGCCGGCCAGCAACTCGACCGCCCGGTCCAGCTCCGGCCCGATCGTCGCCTCCAACTCGGCCCTGGTCAGCAACGCCTCCGGCAGCCCGCCGGGCAGCGCGACCTCAACCTGTTGCTGCTGCGACAGTTCCTCCTTGGCCCGCCGCACGTCCTCGCGCAGCCGGGACACCTCGGGCAGCTCGGCCAGCGCCACCGGCCGGGTGCGCTCGGCCTCGTCGAGCAGGTCGCCGAGCACCGGCCGGGCCCGGCGCAGGTGCTCGATCATCCGCTGGTCCAGATCCTCACCACCGAGGTCGGGCAGCCCCGCGCAGTCGACCACGGTCAGTCCGGTCGGCTCCCGGCGTACCACCGCGGCGTCGCAGGTGCCGGCGCCGAAGTCCAGCACGGCCAGCGTTGCGCCGACCGGCATGTCGTGCCGGCCGGCGAAGAAGGCCGCCGCGCCGACCGGCTCCGGCACCGTGGACAGCCGGGGCACCAGACCCTGCGCCGCGCTCATCAGCGCGCCGAGCCGGGTGGAACCCCAGTCCGCCGGGTGGGTCAGCACCAGGTGCTGCACCGGCGCGCCGGCGGTCCGGATCGCCTCGGCCAGCGCGGTGACCAGCACCGCGCGCACCAGCGTCGTCGTCGGCACCACGGAATCGCCGAGCAGCACCTCGGGTTCGCCGATTCGCGCCTTGGGATTGCGCTCCAGCCGGGCCGGTTCCCGGCTGGCCTTGCGCAGCGCGTCCGCACCGACCACCGGGTGGCCGTCGCGCGCCCAGAACACGGCGGAGGGAAACCACGGCGCACCGGCCGGCCGGACCAGCCGGGCCGGGAGGTCCGGACCGGACACCACCACGACCGTATGGGAGGTACCGAAGTCCACCACCGCGGTAACCTGCCGCACCGCACCCTCCGCCGTCAGCCCATTCCGTTGGACATACTGTGCGACGGCACGGCCAGGCCGGGCGTTCCGGGCGGATCGGAGTTGTAGCGGATGGACATGAGCGTGGCGCGGAACGCCGCCTCGGGGCCGGCGACCGCCGAGAGCAGGTTGCGCGCCGCGGGCGAGAGCTCGGTTCCCCGGTAGCTGCGCACGAACAGGCCCATGCCGAGGGCGCGTTCCAGCCGGTGGATGCGCCGGCTCAGCGCCGGTTGGCTGATCAGCAGGATGCGGGCGGCGCGGTTGAGGCTGCCGGTCGCGCACACCACCCGCAGCAGGTGCAGGTCGGCCAGGCCGAGCCGGCGCGGGTCCCCGGAGGCCGTGCAGCCGGCGTCGACCGAGCGCAACCCGGCGAGCAGCTCCGGGTCGAAGTCCGGCGCCCGCGCCGGATCCGGTGCCACGATCGGGAAGTCCGGGCCGTTGCGGTATCCCGGGTTGCGCACCGCCGCCGCGCTGACGTAGCAGGTGCGCAGCCGGTGCACCAGGATGCGGGCCAGCCGCTCGTCGATCAGGGTCGGGTCGGAGCTCAACATCAGGCGCCGGCGCGGCGGGTTGCGCAGCGGCCGCACCACGATCCCGGACCGGTTGTTCGCCGACGGCACGGTCAACGGTGAGACCAGCGCGACGCCGACCGCGTGGCTGATCATGCTCCGCCCGGTGGCGCCGGAGTCCGCGGTGTAGCCCAGGTGCGGGGCGAACCCCTCGGCCGTGCACACCGCGTGGATCAGCTGCCGGGCCTGCTCGGTGGGTCCGCTGATCCACCGGTCCGCGGCCAGGGCGCGCAACGACACGGCGGACCGGCCGGCGCTGGGATGGCTGGCCGGCAGCGCCACCCAGAGCGGCTCGTCAAGGACGGTGAGCGCGGCGGCCGGCCGGGTCGGGACCAGCGGCCGGCCGGGCACCTGCCAGGCGTAGACCGCGTCGGCCTCGTGCCGGTCGTAGAGCTCGACCGCGACCGCCGGCTCGCGGTTGGTCACCTCGAGCAGCATGCCGGGGACGTGCGCGGCCAGTTCGTCGGCGAACTCGTCCCAGTTGCGGCCGAACCCGGCCAGCCGCAGCCGCGGGATGCCGGTCGGCCGGCCGGCCACCATGTCCGACACCCGCGCAGCCGCCGCCGCGACCGCACCGACCAGCGAGGCGCCCGCGGCCAGCACGGTGCGCCCGGCCGCCGTCACCCGGACCCGCTCGGCATCTCCGCGCACCAGCGCCGCGTCCAGCCTGCGCTCCAGCTTGCCCAACCGCCGAACGGCCACCGACGGCGACAACCCGGCCGCCCGCGCCGCACCCGGGATACTCGCGGTTTCGGCCACCCCTTTGAGCACAAGAAGATCCAGTTCATCGAGCGGCAACTGCCCGGGATCCGCCGTGAGTTTTCCTGACACAGCCCGCCCCTCGTGGTTTCGGGGCGACCGTACGAGAGCAGGCTCCGCCGCGCCTACAGCCGCTCTACAGCCGGCCTCCATTGGACAGAACGTGGACAGCGCTCCGATCTTCGTCACGATCGGTCCGGCCGGCGCACCTATGAGTTGGGGACAGGCGCACTTGGGTCCGGGGCGACACGGAATGCCGAAGGGACGGGAAACAGGACGTGAAGCGTGACCCGACCGGCTTGGCCCGGCAACGGCGCGCGGTCGAGCTTCGTGCCAGGCACTACACGGAACTGGCCGCGTACGCCGGGTTGGGGTGCACGCCGGCCGAAGCCCGCCAGGTCGCGAACGACAGCCTGGCTGAGCTGGCGATCTACGAGTCCGGCCCGGCGACCGAGCCGATCGGCAACGATCGCGCCTGGCTGTACCGGACCGCCCAGTACAAGGCATGGGAGCTGTTCCGCGACCGGTTCCACCGGCATGTGCCGCTCGACGACATGGCCGAGGCGCGGCTCATCGACCCCATGTCGGGCCGGCCAGGCAGACCGAACCGACCGAGATCCTCGATGCGATCCGGATGCTGCCCCAACGCCTGCGCGATCCGCTGCTGTTCCGCATGGCCGGCTTCTCGCACAAGGAGATCGCCTGTTTCCGCGCCTGTTCGGTCGATACCGCCAGACAGCGGATCTGCCGGGCCCGCAGGGTTCTGTCCACCTGGCTCGGGACCGAACCGGCCGCGAGCCTGTCCGCAACTACCCGCCGGAGGGCAAGATGACCGCGCCCTGGAACGGTCCGCCGGACGACCACGACCCGCTCGACCGCCTGCTGCGCGATCTGCATGATCACCTCAGGGAACGGTTCGCGCCCGACGTGCACGACGCGGACAGGTTGACCGCCTTTCTCACGCGGGTCGACGAGTTGGCCCGGGCGGCTCCGCCCGGCATGCGGTCGCTGCCGGTTCCCCCCGCTCCCCCGCCGGGCAGATCCACGATCGATGCCGCACGCATCATCGCCAAACCGCCGAGTACCCGGTGATTCCGGTGACCGCACAACACGATCTGGCGGTGCACCGGACCATCGCGGTCATCGACATGGCGGGGTTCGGCGACCGGATCCGTACCAACCGGCACCAGGTCGCGGCCCGCGCGGGCATGTACCGGGCCCTCGGCCACGCCTTCGACCAGGCCCGGATCCCCTGGGCCGGGTGCTATCACGAGGATCGCGGCGACGGGGCGTTCGTGCTCGCCCCGGCCGACATCCCCAAGGCCCTGTTCGTCGAGCGGCTTCCCGGTGCCCTGGCGACGGCCCTGCGCCGGCACAACCACACCCATCCGGTCGAGGAACAGGTCCGGCTCCGGATGGCGATCCACGCCGGCGAGCTCTACCACGACGACTACGGGGTCACCGGCCGGGCGCTCACCCTGGCCTTCCGCCTGGTGAGCTCCCCACACCTCAAGCAGGCCCTGGCCACTTCCCCCGGCTCCCTTGCCCTGATCACCTCCTCCTGGTTCTTCGACGAGGTCGTCCGCAACAGCCACCCGACCACCGCCGCCTACCGCCCGGTACCGATCACGGTCAAGGAATCCACCACCGTCGGGTGGATCTCCCTGCCGGACGAGGCGGAGTACACCCGCACCGCGATATGACGGCGCCGGCTCCGCGATCCGCTCGAGCCGCGCGTCCGGCCGGCGTCCTGGATGATCCGCCTCGTGACCGCGCACACCTGGCTGAACAGCAGCGACCAGCTCATCCCCGGTACCGACCGCTACCGGTCCGACCGGGAATTCGTGTGGTGGGACTACACCCCCAGCCACGGGCAGCTCCTGCTGCGGCGCCGGGGCGCCGCAGGCGCCGGGCATCGCCTGGGAGTCGCTTGCGACGACCGTCAGGTTCCAGGGAACCCAGCTACCGGGGTATGGCACAAATGTGGCGCTGCGCATGCAGCGCCGCATGAATGTGCCATCGCGCGGCCGTAGCACGGTGCCGGACCGGGAGTCGATCACCGTCGCGACAACGCGCCACCCGCGCCCGCTGGGTGCCGCGCTGCGGTGCCCGGCGCCTGCGGCCGCCGGGCATCGCCGGTCACGTCCGAGGAACGTCGTATTCACCGGCCAAGGGGCATGAACATTACGTTCTGCGGTCCCCACGGGGTGCCGCGCAATGTGGCATTGCGCGAGTGGATCCGCATGATGTGACATCTCGCGGAACGCAGCGGAGTCGTGCCCGGCTGCGCCGAACGCAGCGGAGTCGTGCCCGGCTGCGCCGGACGCCTGCGGCGCCCGGCGCCCGGCGCCGCAGGCGTCGAGCGTCTGCGGCCGGTTCATTCCGAGTAAGATCCCGATCACCGCCCAAAAGCGCATGCAGGTGACATCCTGCGGAACCCGGCCCCGAGGTGCCGCGCAACGTGCATCGCGCGGGTGGAACCGCATCAGGTGCCCCATCTCGCCGAACGCAGCGGAGTCCTGCCCCCGCTTCGCCGGGCGCCTGCGGCGCCCGGCGCCGCAGGCGCCGAGCATCACCGGCGGTCATTCCGAACAACGCCACATCACCGACCCGAAGCACATGAACCTGACCTGCACCGAACCCGGCCCGGGAGTGCCACCCAACCTGGCATCGCGCGGGTAGAACCGCATCAGGTGCCCCATCTCGCCGAACGCAGCGGAGTCCTGCCCCGCTTCGCCGGGCGCCTGCGGCGCCCGGCGCCGCAGGCGCCGAGCATCACCGGCGGTTCATTCCGAACAACGCCACATCACCGACCCGAAGCACATGAACCAGACCTGCACCGAACCCGGCCCGGGAGTGCCAGCCACCCAACCTGGCATCGCGCGGGTGGAACCGCATCAGGTGCCCCATCTCGCCGAACGCAGCGGGGTCGTGCCCCCGCTTCGCCGGGCGCCTGCGGCGCCCAGCGCCCGGCGCCGCAGGCGCCGGGCATCGCCGGTGGTTCGTTTCGGCGGCCGGGGCCGCGCGATGTCAACCTTGTGCGGGTGCGTCGGGAGGTGCGGGCGGGGTGGTGGTGAGGATGGCTGGTGAAGGGTGGTGTGGGTGTGGTGGATGGGATGGGGTTGGTGGCTGAGGAGCGGGCGGTTGTGGGGGCGGTGCGGGCCTTCGTGGATCGGGAGGTGCGGCCGGTTGTGCGGGAGCTTGAGCATGGGGACGTGTATCCGGAGCGGCTGATCGAGGTGATGAAGGGGCTGGGGGTGTTCGGGTTGGTGATTCCGGAGAAGTGGGGTGGGACTCCGGTGTCTGCCTCCTGTTTCGTTGCGGTGACCGAGGAACTGGCGCGCGGCTGGATGAGTTTGGCGGGGGCGATGGGGGGCCACTCGGTGGTGGCGCGGCTGATTTTGGAGTTCGGGACGGATGAGCAGCGGCGGCGGTGGCTGCCCCGGATGGCGACCGGGGAAGTTCGGGCGTCCATGGCGTTGACCGAGCCGGGGGGTGGCTCCGACCTGCAGGCGATCCGGACCGTGGCGCGGCGGGACGGCGACGGGTACGTCGTCGACGGCGCGAAGGTGTGGATCACCAACGCGCGGCGGTCGCGGTTGATCGCGTTGCTGTGCAAGACCGATCCGGCGGCGTCGCCACGGCACGCCGGGATCAGCATCCTGCTCGTGGAGCACGGGCCGGGGCTGACGGTGTCCCGGGACCTGCCGAAGCTCGGGTACAAGGGCGTCGAGAGCTGCGAGTTGGTGTTCGACGGGTTTCGGGCGCCGGAGTCGGCACTGCTCGGTGCGGTCGAGGGCCAGGGCTTCGCCCAGATGATGACCGGGCTGGAGACCGGTCGGATCCAGGTTGCGGCGCGGGCTCTCGGCGTCGGTCGGGCGGCCTTCGAGGACGCGCTGCGGTACGCCCAGGAGCGGGAGACCTTCGGCAAGCCGATCTGGCGGCACCAGTCGATCGGCAACTACCTCGCCGACATGGCGACCAAACTGACGGCGGCCAGGCAACTGGTGTTGCACGCGGCGCGGCGGCTGGACAGCGGGGAACGCTGCGACCTGGAGGCGGGGATGGCGAAGCTGTTCGCCTCCGAGGTGGCCATGGAGATCGCCCTGAACGCGGTGCGAATCCATGGCGGCTATGGATACTCCACCGAGTTCGACGTCGAGCGATACTTCCGGGACGCCCCGCTGATGATCGTCGGCGAGGGGACCAACGAAATTCAGCGCAACGTGATTACCGCGCAGCTCATCGCGCGAGGCGGTATCGACTGAACCAGTTCGCACCTCCAATCGATTCGGTCCAGTGCTGGATGGAACGTCCGCCCCCAAGGGGGTCGAACCCCAGGTTACGAACGTGTGTTCGATATTACCTCGCGGGATGGGTGGGGTGGCGGCGCTGGCTATCACACGATCGGGTGATCTCAGGAAGTCGAACTGTCCAGGTCAGAACGGCGCTTCCGGTGGAATGGCGCCCGATCGGTCGATCAGCGCCGAAAGACCCCTGGGGGAAATCGGGTCCGAACGGTTGAACCGAACAGTGTTCTGCCGCGTTATGGGGAGTTGGCATCGTCCATCCCCATTCCGCAAGGAGGCAGCACTGATGAGCAGACGTAACCGTCTGTTGGTGATGGCGGCAGCGGTTGGCGCCACGTTCGCAGTCACCGCCACCGGCAGCGTCGCCGCGCCGGGCGACGTGGACTCGTTCGGCGGCAACATCTTCCGGGAGCAGCTGAGCGGATATAACGAGACGCTGCTCGCCGTATCCACTCCCGCCAACGGCACCTTCCGGGTGCTTATCAACGAGCGGGCCGGGGAGATCCGCTGGGCGCTCACCTACGCCGAAAACCCGACCCCGGTCACCCAGGCGCACGTCCACTTCGGCAGCGCCGCGCAATCCGGCGGCATCAGCTTCTTCCTGTGCGCGAACCCGCCGATCGCCCCGCCGGTGCCGACGCAGGCCTGCCCGGCCGCCCCGGCATCGATCACCGGAACGATCACGGCGGCTGACGTGATCGGACCGGCGGCTCAGGGCATCGGGGTCGGCGAGTTCACGGAGATCGTCAACGCCATGCGCGCCGGCTTCACGTATGTCAACGTGCACACCGCCGAGCGCCCGGCCGGCGAGATCCGGGCCCAGCTCGACCACCACCACTGATGATCCCTCGGCATAGCTCGACTCCCTGATCGGGCCGGGACCGGTCCGGACGCCCGGCAGGGTGGGTGAGCTGGTCGGTCCCGGCCACGCCGCTCCTGGACGGCGGGTCATGAGACCGGCCGACCCCAGGAAGGGCGCGAAATGACCGATTTCGAACGCTATGTCGTCGAAGAGCACGTCGAGGACTTCAACGACGGGTTGATCTCCCGCCGCGAACTGCTGCGCCGGGTCACGCTGATCACCGGCAGCGCGGCCGCCACCGTGACCCTGCTCAGCGCCATGGGTTGCGGCGCCGAGCCGGCCAACCCGCCGGCCCCCGGCCCCGCCTCCCGGGAGACCACCAGCAACCAGAGCTACGCGCTCCCGCCGGACCAGCCGACCACCGACGGCGTCACGGTCGCCGAGAACGACCCCCGGATCTCGGTGTCCCCCCTGGAAGTCCGGGGCGTCGACGGCGCGACCCTGATCTCCTACCACGCCAAGCCGGCCAGCGGCACGCCCGCCGGTGGCATCCTGGTGATCCACGAGAACCGCGGGCTGACCCCGCACATCAGGGACGTCGTGCGCCGGGTGGCCACCGCCGGGTTCACCGGCCTTTCCGTCGATCTGCTGTCCCGCGACGGCGGCGCCGACAAGCTCACCGACTCGGCGGCGTACTCGGCCGCGCTGGCCAAACGCCCGGTCCCGGACATGGTCTCCGACGTCCAGCAGGCGCTCACCGCACTGTCCGGAACCGGGGTCGGCGACGCCCTTGGCGTCACCGGGTTCTGCTTCGGCGGCGGGATGACGTTCAACACGCTGGCCGCCGGCATCCCGATCAAGGCCGCGGTTCCGTTCTACGGCCCCGCCCCGCAGAACATGACCGGGCTGGCGGCCACCAAGGCCGCGGTGAACGTGATCTACGCGGCGAACGACGCCCGGATCACCGGCAGCCGGGATATGGTCGAGGCCGCGCTGAAGCAGTCCGCGGCGCCGTACCAGATCAACGTGCACCCGGGCGTCGACCACGCCTTCCACAACGACACCGGCCAGCGCTACAACGCCGCCGAGGCCGAACGGGCGTGGATCTCGGCGATCGACTGGTTCCGGCAGTACGTCAGGAGCTGACCGTCGCCGCCCAGTGGGCGAGGTTCTCGCGCTTGATCGCCGCCGCCATCAGGTCCGGGAACAGGTCCGGGGTGCAGGCGAACGCGGGCACCCCGAGATCGTGCAGGGCCGCGGCGTTGTCGTGGTCGTAGGCCGGGGTTCCGCTGTCGGACAAGGCGAGCAGGCACACCACCTGCACCCCGGCGTCGACCAGCGCGTGCACCCGGCGCAGCAGCTCGTCCCGGGCTCCGCCCTCGAACAGGTCGGTGATCAGGATGAGCAACGTGTGGGTGGGCCGGGTGATCAGTCCCTGGCAGTAGGCGATCGCCCGGTTGATGTCCGTGCCCCCGCCGAGCTGGGTGCCGAACAGCACCTCGACCGGATCGTCGAGCAACTCGGTCAGGTCCGCCACCGCGGTGTCGAACGCCACCATCGAGGTGCGCAGCGCGCGCATCGAGGCCAGCACCGCGGCGAACAGTCCCGCGTACACCACGGACTCCGCCATCGAGCCGGACTGGTCGACGCACAGGATCACGTCCCGGTGCACCACCTGCGCCCGGCGGCCGTAACCGACCAGCTTCTCCGGGATCAGCGTGCCAAGGGTGGGCGAGTAGTGCCGGAGGTTTGCCCGCACCGTGCGGTCCCAGTCGATGTCGCCGTGCCGTGGCCGGTGCACCCGGGTGGCCCGGTCCAGTGCGCCGCGGACGGCCGACCGGGTCCGCTCGGCGAGCCGGCTTTCCAGTCCCGTAACCACCTTCCGGACGATCTCGCGGGCGGTCTCCTTGGTGTGCTCGGGAATCACGTCGTTCAGCGACATCAGGGTGCCGACCAGATGCACGTCCGGCTCGACCGCGGCGAGCAGCTCCGGTTCGAGCAGCAGCCGGGTGATTCCCAGTCGCTCCACCGCATCGCGCTGCATCACCTGCACGACGGTGCCCGGGAAGTAACGCCGGATGTCGCCGAGCCAACGGGCCACCCGGGGAGCCGAGCCGCCGAGCCCGCCGGTGCGCCGCCGGTCGGACTCCTCCTCGTCGGCGTCCGGAGCGTCGTAGAGCGCGGCGAGCGCCGCGTCCACCGACCGGTCCGCGCCGGTCAGCCCGACGCCGGTGCCGTCCTCGCCGCCACCGAGCACCAGTCGCCACCGGCGCAGCCGCTCCTCGTCATCCACCCGCGCCCACCCCCAACAGCCGCGCGATCACCGGCAGAGCCGCCTCGGCCCGCTCCCGGTCGACCTCCTCGGCGTGTTCCACGATATGTCCACTGTGGATCGTCAGTGCCTTGGCGCGCTCGCCGATGGCCCGCCGCTCGGGACCGGCGAACGCGCCGAACGTCCGCCGCAGCAGGGGAAGCACCTCGGTGAACGTGCCGTCCGGGATACCGGTCAGCCACTGGTCGATCACCCGCAGCAGCCGGTCGTCGTGCACCAGCAGCAGCGCGCCGCCGGCGAAGAACCCCTCGATGTAGGCCGCGCCCCTTGCCGGCTCCACGCCGGGAGTGAGCGCGCGGGACAGCCGGGCGGCGACCTCCGGCACCGGCATCCGCGAGGCGTCACCGAGAATCCGGGTCACCCGGCCGGACAGCAGCGGGGCGAGATCGTCCCGGGCCACCAGGCCGGACAGCGCGGCCAGCCACCGCTCCGAAGCGTCCTGGCCGAGCAGCGTGCTCACCTCGTGCACGTCGTCGATGAGCTGGCACATCTCCGCGGCCGCGTCGTCGTCCAGCCCGCGCACGGCCGGCGGCAGCCCGGACCGGATCCGGGCCAGCATCCGCTCGGCCACCGCGCGCAGCGACGCGGTGTCGGTGCCGCGCACGTCGCCGTACCGTGCGGCCCGGGCCAGCGCCGGCAGCGCGGCCATCAGCGACGCCACATCCGCGTCCCGGGCGGATCGGGTGTCCAAAGCGGACAGTGCCTCGGGCAGCGCGTCGAGCAGGCCGGCCAGCAGGCAGTCCTCCACCGCCGCGGTGGTCTCGGTGAGCACCGTGGCATCCAGCGCGCGGCGCCGGACCACCGCGGTCGCTGCGGCCGCGACCGTGGTGCCGTGCGCGCTGGCCGCCACCAGGTCCACCTCGAACTCCGGATGCCAGCGCACCATCCAGCTCTCCCGGAACGTGCCGGTGTTGCGGCGTGCGGAAACCGTCGGCCGGCCCCAGTGCACGTCCAGGGTGCGCAGCCGGTGCAGCAGCTGCGACCGCTCCGCGCCGATGGCGTTGCGCAGATCCAGGTCCACCTCCCGCTCGTCCGGCTCGCGGCGCAACCGGAGCCGGCGGGCCTGGGCGGCCAGATCGGCGGCCACCGGCGCCTGCGGCGTGCGCTCCGGCACCGAGCCGAGCCGCTCCCCCACCACCAGGCGCCGGGTGACCAGATCGAGCAGCACGTCGTTGCCGCCACACAGCACCGACCAGGTCGCCTCGGTGACCTCGGCGAGCCCGACCAGCGGCCGGTCCCGCAGCGCCGCGAGGGTCTCGGCCAGCCGCACCGACTCGATGACGTGCGCGCTGGACACCGGGAGATCCTCGGCCCGCAGCACCCGGGCCACCTCGGTCAACCAGCGAACGGTGATCCGGTCGGTGCTGCTGAACAGATGGTGGTACCAGCCAGGCGAGGTGACCCCGGCGCCGTAACCGCTCGCCGTGGCCAGCCGGCCGTGCGTCCACGGCACCCAGGTGCAGGCCACCTTCCGCTTCGGCAGCCCCTTGAGCACCCGCTGGTCGTGCGCGGCCGGCGGCAGTGGATCGGTGAGCGCCGGAACGTGCCATGCCCCGCACACCACCGCGATCCGTTCGAACCCATCGCGCCGCGCCTTGCGCAGTGCCGTGCGCATGTACGCCTCGCGCTGCCGTTCCCGGGTCACGTCGGCCGGAAACTCCTCGCGCAGCACCGACATCGCCTCGGCGATCGCATCGAACGGCGGCGCACCGTCGCGCCGGTGCTCGATCACGTCGTCCCACCAGCGCTCCGGATCGTCGTAGCCGCCGGCCTCGGCCAGCTTCGCCAGCGGATCCATGGCGAGACCGGACCGCTCGTCGCCGGCCGTGGCGAACTGGATCGCCGCCGGCAGGTCGCAGAACCGCACCGGCACCTCGGCGCGCAACGCGTAGCTGATCGCCTGCCACTCCGGGCTGAACACCGCGAACGGCCAGAACGCCGCCCTGGTCGCGTCGTCCGCCGCGTAGGCAAGCAACGCCACCGGCGGGTCCATCTCCTTGTCCGCGACCAGTTCCACCAGCGGGTCGGCCTCCGGCGGACCCTCGATGAGCACCAGATCGGGTTCGATCCGGGGCAGCTCCTCGGCCACGGCTCTTGCCGAGCCGGGACCGTGGTGCCGGATGCCGAGCACCCGGGTCACATGATCTCCCGGCAGGCCCGGTAGAAGTCGGCCCAACCGTCCCGTTCCCGAACCACGGTCTCCAGATACTCGGTCCACACCACCCGGTCCGTCGCCGGATCCTTCACCACGGAACCGAGAATGCCGCCGGCCACGTCGTGCGGCCGCAGCACGCCGTCACCGAAATGCGCGGCCAGGGCGAGGCCGCCGGTCACCACGCTGATCGCCTCGGCGGTGGACAGCGTGCCGGACGGCGACTTCAGCGCAGTGCGGCCGTCCTCGGTTCGCCCGCTCCGCAGCTCCCGGAAGACCGAGACCACCCGGCGGATCTCGGCCAACCCGGCCTCCGGCTCGGGCAGCTCCAGCGCCGCGCCCAGCTGGCCGACCCGCTGCGCGACGATCGCGACCTCCTCGTCGGCCGAGTCGGGCAGCGGCAGCACGACCGTGTTGAACCGCCTGCGCAGCGCGCTGGACAGCTCGTTGATCCCCTTGTCCCGGTCGTTCGCCGTGGCGATCACATTGAAACCCTTGCGCGCCTGCACTTCGGTGCCCAGCTCGGGGATCGGCAGGGTCTGCTCGGACAGCACGGTGATCAGCGCGTCCTGGACGTCGGCCGGCATCCGGGTCAGCTCCTCGATCCTGGCCAGCTTGCCGTCCCGCATCGCCCGCAGCACCGGGCTGGGCACAAGGGCCTGTTCGGTCGGCCCCTCGGCGATCAGTCGGGCATAGTTCCACCCGTACCGGATCGCCTCCTCAGCGGTGCCGGCCGTGCCCTGCACGAGCAGGGTCGAGTCACCGCTGATCGCGGCCGCGAGGTGCTCGGACACCCAGGTCTTCGCGGTGCCCGGCACGCCGAGCAGCAGCAAGGCCCGGTCGGTGGCCAGGGTGGCCACCGCCACCTCCATCAGGCGCTGCGAGCCAACGTACTTCGGGATGATCACGGTGCCGTCCGGCAGCGTGCCGCCGATCAGGTAACGCACCACCGCCCACGGCGAGAGCCGCCAGGACGGCGGGCGGGTCCGGTCGTCCTGCGCGGCCAGCGCGGTCAGTTCGTCCACAGTGGACTGCTCGGCGTGCGGACGGAGAACGGCCTGAGTCATGACTGTTCCGCCTCTCCGAAATTAACCGTGGTGGTCACGTTGGGTCGGCACCGTCGGTTTGGGTGCGTGCCGGTGGCTGGGTTGCGTTCCGTTCCCCTTAGGTGCGGTTGGCGGCTACTCGGCTCAGCAAGGGGTGTCATGGCAACTCCTTGTGCATCTCCCGGCGGAAGACCAGGGTTTCGACCAGCCGGCGGCGCCACGGCGACGCGCCGTCCTCGAGCGGCTGGGTGGCCAGTGGGTGGTCGAGACATTCGCGGGGCACGGCGCGTCCGGCGACGTCGGCCACGTGCACGGCGGCGCGCTCGTCCCGGTGACCGGCCAGGCGGTCCAGCACCAGGTTGCCGACCTCGACCGGCCAGGGCCGGGGCAGGCCCAGGAACAGGCCGGTGATCAGCCGCTGCCGGGTCAGCCGGGCGATCACCGATGCCCATTGCGACTCCGGCAACACGGCGATCATCGCGGCCACCTGGTCGACGGCGATCGTGGTGTCGTCGTCCAGCAGGGCCGCCACCCAGTCCGCGGCCCGCTCGCGCACCGCCGCCGCGGCCCAGCCCAGGGTGAGCAGCCGGGGATCGCAGCCCTCGACCCGCATCCGGACCAGCTTGTCCGGGCGAACGCCCAATCCGGTCCACACCGACAGCGGGGCGGTCGAGACGAGCTGACCCAGCCACCAGGCGCGCCGGCCGACCCCATCGGGCGGGTTCGCCGCGATCCCGTCGCGTTGCATGGCGGCGTCGCAGCCGTCCGGCAACCGCACCTGCAGGACCCGTCCACGCACCGCGACCAGCGGCCGCAGTCGGGCGGCCATCCGTTGGGACAGCGCGGAATCCGGCAGCTCGGCGAGCAACTCGGCGGCCAGCCGCCGGACGTCCTTGGCCCGATCGTCCAGCGCCCGTTCGAGAAACTGTTCGTCCGATATGGACAGAGCGGTTCGCAGTACGGTGAGGAACTGAACCCGGACCGGCGCCGGCTCGGCCGTCCATACCTCCTCGAGTGCGGCCCGGGCGGCGTCCGGATCGTTGTCCCGCAAGGCGACCAGCCAGACGTGCCGCGCCGCGATCGTGCCGAACCGCCAGACCCTCGGGTCGTCACCGGGTTCGGTCGACTCGGCCAGAAACGACCATTCCGGCCGCAGATCCGCAAGCCATGGGCCGCGCGGACCGGCGGCCGCGGTCACCGGGCCACGCAGCTCCGGCCGGCCCCGGGCCGCGTCGGCGAGCAGCGGCAGCCGCTCGGGCGGAACGCGCAGCCCCCGCGCGGCCACCGCGGCCAGCCATTCCGGCAGCAGGTGCAGGTGTTCTCCGCCCAGCAGCATGGAAAGCCGGTGCCGGGCGGCCGGACCGACCAGCTCCCGGTGGTCGGCCGGAGCGGGGGAAAGCCGGCTCAACTCGCCGTCCAGTGGGCGGCGGCCCGCCTTCCGGTACCCGGCGAGCAGCGCGGCCGCGGCCAGCAGGGTGCGCTCCGGGTCGGCACCGCCCGCCGCGTTGGCCAAGCGCCGCACCGGTTCCGGCAACGCCACGGCGTCCACACCGCGGCGCGTCGTGCCCAGCAGGGCGACGCTGACCAGCGCCTCCCATTCCTTCATAGCCGCACCGGCCGATCATCGTCCCAACAGGACAGTGGGAGCAGGCCGGCGGTGGCCCACTCGGCGCCGACGGTGCGCGGCCGGCCGGCCGACACGGCCAGCAGTGGCCACGGGTCGGCGCCGGGCCGCAGCGGCAACGCATCACCGGCCGGGTCGACCAGGGCCCAGCCGTCCCCGGCGCGGACCGGCGTCACGTCCGCGAGCAGCACCGGCCACCGCTCCAGCCACGGATCGGTGGCCAGCGCGGCGGCGTAACCGGTGAGTGCCCCGGCCACCGTCGTGCCGGGCGGCGTGCTGGCCAGTTCGGTGCCGGACCGCTCGGCCAGTACCGCGCGCAGCGGTTGCGCGCCGGGATAGAACGCCAGGGTCGCCGGGGTCACGATGCCGGTCGGCAGCGAGTTGTCCATCGGCCGGCCGGGCGGGGCGAACGAGAGGACCAGCGCCGGGCGGCCGGTGTTCAGGCCGTGCAGCCAGACCCGGCGGGTGGACAGCCGCTCGTCGATCTGGTCGATGACGCCGAGCACCACCCAGTCGTCGGCCACCCGCTCGCCGGACGCCGCCACCTCCGCGGTGTCGGTGGTGTAGCCGAGCCGGGCGCGCACCGTGTCGGCCAGCGGGCCGGGCAACTCCCCGAGCCGGGCGTGCGCGGTGACCAGCAGGTGCAGCAGGCCGAGTTCCTCGAGCACCCGGCTCGGCCAGTTCCGCCCGCGGCCGGCCGCCTCACCGGCCCGGCGCAGGCCGGCGGCCAGGCCCGGGGCCTGGGCATCGACCATCCGGGCGGCCACCGCGGCGAACGTCGCCCAACCGCCACGCTCCAGCGTGCCGAGCCCGCGCCGCGCCTGGTCGGCCAGCCAGCCGTCCAACTCGGCCACCCCGGCGGCGACCCGGTCCGCCCGGCGCGCCTGCCGGCGCTGCGCAGCGACCTCGTCCCGCTCGGTCTCCCGGGGCGCGGCGGCCTGGGCGTCCCGCTGGTCCAGCCAGGGACTCACCCAGTCCGGCTCCGGACCCTCCCCCACCGTGCCGGCGGACCAGAGCAGCAGCAGCCCGAGGACGTGCTTGCACGGAACCTTGCGACTCGGGCAGGAGCACCGGAACGCCGGCCCGGCCAGGTCCACACCCACCTGGTACGGCGCCTTCCCGCTGCCCTGACACGCACCCCACACGGCGCGCTCGGACGCTCCCAGCCGCGCCCACCGCGCCGGCGACGCCAGCCCACCCGCGGCCCGCGCCGAGGCCGGATCAGGCGCCAACTCCAGCACCTGCTCCGCCGTCCACCGCATGCCAACAGAGCATGCCACCCGACCCCGACACCACCCGGAAGGTCTCCCGTCCGGGTCCCCGGTTCGGTCACGGCGGGCGGAATGCCGGTCCTGCCGCACCTTCAGTTGGGGGCGCGGGAATCGATGTAGGTCTGGATGCCGTCGAGGACGCGTTGGAGGCCGAACTCGATGTCGTCGTGTTGGGAGGGGGAGAAGGCGCCGTCGGCGATGGCGGAGGTGAGGGCGGGGTACCGGGGGGCGTTGTCGGTGATGAGGCGGATCAGCAGGGTGCCGCGGTCCTGGTCCGGGGTGGGTGGGGCGGTGGCGAACGGGACCATGCTGCGGACGTAGCCGTTGACGATGAGCACCGAGCCGAGGAGTTCCTCGCCGGTGAGGCCGGACTCGGCGAGGGCGGCGACGGCGCATTCGAGCCAGGAGATCTGGCGCGGGCCCATCATGCGTTGGAGGGCTTCGGGCAGGAACCAGGGGTGGCGCAGGAAGCAGTCCATGGTGAGCCGGGCCCAGGCGGCCAGGCGGGGGCGCCAGCCGCCCGGGATGGCGGTGAGGTCGGGGGGGTCACCCAGCACCGAGTCGACCATGAGGTCGATCAGTTCGGACTTGCCGGGGACGTAGCGGTACAGCGACATCGTGGTGAAGCCGAACTCGCTGGCCACGCGTTGCATCGAGACCGCGGCCATGCCTTCGGTGTCGGCGAGGTCGATGGCGGCCTGCACGATGCGGTCCACCGACATGCCCGGCTTGGGGCCGCGGGTCGGGCGGTCCGGGTGGCCCCAGAGCACCTCGACGCTGCGGGCCAGGGTTTCCGCGGCCTCGTCCTTCTTCCCCGGCATCTCGGCTCCCATCGCTGACCTCCAGAGGTTAGTGGCGCGCCGCGCGTTGACACCTGGCGACCGATCTGTGTATAAGATACACCATTGTGTGTATGACATAAACAGTAGAGGGGATACACAGATGGAGACCATGGTCCTGGCCGGGCGCCGGGAGTGGATCGGGCTGGCCGCGCTGATGCTGCCGTTGCTGCTGGTCTCGATGGACGTCTCGGTGCTGTTCTTCGCGGTGCCGTTCATCAACGCCGACCTCGAACCCACCAGCACCCAGCAGCTGTGGATCTTCGACATCTACGGCTTCGTGCTCGCCGGGCTGCTGATCACCATGGGCTCGCTCGGCGACCGGATCGGCCGGCGGCGCCTGCTCATGCTCGGCGCCGCGGCGTTCGGGCTGGCCTCGGTGCTCGCCGCCTACGCGGCAAGCGCCGAACTGCTGATCGCCGCTCGCGCCCTGCTCGGCATCGGCGGCGCCACCCTGATGCCGTCCACGATCGCGTTGATCCGCAACATGTTCCACGACGAGAAGCAGCGCGCCATCGCGATCTCGATCTGGACCGCCGGGCTGACCTTCGGCGTCTCGCTCGGCCCGATCCTGTCCGGCGTGCTGCTCGAGCACTACTGGTGGGGCTCGGTGTTCCTGATCAACCTGCCGGCCATGGCGCTGCTCCTGCTCACCGCGCCGGTGCTGATCCCCGAGTTCCGCAACCCCGAACCCGGCCGGTTCGACCTGGTCAGCTCGGCGCTGTCGATGGCCGCCGTGCTCCCGGTGATCTACGCGATCAAGGACATCGCGGCGGACGGGATCGGACCGGCCAACCTCGCCCTCATCGTCGCCGGCTGCCTGGTCGGAGCCGTGTTCCTGCGCCGCCAGCACACCCGGCCCGACCCGATGATCGACCTCACCCTGTTCCGCAGGCGCAAGTTCAGCGGCGCGATGGTCCTGAACGTGGTGTCCGTGTTCGTCCTGATCGGGTTCGCCATCTTCACCACCCAGTACCTGCAGTCGGTGCTCGGCATGCGCCCGCTCGAGGCCGCGCTGTGGAGCCTGGTCGCCGCGATCGGGGTCGGCCTCGCCGCGCCCGTCGTCGCCGGGCTCGGCCACCGCGGGGTGAACCGCGCCCACCTCGTCGGCGCGTCGTTCACCGTCTCCGCCGCCGGCCTGGTCGTGCTCACCACGACCGAGGCCGAGTCGAGTGTCTGGCCGGTGCTCATCGGCGCCGCGCTGATGTCCGGCGGACTGGTTGCCGGCATGTCCCAGATCGCCGAGCTGATCATGGGCGACACCCCGCCGGAGCGCGCCGGCTCGGTGGGTGCCGTACTGGAGACCGCCTCGGAGTTCGGTGGAGCGCTGGGCATCGCGGTGCTCGGCAGCATCGGCACCGCGGTCTACCGCACGGAGGTCGCCGAGCACCTGCCGGCCGGGCTGCCCGCCGGGGCGGCCGCGGTGGCCAGGGAGACCCTTGGCGGTGCGGTGATGCTGGCCGGCGAGTTGCCCGCCGGGACCGGCGGTGCGCTGACCGCGGCCGCCCGGGCGGCGTTCCTGGACGGAATGCACCTCGCCGCCGTCATCGCGGCCGCGATCCTGGTCGTCACCGCCGCCGGCACCGTGGTCGCCGCGCGCAAGTTCGACCGGAAGGTTGACAACACAGTTCGGTAGGGCGGTGTATCATCGAGACGGTTCCGTGCTCCCGGTGACCCCCAGGCCGGTCGAGCGCGGAACCCCTTTTTGTGTGCCCCCCAGCGCGTCGGACAGCGCCACCAGCTCGCGGACATCCGCGTCAAGGCCCTCCCCCCTCGGCACGGCCACCGGAATCGCCCGGGTCGGCGCCGGCACCCCGGCCGCGTGGGCGGCGAGGGCACCCCGCAGCCGACGTGCGAGCGGAAGCTCCCCGAACGGCGCGAGATAGGGGCTGACCCGGACCAGCCCGTCCCGGCACTCGATCACCCGGCGGTAGTAGCGGCGGTGCACACCGGCCAGCCCGAAGGTGTCCCGCCACCGGCTGATCGGCATCCGGTTGAGCGTGTCCTCCGGGAACTCCCGGTGCAGCAAGGTCCACAGTGGACAGAGTCGCCGGTACAGCGCCCGGTGTTGCCACCAGATCCGCAGTGCCGCCAGGCGCATGCCGACCGCCGGATAGGCCATGCCGGCCAGGAAGAGCACCAGACCGCAGAGCACGGCCAGGATCCCGACCATGACGAGGGTTCTCGGCATCGTGCCGCCGGTCCAGCGCACCAGGTTGGCGGCGATGAAGATGGCGAGCGCGACGACGACCCCGGCCAGACCGACCGAGGTCAGCGCCAGACCCCGGCGCAGCCTCGGGTCGGCGCCGACGGCGTAGCGCCGGGTCCACAGCAGCGCGGCGGAGAACGCGTAGAGCAGGTAGCCGTTCACGGTCAGGTAGAGCAGCGCGATCGCGGGCACGCCGACCGGCCCGGCGCCGTCGGCGGACGGCAGTACGGCGGCCGCGTCCCGCAGGCCGGCCGGGATCAGCGCGGCGGCCACCGTCATGAGCACCGCGGCGGCGGCGAGCGGGACGGCCTGCCGAATCGCCTGCCGGCGGGCGACCGGCGCGTCCAGCGCCGAGCACAGGTAGAACGCGATCAGGCAGTACCCGCCGAGGATCTGGACCAGATGCTGAGCCAGCCGGGTCTCGATGGGGTCAAGGCCGATCGCCGCAATCCCGCCGGCAACGGCCCGGCCGAGCGTGAAGGACGCGGCCCAGCACGCGATCATCACCGTGATCGCCCGCAGCGGCAGGTTGTGCGGCGCCCGCGCGAGGCGGCCCAGCATCAGCACCAGGAGCGTGTAGGTCGCGGCGCCGTGCAGCACATGCAACGTGGTCACAACGGCACCTCACAGCCAGCCCATCCGGCCGCCGAGCACGGTGCCCAGCCGGCGCGCGGTCGGGTCCTGGGACACCGGCGGGGCGACCCGGTCGAGTACCGAGGCCCACTGCAGGATGATCGTGGCCACGGTTTCGGCCTCGCGTTCCTGCTCGGTGGCGTAGGAGGTGCGATGCAGGGCCCGGCGCACCGCATCGGGGTCGAGGTCGGGGTAGCGATCGCGTAAGTCGTCCGGGTCGATCGACGGACAGCGCGGCTCGACATCGATGTCGGCGCGGTGCCCGGCCAGGATGTGGCCCAGCTCGTGCAGCACGATGTGGCCCTGATGGGTCTTGGTGGTCTGCTGCTGGTAGACGATGTAGTCGGCGGCGTCGGTGGTGATCCACACCCCGAACGGTCCGGGCACCGGGATCGGATGCGGCACGAGCCGGATCGGCCGGCCCCGGTCCTCTCCCACCCGGCGGCACAGTTCGACGACGTCGAGCGGCGGGCGGATGTCCAGCTGGTTGAGCAGCCGCCGGCACCGCCTGCGCAGGTCGCGTTCCCTCACCGGTCTTCCCTCGAACCGTCGCCGCGTTCCGCCTTCTCCTCGCGGTAGACGACGTTGAGCAGGTCCATCACCAGCCGGCGCCGGCGCGGCGACAGCTCACCGGCGCGCATGGCCATGATCTGGACATCGCTGCTGCCGGCGATCTCGTTCAGCCGCAGCTGCTCCGAGCGGAGTCGTTCGAGCTGCTGGTTGACCCGGTCGGTCACCTCGTCGTCGAAGAAGTAGCTGACCGGTACGCCGAAGAACCCGGCAAGCGCCTGCAGGTGCTTGAAGGTCGGATTGTCCTTTTTGGATTTCCGGAGCTGCCAGATGTAGCTCTGCGAGATCTTGACCTCGCCCCCGGCGGTGATCGCCGCGGCCACCTGCTCGTTGCTGTACTCCAGCCCATTCCTCGGCGTGTACCGGGCAAACAGATGGTTGAGCTTGTCGGCCAGGGTCTGGCCGTTGGTTGTGTTATCAACCATTGCGGCAGCTTAGGACTCCGCTCCGTGGCCGTTCAACTACCGAACCGTCCAAATCAGGTGATACTTGCGGTAACAGGTAATCTCTGCATCATGAGCGAGCACGACGAGGAGGGCTACGCCGGCCCGGCCACGCTGACCGTCGAGAACGCCGAGCTTGCCGTGACCGTGGTGCTGCGCGGGCAGTTCGAGCCGATCGACGGGTTCTACCACTGGTACGGCCGGATCGACCCGAACGACGAGCTGACCGCCGTGCTCGGCGGACGCGCCGCCCGGGCCGTGCTGGACACCGGCGCGGGCACGGCGCGCGGCCTGGTGTCCGAACCGGACCCATGGGGCCGCTACCGGATCACCGGGACCAGCCGCCCGCCGTTCGCCGTGGCCACCTCGCTCGCCGACCTGGACCGGGTCTGATGCCGGACCGCGACTACGACCTGGTTCTGTTCGGTGCCAGCGGGTTCACCGGCGCGCTGACCGCCGAGTATCTGGCCGGGCACGTGCCGGCCGGCTGCCGGTGGGCGCTGGCCGGCCGCAACCGGACCAAGCTGGCGGCGCTGCGCGAGCGGCTGGCCGCGACCAACCCGGCGGTGCGTGATTTGCCCCTGCTGCACGCCGACGTCACCGACCACGCGTCGGTGCGCGCGGTGGCCGCCGCGACCCGGGTGGTGCTCACCACGGTCGGTCCCTACGCGCTCTACGGCGAGCCGCTGGTGGCCGCGTGCGCCGAGCACGGCACCGACTACCTGGACCTGACCGGCGAGCCGGAGTTCGTCGACCGGATGTACCTGCGGCACCACGCGCGGGCGAAGCAGACCGGCGCCCGGCTGGTGCACGCCTGCGGGTTCGACTCGATCCCGCACGACCTCGGCGCGTACTTCACCGTGCAGCAACTGCCGGAGGGCGTGCCGGTCACGGTGGAGGGCCACGTGCGCGGCAGCGGCACGATCTCCGGCGGCACCTTCCACTCCGCACTGGTCGTGGCCAGCCGCGGCCGGGAGACGCTGCGCGCCGCCCGGGACCGGCGGGCCGCCGACCCCGGCCCGGCGGACCGGCGGATCGCCACCCCGACCGGCCGGCCGCACCGGGCCGGCGGCCGCTGGTCGGTGCCGCTCGGCACCATCGACCCGCAGATCATCGGCCGGTCCGCGGCCGCGCTGCCGCGCTACGGTCCGGACTTCACCTACCGGCACTTCGCCTCGGTCAAGCGCCTGACCACGGTCGTCGCGGCCGGCATCGGGATCAGCGCGCTGCTGTTGCTCGCGCAGATCGCACCGGCCCGCGACTGGCTGCTCGGCCGGCGCAAGCCGGGCGAGGGACCCAGTCCGCAGAAGCGGGCCCGATCCTGGTTCACCGTGCGGTTCTCCGGCACCGGCGGCGGCCGGCGGGTGATCACCGAGGTGTCCGGCGGCGACCCCGGCTACACCGAGACCGCCAAGATGCTCGCCGAGTCCGCGCTGTGCCTGGCCTACGACGAGCTGCCGGCCACCGCCGGGCAGGTGACCACGGCACAGGCCATGGGCAACGCGCTGATCGACCGGCTGCGCGCCGCCGGCCTGACCTTCAAAGTTATAGCTTGATCCGCCTCGCTAGTCCGCCTCGCTAGTCCGCCTCGCTAGTCCGCCTCTCCGGGATTAACTGCTGTTGGTGCGTTCCAGCCGGTGGTGCGGTTGGCGGAGTGATGGTGGCTGGGTTGCGTCACGGTGCCCCTGAGGTATCTGTTGGTGGGGCGAGACTTTTTCTCAATGAGTGTCGGGGGCTAGCGGGTGCGGGCTTCGCGCCACATGCGGTAGAGGGTGGGGCCGCCGTCCGGAACGGTGACCGTGCCGATCACCTTGAAGCCGTGGTGCAGGAACAGCGCCAGGTTGCGCCGGTTGCTGGCCTCCAGGTAGGCGGGCATCCCCTGCCGGTGCAGCTCGGAGAGCCGGCTGGCCAGCAGCGCCGAGCCGAGGCCGCGGCCCTGGTGCTCGGGCAGCACGCCGACGAAGTGCAGGTAGTGGTGCGCCCGGTCCACCGGATGCCCGGCCTGCATGGCCGCGTCCAGGGACAGGAACCGCGGCAGGTACGGGCCGGTGGCCGCGGCCAGTTGGGCGTCGTAGTCGGCCGGGCCGGCGTCGGGGACGCCGTACGGCGCCGGGTACCAGATCGCCACCGCGGTGCGGTCGGCCGTGGCGAACACCTCGCCGGCGCCGCGCAACGCGTGCCGGGCCAGGATCCGGAAGAACGCCGGGTAGACCCGGGCCCGCACGTCCGGTTCCGGGATCAGCCACTCCCCCGGCATGTCGGTGTGGAACGCCTTGGCCAGCACCGTGGTCACCGTGTCCAGCTCGACGGAGGTGTTGTGCAGCCGGACGATTCCGGTGTCGGAGCGGACCGGCGCGCTGCGCCCCACCGGCGGCATGTCGACCACCGTCGGCAGCTCGGTGACCATCATGATCGGCGGCGGCTGCGGCCGGGACAGGTCGAGGCCGCGCTCGCTGTCCAGCTCGCTCATGGTCCGCCCGATGATCCGGTTGGCCCCCAACCCGATCGTCCGGTACACCTCCGGCCGGGTCTCCTTGAGATACCAGCCCCAGAGCAGGCCGGCGACCGCGACGATCGCGTACAGCGCCGGCAGCACCCAGCCGCGCGGATCGCCGGCCGGCACCCGGAGCAGCACCGGGAAGTTGGTCAACACCAGGACGAGCACCACGACCAGCGACACCCCGCCGAGCGCAGGCGCGATCTGGCGGCTCCACCGGCTCTCCGCGGCCGGCCGGCGGCGGAAGTAGCCGAGCACCGCGGCCGACGTGCCGATCATCAGCAGCAGCACCCCGAGCGCGCCGAGGCTGGTGCCGACGAAGAACAGCGTGACCACCGGATCGGTCCGGCTCAGCGTGGCGATGGCCAGCACCACGAAGGCGATCGCCGACTGGGTGAGCGAGCCGAGGTAGGGCGAGCCGGTGCGGTAGTGCGTGCCACCGAGCGCCGCCGGCAGCACCCGCTCCCGGCCGAGGCTGAACAGGTACCGGGCCACGGTGTTGTGGAAGCTGAGCAGCGCGGCGAACAGGCCGGTCACGAACAGCACCCGGGCGATGTCGGTGAGGGCCGCGCCGACGTGTCCGGAGCCGAGGTCGAACAGCAGCGCCGGCCCATGCAGCCGGGCCGCGGCCACCACCCCGTCCGGCCCGGTGGCCACGGACAGCGCCCAGGACGAGACCGTGTAGAGCAGGCCGAGCAGGCCGATCGCGAGGAACGTCGCCCTGGCAACGGTGCGCCGGGGATCCTTGGTCTCCTCGGCGAAGGCCGCGCCGCCCTCGAACCCGACGAACCCGGCGGCGGCCACGGCGAGCGCGGCGCCCCAGCCGGCGACCACCAGGTTCCCGGGCAGCACCGGCTCCAGGCTGACCGCGCCGCCGGCCGGGTTGGCGACGAAGACCAGGTCGTAGCCGAGCACCACCAGACACTCCGCGACCACAAGGAAGGCGAGCAGCCGGCCGCTGATGTCCACCCGGAGCACCCCGACCGCCGCGATCACCGCCCACCCGGCCACCGCGCCCAGCCACCACGGCACGGTGGCACCGAACAGGGACCCGACCAGGCCGGACAGCGCCGCCCCGAACAGCCCGTACAGCCCGATCTGCATGGCGTTGTAGGCCAGCAGCGCGACGAAACTGGCCGCCACGCCGGGTATCCGGCCCAACCCCTGAACCAGGTAGGTGTAGAAGGCCCCGGCATTGGTGATGTGCCGGGACATCGCCACGTAGCCGGCGGCGAACACGGCGAAGATCACGGTGGTGACCAGGTACGCGGCCGGCAGGCCGAGCACGCCGGTCACCGCGAAGCCGGTGGTGACCCCGCCGGCGACCGTGGTCAGCGGGGCGGCCGCGGCGACGACGAAGAACACCACGCCCGCCACCCCGAGCCGGTTGGCCGCCAGCACCGCCGACACCTTGCTCGGCGCGCGACCGGTCTGCCCGGTCCGGGGTGCGGTACCGACCACGCGGTCCTCCTTCGGGTTCACCGGCGCCCGACGACCGCGTCGCCGACCGCGGCCTCGGTGTGATCGGCCAGCTCCCGCACCGCGCGCGGAAGCTGGTCGCGCAGCCGGTCGAGCCGGCGGCGCAGGCCGGCACGCTGCTCGCGCCACCAGGCGAGCCGGGGCAACAGGCCGCAGGCGTCGGCCAGCGCCGCGAAGGTCATGGCCGGGATCGTGCTGTCCGGCGCGTGGTCGTGGGTGAGCAGGCTGTGCACGGCCGCCTCCGGGCCGAGCGCGGAGTTGAGATCAACCGCACGGTAGCTGCTCGCCGCCCCGCCCCACCAGTGCCGGCCGGACACCTCGTGCAGGATCCCGTTGAAACACAAGCGGTTGCGCACCTGGGTGACCGAGCTGTGGCTCAGGTAGACCAGCCACACCCGCACCGTGCGCGGCTGCTTGGCGACCTGCAGCTCGGTGACCACGTCCTCCAGGATCGCCTGACCGAGGACGTCCTGCAGCGGCCCGCGGTTGACCGGGACGATCCGGCCCTGCTGCACGTCGATCCGCGCCTCGAGGACCAGCTCGGACAGCAGCGCCCCGGCCAGGCCGAGCGCCATGCCGGACCGGTGCAGCCGGGCCTGCAGGTGCCCGGTGTCATGATCATGAGCGGCAAGGAAGAGCTGGTCCGCTACCCGAACGGGCGGACCGAGTCGAGTCACCAGCGACCGTGCCGGAGCGTGGGAATGGAACAGCACACGTCGTATGGCAACCTCTGGGTAGGGGACCGGAGCGGCTCATTCTGTCACCCGACGTTCACCCTGGGTAGAGGTCTTCTGGCCGCAATCCGTACACCCTTGCGGCGTTGCCCGAGCCGATCGCCCCGGCCAGCCGCTCGGCGTCCACTGTGGACAGTACGTCCTCGGCGATCCACTCGTCGAGCAGCCGGCCGGTGTGCCGCCGCCACAGCGCGGCGGCCAGGTGGTGCAACTCGGGCAGCACCCGGCCGTCCGAGGAGTAGACCACCGCGTCGAACGGCGCCAGCTCGAGAACCTCGGCCAGCACCGCGCCGAACCGGGCCCCGGTGAACGGCACGGTGAGCCCGACGTCGACCAGCACGTGCGGAAAGACGTGTGCGAGGTAGCCGGCGTTGCGGTGGTACGGCCAGCAGTGCAGCAACACCACGGTGATCCCCGAGTCCACTGTGGATTCCAGGAACGGGTGCAGCAGGGCCGGGTCCACCGCGCGCAGCCGCAGGTCGGGATCGCCGAAGCCGGTGTGCACCTGCAGCGGCAGACCCAGCCGGGTCGCCTCGTGCACCAGCCAGGCCAGCAGCACCGGATCGGTCAGCCGGTCTTGTCCGGACCGCAGCCACCGCCCAAGCGCCGCACCGGCTTCGGCGTCCGGCGGCGGCGCGGCCGGCAGGTCCAGCCCGCACCGGTAGCCGGCGATGGTCTTCAGTGCCACTGCCCCGCTCGCCCGCTCGCGCAGCGCCGCGGCGATCACGTCCAGCGTCTCGGCACCCCGCGCCACCGCGGTTTCCGCCACGTGCTCGATCCGGACCACCTCGTGTCCGGCGCCCGGTCCCGACCCGGCCGGTCCGGACAACGGCGGGTCCGGCACGAACCCGGTGTCCACCAGCCAGTCCGACACCCCGGCCGCACGCAACAGCCGTCCGGTCACCTCGCGCCAGCCAAGCTCGGCGCGCCGCCGCAGGTAGGCCGTGCGGCCGGGGTGCGGCGGCAGATCGAGCACCGGAGCGCACCAGCGCAGCACCGCCTTGCCCAGCAACGAGTCGAACGGGTCGCGGTGCGCGGGCAGGGCGGGCGCCTCGGTCAGCCACCCGGCCACCGTGGCGTCGTCCAGATCCTCGGTGACCACGCCATGACAGTGCTGGTCGATCAAGGGCAGACCGTCGGTCAGCACGGCCGGTCGCCGTTCACCAGCGCCACCGGGTGGCCTCGGCCAGCGCGGCGGCGTCCAGGTCGGCGCACGCCGCCGCTTCGGCCCGGCGCACGGTGAGCAGCGCGTCGTGCAGCTCCGGACCCAGCGCGCCGGCCAGCACCGCGGACGAGGCGAGCGCGTCCGCGGCGGCGCCGGCCGTGGTGGGCAGCCGGTGGATCCCGGCGGCGGCCTGGCCGACCGGGTCGAGCAGGGCCGGGTCGCCGGTGACCGGCCGCGGCAGCCGCAACTCGCCGGCCACCCCGGCGAGTCCGGCCGCGATCACCGCGCCGACCAGCAGGTACGGGTTGGCCGTGCCGTCGAAGCACTTCACCTCGGCGTTGGCCGCGGAGGACCCGGTGCCGGGCAGGCCGGTGACCATTCGGATCGCGGTCTCCCGGGTCTCCACCCCCCAGCACTGCCACACCCCGGCCCACCGGGACGGCTGCAACCGCAGGAAGCTCGCCGGGTGTCCGGCGCCGACCGCGACCAGCGCCGGCAGCTCGCGCAGCACGCCGGCCAGGAACGCCTCGCCGGCCGGGCGCAACCCGGCCGGCCCCGACCCACCGGCCATCGCGCTGCCGTCCGCGTCGTGCACGGAAAGGTGCAGGTGCGCGCCCGATCCGGCGCCGTCCGGGTCCACGGTCGGCGCGAACGTGGCCCGCCAGCCGTGCCGCAGGCTGCGGGCCCGGACGGTATGCCGGACCAGCACCGCGTCGTCGGCGGCGCCGACCGGGTCGCGCGCCGCCACCGAGAGCTCGAGCTGGGCCGGCGCGTACTCGGGGTGGAACTGGTCGACCGGAACGCCCTGCGCGTGCAGGTCGGCCACCAGCTCCCGGGCGTAGCCGGCCACCTGCTCCAGCCGGATCTGGCCGTAGGCCGGACCGTCGAAGGCCGGGACGAAGCCGGCCGCGTCGGACCGGCCGAGGATCCACTCGTGCTCCACCGCCATGCGCAGGGTGAGCCCGTGCTCGCCGGCGGCCGCCACCTGCCGGGCGGCGAAGGCCCGTTGGCAGGCCGCGAACCGGGTGCCGTCCTGGGTGAACTTGTCCGCCGGCGCCCAGGCCCAGCCCGGCACCCCGGCCAGTGCGACCGCGCGGTCCAGGTCCGGCACCAGCCGCAGGTCACCGTCCGGGCCGCCGAGGTGGCGGCCGACGGCCATGATGTCGGCCGAGGAGAACGTCTCGAAGCACGGCGACGCACCGACCCCGGCCGCGGCCGCGGCGGCCAACCGGCCCAGCGGAACCGTCTTGACCCGGACGATCCCCGCATTGTCCATAAAGGACAGCTCGACCAGCTCGACACCGGAGCGCTCGAGCTCGTCGATCCGGCCGGCGGCGTTCGGCTCGCCGGCCGGGATCCGGTCCACGGTCGCCATGCCGACCATGGTGCACCATGTTCAGCCGATCGTCGGGATGAACCGCGGCGGGCGGAACGCGTTGGTGGCCCGCTCGAATGCCGCGGCCAGGGCCAGCACGTCGCCGTCGGCCCAGCGGCCGGCGAAGAACGACACGCCGATCGGCAGCGGCCCGGCGAACCCGGCCGGCACCGTCACGTTCGGGTACCCGGCCACCGCGGCCGGGCCGGACGAGCCGAGTGAGAACGTGTCGCCGGTTTCGTAGTTGGTCCGCCAGGCCGGGGCGTTGCTCGGGGCCATGATCGCGTCCAGCCGGTGCGCGGCCATGGTCTCGTCGATGGACCGCTTGGCCGACGTGGTCGCGATCTCGCGGCGTTGCAGGTAAACCGGGTCGTCCGGGCGCGGCGCGGCCTCGCTGGCCTCGAACAGTTCCTGGCCGAACTTGGACAGCTCGATCGGATCGTTGCGGTTGAACTCGATCAGCTCGGCCAGCGTGTCCGGCCCGCCCGGCCGCGCGGCCAGGTAGGCGTTGAGGTCGCGGCGGAACTCGGTGAGCAGGGCCGGGAACTCGTTCTCGTTGATCTCGTCCTGGAACGGCAGGTCCACGTCCACCACGGTGGCGCCCCTTGCGCGCAGGGTGCGCACCGCGTCGTTCACCACCCGGTCGACGTCGGCGTCCACTCCGGACAGTCGCCAGATGCCGATCCGCTTGCCCCGCAGGGCGTCCGGGCGCAGCAGCGCAGCGTAGTCGCGCGGCTGGCCGGCCGGGATGGCACGGGTGGCCGGGTCGGCCGGGTCCCGGCCCTGCAGCACGGACAGGGTGATCGCGGAGTCGACCACGCTGCGGGTCATCGGGCCGGCGGTGTCCTGCTGGGCCGAGATCGGCACCACGCCGGTGCGGCTGACCAGGCCGAGGGTCGGCTTGTGCCCGACGATCCCGTTGGCACTCGACGGGCACACGATCGAGCCGTCGGTCTCGGTGCCGATCGCGACCTGGGCCAGCGTGGCGGCGATCGCGGCACCCGAGCCGGACGACGAGCCGCACGGGTTGCGGTCCAGCACATGGGGGTTGTTGGTCTGGCCGCCGACGCCGGACCAGCCGGAGGTGGACCGGGTGGACCGGAAGTTGGCCCATTCGGACAGGTTGAGCTTGCCGAGCAGCACCGCGCCGGCCCGCTGCAGCCGGTCGACCAGGTGTGCGTCTGCGGCCGGGCGGGACCGGGCAAGCGCGCGTGAGCCGGCCGTGGTCGGCATCTCCCGGGTGTCCACGTTGTCCTTGAGCAGCACCGGAATCCCGTCGAGCGGGCCGAGCGTGCGGCCGGCGCGCCGGCGGGCGTCGCTGGCCGCCGCCTCGGCGATCGCCCTGCGGTTGAGCGCCGTCACCGAGTGGATCTTGCCGTCCACCGCCGCTATCCGGCCGAGATAGGCGACGGTCAGCCCGACCGCGGTCAGCCGTCCGCGGTCCATTCGGTGCTGCAACTCGGGAATCGTGGCCGCGTCCAGGTCGAACCCGAGGCCGAGCGCGGCGGCCGGTTCGCCCGTCGCGGGCGCCGGTCCGGTTACGAGCATGACGAGGGTGAGGAGCACCAGCAGAACGCGCATTGACCCATGCCACTCCCCGTTCCGGTAGCGGTCAATCCTGCCGTTCGGTCTATTCCGCGATCGATGCCATGAATTTCTGGATCCGGCCGTGCGTGTCCGACCGGGACCAGAGCTGCTTGACCAGCGCGTCCTCGGTCGCCGCCGAGCGCTGGAGGTTCTCCCACGCCGGGCGCTGCAGCTGCCGTTTGGCCAGCAGGTAGGCCTCGGCGCCGCGCTCCGCGCGCACCCGCGCCCGGCGCACCGCGGTCTGGTCCAGCGTCTCGGGCTGGGTGAGCTCGTCGACGTAGCCCTTGCGCTGCGCGGTGCGCACGTCCACCAACTCGGCGCCGAGCACCAGGTCCCTGGCCGCCGCCGTGCCGACCGCGAACCGGACGATCTCGATCGCCTCGGTCGGGAACGGCACGCCCACCCGCAGCTCGGACAGGCCCAGCCGGCCGCCGGGCTCGGCCGCGACCCGGTGGTCGCAGGCCGCGGCCAGCACGTACCCGCCGGCGATCGCGTGCCCGTTGACCGCCGCCACGGTCGGCCCGGGGTACTGGAACACCGCCCGGAACGCCGCGGTCAGGCTGGTCAGGAACTCGGCGGCGTAACCGGCCGGCTCGGCCGTGATCCGCCGCAGGTCCACCCCGGCGGAGAAACTCGACCCGGCACCGGTCAACACCAGCGGCGGCGCCTGCCCGGCCAGCTCCCCGAGCACCGCGATCAACTCGTCCAGCAGCTCAAGATCCAGCGCGTTCACCGGAGCCCGGGCCATCCGCAGCAGCACGACGTCGTCGTGCGCCTCCCGCTCGATCGCCATCGCGCACCGCCCAACCACCGCCGGCCTATAGGTTCTGCAAGTTTCCTATAAGCGCCCGGATCCCGGGCAACCCGGCCCCGGACCGGCCCGTCTCTGACAGTGGGAATCGGGAAACGACCCGAAAAGAAATCCAAACCAGGAGCGGGAAACGAGCACTGCCAAATTCGGGTCGCCACCATTTTCGCCGCGGCATCGCCATGCTCGCGCTCAGCGCGTGCGACACGTCTGACCCGGCCGCCGCACCGGCCCCGACCAGCACCGCCACCTCGGTCCCGGCGCGACCCGGTGCCAACACGTCGGTCCCGCCGGCCGTCACGACGGTGACCAAGGTCCGCCCTCCGGTCGCCCGGTCGTCGGCCCACCGGCTACGGCGAGATCAAGCTCGGCATGACCGCCGCCCAGGTCGTGGCGGCGGCCGCGGTTCCCGACGAGGGCGGGTACGCCGAACCGCTCATCTTCACTGGGGGTGCCGCCGGGCTTCGTGGCGAACGCGAAGTCCGGCGGCCCATTAGGGTCGAATCATGGCCGAACCGCATGCCTTACCCGTCGCGGTCGGGCCGCGGGTCACAGCGGACGAGATCGTCTTCGCGCTGCCCGATCCGGGGCACCGGCTGGCCGGCGTGCGGCTGGCGCACGAGCTGAACCTGCCCGGGTTGCCGGTGGAGTTCGGGTTCGACGAGGCGGCCGGCGCGTGGACGCTGACCATCCCCCGGCCGCCGGTGCGGCGCATGGAGTACCGGCTGGAGCTGCGGCATCCGGACGGCGGGACGGAAAACGGCACCGATCCGACCAACCCGGTGCGCACCCCGGGCGCGTTCGGCGACAAGTCCGTGCTGACCATGCCGGGCTACACCGCCCCGGCGTGGCTGGCCGGTGCGCCGCCCTGGCCGGCCGGTGCGCCGCTGGCCATCCGGACCGGGGTCGGGCCGGTCGAGGTCACCGTGCTCTCCCCCGACCGGCCGGCCAGGCACCTGCTTCTCGCGCACGACGGCCCGGAGTTCGACCGGCTCGGCGCGCTCGGCCGGTTCGCCGCGACCATGGTGCGCGACGGCCGGCTCCCCCCGTTCCACCTGGTTCTCGCCGCGCCCGGATCGCGGGACGCGCGGTACTCGGCCAACCCGGCCTACGCCACGGCGCTGGCCACCGTCGTGCTGCCCCGGCTGCACGCCGCGCTCGGCAGTACCGGCCCGGCCGTGCTGATCGGCGCCAGCCTCGGCGCGCTGGCCGCCCTGCACGCCCAGCGCCGCTACCCGAACACGGTCGGCGGGCTGTTCCTCCAGTCCGGCAGCTTCTTCGTACCGGAGCACGACGAATGCGAGCGGAACTACCGGTACTACCCGAGGGTGACCCGGTACGTCGCCACCGTGCGGCACGCCGGACCGGGGCCCGCGGTGCCGGTCACCCTCACCTGCGGAGCGGTGGAGGAGAACGCGAACAACAACCGGCTGATGGCCGACATCCTGCGCCGCCAGGGCTATCCGGCGACGCTGCACGAGGTACCGGACGCGCACAACTACGTGGCCTGGCGGGACGCGCTTGACCCGCACCTGACCGGCCTGCTCGCCCGGGTGTGGGCCGCCGATGCGTGAGGTGCAACTGCCGGACGGGCGGGTCGTGGTGCACGGGCACTGGGGCCGGCCGGTGCTGGTGTTCCCGAGCGAGCAGGGCAGCGCGACCGACGCCGAGTCCAACGGTCTGGTCGGCGCGGTCGGCGATCTGCTGTCCGCCGGCCGGGTCAAGCTGTACTGCGTCGACTCGTTCGACGGGGCCAGCTGGGCGGCCAGCCACCTGCCGCTCGAGGAGCGGGCCAGGGCGCACGAGCGCTACGAGTCCTGGATCGTCGGCACGGTGGCGCCGTTCATCTCCGGCGACTGCGGCGGGGAGACCGAGATCGCCACGGCCGGCTGCTCGATGGGCGCCTACCACGCGCTCAACCTCGCGCTCCGGCACGCCCAGACGTTCGTGCTGGCGCTGTGCTTCTCCGGCAACTACGACACCGCGAGCTGGCGTGGCTGGGGTGCGCGGGGCATGGCCGAGTACTTCAACAACCCGGTGAGCTACGTGCCGAACCTGCACGGCGAGCACCTGGACTGGCTGCGGTCCCGGCTGTCCGTGCTGCTGGTGTGCGGCCAGGGGCAGTGGGAGGACACCACCGGCGCGCTGGAGTCCACCAAGTGGATGGCCGCCCTGTTGCGGGACAAGGGAATCCGCTGCGAGCTGGACCTGTGGGGGCACGACGTGCCGCACGACTGGCCGTCCTGGCGCGCCCAGTGGACCCACCACCTGCCACGTTTCTGTTGACACACAACGACAAGGGAGATCGCCCGTGAGCGGACGCTTGGCCGCGGCGCCGGCTGGACGAAGGAGCAGCGCAGCCACGAGGAACGAGTGGCGAGCAGCGCACGCAGGAAGCCGGCGCCAGCAGCGGCCAAGCGGGAGCGAACAATGAGCACGGTCGAGCACCTGGTCGGGCTGCTGCTCGGCACCGAGGAGGACTGGCCGACGGCGTTCACCGAGATCATGCGCCGGCTCGGACCGGTCACCGACGGCGCCGGGCGCAAGCACGCCTTCGACATCAAGCGGGTCACCATCGAACCGTTCGACCTGCGCGACAAGCCGAAGCACTCGCTGGTGATCGACCGGCTGGCCTACTGGTACTACCACCCGCGCGAGTGGCTGAAGAAGGTCGCGCTGATGGATGACGTTTACCTGCTGAACAGTCCGTTCACGTTCCAGTCGATGGAGAAGCACGCGGCCTACTGCGCGATGCTGCGCCTCGGGCTCAAGGTGCCGGACACCGTGCTGGTGCCGTTCAAGCATCCGGTGGACAACTCCCGGTACGCCTACACCGCGGAGCGCTACAACCGTCCGTTCGACCTGGACGAGATCGCCGAGCGGCTCGGCTACCCGCTGTTCATGAAGCCCTACGACGGCGGCGCCTGGGTCGGGGTGTCCCGGGTGCGGGACAGCGCCGAGCTGCACCGGGCCTACGACGGCTCGGGCGGGCGCCTGATGCACTTACAGTCCTCGGTGGAGGGCTACGACGCCTTCGCCCGGTCGCTGTCGATCGGCGCCGAGACCATGGTGATGCGGTTCCGTCCGGAGCTGCCGATGCACGACCGGTACGCCGTGCAGCACGATTTCCTCGACGCCGCGGCAGGTTCCGAGGTCACCACCATCTCCCGACTGGTCAACGCGTTCTTCCGGTGGGAGTTCAACTCCTGCGAGCTGCTGGTCCGCGGCCAGGACGTGCACCCGATCGACTACGCCAACGCCTGCCCCGACGTGGCCCTCACCTCCCTGCACTACTACTTCCCGTGGGCCATCTCCGCCCTGGTCCGGTGGACCATTTTCTGCTGTGCCACCGGCCGCACCCCGCGCCTCGACCTGGACACCAGCCGCTACTTCGCCATCGCCGACCGCACCGATCTGTCCTATGCGGACAAGCTGTCCCGCTACCGCGACCTCGCCGACGAGTACTTCGAAACCGACCGCTACCGCGACTTCTGCGCCTCCCGATTGTCCCATGTGGACGCCGTGGTCTACGACTGGGTCCGCTCCCCCGACTTCGACCGACTCCTGGTGGACACCGTGCGCGCCACCTACCCGCCCGCCGAGCACGACCGCTTCGTCGCCCACTTCCGCGGCCTGCTGTCCAGCTGGGTGCACGACCAGGAGCGCACCTGACCCCTAGGCTCGCGCTCGGATCCCGGCGGGACCCGTCAGAGCACGGCGAGGGTGCGGGCGGCGGCCGGGCTGAGGCAGCCGGCCAGGGTGAGAGCGTCGTGCAGCTCGGCCTTGAGCAGGGTGAGGACCCGGGCGGCGCCCTCGGCGCCGTCGACGGCGAGACCCCAGAGCAGCGGGCGGCCGACCAGGACTCCGGAGGCGCCCAACGCGAGGGCCCGCAACACATCCGTGCCGCTGCGGATGCCACTGTCCAACAGCACCTCACTGCGCGCGCCGACCGCCTCGACCACGGCCGGCAGGGCGGCGACGCTGGCGGCGGCGCCGTCGAGCTGACGGCCGCCGTGGTTGGAGACGACCACCGCGTCGGCCCCGGCGCTGACCGCGCGCAGCGCGTCGCGTGGATCCAGGATTCCCTTGACCACCACAGGAAGCGTGGTCCGGTCGCGGATCCATTCCACGTCCGGCCAGGTGAGTGCGGCGGGGACGAGGATCTCCTGGGTGTGCAGCGCGGCCGGCAGGTTGGCGGCGACCACGCCGGCCGGTAGCCGGAAATCGTTGCGCAGGTCGCGCAACCGGCGGCCGAGCACCGGAACGTCCACGGTGACCATGAGCGCCTTGCAGCCGGACTCCTCGGCCCGGGTGATCAGACCGTCCACAAGCGAACGCTGGTGCAGCCAGTAGACCTGAAACCACACCGTGCCACCGACTTCGGCCAGCTCCTCGATCGGCACGCTGCTGTAGGTGCTTGCCACGAACGGGATCCCGGTGTCGCGAGCGGCCGCGGCGAGGGCCAGCTCGCCGTCCGGGTGCACCAACCGCTGGTAGGCCATGGGCGCGGTGACCACCGGAAGGCTGGCCTCACTCTTGAGAAGTTGACAACTCGTGTCCACAACGCCGGCACTGGACAGCACCCTTGGCAGCAGCGCCACCGCGTCCAGCGCCGTCCGGTTGGCCGCCAACGTGATCTCCGCCCCGCTGCCACCCGCGATGAAATCCCACACGTCGCCGGGCAGCCGGGCTTCGGCCCGGCTCTCGAAGTCCGCCAGGCACACCGGGTCGTTCACCCGGGCAGCGTACCGGGCGGCACACAGCGCGACCGAACACTTCGGGTAACGCTCAGCGCACAAACCGCACCGTCCGTCGCCGGCGATCCCCACCGGGCTTCCGCCGACCCAACACTGACGGCAGGCCAACGGGGACCGGTTCGGGGAGAGGCGCATTGTCATGACTTACCTTGACGGCAAGGCAGTGGTGGTGACCGGAGCGGGGCGGGGTCTCGGTGAGGCCTTCGCGACCCATCTCGCCGAAGCCGGGGCCGGGATTCTGGTCAACGACGTGGACGCGGCCGCCGCCCGCCGCACCGCCGCGGCCATCCGGGCCGCCGGTCACCCCGCCGTGGCCAGCGCGCACTCGGTCTCCGACCCGGAGCAGGCCCAGGCCATCGTCGACCTGTGCGTGGACACCTACGGCCAGATCGACGGCCTGGTCAACAACGCCGGCCTCAACTACGAGGCGCTGTCCTGGGAGGACGACCCCGGGCGGGCCCGCGAGCTGATCGAGGTCAACGTGCTCGGCACCCTCTACACCGGGCTGGCCGCGATGCGGGCGATGAAGAACCGGGGCGGCGGCTCGATCGTGAACATCTCCTCGGGCGCCTCGCTCGGGCAGCGCACCCTGGCCACCTACTCGGCGAGCAAGGGCGCGGTCGCCTCGCTGACCTACTCCTGGGCGCTGGACCTCGAGGCGGTCGGCATCCGGGTCAACGCGGTCTGCCCGCTCGCCCACACCCGCATGGTGCGCTCGTCGGAACGCGCCCTGCGCAAATGTCCGCCCGATCGGACGCCGGACCGGATCGCCCCGCTGGTGGTGTTCCTGATCGGCGACCGTTCGGTCGGCATCACCGGTCAGATGATCAGGTGCACCGGGCCGCAGCTGCACATCATCGGCCAGCCGTACCTGAAGTCGCCGATCCTGGAACGGGACAACTGGGACTCGGAGACCATCGAGCGCGCCTTCGCCGAGGTGTTCCAGGCGCACCTCGAGCCGTACGGGTTGGAGAAGCGCATGCCGCCCCGGTTGCGGGACTGGCTCACCCCGGCCACCGCGTGAAAGTATTTCTGGTAAATGGGAAGGTGTCCGGACAGTGGTCGGTCCATGCACCTTTCAAGTGCCGGTACTCTGAGCTACGGGGCGATGACCGATTGGCCATCATCCCACGGGTGCAGCGTTCGACCGGCGGCAGTGCGCCGGCTGCCACATGAGCGTTGCCGGCTGCGCCAGCATCGCGGACGCGGTTCGCTACCCAACTGGAACTGGCAGCGGTCGACAGAGGGCGAATGTGAGTAGCAGCGGGGCGCCGAAGATGTCCGCGGTCCTCGCGGTGAGCGAGTTCCGCGCACTCTGGTTCGCCGAGGCCCAGTCCGTGGCCGGCGACCAGCTGGCCAAGGTCGCCCTGATGATCATGGTCTACAGCCGCACCGGCTCGGCGTGGTGGGCGGCCGCGGTCTACGCGCTCACCTTCCTGCCGGCGCTGGCCGGCGGGCTCGGGCTGTCCCAGCTGGCCGACCGGTTCCCGCGCAAACCGCTGATGGTGACCTGCTCGCTGATCCAGGCCGCGCTGGTCGGGCTGATGGCCATCCCGAACGTGCCGATCGAGATCCTCTGCGTGCTGGTCGTGGGGGTGCAGCTGGTCCAGTCGCCTGCGCTGGCCGCGCAGCAGGCGGTCACCAGGGAGGTCTTCACCGACGACGCCCTCTACCTGCGCAGCCAGGACCTGCGCGGGATCACCACCAACACGCTGATGCTGGTCGGGCTGGCCGGCGGCGGGCTGCTGGTGGTCGGCATCGGCACCTCGCTCGCCCTGGCCGCGGACGCGCTGACCTTCCTGATCGCCGCGCTGGTCGTGCAGCGCTGGGTGCACAACCGCCCGGTGGCCGGGAAGAAGGAGGACGGCTGGTTCCACGCCACCCGGTGGGTGTTCAGCCAGCGCAAGATGCGGGTGCTGCTGGCACTGACCTGGCTGGTCGGCCTGGTCGTGGTGCCGGAAGGGCTGGCCGCGCCGCTGGCGCACGAGATGGGCGCCTCCCCCGCCGCGGTCGGCTGGCTGCTCGCCGCCGATCCGCTCGGGTTCGTGATCGGCGCGTTCGTGCTGTCGCACTACGTCGGCCCGCAGCACAGGATCAGGATCGTCGGCGTGCTCGCGACCCTCTCGGTCGGGATGCTGGTCGGTTTCCTCCTGCACCCGAACCTGGCGTTCGCGCTGACCCTGCTCGCGCTCGCCGGGGCGACCGGCGCCTACTCGATCACGGTCGGCGCCGCGTTCAACACCTGGGCGCCCAACGGGTTGCGCGGCGGGGCGTTCGGGATCGCCCGCACCGGGATGCGGGTCGCTCAGGGACTGGGGGTCGCGTTGGGCGGGGCCGTGGCGGAGCTCACCGGGTCGGCGATGAACACGGTCGGGCTGGCCGGCGTTGTCGGCCTGCTGATCGCCGTGCCAGCCACCATCGCCTGGCGAAGCGTCCAGCGCGGACTACGTTCCGAACTCGGTTACCCGACAACCGTCACACAACGCAGTGCGGAGACGACAAACTAGGCGGGTGCCTTGTCGAACCCGGACCGGCGGCGGTCAGCAGGATCACATCGGGGTTGGGGAGCCATCGGTTGAGTGCTCATAATTCGCGGTCACGCATCGGATTCACCTCCCGCGGGGGGACGGGGGCATGGGCGGCGGTGGAATGTTAGCGGGTGGGCCGGGTCATCGGTTTTCGCCTCGTTCGAGGCACACTTGGGTGTGACACGATTGGAGGACAAACACCCATGACGTTCACCGCTCACGATGGGGCCGGACGAGCCTCGCCTGACGGGGTGAACGAACAGGCAGGGCCAACCGGAGGCCAGGTACCACCACTGTCACACCTAAGTGTGAACGATCAGGGCGAAACCCGACAGTCCAAACGTCAGATCGCCGCCCACCCGCGACACTGGGCGTTCTGGGGCCAGCGCACCCGGCTGAAGGTGTACCTGCTGATCACCGAGGTGATCGCGGTCGGCGCGATGATCTGGTTCGGGCTCACCACACCCGCTCCGACCAGCGACGACTGGTTCCGGTTCACGGTGCTGGCGGTCTGCGCCACGGTCCACATTCAACTGTCCAGAAGGCAGGAGGAGCGGCGGCGCAGCACCCGGAAGCCGACCGTACACATTGACCTGACCGGCATCTGGTCCTTCCCGGCCGTGGTCGTTTTGCCCATCCATCTGGCGTTGCTGCTGATCGTGCTCAGCCGGACACAGCGATGGTTCGTCGCCCGCCGGCCGCTGTACCGGTTCACCTTCTCCGCGGCCAGCATGCTGCTCGGCGCGATGGTGACCTACGCGGTGCTGATGGTGTTCGAACCGCACACCTGGACCGATCTGGACGTACCCGGGTCGTTCACCCAGTTCGGCATCCTGCTGATCGCCGGCGTCGTGTACTTCGTGTCCCAGGCGCTGGTCATCGGTGCCGGCGCCATCGCGCTGAGCACCACCACCCCGACCATCCGCACGGTGCTGGGCACCAAGGAGGACAACGAGCTAGAGGCGCTGACCATCGGCCTGGGCATGATGTCGGCGATCCTGCTGGTGAACCTCCCGGCTGCGCTCGCCGTCATGGTGCTGCTCAGCGTGGTCGGCAACCGGATCGCCGAGGTCCGCCAGCTCCAGGTGGACGTGCGTACCGATCCCAAGACCGGGCTGCTGAACATGCGTGGTTGGCACGAGGCCGCGCAGCGCGCGCTGGAGCGGGCCGGCCGGGCGGACGCCCCGGCCGCGGTGCTCATGGTCGACCTCGACCACTTCAAGTCGATCAACGACACCTGGGGCCACCCGGCCGGTGACGACGTGCTGGAACGGGTGGCCGAGGCGCTGCGCACCGAGACCCGGCCGAGCGACGTGATCGGGCGGTTCGGCGGCGAGGAGTTCGTGCTGCTGCTGCCCGAGGCGGACTCGGGGGAGGCGGTGACCGCGGGCGAGCGGATCCGGCGCCGGATCGCCGAGCTCCAGGTCTCGACCACGGACAAGCGCGGCGGCCCGGTGGACATCTCCGAGCGCACCACCTCGGTCGGCATCGCCGTCTACCCCGACCACGGCCGGGCGCTCGACGAGCTGGTGCAGCTGGCCGACGCGGCCGTGTACGAAGCCAAGGAGAACGGCCGGGACCAGGTCAGGGTCGCGGCCCGCTGAGCAGCTCGCGCACCTCGTCGGCCTCCGGCGTGCCGATGTCGCTGAAGATGTCCATCGCGGCGACCCAGGTCGACCGGGCTCCGGTCAGGTCGCCCGCGGCCTCGGCGATCAACCCGCGCACCCGCAGCGCCCTGGCTTCGATCAGCCGCTGCCGGCGCTCCCGCACGACCTTGACCGCCCGGTCGGCGTGCGCCGCGGCCTGCCCGAGGTTGCCGAGCGCCAGGTAGCAGTGCGCCAGCTCGGTCACCGCCCGGCCCTCGAGCAGCCGCATGCCCGAGTCGTGCATCACCGCGATGGCGGCGCGGCACTGGGCCACCGCCTCGGAGATCCGGCCGCGCACCCGCAGCGCCGCGGACAGTCCGATGAGGACGGACGTCTCGCCGTAGCCGAACCCGATCCGGCGGGCAACCTGCAACGCCTCCATGTAGTAGCGGACCGCCGCCTCGTGGTGGCCACGGCGCAGGTAGACCGTTGCCAGCACCTCAAGCCCGCCGACCTCGGGGCGCCGCTCCCCCAGCTGCCGGCCGAGCAACACGCAGCGGTGCGCCTGCACGCTGGCCTCCTGGTAGCGGCCCGCGTCGCAGTTGGTCTCGGCCAGGCACACCAGCACGCTCGCCTCGCCGAGCCGGTGCCCGATCCGCCGGAAGATCAGCAGCGAGTCGTGGTGGTACCGGGCGGCGTCGCCGAGCTGGCCGAGCGCCCAGTGCGCGGTGCCGATCCCGCTGTAGGCGGTGGCCTCCAGCGTGCCCTTGTCCCGGGCCTCGATGTTGGCCAGCGCCTGGGTGTGGTGGGTCAGCGCGCGATCCGGCCGGCCGCGGGACAGCCAGGAGGCGCCGATGTAGGTGAGGTCGGTGGCCTCGCCGTACCGGTTGCCGATCCGGCGGTTGATCGTCAGCGACTGCTCGTAGTAGAGCGAGGCGGTGGCCGGCTTGCCCAGCTGCGAGTGCACCCGGCCGAGGTTGTGCAGCGAGCTGGCCTCCCCGGCGGCGTTGCCGGTGCGCCGATTGAGGGTGAGCGCCGTGCAGTGGTAGTCGATCGCCTTGGGGTAGTCGCTGAGGTTGTAGTGGATCAGTCCGAGGATGTCGTTGACCGACGCCTTGGCCCGGTCGTCGCCGGCCCGCTCGGCGGCGGCCAGCGCGGCCTGACAGACCACCACCCCCTCGGAGCCGTGACCGCGGGCCACGAAGTACCCGCGCAACGCGTCGGCGATCAGCCAGGAGTAGCGCTGCAGCGCCGGCTTGGCCCCCCGCGCGGCGGCGATCAGGTTCGCCAGCTCGCCGTCCAGCCACTCGATCGCGTCGGCCCCGGTGGCCGGCGGGTTGATCAGGTGGCCGGGCGAGGGCAGCGGCATTCGCAGGACGTGCGGGTACAGCAGCCGGCCGGCGGCGTCGGTGGTGTGCAGGTAATGGTCGAGCAGCCGGCCGATGGCGGCGTTGATCCGCTCGGCGCCGTCCTCGTCGTGGGCCCGGTCGGCGGCGTACTCGCGGAGCAGGTCGTGGAACTGGTAGCGCCCGGCCGCGTGCTCGGTGACCAGATGCGCACCGGCCAGCTGGCCGAGCAGCCGCCGGGTCGCGACCACGCCGCCCGCGGTGAGCGCCGTCGCGGCGTCCGCGGTGAAGTCCGGGCCGCTGTGCACGCCGAGCACCCGGAACAGCTGGCGGGCCTCGGGGTCGAGCATCTCGTAGGACAGGTCGAAGGCGGCCCGCACCGCGCCCTGCTCGTCGCCCTCCACCACCAGCTCGGCCAGCCGGCCGCGCTTGCGCAGCTCGTCGGTGTAGTCGGTGATCGTGGTGTGCGGCAGCGAGGCCAGGTTGGCAGCCACGATGCGCAGCGCCAGCGGCAGGTAGGCGCACGCCTCGGCCAGGTCGGCGACGGCGCCCGGCTCGGCGTCCGGGCGGGCGTCGCCGATCATGCGGGCGAGCAGTTGCTGGGCGTCCTCGGGCTCCAGCACGTCCAGGGTGATCCGGTGCGCGCCCTCGGTCGCGGTCAGCCCGGCCAGCCGGTCCCGGCTGGTGACCAGCACCAGGCAGCCCGGGGTGCCGGGCAGCAGCGGCCGGACCTGGTCGGCGCCGGAGGCGTTGTCCAGCAGGATCAGCGCCCGCCGGTCGGCCAGGTGGGTGCGGTACAGCCCGACCGCCTCCTCCTCGTCGACCGGCACCCGCTCGCTGGGCAGGCCGAGGGCGTGCAGGAACCGGGTCAGCGCCTCCAGCGGCCGCACCGGCGAGTCCGAGGCGTAGCCGCGCAGGTTGACGTAGAGCTGGCCGTCCGGGAACCGGTCGCGCACCCGGTGCGCCCAGTGCACGGCCAGCGCGGTCTTGCCCACTCCGGCGGTGCCGGTGATCGCGGTGATGGTCACCGCGTTGCCGCCCTCGCTCTCCCGCCGCCGCAGCACCTCGTCCAGCCGGTCGATGTGCTCGTCGCGGCCGGTGAACCCGCCGGTGTCGGCCGGCAGCTGGGCCGGCGTCGGGTGGGCCCGCTGGGCGTGGCCGGGCCCCGGCCGGGCCGCCACCGCCGGCACGTCGCTCCGGATGATCCGCAGGTAGGCCGCGCCGATCTCGGGGCCCGGCTCGATCCCGAGGTCCTCGGCAAGGCGGGTACGGATGTCGGCGAACAGGCGCAGCGCCGCGGCCTGCTGCCCGGACCCGGCCAAGCCCAGCATCAGCCGGGCGTGCAGGCCCTCGTGCAGCGGTTCGGTGTGTACCAGCGGCCGCAGCTGCTCGACCACCGGCTCGTGCCGGCCGAGGTCGAGCGCGGTGTCGGCGTGGGCCAGCGCCGCGGCCAGCCGCCGGCCGGTGACCGCGGTGGCGGCCGGGTGGTGCCGGACCTCCTCGGGCAGGTCGGCGACCGCGGGGCCGCGCCACAGCCCGAGCGCCTCCTCGTAGAGGGCCAGCGTGGCCTCGGGGTCGGCGAAGTGCTGCCGGGCCTCCGCGGCGCGCGCGGTCAGCTCGTCGAACCGGAGCAGGTCGAGCTGGTCGGTCTCGACCGCGAGCCGGTAGCCGCCGCGGGCCGAGGTGATCAGCCCGGTGCCGGGCCGGGACAGGCCGGCCACCTTGCGTAGCCGGGACACGTAGGTGTGCACGAGGTTGTGACAGCTGTCCGGGGGGTGGGCGCCCCAGAGCATGTCGATGATCTCCTCGCGGTGCACCACCCGGTTGGGTTGCAACGCGAGCAGTGCGAGCAGGCAGCGCTGCTTGAGCGGGCCCATCTCCACCGGCTGGGTGCCCCGGCGCAGCTCGAGCCGGCCGAGCACGCCGATGCACAGGAGGTCGGCGCCCCGGTCGCCGGCCGGCCACTGCCCGTCCAGGACCAGGCCGACCGCCTCGGCGAGGCGGCGTAAGGATTCCCGGCGTGGCCGGGTCACCCGGCCCTGTTCGATGTACCGTACGGCGCGGACGCTCACCCCGGCCCGGCCGGCGAGTTCGGCCTGGGTAAGCCCGGCACGAATGCGCCCGGCGCGCAGGGCTTCACCGAACGTCGCGGAATTTGCGTCCACCGGCGACCCCCTCCGCATGCAACTTGCCGCTCATAGTGGCGGCGAAGTTGCCGGTTAGTCACCACATGTCACCCGAACGGATCAATTAGAGCAGTTCAAAGCCGCAGCTGAATCACGTTCCGTGCCCAATTTGGGTCCAGACCCGCTCCAGTCAGGGTGTCAGACCAGGCGACTACTGTCAGTCCTCATGAGGGGATGCGCGCGACACCCTGGGGGTGCGCCGCGAGCATCAACTCCTGGGGGAACCGGTCTTGCCAGGCCCGACGCGGGCCAGCCTTCCGCGCCGGGCCGGTGACAACCAGGGGGCGTCACCGGCCCGGCAGCACCACCGATCGGCCGTACACTTGATGTTGTGGGTAATCCCGCCGCGGCCCAGCGGCTGCGCCTGGCGCTCGACATGTACGAGGCCGGCGAGCGCATGCAACCCCAGCGCCTGAAGCGCACCCACCCTCAGGCCAGCGGCGCCGAGATCGACGCCGAGCTGCAAACCTGGCGCCGCCACCGCCCCGGCGCCACCCACGGCGACTGCCCCGGCCACCCCTCTCCCCGGTTCGAGTGAACCTCGTCGAGGCCACCCTCCGGCGCATCGCCGGCGATCTCAACCGGCAACACCAACCATGGGCTCTCGTGGGCGGCTTCGCGGTATCGGCCGGGCCGAGCCGCGGTTCACCCGCGACGTGGACGTCGCCGCCACCGTCACCGACGACTCGGCTGCCGAACAGCTCATCCACTCGGTGGAACATGACGACGCGGAGCGGCTGGCCACCGCCCGGCTCGGCGTGTCCCCGACTGACCACGGCGGCCAGGTGATCGTCGATGTACTGTTCGCCAGTTCCGGCATCGAGCCGGAGATCGTGCGGGCCGCCGAGCCGATCGAGATCCTGCCGGGTCTGACCGTGCCGTGGCGCAGACCGGCCACCTGATTGCCACAAAGCTGCTCGCGCGGGACGACGAGACCCGGCCGCAGGACCTGGCCGACCTTCGGGCGCTGCTGGCCGGGTGCACGGCGCGGGGTCTAGCGCTGGCCCGGGGTGGCGTCAAGCTGATCAGCCAGCGGGGGGTTCGACCGGGGCCGGGACCTGCTGGATGCACTCGACCGGTTGGTTGAGCCAGGGCCTTAATCGGCGGTCCTTCGTGGAATGCGGCGGGTAGCCTCTGCGCCGTGGGGTGGCGGGATCTTGGCGGGGGCGGCTCGGGCGGGGCGGGCGGGTGGCCTCGGCTGGGGTGGCTGACCCTGATCGTGCTGCTGGCGATGGGGTTCGCGGTGGTGGCGTCGCGGCCCGGAGCGCCGCAGGTGCGGCCGGCGACCGGCGACGCGGCCCGCGCCGAACGGGCGATCGACATCCTGCTCGACCCCGGGTCCGGCCGCGACCCGATGGCCGACCTGCCGGCCGACTTCACCGCGGTCACCGGGCACGTGCCGGCCCGGATGGGCGCGCCGGACGGCACCGTGCGCGCGGTCTACCCGGAGGGCGGCTGCTCCTCCCCGTGGGGCGACGACGACACCCGCTGGGACTACGGCGTCGGCTGCCGGGCCCACGACCTCGGCTACGACCTGCTCCGCTACGCCGATGCCAAGGGCCAGCCACTCAGCCCGGAGCTGCGCGAGCGGCTGGACAACCGGCTCTCCGACGACATGCACGGCATGTGTGACATCAACCCGCGCGGCACGCCCCGGCTCTGCCACCTGGTCGCCTCGCTCTACACCATCGGCCTGATCGTCAACTCCTGGCACCAGCGCTGGGGACCGCCGCGCCGCGAGCCGGTCGGCCCGTGGAGCATCGGCCTGGTGGTGATCGCCCTGCTGATCGCCGCCCGCACCCCGGCGCTGAGCGGCCGGGCCCGCCCCTGGCCCACGCCGGCCCCAAGACCGCCGCGGTCCGAGACCGAGGCGGCCAGGGCCGGCTACCTCGGCTTCCTGCAGGTCGCCAGCCTGGCCGGGATCGTGCTGGCCGAGTCGGTGCTGGCGCTGGCCGCCTGGGGATCGGCCCAGGACACCTGGACCGTGCCGCTGACCTGGCTGCTCCAACTGGTTCCGGTGTTCTTCCTGGCCGGCGGCTACGCCAACGCGCTGGCCTGGCGGGCCGCCCGGACCGGCGGCGGGTTCGGCGACTACCTGGTCGGCCGGATCGGCTGGCTGTCCGGACCGGTGCTCGCCTTCGTCACCGCCTGGCTGGTCGTGCCGCTGTCGCTTGAGCTGTTCGCGGCGCCCCGGGAGGCCACCGCCGCGTTCGGCCGGGTGGTGCTGCAGCCGCTCTGGCTGCTCGGGCTGTACCTGCTGGTCGTGGCGGCGACACCGGTGACGCACGCGCTGCACCGCAGGCTGCCCCGGCTCACCCCGGCGGTGCTGCTGGCCGTCGTGGTGACCATCGGCCTGGCCGGACACGGCTCGGTCGCCGCACACGCCGGCGGGATCGTCCTCGCGCTGCTGTTCGCCCAGCTCGGCTTCCACTACGCGGACGGCACGCCGTGGCGGATCCCCAGGCCGGTGTTGGTGACCGGCGCGCTGACCGCGAGCACCGGCCTGGTCGTGCTGACCGCGGCCGGTGCCGTTCCCGGGCGGCTGATCGCCGAGCCCACCCGGTACGCCTCGTTCGTCCCGACGCTGCTCGGCGTGCTGCTGATCGGCCTGGTCCAGGTGTGCCTGGTCGCGCTGCCCCGGGAGCGCGGCGTGCTGGCCGTGGCCGCCCGGGTGCCGGCCCGGTCCCGGGCGATGCTGCGGGACACCCCGATGACCGCCTACCTGGTCTACCTGTGCGCGATGGTGCTGCTGGCCGGGCTGATCGCGGCCGCCCGATCGGCCAGCCTGATCGCGGGCGGCGCGGACTGGCTGACCCGGCCGCGCACGCTGCTGGCGCTGGCCATGGTGGCGGTGCCGGCGATGCTCGCGTTCCTGCTGTTCGAACGGCGGCGCCCGGCGCTCGCCGACGACCCGCTCGCGGACCTGGAGCCGGATCCGGCCGGCCCGGCGGGCCCGCTGGACGGGCTCGCCGCCGCGCTCGGCGTGGCCTACGGCGCGCTGGGCCTGCTTGGCTTCGCCGCCACCGGGATCACCGCCTCGGCCGACCCGCCCGAGGTGCTCGGGCTCCCGCTCGACCCGATCGCCAACCTGATCCACCTGCTGCTCGGCTGGTACCTGCTGCACTGCGTGCGGATCCAGACGATCACCCGGCCCGGGCCGTGGCTGCTCACCGCGATAGCCTGCGTGCCGCCGATGATCACGACGATGAGCGGCCTCGGCTTCGCCGTGCACGGAGCGACCATGCTGCTCGCACTCGGGGTCGCGGCCGGGCGGTTCCCACCGGTCCAGGCCCTGCGCACCAGGTCACGGCCGGTACCGGAGGGCACCCGATAGGGCGAGCCGTCCGCGCGGCGGTTCGGCCGCGGGCCGCGGGCTGTGTCACGCTGAACACAACCGAACCGGGGGCCGGCACGTCACACTGGTAGGGGACCGCGAGTTCGAACGGGAGGAGAGCGGGTGAGTTATCGGCCACCGAGGTCGTCTGGCCGTCACCCCCACGACCGCTACGACGCGGAGCCCAGAACGGACCGGATCGCCGACGCCCGCTGGGTGCCGCCGCCGACCCGGGAACCGCGTCCCCGCCCGCGACCGCGGCCGGCCCGCCGGCCGCCGCGCAGCTACACCGGCGCCAAGACCGCGGTGGCCGCCCTGTCCACGCTGGTGCTGGCCGGCACCGGCTACTACTGGTCCACGCTCAACCAGTGGGAGCAGGGCCTGACCCGGCAGGACGTCATCGACACGCGGCCGACCGAGCGGCCGGCCGACGGCGCCATCGACATCCTCATGGTCGGCATGGACAGCCGCACCGACGCGCAGGGCAATCCCCTGTCCAAGGATCTGCTGCGCGAGCTGAACGCCGGCAAGGTGGACGGCACACTGAACACCGACACCCTGATCCTGATCAGGATCCCGAACGACGGTGGGAAGGCGATCGGGGTCTCGATGCCCCGGGACTCCTACGTGAACATCCCGGACTACGGCAAGCACAAGATCAACTCTGCCTATGCGCGGGCGAAGAACACCGCGATGGAGCGGCTGCGCCGGGAGGGTCAGCGCGACCAGCCCACCCTCGAGGTGCAGTCCAACCTGGAAGGTGCCAAGAGCCTGATCGGCACGGTGGAACAGCTGACCGGGGCGACCGTCGACCACTACGCCGAGATCAACCTGCTCGGCTTCTACGACATCACCAACGCGATCGGCGGGATCGAGGTCTGTCTGAACAAGGCGGTCAACGACTCCCTGTCCGGCGCCCGGATGCCGGCCGGCCGGCAGACCCTGTCCGGCGCACCGGCGCTGGCCTTCGTCCGGCAGCGGCACGGGTTGCCCAACGGCGACCTGGACCGGATCGTGCGCCAGCAGGTGTTCATGTCCGGGATGGCGAAGAAGGTGTTCTCCGGCGACATGCTCACGCCCGGCTCCGAGACGCTGGACAAGCTGCGCGCGGCCGTACAGAAGTCGGTGGTGCTGGACCAGGACTGGAACGTCATCGAGTTCGCCCAGCAGATGATGGGCTTCACCGGCGGCAACCTGGAGTTCAAGACCATTCCGGTGGGCAGCATCGCGCTGCGCACCGGGGACGGCGACGCGGTCGAGGTGGACCCGCGCCAGGTGCGGACGTTCGTCGACGGGCTGCTGCACGGCGGTGAGCAGCCGGCCAGCGGCGCCCCGGTTCCCCAGGCCCCGTCGGACGCCGACATCACCGTGGACGTGCGCAATGCCTCCGGCCGCACGGGCCTGGCCGGCGAGGTGGCCAGATCGCTGACCGCGCAGGGCTTCGGGGCCGGCCAGACCGGCAACGCCACCACCCGGGCCAACTCCGTCGTGCGGTTCGCCGTCGGCGAGCAGGACAACGGCGACCGGGTGGCGTCGGTGCTCGGCGGCCTGCCGGTGGAGGCCGACCGGAACATCTCTCCCGGGCACGTGACCGTCCTGATCGGCCGGGACTTCCAGCCGAACACCGGCAACCAGCTCTCCGGCGACCGGTCGCTGGCCGCCGATCCGGCCAACCCGGCGGCGGCGCAGCCGGCCGCGGGCCCGTCCGCCGAGGGTTGCGTGAACTGATCCGGCCGTTGCCACCAGCGGTGTGGGCATTCGCCCCTTTGGGGGAACTGCGCAGTGCGTTGCGCAACTCGCGTAATGCAACGGCGTTTGCCGCCTCTTGACAGGTGGCAGTTTTGTCCGCACCCGCAAGGGGGACCGGTGGACCTCGACCTGGCGACCTATCAGCGAGTGCTCGGCGATGAGCTCCGCCGGCTGCGCAAGCGGCGCGGCTGGACCCGCAAGGAGCTCAACGACCGCCTGTACAGCGACATCTCGCTGCAGACCCTGGCCACCTACGAGCTGGGCACCCGCCAGGTCTCCGTGGTCCGCCTGGTGGAGATCTGCCACGCGCTCGGCGAGCTGCCGCACGAGCTGCTCGCCCGGGTGCACGAACGCGTGTTCATCGAGGCTCCGGTCGGCCGGGTCCGGGTCAACCTGCGCAAGATCGCCCGCGACGACGCTCCAGAACTGCACCCGCTGCGCCGCTGGGCGCTCGGCCGGCTGGCCGAGGGATCCACTCCCCCCGGCGGCGGCGAGATCCACCTCGGCATCGCCGCCCTGGAACGCATGGCCGAGCTGTGCAGCATCGAGACCGTCGAGCTGATCGCCCGCCTGCGCGCGATCGAGTAATGGTTAGGCGAGTTGGTAGTCGGCCGGGTCGACGCGGCGGGTGCGCATCCAGTACCGCCAGGTGAAGCCCGGCCAGATGGTTCGGTTCACGCCCTTGGCATCCAGGTACCAGCTCGTGCAGCCGCCGGTGCTCCACACGCCCTCGGCCAGCTTTCGTTGGATCGCGGCCTGGAACCGGTCCTGCGCACCCTGCCGGACCTCCACCGCGCCGGCCCCGGCTCGCTCGGCCAGCCCGATCACCCCGGCCACGTACCGGATCTGCGACTCGATCATGAACACCACGGAGTTGTGCCCGAGCCCGGTGTTCGGCCCGAGCAGCAGGAACAGGTTGGGGTAGCCGGCCACGGTGATCCCCAGATGCGTCTGGATCCCCCCGGAACGCCATTCCTTGGCCAAATCTCGGCCATCCCGACCGATCAGGTTGAGGTAGTCGAAGCCGTCGGTCACGTGGAAGCCGGTGCCGAAAATGATCGCGTCCGCCGGCCGCTCGACCCCGGCCGCGTCCACCACTCCGGTCGGCGTCACCGCACTGACCCCACCGGTGACCAGGTGCACGTTGGGCCGGTTCAGCGCCGGGTAGAAGTCGTTGGCGATCAGCACCCGCTTGCAGCCCATGGTGTAGTCCGGGGTGAGCGCGGCGCGCAGCGCGGGATCGGTGATCGAGCGCTCCAGGTGCCACCGGGCGACGCGCTGGCCGAGCCGCAGCATGGCCGGGTGTCCGTTGAAGCCGAGCGCACGCGACTCGAGCAGCCAATAGAGCAGGTTCCGGTAGGCCCGCTGGGCGCCCGGCACCCGGTTGAACACGGTCCGGGCCCAGGCCGGAACGTCGTGGTCGGGCTTGGGCATGATCCACGGCGGAGTGCGCTGGAACAGGTGCAGCTCGGCCACGTCGGGCGCGATCCGCGGCACGAACTGGATGGCGCTGGCCCCGGTGCCGACCACGGCCACCCGCTTGCCACGCAGGTCGTAGCCGTGGTCCCAGTTGGCCGAGTGGAACGCCGCGCCGGTGAACGTGTCCAGCCCGGGCAGGTCCGGGATGTTCGGGATGTGCAGCGCGCCGGTGCCGGCGACCAGGAACCGGGCGACGTACTCGGCGCCGGTCGCGGTGGCCACGTGCCAGCGCGCCTCGTCGGCGTCCCATCGGGCCCCGGTCACCTCGGTGCCGAACCGGATCGACCGGCGCAGGTCGTAGGCGTCGGTGACCCGGCGCAGGTAGTCCCAGATCTCCGGCTGCGGGGAGAACGACCTGGTCCAGTTCGGGTTCTGCTCGAAGGAGAACGAGTACAGGTGCGACTGCACGTCGCAGGCGCAGCCCGGGTAGGTGTTGTCCCGCCAGGTTCCGCCGACGTCGTCGGCCTTCTCCAGCACGACGAAGTCCTCGCGTCCGTCCCGGCGGAGCTGGATCGCCATGCCGAGGCCGGAGAACCCGGTGCCGATCACGACCACGCCGGTCTCGAATCGCTCGCCCATCCGCCGCCCTCCGATCAGGTGTTACCGAGGGTCTACCTTACTTGAAGTAAGGTTACTTGCGGTAGAGTCCGGCCATGGACACCGAACGCCGGCGCCGGATGCCCCGCGCCGAGCGGGAGCGGCAGATGATCGCCGTGGCCGAGGAGCTGTTCGCCGAGCGCGGCTACCAGGCCGCGGCCATGGACGAGATCGCCGACCGGGTCGGGGTCTCCAAGCCGATGCTCTACGAGTACTTCGGGTCCAAGGAGGGCCTGTTCGTCGCGTGCATCCGGCAGGCACGGGCGGACCTGCTGGCCGTGACCACCGAGTCGGTGCGCGACGCCGCCTCGGCCGAGGACGCGCTGCGCGCCGGGCTGGTGGCCTTCTTCGAGTTCACCGACACGCACCGGCGGGCCTGGGAGCTGCTGCGCCGCGAGGTGGCCGTCGCCGGCCAGGCCGCCGCGGACGAGTTGGAGGCGATCCGGGCGCAGCAGACCGCGCTGGACGCCGCGCTGCTGGCCAGCTACCGCCCGGACGCTCCCGCACGGGACCTGGAGGCCGCGGCGCAGATCATCGTCGGCGCCTGCGAGCGGCTGTCGATCTGGTACGTGCAGCAGGAGGACGTGTCGGCCAAGCAGGCGGCCGAGTACGTCATGGATCTGCTCTGGTACGGGCTGCGGGACCGGCTCGGGTCCCCCACTTGATCGATAATTCCGGCTCCGGACCTATCTGCGACTGCGGACCGGGCTCTTGTCGGGTTGAGTGCGTCCTGCAGGGGCACGGAACCGACCGGAGGGGTGGACGGAAATGGGTGATCCGATCGAGGCGAACTACGTTCCGGACGGCGACGACTGGACCGTCACGGTCCGCAGGGGCGACCAGCGGCTGACCGGGACCGCGCCGGGAATCATCGCCGCCCGGGACCGGGCCGACCAGCTGGTCGAGGAGCTGGCGCCGGGCGAGGCCAAGCGCGTCGTGGTGCACCTGCTTGGCGGCGACGCGCTCGAGTTCACCACCGCCTACCTGACCGCGCGGATGACCACCGCGGAACCGGCGCCGGCCGAGCCCGCGGCGCCGGCCAGGAAGACCCCGGGTCCGCGCGCGCCGCTGGCCGAGGAGTCCAGCGGCGACGGCGCCGCCGCGACGGACGCAACCGACCTAGCGGAACAGCCGGCGCAGCATTAACAGCGCCACCAGTACACCGAGCCCGATCAGCGGAAACTTGATCTTCGGGTCGTCCAGCTTGGCCACCACGCTCGCCTTGGCGTTCTCCGCCAGCTTCTTCGGGTTGGCCTGGTTGCCGAGCCGGTCGAGGGTCGAGGCCAGTGCCTCGCGTGCCTGCTCGATGTCACGTTGAATGGTGTCCGGATCGCGGGCCACGTCGTCCTCCTCGGCTCCCTGCCTTTGGCTCACGGTAGATCACCGGTGATCCCCGCGGGTGCGGCGGGCGCCGGTAGCATCTGTTGACCGCTCGCCAACAGATCCGGAGGGGCCAGATGCCAGCCAACGGCGCGCCATCCGTGCTCATCATCGGGACCGGCTTCGGGGGCATCGGGATGGCCATCGAGCTGCGGCGCGCCGGGTTCCGCGACATCGTGCTGCTGGAGAAGGCGGCCGACATCGGCGGCGTCTGGCGGGAGAACACCTATCCGGGGGCCGGCTGCGACATCCCGTCGCCGTACTACTCCTACTCCTACGAGCCCAAGCCCGACTGGCCGATGCGGTTCTCGTTGCGCGCCGACATCCAGGAGTACCTGCGCCGCACCGCCGACAAGTACGGCGTCACCGGGCTGATCCGGTTCAACACCGAGGTCACCGCGGCGGCGTTCGACGCCGACCGCGGGCTGTGGCGGGTGGAGACCGCGACCGGCGCGACCTACGAGGCGAACGTGCTCATCCCCGCCGTCGGGCAGCTGTCCCGGCCGGCCTGGCCGAACCTGGCCGGCCGGGAGCGGTTCACCGGCCCGGCGTTCCACTCGGCCGAGTGGGACCACGGGACGGACCTGACCGGCAAGCGGGTCGCGGTGATCGGGACCGGGGCCAGCGCGATCCAGTTCGTCCCGCTGATCCAGCCGAAGGTGGCGCGGCTCACCCTGTTCCAGCGGACCGCGCCGTACATCGTGCCCAAGACCGACACCGTTTACCGGCCCTGGCAGCACGCGATGTACCGGCGGCTGCCCCGCACCCAGCTGGCCGAGCGGGCGTTCTTCTGGGGCCTGTGCGAGTTCGCCACGGTCGGCCTGAAGGGCAACCGGGCGATCACCAAGGCGGTGGAGTGGCTCTCGGCGGCGCTGCGCGCCCGGCAGATCAAGGACCGCGAGCTGCGCGCGAAGCTCACCCCGGACCACCCGGCCGGCTGCAAGCGGGTGCTGTTCGCCAGCAACTACTACCCCGCGGTGGCCGCGCCGAACGTGCGACTCGAGACCGGGCGGATCGCGGAGATCACGCCCGGCGGGGTGCGCACGGGCGACGGCGTCGAGCACCCGGCCGACGTGATCATCTACGCCACCGGGTTCCGCACCACCGAGTTCCTCGGCCCGATGAAGGTGCTCGGCCTGGCCGGCCGCGATCTTCGCGAGTACTGGAGCGACGGCGCCCGGGCCTACCTGGGCATGTCGGTTCCGGGATTTCCCAACATGTTCCTGATGTACGGGCCGAACACCAACCTCGGCTGCGGCTCGATCATCTACATGCTGGAGCGGCAGGCCCGGTACATCCGCCAGGCGGTCGAGCACATCGCCGCCGGAACGTCCTATGTGGACGTTCGGCCGGAGGTGGCCGACCACTTCGACGCCGAGGTGCAGCGCCGGCTGGCCCGCAGCGTCTGGTCGATGTGCCGCAGCTGGTACCGGGAGGACGGCGGGCGGGTGTCCACCAACTGGCCCGGTCTGGTCAGCGAGTACGACCGGCGGACCAAAACGCTGGACCTGGCGGACTACCAGGTTGTCGTCAGATGACGGTGCCCGCGCCGCGCTGGCGCCGGCTGGAGCCCGACCAACGCCGCCAGCAGATCCTCGCCTGCGCGATCAAGCTGTTCGGTGAGCGGCCGTACTCCGCCGTGTCCACCACCGAGCTGGCCCGCGAGGCCGGGGTGGCCCGCGGCCTGATCAACCACTACTTCGGCACCAAACGCGACCTCTATCTCGAGGTGGTGCGGCGCATGGTGACCATGCCCGAGCACGCGGTGCGCCGGCTGCCGAAGGGTTCGCTCGAGCAGCGGGTGGACGGCGCGGTCACCTGGTTCCTGGACATGGTCTCGTTGCACCCCAAAACCTGGCTGGCCGCGATCGGCGCCGAGGGCGTCGGCGACGACCCCGAGGTGGACCGCATTCTGGCCGAGGCGGACGACATCGCGGCCGAACGGATCCTCGAGGCCGTCGACCTGGCCAACGTCGTCGCGCACCGCGAGGAGCTGCGCGCGATGATCCGCAGCTACGGCGCCCTGGTGAAGGCCGCCGCCCGGGAGTGGCTGGTCCGGGAGACCATGCCGCGCGAGCATGTCCAGCTGCTGCTGGCGAACACCCTGCTGGCCATCCTGCGCGACACGTTCCCGGCGGTCAGAACTTCACCAGCGCAGAGCCGCTGAAGAACTCGTAGACGAAGTTCACGAAGAAGAACCCGAAGAACAGGAAGTTCAGCACCAGGAACAGATGGTGCCACCACCGCGGCCTGGCCGCCTTGGGCAGTTTGGTGTTCAGGTACATCAACATGAACGGGAAGATCAGCGCGCCAAGGTTCGACATGTTCGCCGAGATCTGCACCAGCTTCACCGGCGTGGCCAGGTGGATCGCGCCGGCGATCACCGCAAGCACGATGAGCATGTACGGGTAGTAGAACTTCCGCGGGTCACCGTCGAGCACCCGGCGCATCCTGGGGCTGACCGCGTGCACCGAGTCGGTGAAGTTGCGCACCAGCGCCTCGAAGATGCCGAGTTGGGTGGAGAACAGGATGAACACCCCGACGGTCAGCATGAGGTAGAACATGCCCTGGCCGTACTGCTCGCCGAGCTTTTCCGCCGTGAAGGTGGGCACGTTCGCGGTGGTCGGCCGCTCCCCGCTGGTGGCCACCACGTGCGCCATCAGGATCGTGGGCAGCAGCATGCCGAGCATGGCCCCGATGAAGAACACGATCCACTGGTCGACCTTCAGCAGCCCGTACCACCGCTTCCAGCGCGCCGCGTTCTCCGGCGTGTCCCGGAACGTCACGCCGACCGGTTGGATCTCCGTCTTCTCACCGCGCATCCCGGAGATGAACCCGACCTTGTGGCCCATGCCGTAGCCCTTGTCCCGGTAGTGGTTCATCGCGTACCAGTTCAGGCCGGAGGCCAGTGCGGTGAACCCGGCGAGGGCGCCGAGGGTGGTCGCGGTGATGCCGGCCGGCGGTGCCGCCGGGGTGAGCAGGCCACGGATTCCGTCCCACCAAACGGAGAACGGCACGATCGCCAGATCCACGATGATCAGGATCAGGAGCAGCGCGCCGACCAGGAACCAGTTGGTCAGCTCCAGCGTGCGGGAGACCTTGCGGGCCAGCACGGTGATCAGGAACACCAGCAGCAGCAGCGCGATGGCGAGCAGCCGGGTGTACTCCAGTTCGTCCGCCGTGTGCACCCGGCCGGTGATCAGCGCGAACAGGCCCTGACCGGCGGCGGCCGCCCAGCCGCCGAAGATGAAGGCGAAGTAGAACACCAGCAGGGACACCGGAACCCAGAACTTCCAGCCCGGCGGCACCCGGCCCCAGCCGACCACCGGAACCTCGCCGGTGGCCACCACGTAGCGGGACACCTCGACGTTGTAGAACGTCTGCAGGATGGCGGAAACGGTGATGACCCAGCCGATGCCGACGAAACCGAACGAGCCGACCGCCTGGGGGCCGAGCAGCCACTCACCGCTGCCGATCGAGATGCCAAGGGCGATCAGGCTGGGGCCGATCACGAACTGGATGATCTGCAGGGTGCCGAGCCGGCCGGACTTGGTCTTGAAGACCTCCTCGGGCTGCGGTAAGTCGTCCACCCCCAGCGGCGGCCGGCTGACCCCGATGGCATGCACCTCGGTGTCGGGGACGGGCACGGGATCGGTGTCGGTGCTTCGGGCCACGCTGACCTCCGCCGGGGAGATGTCTACATTCGACAAAACTCCTTTCCTGGAGTACACCTTCCGCGCGTGATGGTCAATACGCGTAATCGAATGCGTACGTGTGCGAGCCGTTCGCATGCCGAACAAGCGTGCACTCTCCGGTGATTCCGCGCAGGTCACCCGTGCCGGAGCCGGGCACGACCGCCACCTTCATCCCGTGCGCCTCGCCGGCGACGTGGGTCAGCACGAAGCCGCCGGTGCGGCCGCCGAGCGTGCCGGTGACCCGCTCCACCGCGACGTAGGCCACGCCCTGGAGGTCCCCGTCCACCGGCACGCTCACCGCGAGCATGTGCACGACGCTGGTTGCCTCGAGATCGCCGGCGAAGGTCTTGGTCAACCGGGTCCGGCCGAGCCGGGCGCCGGCCCCGTCGTCGAACACCTCCTCGTCCCACTCGCCGATCTCGAACGTGCCGCTGGCCACCAACTTCGTGCTCATAACGGACATCCTGCCGGCGGACACACCCGACCCCATTGGACAAATCAGCCAGTCCCGATCGACTGTGGACGATTTGTGATCGAAAACGTTCCGCCGGTAACCGGAACCAACCGTGCCGCGGATCACTCCGACCCGACATGTCTGACGACTTCGAGGGCGCCGACGACAGCGGGGTCATCACGGTCACCGTCGATGGGTCGGGCCAGGTGGCCGACGTCCGGATCCCGGCGACCTGGCAGGACACCGTGCATCCCCGGGAGCTCGGCCCGGCCCTGCGGATCGCCGCGAACAACGCGCTCACCCACTGGCTGGCCGACCGGTTCGAGCACGCCGATCTCTCGCCCGAGGAGCCGGCGGCGGTGGCCCGCCGGGATGCCCGGGACGCCGGCGGCGATCCGTCCAGCCAGGTGGCCCAGGACCTGGTGAACGAGGTCGTCGAACTGCTCGCCCGGTTCGACCGGGACCTGCGCAGCTACCGCGAGCGGCTCACCGAGGCGGCGCACACCGTCGCGGAAACCCGGGGTGTCAACGGAAAGATCGAGGTGACGATGACCGCCGGGCACGTGTCGGACGTGACCGTGGACGTCGGCTGGGCGACCTTCGCCCGATATACCGAGGTGCGCGCCGAGGCGCTCGGCGCATTGCAGGCCGCCGGGCGGGAGACCGCGGCCGCGGACGTGGCGGCGGTGCGCCCGCCGCCGTCCATCGCCCGGCTGCAGGAACTGGCCGCCGATCCAGCCGCCCTGAGCAAACAGCTCGGGCTTTCCTGACCAGGAAAGAGAAATCCGTATGACCACACCGGTAGAGGTCGCCTGCGACACGCTGCGCTCGGACGCGACCAAATGGGGAACCGCCTCCGACGCCATGGAAACCGCGGCCCGGACCTCCGAAGGGCTGGTGCTCGGGTCGGACAAGCTCGGCGTCGCCGCCCAGGAACGCGGGGTGATCGCGGCCTACGACGCGCTGAAACAGAAGCTCAGCGGGCTGATCACCGGCGGCGCCACCGAGTTCGACGCCCTGTCCAGCACGCTGCGCGAGGTGGCCGACACCTACCAGCGCGAGGACGCCGAGGGTGCCCACACCATCACCGAGGCTGGAGGCTGACCCCGCATGACCGCCCCCGTCATTGACACCGCGTTCGAAGACGCCGTCGCCGCGGTCCGGGACGCCGTCGACCGGCTCCGGGAGATCTGGAACGACATCGTCGACGGAGTGAACCACGTTCTCGGGATCCTGCCGGGATTCCTCGAGGGTCCGGTCAAGGACGCGTTCAACAACCTGTCCGGCAAGGTCACCGAGGCGCTGGACAAGATCTGGCAGTTCTACACCGAGCGCGGCTCGGCCAGCGCGGTCCGCCAGGTGGCCAGCGACTGGAACACCGAGGTGGGCGGCGCGGCCAGCGAGCAGGCCGGGCTGCTGACCCCGGCGCAGCTGGCCAGCACCGGCCAGTGGAGCGGCACCGCGGCGACCCGGTACACCCAGGTCGTCGGCAACCAGACCAAGGCGCTCGCCGACGTCAAGACCATCACCGACAGCGTGCAGACCACGCTGAACGAGATCGCCGACGCGCTGCGCAACTTCTGGGTCGGGCTGGCCGTTGCGGTCGGTGCCTACATCGCCTCGATGGTCGGCTGCGCGATCGGCGCCGCGACCGTGGTCGGCGCCGTGCCGTCGCTGATCGCCGCGCTCGGTTTCTCGGTCACCTTCATCGGCGCCGCGGTCAAACTGGCGCTCGACTTCTCCAACGCGTTGGATGCCAAGAAGGCCAAGCTGGAACAGCAGACCACGTTGAACGGATCGTTCGCCAGCGACAGCTGGCCGCCGGCAACCGCCGGCGCACTGGCCGACGGCAGCGTACGGGACGGCGACAAGAGTGACTGGACCCCAGCGTCCTAACTGGACACCGGCGACGTCGCGGCTGCGCACCTTCTGCGCGGCCGCGGCGTCGCTGTTCCTCGCCTGCGCGCTCGGCATCGCCCTGCTGCGCCCGCTGATCGTCCCGGCCCTGGTGGACACCGCGCCGTTCGACGTCGCGGTCCCACTGCTGATCCAGGAGATCCTGTGCGCGGCGGCACTGGTTCTGCTGGCCGTGCTGCTGCTGTCGGTCCGCTCCGCCCTCGGCACGCCCGGCGCCGCCGCCCGCGCCCGGGCCGCCCGGCTGTGGTCGCTGATCGTGATCGCGGTGGTCGCCGCGGGCCTCGGCGCGATCACGCTGCTCCCGATCGCCGACACCACCTTCCCCACCACGGTCCTCAGCGTGCTGGTGATCCTCGCCGCCGTCCTGACCCGCGCCGGCCTGCCGGCCCGCTGACGCGGGCCGCGACGACCGCCGAGCCTGTCACCCACCGTCACCACATTCGGCCCACTGGCCACACTTCAGTGTCTGAAAGCAGAAAGTAAATCCATAATTGGTCTTGACCAGACAAAAGTCTTCACATTTTCGTCAAAAGTAGTTACCGTCCGAGGGACATTTCGAGGAAGGCAGGCCAGGTCGGGGGCCGCCGCTCGACTGCGGCGCGAACCGCGTTTGTAGAGAGGTGGCGCCCAACGATGGACGGCAACCAGCCCAGATCCCCCCGATTCACCCGCCGCGACGTGTTCACCGCATCGGCCGGTGCCGCCGCCCTGCTCGGCGCGGCCGGAATGCCCGTACTGGCCACCGCCCGCCCGGCGCTCGCGAACGAGGAGCACAACCGGCACGACCGGCTGCGGGTCGAACCGCTGATCCCGGCGCGCAACCGCGGAATCATCCTGTTCAGCGTCCGGGACCGGATCAGCGCGCCGCCGGACAACACCGGGGTGCCGTTCGGCTTCGCGCAGGTGCTCACCCGGCTGGCCCAGATCGGCTACAAGGAGATCGAGTTCGCCGGCTACAACCAGAACACCGCGATCCTCGGCCGGCAGATCACTCCTCGGGAGATCCGCCAGATCCTCGACGACAACGGACTGGTCGCCAACGGCACGCACGTGACGATCAACCCGCAGACGTTCGAGCAGCAGATGGACATCGCCCAGGAACTGGGCATGCGCAACATCGGCACCGGCGCCGACCCGACCAACAGCGCGTTCAAGTCCGACTGGGACGCCGCCGCCGACGTGTGGAACGAACTCGGCCGCCGGGCCCGGGCGCGCGGCCTGCGCCTCTACACGCACAACCACGACGTGGCCTACAGCTTCCTGCTGGACACCGGCCCGCTGGACGCCAACGGCAGGCCCACCCGCTCGTCCGGGATCCGCCGGCTGGAGTACTTCTTCGGCAAGACCGACCCGCGCTACGTGTTCTTCGAGATGGACATCTTCTGGGCCAACGTCGCCCGGTTCAAGCACCAGACCTACACCGACCGGTTCGGCCGGCAGCAGACCGATCTGTTCGACCCGATCCTGACCGTGGCCCCGCGCACCACCCGGTTCCCGCTGTTCCACGCCAAGGACGGCGACCGCAACCCGAACGTGCCCAACGGGCACGACATGGTCCCGCTCGGCGAGGGCGACATCAACTTCCAGCAGTTCTTCCAGACCATCGGCGAGCAGGACTTCCACCACGCCAACTGGGAGCAGGACACCGCACCGGGCGGCGCGGCCAACCCCGGGCAGTCGATGAACTTCGCCGCGCTCAGCTACACCAACATGTCCGAGCTGACCATCTACCGCCGCTGACCTCCTCGCCCTGCAAGCTTTTTCGGAGGAACCCATGGCCCGCCAGTTATGGCGGCGATGGCTGGCCGGCGCCGCCAGCCTCGTCCTCGCCTCCTCGATCACCACCCTCGCCGACACCGCCGCCGCGGCCCAACCGGCCGAACCCTCCTTCCAGGTACTGGTCTTCACCAAGACCGCCGGCGTGCGCCGTCCGTCCATTCAGGACGGTGTGCAGGCCATCCGGGCACTGGCCCGGGACAACGGTTTCGGGGTCACCGTGACCCAGGACGCCGCCGCGTTCACTCCGGAGAACCTGGCCCGCTTCGACGCGGTGGTGTTCCTCAACACCACCGGCAATGTGCTCAACCCGACCCAGGAAAACGCCTTCGAGGGCTACATCCGGGCCGGCGGCGGCTACGTCGGCGTGCACGCCGCCGCCGAGACCGAGCCGGACTGGGCGTTCTACCAAGGATTGGTGGGCACCCGGGTGGCCGGCGTCACCGGCGTGAGCCAGGGCAACGTGGCGGTTGCCGACCGCGTCCACCCGTCCACCGCGTCGGTGCCGCGCAACGTGACGCTGACCGAGGAGTGGTACAACTTCGCGGCCAACGTGCGCGGCGCGCGGCACGTGCTGGCCACCGCGGACGAGCGCTCGTTCGCCGGCGGCACCATGGGTTTCGACCACCCCATCGCCTGGTGCGCCGATCATGTCGGCGGCCGGTCCTGGTACACCGGCCTCGGCCACTCCATCGAGTCCTATCGCGCGGCCGCGGTGCGCCGGCACCTGCTCGGCGGCATCCAGTGGGCGGCCGGCGCGGTGCCCGGTGACTGCGGCGCGACCGTGCTCGGCAACTACGAGAAGGTCACGCTCAACGACGAGCCCGGCGAACCGATGTCGCTGGCCGTGCTGCCCGACGGCCGGGTGCTGCACAACACCCGCGGCGGCCAGATCCGGCTCTACGACCCGGCATCCGGCGCCAGCCCGGTGATCACCACGGTTCCGGTGTACGCGCACGACGAGGACGGCCTGCAGTCCGTGGCGATCGATCCGGAGTTCGCGACCAACCGGTGGGTGTACATCTATTACGCGCCACCGTTGAACACCCCGGTGGACAACCCGGCCACGCCGGGCGTCAACGAGGGCGACGCACCGATCACCAGCCCGGACCCGAGCGTGTGGATTCCCTTCAAGGGCTACAACCAACTCTCCCGGGTCAAGCTGGTGGAGACCCCCACGCCGCACCTGGACATGAGCACCGAACAACAGATCCTGCGGGTCGACACCGACCGCGGGCTGTGCTGCCACGTGGCCGGTGAGATCAAGTTCGACGGGCGCGGTCTGCTGTACCTGGTCACCGGCGACGACACCAACGCCGGCGGGTCGGACGGGTTCACCCCGATCAACGAGTCCCCGACCCAGGCACCCGGCTACGACGCGCAACGGTCCGCCGGCAACACCAACGACCTGCGCGGCAAGCTGCTGCGGGTCAGGGTCCGGCCCAACGGCACCTACACCGTCCCCAACGGCAACCTGTTCCCCGAGGCGGAGGACTTCGACGGCAAGACCCGGCCGGAGATCTTCCTGATGGGGCTGCGCAATCCGTTCCGGTTCGATGTGGACAGTTCCGGCATGGTCTACATCGGCGACTACTCCCCGGACTCCCGCACGCCGAGCCCGACCCGTGGGCCGGAGGGCATCGGAAGGTGGTTCGCCACCGACCGGCCGGGCAACTACGGCTGGCCGTACTGCTACTCGCCCAGCCTGCCCTACATCGACTTCGACTTCGTCACCCGCACCTCGGGTGCGCCGTTCAACTGCGGCGCACCGGTCAACGACTCGTTCCGCAACACCGGCCGGACGGTCCTGCCGGCGGTGGTGCAGCCGCAGTTCTGGTACACCTACGAGGCGCGCACCCCGTGTGCCGGGGCCTATCTGCAGAACCCGCCGACGGCGTGCGGCTTCTCCTGGCCGGTGATCGGCACCGGCGGAGTCGGACCGATGGGCGGGCCGATCTACCAGTTCAACGCCGCATCGCCGTCCACGACGAAGTTCCCGGCCTACTACGACAAGGCCGTCGTGTTCGGGGAGTTCACCCGGGACAAGGTGTTCATGATGCGCACCGACGGGCGCGGCGGGCTGACCGGCGTCGAGCAGTTCCTGCCCGGCTTCGTGTTCGACAACCCGATGGACATGGAGTTCGGCCCGGACGGCAACCTGTACATGCTGGAGTACGGCGACGGGTTCTTCCGCCCGAACCCGGACGCGCAGCTGTCGGTGTTCCGGTATGTGAAGGGAACCCGGTCACCGGTCGCGGTGCTGGACGCGTCCCCGACCTCCGGGCCGGCGCCGCTGACCGTGCGATTCTCCAGCGCGGGATCGCACGATCCGGACCCCGGCGAGTCCATCTCGATCGCCTGGGACTTCACCAGTGACGGCACCGTCGACTCCACCGAGGCCAACCCGACGTTCACCTACGCCGCCAACGGGACCTACACCGCGCGGCTCACGGTGACCGACTCCACCGGCAAGGCGGCCGTGCTCACCCGCACGATCACCGTCGGCAACACCGCGCCGGCGGTGACCGTCACCGCGCCGTCGGCGGGCTCGTTCTTCAATTGGGGCGACACGGTTCCGTTCACCGTCAACGTCACCGATCCCGAGGACGGGCCGGTCGACTGCGCCCGGGTGACGGTCACGTTCGTGCTCGGCCATGACGGCCACGGGCACGGCCAGACCTCCACCACCGGCTGTACCGGCACGCTGCCGACGCCCCCCGACGGCGCCGACCATGCCGGCGGTTACCTCTACGGCGGGATCAGCGCGTCCTACACCGACCTCGGTGCCGGTGGCCAGCCGCCGCTGACCACGATCAGCCAGGCGGTCATCCAACTGCCGCGCCAGCAGGCCGAGCACGCGCAGGTGCAGCGGGGCACCGAGCCGACGGTGAGCTCGGACACCGGCGGCGGACTGCACCTCACCTCGGTCGACCCTGGCGATCATGTCGCCTTCGATCCGATCGACCTGGGTGGGGTCGGCACGCTGTCGGTCCGGCACTCCGGCGGTTCCGGCGCCACCGCGGGGACCCCGCGTGCCGGCGTGGAGATCCGGCTCGACTCCCCCACCGGGCCGTTGGTCGCCACCGGCGTGCTGCCGGCCACCACCGGCAACAACAGCTGGACGACCACCGGTATCCCGGTGTCGGCGGCGGCCGGCACGCACCGGCTCTACCTGGTGTTCACCACCGTGACCGGCGGCCCGGCCACCGGTCTGGTCAACCTCAACTGGGTCGAGTTCGGCTTCTCCAGCGCCTGACCCGGGGGTGTGGGCCCGCCGGGCTATCCGCCCGGCGGGCCGTATTTTGCCCTGGCTTCGTCACGGACGTGCCGTATCGCCCACGCCGAGCCGCCCCATCGGCCGGTCCAGCTTGCCGGTCAGCAACCGAGCAGTTCGGTGACCTGCGCGGGGGTGGTCGGGCGGCCGAGGTGGAAGCCCTGGCCGAGGTCGCAGCCGAGTGCGGTCAGTCGCTCGGCCTGGGCCTGGGTCTCCACGCCTTCGGCGGTGACGGTGAGGTCGAGCTCGTGGCCCAGGTCGATGAGCGTGGGCAGGATCTTGGTGTTGCGGTGCCCCGGCTCGGTGTCGTCGATGCCGGCGAGGAACCCGGGAGCGAGCTTGACGGCGTGCACGGGCAGTTCGGCGAGGTAGGCCAGGCACGAGTAGCCGGTGCCGAAGTCGTCGATGGCCAGGCGAACACCGCTGCGGGCAAGGGTGTGCAGGACGTCGACCGCGTCGCTGACGCCGATGATCGCGCTCTCGGTGATCTCGAGCTGGAGCTCGTGCGGGGCCAGCCCGGTGCGGTCGAGTGTGCTGGCGACGGTGGCGGCGAAGTCGGGATCGTGCAGCTGCGCGACGGCGAGGTTGACGCTGACCAGGAACGGGCCGTCGTAGAAGTGCCGCCACGTGACCGCCTGGCGGCACGCCCGCTCCAGCAGCGACCGGCCGAGCGGCTCGATCAGCCCGGTGGTCTCGGCGAGCGCGATGAACTGGGCCGGGCTGATCGCGCCGTGCACCGGATGGTTCCAGCGGGCAAGCGCCTCGACCCCGACGACCTGACGGTCGGCGAGCCGGACCAGGGGCTGGTAGGCCAGCGTGAACTCGCCGCGCGCGATGGCCCGCGGCATCGCCTTGATCAGGGACTGCCGGTGCAGCTCACTGGAGTAGCGGTCCTTGTCGAAGGTCGCCCAGCGGCCACGGGAGTGGTTCTTGGCCCAGCTCAGGGTGATCTCCGCGGTGCGCAGCAGCTCGGCGGGTTGCAGGTCAATGGTGACCTGTTCCACGACACCGGCGCTGGCCGACAGCGACACCCGATGGCCGTTGAACCGGAACGGTTCGCGCAGCGTGGCCAGGGCCAGGTCGGCCACCTTCGTCATGTCGTCGGCGCTGACGATGTCCTCGACGAGGATGACGAACTCGTCGCCGCCCAGATGTGCCAGGAAGTGTCCGAACCGTCCGGCGACGGCCCGCAGCCGGTGCCCGACGTCGCGCAGGACCTGGTCACCGTTGTCGTGCCCGAAGCTGTCGTTGACCGCCTTGAACGTGTCCAGGTTGATCAGGCAGATGCCGATCCGGTCGATCGCCGGGTCCTCGAGCACCGCGTCCAGCCGGCTGGTGAGCCGGGCCCGGTTGGGCAGTCCGGTCAGCTGCTCGCACAGCAGGGCCCGCTGCAGCCGGTTGTTCAGCCGCAACTGCCGGTCCCGCCAGGCCGCCCGCTCGGCGCGGTTGATGTCCTCCGCGGCGGTGAGCGCCACACTGCGCATCGACTCGGTGAATCCGACGGCCAACCTGCCGAGCAGCATGGCGAGCCGCTTCGGTGCGCGCGGGTCGGTAATGCCCAGCCGGGGAACCAGTTCATGGCTGAGCAGGGCGACGGTGTCGCCGAGCGCCTGGGGGGCGGAGATCTCGGCGGCCACGAGATCGGCGCCGACGTGGTAGCCGACCGCCGGTTCGAACGGCTCCGCGGCCAGCGCTTCGGCCAGCCGCCGCAGCGAATCCTCGACGACGGCGCGGACCCGCTCCCGGCCACCCGGCACGAACGCGGTCCCGACGATGGCCTTCACCCAGGCCTGTACGAGGCGTTCCCGGCGTCTGGCCCCCGGCACTTCATCCATACCCATGGCCGCCCCGTTCACCTGGTCCGACCGGCGGCGGCCAGCAACGCCTGGTGCGGCGCGGGGTCCCCATCGTTCGGGTCGGGATGCCACTCGGAGATCGGCACGATGCCGGGCTCGACCACGTCCAGCCCGCTGAGCAGGTGCGCTATTTGTTCGCTCGAGCGCAAATGCAAGGGCGTCGGCGTCTGCTTGTACAACTTCTTCAAGGTGTCCACTTCGCCGCCCAGCTCCGGCACCGGAGCCCCATGCGAAAGCACGATATAGCTGCCGCCAACCATCGCATCCCGCAACCAACCGAGGATCCCGGCCGGGTCGTCGTCATCGGGCACGAAATGCAGCACGGCGACCAGCAACACCGCGACCGGTTCGGAGAAGTCCAGCAGCTCCGTCACATCCGGATGATCGGTGATCGACTGGGGCTTCCGCACATCCGCCTCCAACACCCCGACCCGGGGCTGGCCAGCGAGGATCGCCCGACTGTGCGCCACGGCGACCGGATCGAGATCGACGTACATCACCCGCGCATCCGGCGCCGCCGCCAGCGCGATCTCGTGCACGTTCCCCAACGTCGGAATACCCGACCCGATGTCCAGGAACTGCCTGATCCCCTGGCCGGCCAACCACCGAACCGCACGCCCTAAGAACGCCCGATTCATATGTGCGACCAGCGTGGCCCCGGGGATGGCCTTCTCGGCCCGCTCCACAAATTCCCGGTCCACTGCGAAATTATGATACCCGCCCAACGCGTAGTCGTACATCCGCGCCGCATTCGGCACAGTAACGTCAATACCGTTGGGGACCCAGTCCGGCGACTCCACACTGCGCTCCTGCAGGCCGTCTGATCATTGGGACAAATCGTAGCCAACTAACCACGTTCCGAACGATAGCCCGCTCGCACCACCTTAGTATTACGCCATTAGGTCCATTCCATGCCGCCCGAACCGCCTATCAACCTACGCCACCCGCAGCATTGGGTACAAGGCGCAACCCCAAAAGCCCAGTTACTCGACCGATCGAACAGATTCCCACACGAAGCAGAGCACCGAATACCTAAGTGTGCACCGATGGCAATTGGCAACCGGCCCAGTCTTTGCCCTAGTCAGAATTGTCGGCGCCCGTGCCGGAGCCGGCCGGGTACCGAACAGCCAGAGGTGTGCCCACTGGCGCACCGGTGGGGCCGGGGGGAGTCGAACCCCCACTGGCTGGAACCTAAATCCAGTGCCTCTGCCTGTTGGGCTACGGCCCCTTGGTGGGTTTGGGGGGAGCGTAGTGGGGGTGGCCGAGTTAGGGTGCGGGGGTGCGGGTGCGGGGTGTGTTGCAGCGGATGGTGGACCGCTGGGAGGAGCGGGGGGTGTATGTGCCCGGCGAGGACAACCGGGTGGTGTCGCCGCTGCGGGACTTCGGGTGGCTGCTGGCCGGGTGGTGCCTGGCCGTCGCGTTGTTCGTGACCTTCTTCGTGCTGGCCGGGTGATCGGGCGTGGGCGGGGCATCACCGTAGGTGGGCCAACGGTCACAGATTGGCTACAGGTGCGACTCAACGGGTCAACATGGGCAGCTTAATGGCCGTCGGACCCGCAAGGTGTAGGGCAACACCTTCTGCGAAAGAAGCCCTACGTGAATCGAGTCAGGCTTGCGGCCGTCCTCTGTGCGGCGACCCTACTGGCTGGATGTGGGGTGGGGGCGGTGCCCGACGCGCCCGGAGGGTCCCTCGAGTTCGCCGGGGCGACCAGTACCCGGCAGTCGGCGCCGCGGCAGGTGACCGAGAACGGGCTGTCGGTCACGGTGTCGGCGCCGAAGGTGTTCACCCCGACCGAGGCGGCCTCGCCGCGGGCGCCACGAGCGGTGGCGTTCGACGTGGTGATCGACAACGAGCGGACGTCGGTCTACCGGCCGGCGCAGCTTTCGGTGACCGCGACCTCCGATGGGGCGACGGCGATCCAGGTGATCGACTCGACGCAGGGTTACACGGGGTTGGTGAGCGCCACGGAAGAGGTCCCGCCCGGGCACAACGTGCGGGTGGCGGTGGCGTTCGCGCTGCCGGCCGAGCCCGCGGCGTTCCGGCTGATCGTGCAGCCGGATGCGCTGGCCGGCAGCCGGATGACCGTGTACCAGGGCACGGTGTGAGCGATGCCGGACCGGCACGCTAGCGTCGGTGGCATGAGTGATCAGAAGCGGTTGTCCGAGGGCGACCCCGCGCCCGACTTCACCCTTCCGGACAGCACCGGAAAGCCCGTCTCGCTGTCCGACTACCGCGGCCGCACGGTCGTCGTGTACTTCTACCCGGCCGCCGGCACGCCCGGGTGCACCAAGCAGGCCTGCGACTTCCGGGACAACCTCGCCGAGCTGAACGAGGCCGGGTTCGACGTGCTTGGCATCTCCCCGGACAAGCCGGCCAAGCTCGCCAAGTTCGCCGCGGACGAGAGCCTGAACTTCCCCCTGCTGGCCGACGAGGACCGCTCCGTGCTGAGCGCCTGGGGCGCCTACGGCGAGAAGCAGAGCTACGGCCGCACGATCACCGGCGTGATCCGGTCCACCTTCGTCGTCGACCCGGACGGCAAGATCGCCAAGGCGCTCTACAACGTCCGCGCCACCGGCCACGTCGCCAAGCTCCGCAAGGACATCACCGGCTGACAACCTGTCGAAATCGTATGGAACAACCCCGCGAGGCAACCTTTCCGGACCGCCCGGCGTAACCCTGGAACGTGCGAAAGGTTGCCTCGCGAACGCGTCAACCTTGCCGGTGGCGCCGCCGTTTTCCAGGCATGCGAACCAAGTCTGGACGCACCCTGCTCGTGGCGCTTGCCGTCGGACTGACCGGCTGCACGGCCCCGAGGCAACCCGCACCCGAACCGCCCACCGCGACCCCACCGGTCAGCACCACCACCACGACCAGCGAATCGCCCGCGCCGCAACCGATGCAGGCGGCGCCCGGTATCGACCCGGCGGCGGTGACCGCCGCGGTGAAGTCGGTCGACCCCGCGGCCACCGTCGGCGTCGAGGTGGTCGACCTGACCACCGGGACCGAGCTGCTGGCGATCGAACCGGACCGGCAGTTCCGCTCGGCCTCGCTGGTCAAGCTGCTGATCGCGATCGACGCGCTGGCCCAGGGCGCCGACGCCCGGGTGCAGGACCGGATCCGCACCATGCTCCGGGTCAGCGACGACGACATCGCCAGCTGGCTGTGGGTGCGCGGCGACGGGCCGGCGATCATCCGGCGGACCAGCGAGTCGCTCGGCCTCACCGGCACCCAACCGCCGCAGAACGCCGGGCAGTGGGGCGACGTGCTGCTCACCCCGCACGACGTGGCGCGCGTCTACCGGTTCGTGATCACCAGGTTGCCGCACCCCGAGCGCGCACTGATCATCGACTCGCTGGCCACCGCACCACAGCAGGCCGCGGACGGGTTCGACCAGTACTTCGGCATTCCCAGCGCGCTCAAGGCACCCTGGGCCATCAAGCAGGGCTGGTCCAACAGCCGCACCGACATCGTGGTGCACACCAGCGGCCTGGTCGGCGAGAACTGGCGCTACGTCGTCGTCGTGCTCACCCAGCACCCGCGCGCCGTGCCCTGGCGGGTGGCCACCAAGTCGGTCACCGCCGGCACCCAGGCCCTCACCCCGCCCCTCTAGACCAGCCCGCGCAGGTGCGGCACCAGGAGCCGCAGGGCGTTGCCGCGGTGGGACAAGGCGTCCTTCTCGGCCGGGTCCAGCTCGGCGGAGGTACGGGTGTCGCCGTCCGGCACGAAGATCGGGTCGTAACCGAAACCGTTGCCGCCGCGGGGAGACCTGGTCAGGCTCCCGCGCCACTCGGCGCGCACCACGGTCTGCGCGCCGGCCGGGGTGGCCAGGGCCGCGGCGCAGACGAACGCCGCGCCGCGCCGCTCCTCCGGGACGTCGCCGAGCTGGGCCAGCACCAGCGCAACGTTGGCCAGGTCGTCGCCGTGCCGGCCGGACCAGCGCGCCGACAGCACGCCGGGCATGGCGTTCAGCGCGTCGACGGCCAGCCCGGAGTCGTCGGCGATGGCCGGCAGCCCGGTCGCCGCGACCGCGTCCCTGGCCTTGGCGGCGGCGTTCTCCTCGAACGTGGCACCGGTCTCGGGCGCCTCCGGGAACGGCGGCACCGCGTCCAGTCCGAGCACCTCGATGCCGGACACCTGCTCGGCCACCAGGATGCGGCGCAGCTCGGCCAGCTTCTTCGCGTTGCGACTGGCCAGCAGGACCTTGGTCATGCCATCGCCCGGGGCAGTTCGCCCGGGTAGGGCTTGGCGAGCGCGTCGGCCTGCAGGCGGTTGATCTCGACACAGCCGGCGAGGGCCAGGTCCAGCATCCGGTCCAGGGTGGAGCGGGTGAACGTCGCGCCCTCCCCGGTGCCCTGCACCTCGACGATGGTGCCGGCATCGGTGGCCACCACGTTCATGTCCACCTCGGCCCGGGCGTCCTCCTCGTAGGGCAGGTCGAGCCGCACCCGGCCGTCGACCACGCCGACGCTGACCGCGGCGACCGCGCAGGACAGCGGCTGCGGATCCTTGAGGCGTCCGCCCGCACCGAGCCAGGTCACCGCGTCGGCCAGCGCGACGTAGCCGCCGGTGATGGCCGCGGTCCGGGTGCCGCCGTCGGCCTGGAGCACGTCGCAGTCGATCATGATCGTGTTCTCGCCGAGGGAGGCCAGGTCGATGCACGCCCGCAGCGACCGCCCGACCAGCCGGCTGATCTCGTGCGTGCGGCCGCCCACCTTGCCGCGCACCGACTCGCGGTCGGTGCGGGTGTTCGTCGCGGAGGGCAGCATCGCGTACTCGGCGGTGACCCAGCCCCGCCCGGAGCCGGCCCGCCAGCGCGGCACCCCCTCGGTCACGCTTGCCGCGCAGAGCACCCGGGTGCGGCCGAACTCGACCAGTACCGAGCCGGCCGGAAACTCCTGGAAGCCCCGGGTGATGGTGATCTCGCGGAGCGCCTCGTCGGTCCTGCCATCGCTTCGTGCCACGTGGCCACCCTAGAACCGCGGTCAGATCCGGTAGCTCGCGCCCTGCCGAACCCGCACGACCTCACCCTGGTACGCCGCTCGCGCCTCGGCGATCACCGCGTCGCTGTCGGTCCACGGCGGAATGTGGGTGACCAGCAGCCGGCCGGCGTTCGCGCGCTTGGCCAACTGCCCCGCGTCGGTGCCGGACAGGTGCAGCTCGGTCGGGCGGTCGAAGCCGTGCGTCCAGGACGCCTCGGAGAGCAGCACGTCCACACCGGTGGCCAGGTCGACCAACCCTTCGAAGACGCCGGTGTCGCCGGTGTACGCCAGCGACCGGCCGCCCCAGGAGATCCGGAAGCTGAACGACTCACACGGGTGTGCCGCATGGATCGCGGTGATCTCGAACGGTCCGATATGGACAGTACCGGGTGTGATCGTGTGGAACTCGTACACATCGGACAGGTCGGTGGTCGCCTCGGTTTCCGCGTCCGGACTGTGCGCCGCGACGAACCGCTCCGGACCCTCGACCGGCGTGTAGACCGGCAGCCGGTGCACCCGCGGATCCCGGGACGGCGCCGGATGGTAGCGCCGGATCACGGTCAGACCGGAGAAATCCGCGCAGTGATCGGGATGTAGGTGGGAGAACAGCAACGCGTCGAGCAGGAACGGATCTCGGATCGCTTGCAGCGCGGCGAGCGTGCCGTTGCCGAACTCGATACCGAGTTGGAAACCATCCGCCTCGAGCAGGTATCCGGACGTGGGGGCATTCGGTCCGGGCGCACTCCCGGAACAGCCGAGCACGGTCAAGAGCACGGTGGACAGCCTTACATACCCTGGGTCGAACAAGTGATCATCATTGCGCCGCAGCAACAGTAGCGAATTGCGGTCCGAGGAAACGTCGGGCCAACCGGGCAAACGGCTCGGCCGCACCGGTGGCCGCCAGCTCGAGTCCGACCTGGCCGTCCATACCGGCACCGGCCAGCAGTTCCCGCTCGGTGAGCACCCGCACCACCGCCTTGGCTGTCTCCTCCGCGCTGGACACCAGCGTTACCCCTTCCCCCATGACGATCTGTAGCACTCCGGTAAGCAGTGGGTAGTGCGTACAGCCCAGCACCACCGTGTCCACATCGGCCTGCTGCAACGGTTCCAGGTAAGCCTGGGCGAGACCGAGCACCTGCCGGCCGGAGGTGATGCCGCGCTCGACGAAGTCGACGAACCGCGGACAGGCGGTGGCGGTGATGGCAACGTCCGGCGCAGCGGCAAACGCGTCCTGGTAAGCGCCGGACCGGATGGTTCCGAGGGTGCCGATCACCCCGACCCGCCGGTTACGGGTGGCCGCCACGGCCCGGCGCACCGCGGGCACCACGACCTCGATCACCGGAATGTCGTAGCGTTCCCGGGCATCCCGCAGACATGCGGCGGACGCCGTGTTGCACGCGATGACGAGCAGCTTGACTCCGCTGGCCACCAGATCGTCGGCGATGTCCAGGGCCAGCCTGCGAACCTCGGCGATCGGCAGCGGGCCGTACGGGCCGTGCGCGGTGTCCCCCACGTAGCGCAGCCGCTCCCCCGGCAGCTGATCGGCGATGGCCCGGGCCACGGTGAGCCCGCCGACGCCGGAGTCGAAGATCCCGATCGGGGCGTCCGCGGCCGGCCTCACCCGGCGAGATCCCCGCCCGCACCCGGCGCGGCCGCCCGGGCCGCCCGCCGGCCGGCCACGGCGACCAGCCAGGCGGCCAGCACGCCGGCCAAGGCGCCGAACAGGTGGCCCTGCCAGGAGATTCCGGGATTGCCGGGCAGCACGCCGAGCAGCATGCTGCCCCAGAACAGGAACAGCGCAACGGCCACGGCGAGTTGCGGCAGGCTGCGCGTGAAGATCCCGCGCACCAGCAGGAAGGCCAGCCAGCCGAAGGCCAGCCCGGAGGCGCCGACGGTCAGACCGGCTCCGGTGAGCCAGACACCCACACCGCTGACCACCCAGATGGTCAGCGTCACCGCGGTCCACTGGCCGAGCCCGCCGGCCATGGCCAGGAACCCGAACACCAGCACCGGCAGCGTGTTGGCCAGCAGATGACCCCAGGTGGTGTGCAGCAGTGGCGCCCAGGCGAGGCCGTCCAGCCCGGACACCGACCGCGGCACGATCCCACCGTGCTCGAGGTTGGCCGGCAGCACCCGGTCGATCAGCTCGATCAGGTACAGCAGCACGGTGAAGCCGGCGACCACGATGGCCGCCTGCCGCGGGTTGGGCGGCAGGATCCGGCTGACCGGGCGCCGCTCGGCCGAAGTCTCGACTGGCAAAGTGTCCACGTCTTCGAGACTACGGGTCCGCCTTATCGCCGGGATCGGGTGAAACCCCTGATCTTGTCCTCAGGGGCGCTACGAGAACACCGTGGTCAGCCGGTCGAGCGAGCGCTCCATGGCGCGCGCCACGTCCTTGGTGCCGAACAGGCGCATGATGGCGCCGCGCACCGGTCCTGCCGGCTCCTGACGGCTGCGCAGCCGGACCGTGGTGGCCGTGCCGTCCGGCGCCAGCTCGATGCGGAACTCGGTGGACGCGGCGAACCTCGGCGCCGGCTTGCCGTTCAGCCGCTCGGCCAGGTGTCGCCAGGCCAGCAGCCGGTTCGGCTCGTAGGCGATGACCTCCTGGTCCACCTCCGCGGGCTTGTTCCCCCACCGGCCGTGCTGGGTGCGCAGCTGCCCGACGCCCGCCCCCTCGCGCACCTCGACCCGCTCGGCGAAGGCGAACCAGTCGCCGGCCCGGGCAGGATCGGACACCACCGCCCAAACCTTCTCGGCCGGCGCCTCGATCCGCGCCTCCCGCACGATCTCCATCACACGCATCACCTCGGGCTATGATGTCCACAGGATGAATAGTTCCGATTCTGAACGTTTCGAGACACTGTACCGTCGGATCTGGGGTGCGCTCAACCGGCCGGACGATCCGGACCTGAGCCAGCACGAGCGGCAGGTGCTGCACCACGTGGTGCCCACCGACGGCGTGGCCCTGACCTGGCTCGCCGGTCACCTCGGGCTGCCCAAGAGCACCACCTCGGTACTGGTCAAGTCGCTCGCGGCCCGCGGGTTCGTGGAGCGCACCCGGGATCCGGCCGACGAGCGCCGGCTGGCCATCCGGCTCACCGCCAAGGGCCGGCGCACCGTGGAACGGGACACCGTGCTGCGCCCGGACGCGCTCGCCGCGGCGCTCGCCCGGCTCGACCCGGACACCCGCGCCGCCCTGCTGCACGGTCTCGAGCGGCTCGCCGAGGCGGCGGAGGGTCAAGCCCAGAGGTGACCGTCGAGGCGGGCGGCGGCCTCGTCGAGCGTGCCGCTGTAGGCGCCGGTGGACAGGTACTTCCAGCCCGCGTCGGCGACGATGAACACCACGTCGGCGCGCTCGCCCGCACCGGCGGCCTTCTCGGCCACGGCCAGCGCGGCGTGCAGGATCGCGCCGGTGGAGATGCCGGCGAAGATGCCCTCGAGCTCGAGCAGCTCACGCGTGCGTCGTACGGCGTCGCGCGGCCCCACGGAGAACCTGGCGTCGATCAGCTCGGCGTCGTAGAGCTCCGGCACGAAGCCCTCGTCGAGGTTGCGCAGGCCGTAGACCAGCTCGCCGTACCTCGGCTCGGCGGCCACGATCCGCACGTCGGGCTTGGTCTCGCGGAAGAACCGGCCGACGCCCATCAGGGTGCCGGTGGTCCCCAGCCCGGCCACGAAGTGGGTGATGCTCGGCAGGTCGGCGAGGATCTCGGGACCGGTGCCGTCCTGGTGGGCGAGCGCGTTGGCCTGGTTGCCGTACTGGTAGAGCATCACCCAGTCGGGGTGCTCCGCGGCGATCTGCTTGGCCACTCGGACCGCTTCGTTGGACCCGCCGGCCGCCGGCGAGGACACGATCTCCGCGCCCCACATCCGGAGCAGCTGGCGGCGCTCCTCGCTGGTGTTCTCGGGCATCACGCAGACGATGCGGTAGCCCTTCAGCTGGGCGGCCATCGCCAGCGAGATGCCGGTGTTGCCGGACGTGGGCTCGAGGATCGTGCAGCCGGGTCGGAGGCTGCCGTCCTTCTCCGCCTTCTCGATCATGTAGAAGGCGGGACGATCCTTGACCGAACCGGTCGGGTTGCGATCTTCGAGCTTGGCCCAGATCCGTACGTCACCGGATGGGGACAACCTCGGCAACCCGACCAGCGGCGT
>NZ_DASUCC010000064.1:0-32828 GCF_035762905.1 Actinophytocola sp.
GGCTGCTGGGGCCCGGTCGTCAAGTGCAACGTACCCAAACGCGGCTGGATCAACGGCGTGGGCGGCTGCCCCAACGTCGGCGGCATCTGCATCGCCTGCACCATGCCCGGCTTCCCCGACAAATTCATGCCCTTCATGGACGAGCCCCCCGGCGCCAAGGTCTCGACCGCGGCCAGCGGAATGTACGGCTCGGTCATCCGGGCCCTTCGAGGCTTCAAGGGCCAACTGGTGAAGGAGGATCACCGATGACATCCACCAAGGAAGACCAACTGGTCGAGATGGCGTGGGATCCGATCACCCGCATCGTCGGCAGTCTCGGGATCTATACGAAGATCGACTTCGCGAAGAAGGAGGTCGTCGAGTGCCACAGCACGTCGTCGATCTTCCGCGGCTACAGCATCTTCATGAAGGGCAAGGACCCCCGCGACGCCCATTTCATCACCAGCCGGATCTGCGGGATCTGCGGCGACAACCATGCGACCTGCTCGGTCTACAACCAGAACATGGCCTATGGTGTCCGCCCGCCACACATCGGTGAGTGGATCATCAACCTGGGCGAGGCCGCCGAGTACATGTTCGACCACAACATCTTCCAGGAGAACCTGGTCGGCGTGGACTACTGCGCCAAGATGGTCGGCGAGACCAACCCCGGCGTGCTGGAACGGGCCAACAACACCGAGGCACCGCACGCCGCCGAGCACGGCTTCCGGACCATCGGCGACATCATGCGCTCGCTCAACCCACTGGAGGGCGAGTTCTACCGGGAGGCGCTGCAGGTCTCCCGGTACACCCGCGAGATGTTCTGCCTGATGGAGGGCCGGCACGTCCATCCGTCCACTTTGTACCCCGGCGGTGTCGGAACGGTTGCCACGGTACAACTGTTCACCGACTACCTGACCCGGCTGATGCGGTACGTTGAGTTCATGAAGCGGGTCGTGCCCATGCACGACGACCTGTTCGACTTCTTCTACCAGGCCCTGCCCGGCTACGAGAAGGTCGGCCAGCGCCGGGTCCTGCTCGGCTGCTGGGGCAGCCTGAACGACCCGGAGCACTGCGACTTCACCTACCAGAACATGACCGGCTGGGGCCGGAAGATGTTCGTCACCCCCGGCGTGGTCGTGGACGGCAAGCTGGTCACCACCGACCTGGTGGAGATCGGCCTCGGCATCCGGATCCTGCTCGGCCACTCGTTCTACGAGGACTGGGCGGACCAGCCGATGTTCGTCACCAGGGACCCGCTGGGCAACCCGGTGGACCAGCGGCACCCGTGGAACCAGCACACGATTCCGCGGCCGGCCAAGCGGGATTTCGACGACAAGTACTCCTGGACGATGTCGCCGCGCTGGTTCGACGGCACGGACCACCTGCCGCTGGACACCGGCGGCGGCCCGATCGCCCGGCTGTGGGTGACCGCGCTTGCCGGGCTGGTCGACACCGACTACATCAAGGCCACCGGGCACAGCGTCCTGATCAACCTGCCGCGCTCGGCGACCAAGCCCGAGGTCACGTTCGAGTGGAAGATTCCACAGTGGAGCAACGCCATCGAGCGCAACCGGGCGCGGACCTACTTCCAGGCTTACGCGGCGGCGTTGGCGCTGACCTTCGTGGAGAAGGCGCTTGCCGAGATCCGCGCCGGACACACCAAGACCTGGGAGTCGTTCAAGGTTCCGGACGAGGCGGTCAGCTGCGGGTTCACCGAGGCGGTGCGCGGCGTGCTATCCCACCACATGGTGATCAAGGGCGGCAAGATCGCCAACTACCACCCGTACCCGCCGACGCCGTGGAACGGCAGCGTCCGGGACAGCTACGGCACCCCCGGCCCGTACGAGGACGCGGTGCAGAACACGCCGATCTTCGAGGAGAACCCGCCGGAGAAGTTCAAGGGCATCGACATCATGCGCGCGGTGCGCAGCTTCGACCCGTGCCTGCCGTGCGGCGTGCACATGTCCATCGGAACCGGAAAGGTGCTGACCAAGCTGCACACCCCGCACGCGTTCAACGCCGAGTACTGACATGGCACCGGGAACCCGGGAAACCGGTGCGCGGATCGAGGAGCTGCTCGTCGGCCTGCGCGACCGGGAGGTGGCCGAGGAACTGGTCCGGCTGCTCATGGAGATGTACGGCGAGGGCCTGACCCGGATCGTCGCCCTGCTCGACTCGCACGATCCGACCCTGGTGCACCGGCTCTGCGACGACGACCTGGTTTCCGGCCTGCTGGTGCTGCACGACCTGCACCCGCTGGACGTGGACACCCGGATCCAGCGCGCGCTGGACCGGATCCGCCCCTACCTCGGCTCGCACGCCGGCGGGGTGGAGTACCTCGGCGTCGGCGCGGACGGGGTGGCCCGGCTGGCGTTGCAGGGCAACTGCAACGGCTGCCCGTCGTCGCTGGCCACCGTGCAGAACGCGATCGAGGGCGCGATCCAGGACGCCGCACCGGAGGTCGACGGGGTGGAGGTCACCGGAGTGACGACCCCGGGTCCGCTGCTGCAGGTGGGAATGCGGCCGCCGCCGGAATGGACCGCCGGGTGCCCGGTGCCGGAGGAAGAGGCGGCGCGGCCGTGAGCGAGCGTGCGAGCGAACCATCCAACACTGCCCCGCCGGGGAGCCTGCGAGTCGGCGGGGTTCGGCGGCACCGAGCTTGCGAGGTGGCGCAATGAACCAGCGCGGCGGGCTGCGCCGGTTTCGCGCTCCCGCCCCGGCACCGGAGCCGGCCCCGCCGGAGGTCGAGCGGTGCGAGCTGTGCGGGACCCTGGTCGATCCCGGTCATGGCCACGTGGTCGACCTCGAGCACCGGTCGATCATGTGCGCCTGCCGGGCCTGCTACCTGCTGTTCACCCGGCCCGAGGCCGGCCGGTACCGGGCGGTGCCCGACCGCTACCTGCACGACCCGGCCCGGCAGCTGACCACCGCGGAGTGGGAGGGGTTGGGCATCCCCGTCGGCGCGGTGTTCTTCCTGCGCGGCGCGGACGGTCTGGCCGCGTTCTACCCGAGCCCGGCCGGGGCGACCGAGTGCCTGCTCAACCTGGAGACCTGGACCGAGCTGGCCGCGAACCACCCGCTGCTCGGCATGGTCGAGCCGGAGGTGGAGGCGATCCTGATCCGCGCGGAGCAGGCCGGGGTGGAGTGCTACCTGGTTCCGATCGACGCCTGCTACCAGTTGGTCGGGCTGGTTCGCCTGCACTGGACCGGTTTCGACGGCGGACCGGAGGCCCGCGAAGCGATCGCGGGGTTCTTCGCCGAGCTCCGGTCCCGGGTGCGGCCGCTCGAACCGGAGGGCTAGGTTGGCCGAGCTGGTGTTCGACTGCGTCGGCGCCCGCGCCGACCGGTTCGCGGTGACCCCCGGCCTGATCCTGGAACTGCGGATCGCCGAGACCTCCGGGGTGACCGTGGACGCGATCGCCCTGCGCTGCCAGATCCGGATCGAGCCGGCCCGGCGCCGCTACTCCGCCGACGAAGCCCGCCGCCTGCACGATCTGTTCGGCGACACCGACCGCTGGGCCGACACCCTCAAGCCGCTCCAGCTGACCACACTGTCCACAATGGTCCCCGGCTTCGCCGGCAGCACGACGATCGATCTGCCGCTCCCCTGCACCTACGACCTGGAGATCGCCGCCACCAAGTACTTTCACGGCCTGGCGGACGGCGTGGTACCGCTGTTGCTGTTGTTCAGCGGCACCGTCTTCAGCACCCGGGACGATCGGTTGCAGGTCCAGCAGGTCCCGTGGAGCAAGGAAAGCTCCTTCGGCCTGCCGATCCAGGTCTGGCGCGACACCGTGCACGCCCACTTCCCGAACAGCGCCTGGCTCCGCGTCCACCTCGACACGCTGGACGCCCTGCAGGAGTTCAAGTCCCGCAACGCACTGCCCAGCTGGGACAGCACGCTCCAGGCGCTACTGAGATGGAACGCACCGTGATGGTGCGTGCGCGGCGATGGCGGCCTGGCCGAGGCTGATGCCGCCGTCGTTGGTGGGGACGCGGTGGTGGGTGAGAACGCGAAAACCGGCGGCGTGCAGGCGGTTGACGGTGCGGCCGGAGAGCAGGAGGTTCTGGAAGACGCCGCCGGAGAGGGCGACGGTGGACAGGGCGGTGCTGGCGCGGAGCGCTTCGCAGGTGCGGGTGATCAGGTCGGCGACGCCGTTGTGGAAGCGGGCGGCGATGACCGGGGTGGGGATGCCGGAGCGCAGGTCCTCGACGGCGGCGTGGATCAGGTCGGCGGCGGTGACGACGCCGGCGGACAGGGTCGCGGGGTAGCTGCCCGGCTCGGTGGGGTCGGCGTGTTGTTCCAGTTCGATGGCGGCCTGGCCTTCGTAGTTGATGGTGTCGCGCAGGCCGAGGATGGCGGACAGCGCGTCGAACAGGCGGCCGGCGCTGGAGGTCGCCGGAGAGTTGAGCCCGGCGCGGGCGAGCGCCGCGACCTGGGACCACTGGGAGCCGTTGCGGCGGAGCACATCGAGATCCGGGAGGGCGTCGCCATAAATACCGTCCAGATACGACAGTGCCATCCGCCAGGGGGCTCGGATCGCGGCGGTGCCGCCGGGCATGGGGACCGGGGCGAGGTGGGCCAGGCGGTCGAACGAGGCCAGGTCGGCCCGCAGGAACTCGCCGCCCCAGATGGTGCCGTCGGTTCCGTAGCCCAGACCGTCGAACGCGACGCCGAGGACCGGGCCGGGTTCGCCGTTGTCGGCGAGGCAGGAGGCGATGTGGGCGTGGTGGTGCTGCACGCCGATCAGGTCGACGCCGGTCATCTCCTTGGCGTGCTTGGTGGACAGGTACTCGGGATGCAGGTCGTGGGCGACCAGTTCCGGGATGATGTCGAACAGCCGGGCGAAGTGCTCGATGCCGTCGACGAAGGACCGCAGCGTCTCGTAGTTCTCCAGATCCCCGATGTGGTGTGAGACGAACGCATGCCGATCCTGCACCAGGCAGAACGTGTTCTTCAGCTCGGCGCCGCAGGCCAGGATCGGGCGCGGGGCCGGCCAGCGCAGCGGGACCGGTTCGGGGACGTAGCCGCGGGACCGGCGCAGCACCGACTCCCGGCCGCGGAACGGGCGGACCACCGAGTCGTCGGTGCGGATGTGGATCGGGCGGTCGTGGCTGAGGAACGCGTCGGCGATGCCGGCGAGCCGGGCGAACGCGTCGGAGTCCCGGTAGGCGATCGGCTCGTCGGAGACGTTGCCGCTGGTGAGCACGATCGGCTCGGCGACCGCGGCGAGCAGCAGGTGGTGCAGCGGGGTGTAGGGCAGCAGCACGCCGAGCGAACGGTTGCCGGGGGCCACGGCCGGGGCCACCGGGGCGTCGGCGAGCCGGGGCAGCAGCACGATCGGCCGGCGCCGGCCGGCCAGCGCGGCGGCCGCGACCGGGTCGACCACGCACAACCGCCGGGCTGCGTCCACATCGGACACCATGACCGCGAACGGCTTGTCCTCGCGGTGTTTGCGGGCCCGCAGGCCGGCCGTCGCGGTTTGGTCCGCGGCCAGCACGGCCAGGTGGTAGCCGCCCAGCCCCTTGATCGCCAGCACCCGGCCGGCCCGCAGCAGGCCTGCGCACGCCTCGATCACCTCCCCGGTAAGGGAGATGCCGGCGCCGTCGGTGAGCCGCAGCCGTGGACCGCAGGCCGGGCAACACACCGGCTGGGCGTGGAACCTGCGGTCGGCCGGGTCGTGGTACTCGGCGGCACAGGCCGGGCACATCGAGAAGCCGGCCATCGTGGTGAACGGCCGGTCATAGGGCACGTCCCGGACGATGGTGAACCGCGGTCCGCAGTTGGTGCAGTTGATGAACGGGTAGCCGAACCGGCGGTCGGCCGGATCGGCCAGCTCACGCAGGCAGTCGTCGCAGGTGGCGCCGTCTGCGGCGACCAGGGTGCGGCGGGACCCGGCGGCTTCGCTGTGCACGATGGTGAAACCGTTGCCGCCGACCGGTTCCGCCGCCGTCGCGGTGACCTTCTCGATCTCGGCCAACGGCGGGGCGTCCCGGCGCAATGCCGCCAGAAAATCCGCGACCCGCGGCGGTGGACCCTCGACCTCGATGAACACACCGTTGAGGTCGTTCCCGACCCGTCCGGTCAGGCCCAACCGGGTGGCCAGCGAATGGACGAACGGGCGGAATCCGACGCCCTGGACGACCCCCTCGACCCGGACATCGCGCCGCACAGCGTCCACAGGTGGGGATTCTGCCCGGTAGTGGTGGACATGGCGATGCGGAGGAGCGCCCGGACCGGCGGTGGCCGATAATTCGGCATCGTGAGCTATGTGCACGACATCGGCGGCCTGCACGGGTTCGGCCCGGTGGACGGGCGGGACGACGAGCTGTACTTCCACGCGGCCTGGGAATCGCGGGTGTTCGCGCTGGTGCGGGCGCTGATCCACAACAAGGCGTTCACCTGGGACGAGTTCCGGCACGCCATGGAGCGGATGGAGCCGGCCGAGTACTTCGCCAACGGTTACTACGAACGCTGGGCACTCGGCGTCGAACAACTGTGCGCGGAGAAGGGCCTGATCAGCGCGGCGGACCGGGCGGCCATCCACGCGGCGATGGCGGAGCCGTCATGACCCTGGAGCCCGGGCTCGCGGTGCGGACCCGGCTGCACTCCGCGTCCGGCCACACCCGGCTGCCGATCTACGTGCGCGGCCGGCCGGGCACGGTGCACGCGCTGCGCGGCCATTTCCCGTTCCCGGACGAGCTGGCCAGGCACGGCCGGGCCGAACCGCAGGCGCTCTACTGCGTCCGCTTCCTGGCCACCGACCTGTGGGGTCCGGACGCCGGCGAGCACCGGGTGTACCTGGATCTGTTCGAGAGCTACCTGGAGATCGAAGGATGAGTGGGGATCACCAGCCGACCGCGCCGATGGCCCGCCGGGTGGCCGCCCTCGAGCGGCTGCTGACCGAGCACGGGGCGCTGCACGACGAGCAGGTCGACGACGTCGAGGACATGTTCTGCCACCGGATGGGCGCGCAGAACGGCGCCCGTTACGTGGCCAGGGCCTGGACCGACCCGCAGTTCCGGGACCAGCTGCTTGCCGACGCCACCGTCGTGCTCAAGGAGCACGGCTACGACCTGACCGGCGCCACCAACCGGGAGCTGCCGTTCCTGCGGCTGATCGTGGTGGAGAACACCGAACGGGTGCACAACCTCGTGGTGTGCACGCTGTGTTCCTGTTACCCGGTCTCGCTGCTCGGCCCGTCCCCGCGCTGGTACAAGTCCTTCGCCTACCGGTCCCGCGCGGTCCGCGAGCCGCGCACGGTGCTGGCCGAGTTCGGCGTGCGGCTCGATCCCGAGGTGGAGGTGCGGGTCTGGGACTCCACCGCCGACTGCCGCTACCTGGTCCTGCCCCGCCGGCCGGCCGGCACCGAGGAGCTGACCGAGGAGGAGCTGGCCGGCCTGGTGACCAGGGACGGCCTGATCGGCACCGGGCCGGTCTAGCGATGCGACGCGTCACCATGGCCGAGCGACGGGCCCGGCTGGCCCGCCGGCACCTGCTCGCGCCCGGAACCCGGGTGGACACCCCGGAACGGGTCGCCCACGAGCTGGTCGCGCTGCACGGCACCGATCCGACCACCGTCTACCTGTCGGCGTGGGCCCGGATGCGCGCCGGGGACGTGCCGGCGGTCGAGCGCGCGCTCTACCACGACCGCACCCTGGTCCGGCTGCTTGCCATGCGCCGCACGGTGTTCGTCGTGCCGGTGGAGCTGGCGCCGGTGGTGCTGGCGGCGGCATCCCGGGCGGTCGCGGTCCAGCAGCGCAAGCTGATGCTGGAGATGCTGGCCAAGTCCGGGATGACCGGCGACCTGGACGGCTGGCTGGCCGAGGTGGAGTTGGTGGCACTGCGCGCGCTGGCCGTCCGGGGGGAGGCGACCGCGAACGAGTTGGCCGGCGACGACCCTCGGTTGGCCACGGAACTGGTGGTGGCCAGGGGAAAGTCCTACGAGGGCAAGCAGCGGGTGGTCAGCCGGGTGCTGCTGGTGCTGGCCGCGCAGGGCCGGATCGTGCGCGGCCGGCCGCTGGGCTCGTGGACGTCGACCCAGTTCCGGTGGAGCCCGACGGACCGGTGGTTCCCGGAGCTGTCGATCGAACTGTCCACTGAGGACGCCGCGGTCGAGTTGGCCCGCCGCTGGCTGATCGCGTTCGGTCCGGCCACCGTGGACGATCTGAAGTGGTGGACCGGCTGGACCGTCACGCAGACCCGGCGGGCCCTGGCCCGGCTGGACACCGTCGAGGTGGACCTGGACGGCCGCCCTGGCCTGCTGCTGGCCGGCGACCTGGAACCCGAGCCCGAGGTGGAGCCGTGGGTGGCGCTGCTGCCCGCGCTCGACCCGACCCCGATGGGCTGGGCACGGCGGGACTTCTACCTGGGTCCGCACGCCCCGCTGGTGTTCGACGGCACCGGCAACGTCTCCCCCACGGTGTGGGTGGACGGCCGGATCGCCGGCGGCTGGGCGCAGCGCAAGGACGGCGAGGTGGTGTTCCGGCTGCTCGAGGACGTCGGCTCGGACGCGATGACCGCGATCAAACAGGCCGCCGCCGAGCTGACCACCCGGCTCGGCCCGGTCCGGCTCACTCCCCGCGCCCGGCGGCCGTCCCCGATCGAGCGCGAACTGCTGGAGTAGAAAAACTAGACTGGCTGGCTGGCCCGCCGCTCCGGATTTGACTGCTGTTGTTGCGTTCCAGCCGGTGGCGCGGTTGGCGGGGTGATTGTGGCTGGGTGCCGTCACGGTACCCCTGAGGTTGCGTCGGCCGGCCCAAGACCTTCGATCCACGAACATACCTATACCGGCTGGCCGATGCCGTGCAGGTTGCCCTCGCTGTCGCGGAACCACGCGGCGCGCTCGCCGGTGCCAAGCGACGGGTACTGGCCGTCGATCTCGGCGATGCCGTTCACCGTGCGGAGTCCGGGGACGTCGTACTCCTCGAACACCACCCCGCGGGCGCGCAGCCGGGCGACGGTGGCCTCGATGTCGTCGACCATCCAGGCCATCTGGGTGTGGTCGCCGGACGGGGCGCCGGCGGACTCGAACAGCGAGAACGACCCGGTGCGACAGCGGTAGAGCAGGCCGCCGGGCCGCTCCTCGACCGGCTCCAGGCCGAGCTTGTCCGCGTAGAAAGCCCTGGCCCGGGCCAGATCCGCCGCGGGCAGCCGGGTCGAGACGTCGGCGTCGTCCAGCATGCCGACGAGCGTACAAGCGGTCGTTGCCCCATGCAGGGCAACGACCGCCCGTGGCTATCCGCTCACCACGCTGATCCGCCGCTGCTCGCCGTCGATCGCGTCGATCCTCGCCCGCACCCGCTGACCCGGTTCCAGCCGGATTCCCTTGAGCAGACCGGGAACTCCGTCCGGCGCTTCGATCAGGGAACCCAGGAACGGCAATGCCTTCGTCACGGTCACCTCGACCCGGTCACCGATCCGGTGGCGCGCGACGAACGACTCCCAGGATGTGCTCTCGCTGGTCATGTGCTCACCTCCTCTCCGTCCAGACTTCGCGAGAGTCCGCGGAGCGAGGTGGCGCGCGGGCGCGCGCCCGGCTCACCCGTCGATCGGGTAACCGATCCGTGCGTGGCGTGGCGCCGGCCCGATGTTCACCCGGCCGATGGTAGCCGAGCGTCCCGCGAGATGGGAATCCATTGTCCCGGCGATGATCGCGTGTCAGCGTGGTCGTGCGGACGCACCGACGCCTTCCCTGGAGCAGCCATGTCACTGTGGAAGCCCGATCCGACCTTCTACGCCTCCCCCCGCGACGCCATCGCCGCGCCACCCGAGACGCTGGCCTACGTGGCCGCGTTCGCCCGGCCCGCGGACCGTCCGGATGCGATCGTCGTGCTGGACACCGACGAGTCCTCCGCCTCCTACGGACAGGTCGTCGGCTGGACCGACCTGCCCAACACCGGCGACGAACTGCACCACTTCGGCTGGAACGCGTGCAGCAGCGCGCTGTGCCCGTACGCGCCGCACCCGCACACCGAGCGGCGCTACCTGGTGGTGCCGGGGCTGCGGTCGTCCCGGATCCACATCCTGGACACCAAGGCCGATCCCCGGCAGCCCACGCTGGTCAAGGTGCTCGAGCCGGAGGAACTGGGCAAACGGGCCGGCTACTCCCGGCCGCACACCGTCCACTGTGGACCAGAAGGCATCTACGTCACCGCGCTCGGCGGGTACGACGGGCAGGACGGGCCGGGCGGAGTGGCGCTGCTGGACCACTCCTCGTTCGACGTGCTCGGCCGCTGGGAGGTCGACCGCGGCGACCAGTACCTGGCCTACGACCTGTGGTGGCACATCGCCCACGACGTCGCGGTCACCAGCGAGTGGGGCACCCCGTCGATGATCGAGGCCGGCATCGACCCGGAACTGCTGCTCGGCCGCAAGTACGGGCACCGCCTGCACTTCTGGGACCTGCGCAAGCGGCGCAACGTGCAGACCATCGACCTCGGCGACGCTTACCAGATGCCGCTCGAGCTGCGGCCCGCGCACGATCCCACCAAGCAGTACGGGTTCGTCGGCGTGGTGATCAGCGTCGAGGACCTGTCCGCGTCGATCTGGCTGTGGCACCGCAACGGCGACGGGTTCGCGGTGACCAAGGTGATCGACATCCCGGCCGAGCCCGCCGACCCGGACACGCTTCCGCCGGCCCTCAAGCCGTTCGCCGCGGTGCCCCCGCTGGTCACCGACATCGACCTCTCGGTGGACGACCGGTTCCTGTACGTGTCCGCGTGGGGCACCGGCGAGCTGCTGCAGTTCGACGTGACCGATCCGTTCCACCCCAGGCACACCGGGTCGGTGTACCTGGGCGGGATCGTGCGCCGCGCGGCGCACCCGGCCGCGCCCGACCTGCCGCTGGCCGGCGGCCCGCAGATGGTGGAGATCAGCCGGGACGGCCGGCGGGTGTACGTGTCGAACTCGCTGTACGGGGCCTGGGACGACCAGTTCTACCCGGACGGCGTCGGCGCGTGGCTGGCCAAGCTGGACGTGGACCCCGGCACCGGCGGGCTGACCCCGGACCCGCGGTTCTTCCCGCACGGCGAGGACTTCCGCGGCCTGCGGGTGCACCAGACCCGGCTCTCCGGCGGCGACGCCTCCTCCGACTCCTACTGCTACCCCTGATCATGAGCCTCGGCGTGCTCGCCGCGCTGGTCGGGCTGGGCGCCTTCCACGGTCTCAACCCGGGCATGGGCTGGCTGTTCGCGGTGGCGATCGGGTTGCAGGAGCGCAGCGGGTGGGCCGTGGCGCGCGCCCTCGGACCGATCGCCGCCGGACACCTGGCCGCGATGGCCGTGGTGGCGGTCGCGGTCACGGTCGGCATCTCGGCCACCACCAGCCAACTCGTCGCGGTGACCGGCGGGGCCGTCGCGGTGCTCGTGGGAACCGTGCTGCTGCTGCGAAACCGGCACTTCCGCTGGGTCGGGATGCGGCTGACCGGACCGCAGCTGGCCCTCTGGTCGTTCCTGATGGCCTCGGTGCACGGCGCCGGCCTGATGCTGGTGCCGGTGCTCGCCGCCGGGCACGCCCACGCGCACCACGGGGTCGGCCCGTCGGCGCTGGACGGGCTGCTCGCCGCCGCCGTGCACACCGCGTCGATGCTGGCCGTCGCGGGGGTGATCGCGCTGGGCGTGTACCACGTTCTCGGCCTGCGCATCCTGCGCACGGCCTGGGTCAACCTGGACCGGCTGTGGGCGGCCGCACTGGTCGGCGCCGGGTCGGCGACGGTGGTCGCGGCACTGGTCTGATGATATGGAGGGCATGAACCAGACCGACTGGTGGCGCGACGCCGTCATCTACCAGATCTACATCCGCAGCTTCGCCGACGGGAACGGCGACGGGCACGGGGACATCGACGGCATCCGGTCCCGCCTGCCGTACCTGCGCGACCTGGGGATCGACGCGATCTGGATCACCCCGTGGTACCCGTCGCCGATGGCCGACGGCGGCTACGACGTGGCCGACTACCGGGACATCGATCCGGCGTTCGGCGACCTCGACCGGGCCGGGCGGCTGATCGCGGCGGCGCACGAGCTCGGCCTGAAGGTGATCATCGACCTGGTGCCGAACCACACCTCGGTCGAGCACCCGTGGTTTCCGGCCGCGCTGGCCGCCGCCCCGGGCTCGCCGGAGCGGGACCGGTACCTCTTCCGGCCGGGCGCGCAGCCGCCCAACGACTGGCGCAGCGTGTTCGGCGGGCCGGCGTGGAGCCGGGCGCCCGGCGACCCGCACGGCGAGTGGTACCTGCACCTGTTCGACGTGGCGCAGCCGGACCTGAACTGGGCGAACCCGGAGGTGCGCGCGGAGTTCCTCGACATCCTGCGGTTCTGGCTGGATCTGGGGATCGACGGGTTCCGCATCGACGTGGCGCACGGGCTGGTCAAGCAGGCCGGGCTGCCCGACGTGGGCCACGACACCGACGACGTGCTCCAGCCCCCGAACCGGCTCGACCATCCGCACTGGGACCGCGACGAGGTGCACGAGATCTACCGGTCCTGGCGCACGATGATCGACGAGTACCCGGGCGAGCAGATCTTCGTCGCCGAGGCGTGGGTGGCCAACGCCGAGCGGATGGCCAGGTACGTGCGGCCGGGCGAGCTGCACACCGCGTTCAACTTCGACTTCCTGCGCTGCCCGTGGGATGCCGGCCAGCTGCGCGAGGTGATCGACGCCAGCCTGGCCGCGCTGGACGCGGTGGGCGCGCCGGCCACCTGGGTGCTGTCCAACCACGACGTGACCAGGCACGTGACCCGGTACGGGCGGCCGCACACGGCCGGCCGGGGTCCGCGGCACGACGACTCCGGTCCGGTCGACCTGGAGCTGGGCCTGCGCCGGGCCCGGGCGGCGGCGCTGCTGATGCTCGCCCTGCCCGGCGGCGCGTACCTGTACCAGGGCGAGGAGCTGGGCCTGTGGGAGGTGGAGGACCTGCCGGAGGAACTGCTCCAGGACCCGACCTGGCAGCGGTCCAACCACACGGTGCGCGGCCGGGACGGCTGCCGGGTGCCGCTGCCCTGGTCCGGCGAGACGCCGCCGTTCGGCTTCGGCGCCGGCACCCCGTGGCTGCCCCAGCCGGCCGCGTGGAAGGACTACACCGCCGAGGTCCAGGCCGGCGACCGGCACTCGATGCTGGAGCTGTACCGCGCCGCATTACGCACCCGGCGCGAACACCCGGCCCTCGGCGACGGCGGAATGCGCTGGCTGCCCGCGCCGGACGGTGTCCTGCAATTCGCCCGCGACCCCGGTTTCCTGTGCGCGGTCAACCTGTCCCCCGTCCCCGTCACCGTGCCGGGCGAGGTCCTGCTGAGCAGCGCTCCGCTTGAGGACGGCCACCTCGCCCCGGACAGCGCGGCCTGGCTCGCCGGGGCTTGACCCGCGGCGGGTGGCTGTGTCAGGGTCGGCCGGCGAGTGGTTCAGACCAATTTGGGAGGGTCCGCTGTTCGAGCTGGCTGATGCGGTGTTGCAGCCGGGGTTCGTGGGGACCACGGTGCCGGACTGGGTGCGGCGGCGGGTGGCCGGCGGGTTGGGTGGGGTGGCGCTGTTCTCGCGCAACATCGTCGATCGTGCGCAGGTGCGGGCGTTGACCGAGGCGCTGAAGGCCGAGAACCCCGACGTGATCATCGCGATCGACGAGGAGGGCGGCGACGTCACCCGGCTGGAGGCGGACCAGGGCAGCTCCCGGCCCGGAAACCTGGCGCTGGGCGTGGTCGACGACCTCGAGCTGACCGAAGCGGTGGCCCGCTCCATCGGCCGGGACCTGGCCGGCGCGGGGATCACGCTCGACTACGCCCCGTCCGCCGACGTCAACTCCAACCCGGACAACCCGGTGATCGGGGTCCGCTCGTTCGGCGCCGACACCGAACTGGTCGCCCGGCACGCCGCCGCCTGGGTGCGCGGTCTGCAGAGCACCGGGGTTTCCGCCTGCGCCAAGCATTTTCCCGGCCACGGCGACACCAATGTGGACTCCCACCAGAAGGTTCCCGCGGTGTCCGGCACGGCCGCACACATCGCGGCGACCGCGCTCCCCCCGTTCCGGGCGGCGATCGAGGCCGGGGTGCGGGCGGTGATGACCGGGCACCTGCTGGTGTCCGCCTACGACCAGGATCGGCCGGCCACGATGAGCCGGACGATCCTGGTCGACCTGCTCCGGGGTGAGCTGGCTTTCGAAGGCCCGATCATCACCGACGGGATCGAGATGCGCGCGGTCGCCGACCGCTACGGGCTGGCCGGCGCGGCGGTGCGGGCGCTGGCCGCCGGGGTGGACGCGATCTGCGTCGGCGGCGGCAACGCCGACGAGGCGACCGTCGAACGGCTGCGCACCGCGATCGTCGAGGCGGTGCAGGACGGCGAGCTGAGCGTGCACCGGCTGGCGGACGCGGCGCGGCGGGTCGGCGAGCTGGCCACGGCACCGACACCGGCAACCGGACGCGGGCCGGAACCGGACGCCGAGGTCGGGCTGGCCGCCGCGCGCCGGGCGATCCGGGTCACCGGGTCCGGCCTGCCGCTGACCGGTGCCCCGCATGTCGTCGAGCTGGCGCCGTTCGTGCACGAGGCGATCGACCGGGGCACGCCGTGGGGGGTGGCCGAACCGCTCGGCCGGCTGCGGCCGGACGCCACCTCGGTCCGGGTCTACCCGAGCGACGCCGGGGACGTTGCGGCGCTGGCCGAGGCCGCGCTCCGCCCGGCTGCCGGCCGGCCGCTGGTGCTCGTGGTCCGCGACGCGCATCGGCGCCGCTGGATGTCGGAGGTGCTGGACCGGCTGCTCACCGACCGGCCGGACGCGGTGGTGGTGGAGCTGGGGGTGCCCGGGCCGGGCCCACGCGGCGCGGTGCACATCGCCACGCACGGCGCCGCCCGGGTCTGTGGTCAGGCGGCCGCCGAACTGTTGATCAGGGGCTGACCAGGTTCCGGCTGGCGACCTGCGCCGTCTCCAGGTCGCGGCCGAGCTGGGCGCCGACGTTGCGGGCCCGGGCCAAGGCCGCCGACGCGTCGCGCATCGAGCGGGTGATGCATTCGAAGGTGGCCTCGCCCGGCCCGGTCGGCAACGTGCCGGCGAACAGCTGCTGCTCCAGCCACGCGGACAGCTCGGGGAGGCTGCGCACCACGTTGTCCACCAACGCCTTCATCGAGGCGAGCACCTGAGCCACCTCGGCCGTGCTCCCGATCCCCGCGCTGCCGTGCAGCCCCGCCGCGCGCAGGTACAGGCTCAGCGTCGCCTGCCTGGCGCGCTCGGCTAATTCCGCTGCCGTGTCGTCCGTCTCGGTGGTGCGGTGCAGCTCCATCGCACGCCCCTCGGTGTCGACGCGTTCTATAGCCGTCGGCGTACCCACATCAGTGCCGGGGTAAACCACGGAATAGCCGAGATTTCGGCATTGTTGACCTTGGCATGCCGTTGAATGGTGAGTACGTGCCGAGCCCCAACGAGTGGGTTCGCGAACACGTCGAAAAGTACGAGAGCTCCGGCGGGACCGAGGGCAACACGATGCAGGGCAAGCCGGTGATCATCCTGACCACGCAGGGCGCCCGGACCGGGAACATCCGCAAGACGCCGCTGATGCGGGTCGAGCACGACGGCCGGTACGCCGTGGTGGCCTCGCTGGGCGGGGCCCCGAAGCACCCGGTGTGGTACCACAACCTGGTCGCCAACCCCACGGCCGAGCTGCAGGATGGCGCAGTGAAGCGGGAGATGACCGCGCGCGAGGTCACCGGCGAGGAGAAGTCGCTGTGGTGGGACCGGGCGGTCCAGGCCTGGCCCGACTACGCCGAGTACCAGACCAAGACCGACCGGCAGATCCCGGTGTTCGTGCTGGAGCCGGTGGAGTAGCGCCTCAGCGCTCGGTGTCGCGGTCGAGGACCGGCTTCACGTCGACGATCGGGGTGCCGTCGAGCGCCTCGAGGTTGCGCACCTGAACCCGGGTGCCCTCCACGGCGAGGATCTGCACCCGGTGCAGGCCGACCGGGTTGGGCCGGTCCGGGGAGCGGGTGCTGAACACGCCGGTCCACGGCCGGGACTCGTCCCCGCGCGGGTGCACCGCCAGCACGTCGCGCCGGGCTCGGTCGAACCAGGTCAGCACCAGCACCTCGGTGCCGACCTCGAAGTCGCGCAGCGCATCGGCCAGCTCCGGCTCGAACACCAGCCAGGAGTCCGGCGCGCCCTCGTCGCCCTGCCGCGGCGCCTGGTCCCGGTCGGTCAGCGGGGAGGACACCCGACCGACCGGGCGCACCACGTACGGCTCGTCCGTCACCTGATCATCTCCCGATCCACACCGTCTTGGCGTTGCAGAACTCGCGGATGCCCAGCGCGCCCAGCTCCCGGCCGTAGCCCGAGCGCCGCACGCCACCGAACGGCAGCTCCGGATAGGAGGTGACCATACCGTTGACGAACACCTGACCGGCCCACAGCTCGTCGGCGAACCGGTCCCGCTCGGCGAGGTCCTCGGTCCAGGCGTTGGCACCGAGCCCGAAGTCGGTGTCGTTGGCCAGCCCGATCGCCGCGTCGATGTCCGGCACCACGTACAGCCCGGCCACCGGCCCGAACACCTCCTCGCGGTACATCCGCATTCGCGGCGTCACACCGGTGACCACGGTCGGCGGGTAGAACCAGCCGGGCCGGTCGACCCGGCGGCCGCCGCAGTGCACCTCGGCCCCCTTGCCGACCGCGTCGTCCACCAGTTCCTCGACGTCGCGCAGCCCCTGCTCGGTGGCCAGCGGGCCGATGTCGGTGTGCTCGTCCATCGGATCGCCGACCACCAGCGAGGACATGTTCTTCACGAACAGCCGCGCGAACTCCTCGGCCACGTCGGCGTGCACGATGAACCGCTTGGCGGCGATGCAGCTCTGCCCGTTGTTCTGGCAGCGCGCGGTGGTGGCGACCGCCGCGGCCCGCTCGAGGTCGGCCGACGGCATCACCACGAACGGGTCGCTGCCGCCCAGTTCGAGCACGGTCTTCTTGATCTCCCGGCCGGCGGTCGCGGCCACCGCCCGGCCGGCCGGTTCGCTGCCGGTAAGCGTGGCGGCCACCACCCGGGGGTCGGTGAGCACGGCCTCGACCGCGCCCGAGCCGATCAGCAGGGTCTGGAACGCCCCGGGCGGGAAGCCCGCGGCCAGGAACACCTCCTCCAGCCGCAGCGCGGTCTGCGGCACGTTGGAGGCGTGCTTGAGCAGCCCGACGTTGCCCGCCATCAGGGCCGGCGCGGCGAACCGGACCACCTGCCAGAGCGGGAAGTTCCACGGCATGACGGCCAGCACCGGGCCGAGCGGCTGCCAGCGGGTGTAGGCGGCGGCCGCGGACACCGCCCCGGCATCGCCCGGCTCGTCGGCGAGGAAGCGCTCGGCGTGCTCGGCGTAGAACCGGGCGCCGGTGGCGCACTTGGCCACCTCGGCCTTCGCGGCCTTGATGGTCTTGCCCATCTCGAGGGTGATCAGCGCGGCGATGTCCTCGGCGGCATCGTCCAGGATGTCCGCGGCGGTCCGCATCCACTCGGCGCGCTGCGCGAAGCTGGTTCGGCGATAGCTGGAGAATGTCTCGGCGGCCAAGGCGATCCGCTCCGCGATCTCCCGATCACCGAGGGCGTCGAAGGTGCGTACGGTCTCGCCGGTCGCCGGGTTCGTCGTCGTGATGGCCATGCGTCGAGCCTAATCGCTCGACGCCGGTTCAACGGAATGGACGGAATGCCCCGGGGCGGGGTTCAGCCGGAGAACGAGGGCAGCTTCGCCTTGCTGCCTTTACCGCGCTTCCCCTTGGTGGTGGATTGCGCCTCTTCGAATGCCTCGATGACGTTGGCCGGGATACGACCGCGGTCGGCGAGGTCGAAGCCGTTCTGCCGGGCCCACTCCCGGATCGCCCGGGTCTGTTCCCGGCTGGCCGCCGGCCGGGACGGCCCGGCACTGCCCGAGTTTCGCTTGGCCCGGCCCCCGGTGCGCCGCGCGGCGGCGATGAACTCCTCGAGCGTTCCCCGCAGGTGCTCGGCATTCGATTCGTTGAGATCGATCTCGTAGTCGGCGCCGTCGATGGAGAAGCTCACCGTGCTAATGCCGTCGGTCGCGGTGCCGTCCAGGTCGTCGACCAGCTCCACGATGACTTTCTGGGCCATGTCCGCCTTACCTCCATATCCCCGGAAATCGTCGCGAGCATACAACAGCCGTCGGGAAGACACGATCACACACCCAATACGATGAAGTGGAAAGGTGAACCGTCGGAATCGACGATACCAAAGGAATGGTTCGGAAAGGCGTCGGATCAGGCCTGAACGTCGAGCATCGGGGTGCCGTCCAGCCGGCGCAGGCTGAACATGGCGATGTCCTCGGAGCTCACGCTGAGCCCGCCCTGGATCCGCAACGGCTCCGGGGAGGCCGGCACGCCGAACCCGGCGGCCGGGACCTTCCAACTGATCACGGTGTACAGCTCACCGGACTTGGTCACGGCGATCAGCTGGCAGTTCATCGGTCCGACGATCCCACGCAGCTCAAGGTTGATCTTGGTGCCCCAGGTCTCCGGCTCGATGCCGATGGTGGCGCCGACGCCGGTCTCCTGGTTGGTGCCGGACACCGTGCGGGCGGCGGCCACCACGTCGGTCCCGGTCTCCGGCGGCTGGTACGGGGTGGACTCCGCGGGCACGCTGACCGTCACGGTGGGGGCGGCGACCTGGCCGCTCTGGCCCTTGTTCGCCACGGTGACGACGACGGTCGGCACGGCCACCAGCAGCACGGCGGCCGCCGCGGCACCCAGCCATACGGTGCGCCGGTGGGCGGACCGGGTCGAGCTGACCTGCTCCAGCGCGCCGGCGAGCACCCGCTTGCTCGGCAGCGCCGGCGACCTGGCCGGCTTACCGCGCTTGTCCGGCGCCGGCTTCAGCTGGTCCAGCAGCATCGGCAGGTCGGCGAACTCCCGGTACTCGGCCCGGCAGCGCGCGCACTTGGCGAAATGCGCCTGAAAGGCGGTGTGATCGCCCTCATCGAGAATCCCGAGCGCATACGCGGCCACATCGACGTGATCGACCCTCTGGGGTGGGTGCATCGTCGATCACTCCCCGTCCCGAAGCGCCCGGCGGAGGGCGCGAAGCGCGTAATAGACCCGCGACTTGACGGTCCCCGGTGGAACGCCAAGTACCTGCGCGGCCTCGTTGATTGTGCGGCCCCGTAAGTAAGTTTCCTCGATTGCCTCGCGATGTTCCGCGCGAAGGCCCTGCAAGGCGTCTGCTACGACCATAGCTGACAGCGACTGCTCCGAACGGTCCGGCACCGGCACGAGCGTGAGCGGCGCGATGTCAACTTCGCGTGGTCGTGCACTGTGGCTCCGCCTGCCGTCGATCACAATACGACGCGCCACCGTAAACAGCCAAGCCCGGAGCATACCCGGATCCCGATCGAGCTTGTCGGCGTTCTTCCAGGCACGGACAAGCGTTTCCTGCACCACGTCCTCGGCCCACTGCCGATCGTTGCCGGTCAGGTACAGGACGTGGCCGAACAAGGCTCCACCGAACTCCCGGTAGAGCATCCTGACGAGAGCCTCGTCCTTGTCCGGAACGCCGTCTGCGCCGGCAAGATCGACTCTCGTGCTCTGGCGCCGACTCACGGGGGCCATCCTGGACCCCCGTATGGCCTCAAGTCGAGTGATCCAGGTCACATCTTCTTCGTGACCGTGATTGAACCGTGATCCCCAGGTTTCCGTATCTGCTGGTGACCGCACCTGCTGGTGACCGAGGAATCTCCTTGCGCAGAAAGGAAACTTTGATCCACAGTGGACAGGAAGGGCGTGGGCCGAGTGGTGCTGCCCGTGCTGGGTGTGCCGTTGATCGCACTGGTCTTCGGGTTCGTCCAGCCGGCGGCCGCGGCGCCCGCGCCCATCAGCGATTCCGACCGGGAACTGCTGGTCAAGATGCGGCTCGCGGGTCTCTGGGAGATCCCGGCCGGCCAGCAGGCCCAGCAGCAGGCCGCCAGCCAGGCGGTCCGCGAGGCCGGAGCGAGGATCGCCGAGCAGCATCAGCGGCTCGACGAAGATGTCCGCAGGGTCGCCGGGCAGCTCGGCGTGGTTCTGCCCAACCAACCGAGCGAGCAGCAACAGGAGTGGCTCACCGAACTGTCCTCGAAGTGGGGACCCGAGTTCGACGAGTCCTTCGCAACCCTGCTGCGCCAGGCGCATGGCACGGTCTTTTCGGTCATCGCCCAGGTCAGAGCCGGAACCCGTAACGAGATGGTCCGGGCCTTCGCGGACCGGGCCGGCGTGGCGGTCGGCACCCAGATGACCTTGTTGGAGGGCACCGGGCAGGTGGACTTCAACGCGTTGCCGCAGCAGGCACAGGAAGGCACGGCACTGGCCACCGCGGCACACGGGCAACGGCACAACATCGTCGAGGCGAGTGCGCGGACCAGCACCAGCGGCGTCGACGTTGGACTAGTGATCGGCATCTGTCTCGTGGAGTTCGTCCTGGTTCTCGGTCTGTTGCGGCTGCTCCGCACGCGCTGACCGGGCACCCGCCGAATCCGAGACCAGACCCAACGAAGAAACAGCGAGGTTCAAACCATGGCACGACATCAGATGCCCCAACGCACGAAGCGGCGGCTGATCGCCGCGGGCATCGCAGCGGTGACGATCATCGGAACAGGTGTCGTCATCGGAGTCACCGGCGCCGCGTCTGCCAAGAACCGGAGCAGAGGGGTGGATCTGTCCGTCCTGGAGTGCATCCCGGTCGACGCCCAGCCGAGTGCCCCGCCGTCGCAGCCGCAGGCCCCGCCGAGCTCGTCGGCCGCCGATGTCGCGCCACCTGCCGAGGCTCCCGCGGAGGAGGCGCCGGCCGAGCAGCCGCCCGCCAACGAGGCACCCGCCGAGGAGGCGCCGGCCGAGCAGCCGCCCGCCAACGAGGCACCGGCCACCGAGGCACCCGCCCAGGAACAGGGTGCTGAGCAGGAGGGCGCCGAGGAGGCGCCGCAGACCCAGGGCCTCCGCAAGCCCAAGCCGGCCCCGGCTCCGGCCCAGCCCGCCGAGCAGCCGGCCGACTCGGCCGAGCAGCCCGCCGAGGTCAACCCGCCTTCGGAGACCCCGGGCAAGCCCGCGGCGCCGCCGGCCGCCAACGCTCCGGATGAGGCCGGGCCGCAGCCGCCGAACACCCCCGAGCCGCAGCCGCAGGCCGAGGACGTCAAGGAGTTCACCAAGCCCAGCTGCAACGACGCTCTCGGGCCGTTCCCGCAGGACTTCGTGAACATCCTCAAGGTGCGGCCGGCCAACAACCAGCCGCGCGTCCAGCGTTCCGGCTCGCGGGGCACGTTCACCAGCAACTGCGGGACGAACCAGAACGGCCACCGCAACTCCGACAACCACATCGTGGGTCCTGGCGTGATCAACGCCGCGCACCACCAGCACGACTACGTGGGCAACGAGGACACCAACGCCAACTCGACCCCGGAGAGCCTGGGCGCCGCCGGAACGACCTGCAACAACGGCGACAAGTCCACCTACTTCTGGCCGGTGCTACGGGTACGCAACCGCGATGGCGGCGGCGCTTCCGATGACGCGCCGAACCCGCACAACATCGGCGACATCGTCGGTCCGGCAAGCGTCAACCTGACCTTCCGCGGCAACGCGGTGGCCAAGGTCGTGCCGATGCCGCAGTTCATCAAGATCCTGACCGGCAACGCCAAGGCCTCCATCCAGAACGGCGCCAACGCCAACGCCAAGTGGACCTGCACCGGGTTCACCAACCGGTTCACCGACAAGTACCCGCTGTGCCCGCCCGGTAGCCGGCTGATGCGCGTGGCCGACTTCCCCAGTTGCTGGGACGGCCAGAACGTGGACAGCGCCAACCACCGCACGCACATCGTGTTCCCGAACCAGCAGGGTGTCTGCCCTGAGGGAACCCAGGCGGTGCCGCAGCTGCGGATCACCCTCACCTACAACATCCCCCGCGGCCGGATCTTCGCGGTGGACGCCTTCCCGGAGGTGCAGCACAACCCGACCACCGACCACAACGACTTCCAGAACGTGATGCCGGAGGCCCTCATGCAGCGAGCGGTCCGGTGCATCAATAACGGCCAGCGCTGCTAGTTTCCTCCTGCGTAAGCAGTGCTGGAACGGGCCAGGCAGGCCGGATCCGCCCCGGCCTGCCTGTCACCCGGTTCAAACTCGGAGGCTCGATTGCTTTACCAGATGGCGCAGAGCGCAGCGGAACAAGGGGCGCACGACGCGGGTGTCTACGAGGTGTCCGCGCTGTCCGCCCGGCTCGCCTACGCCATGATGTGTCTGACCGTCTGCTGGGGGGCGCTGACCAGCATGGGCTGGGTCGGCCGGGTGACCGGCCGGCAGGCGCTCCGCAGCGGACACATCTTCCTCTCCGCGACGACGCTGGCGTTCATCGCCGCGCACTCGCTGTCCTACCTCATGTTGCAGGCCGATCCGTACACCATGACCCGCCTGCTCATCCCCTTCTACGCGGGTGGCCCGCTCTACACCGGGCTGGGCATCCTCGCGTTCGAATGCCTACTCGTCGTGGTGATCGCCACCGGAATGCGCCGGTTCATGTCGAACCAGCGCTGGCTGTTCGTGCACCGGCTGGCCTATGTCGCGTTCGTCCTCGGGATCCTGCACGCGCTGCTCACCGCGATGGCCAACGGCCACGTCGCCATCCTCTGGCTGGGCGGGATCACGCTGCTGATCCCCACGCTCGCGGTGATCGCGGTGCGGGTCATGCCGGCCAAGGCGCTGGCCACCACCGGACTGATCGAGGACGCGCCATGAGCCGCAGGATCACCCGACCGACCACGGCGCGGACCGAACCCGCCGTGGCGCACGTGAACGTCAACAACGACCGGTGCGGGCGGTACGGCACCTGTCAGGCCGAGGCCCCGGATCTGTTCCAGCTCACCATCACCGGCGAGCTGACCTACCGCCGGGCCGTCTCGGCCGAACACCTGGACCAGGCCCGCTCGGCCGTCCGCTGCTGTCCCACGCTCGCCATCGTCCTGAAGGAACGGTAGATGCCCGCAGAGAGCAAGCGCGAACGGATCGTGATCGTCGGCGCCGGAGCCGCGGGGCTCCGCGCCGCCGAACGGTTGCGGGAGCAGAGCTTCGACGGCGAGCTGGTGATCGTCAGCGAGGAGCCGTACCGGCCCTACCACCGGCCCGCGGTGAACAAGCAGCTGCTCACCGGTGCCATGCGGCCCAAGGACTGCGTCCTGCCGCTGCACACCGACCTGGACGCGACCTGGCGCTACGCCAGCCGGGCCACCCGGCTCGACCCGGACGAGCACATCGTGACGCTGCCCGGCGACGAGCGGATCCGGTACGACGGGCTGGTCATCGCGACCGGCTCGCAGGCCCGGCACCTGCCCGGCGCGCCGCGGCACGATCCCCGGGTTCAGGTCCTGCGCACCGTGGCCGACGCGGCCGCCGTGCGCCGGGCGATCGCCCACGGTCGCGGTGGGGTGGCCGTGGTCGGCGGCGGCTTCGTCGGCTGCGAAGTCGCCTCCGCCGTCGTCTCGATCAACCGGCAGGCCACGATCATCACCCGCGAGGACCGGTTGCTCGACCGGATTCCCGGGGTGAACCTCGGCGACGCGGTGGCCGACCTGCACCGCTCCAAGGGCGTGCGGGTGATCACCGAGACCACCGTGCAGGAGTGGGTGTCCAAGCCCGAGGGCGTCGCTATGTACCTCTCCAACGGGCAGGTCGTGGTGGCCTCCTGCGTGGTGCTCGGCATCGGCACCGTGCCGGTGGTGGACTGGCTGCGCGGATCGGGACTGATCCTGGACGACGGGATCATGTGCGACGCCACCTGCCACGCGGTCGGCGCGTCCGACATCGTGGTGGCCGGGGACGTCGCGCGCTGGCCGAACCTGCTGTTCGACTCGGTTCCGCGCCGGGTCGAGCACTGGCTGCACGCGATCGAGATGGGCCGGGCCGCCGCGGACAGTCTGCTGGCCGGTTCGAACGCCGAGCCGTTCACGCCGGTGCCGCGGTTCTGGTCGGAGCAGCACGGGATCCGCATCCAGGCCGCCGGTGTGCTCGGGCTGGCCCAGGAAACCGAGGCGGTCGGCAACCGGGTCACCGGTTACCTGAGCAACGGCTCGATGGTGGGCGTGGTGGGCTGGGACAACCCGCGCGGCATGCTGCGCTGGACCGATGAGCTGGACCACCAGCTGACCACCGCGATGAATCGCAGGCTCGACCGGCCGACCGTGCGCGACCAGCTCGCCCGGTTCGCCGAGACGCCGCCGTTCGAGCAGCCGGCGATGTTCGCCGACACGCAGCAGTTCCCGGTGCCGATGTTCACCGAGCCGCCGGTGGTGGCCCGGTCCCGCCCGCCGATGCCGCCCGCTCCCCCGGTGGCGCCGGTTCCGCCGCCCATGGCCGCCCGGCCCCCGCTCGCTCCGGCCATGTCCGCCATGCCGCCGGTGCCGCCGATGCCGCCGCGCCCGCCGGTCATGCCCCGGCCGGTCGTGCCGGTCGCCCAGCCGCAGCCGGTCCCGCCGGCTCCCCCGGTTCCCCAGCCGGTCGCGCCGGCCGAACCGCAGTACGCGGACGCCCGGTTCGTGGAGTTGCCGCTGCCGGAGGACGTCGTGGTGCCGGACGTCGTTCCGGACATGTCCACGCTCGGCCCGGCCGAGATGAGCCTGCCGAACATCCCGCTCCCGCCCGAGCTGGCCGCGATCGGCGCCGCCCGGGCGCGGGCGGAGCAGGGCGACCCCGGCCTGACCAGTGTCCAGGGCATCCCGCCGGTGCTCGACCACCGCTCCCCCGCGGTACGCGACCTGTTCCGGTAACCACCGGTCCAACCCAGATGGCCCCTACCGGGCCGCTGGGCTGGACATTTACCCTGGGAGCGCTCCCAGAAACCAGGCGCTCACCAGGGTGGAGTACGACCATGCGCAAGAAAGCCCTGCTCTCCGCGGTCCTCACCGTCCTCACCGTCATCGCGGCACTGCTGGTGGTCAGCCCGGCGCCGCAGGCCGGCGCGGCCGGCGTCAAGATCATGCCGCTCGGCGACTCGATCACCGGCTCGCCCGGATGCTGGCGGGCGCTGCTGTGGAATCGCCTGCAGAACACCGGGCACACCAACATCGACTTCGTCGGAACCCTTGGGCCGCAAGGCTGTGGGGTGCCCTACGACGGCGAGAACGAGGGCCACGGCGGCTTCCTGGCGACCAACGTGGCCAACCAGAACCTGCTGCCCGGCTGGCTGGCGGCCACCACACCGGACATCGTGCTGATGCACTTCGGCACCAACGACGTGTGGAACAACCTGTCCCCGGACACGATCCTCGCCGCGTTCGGCCGGCTGGTCGACCAGATGCGGGCCAGCAAGGCCACGATGAAGATCCTGGTCGCCAAGATCATCCCGATGAACCCGAGCAACTGTGCGGACTGCGCGCAGCGGGTGGTCAACCTCAACAACGCCATCCCCGGCTGGGCCGCCTCGAAGAGCACCGCGCAGTCCCCGATCACCGTGGTGGACCAGTGGACCGGGTTCGCCACCGGCACCGACACCGGCGACGGCGTGCATCCCAACGCCGCCGGCGACCAGAAGATGTCCGACCGCTGGTACCCGGCCCTGGTCGCCGCGCTCGGTACCGTTCCGCCGGTCACCACCACGACCACCACGACCACCACCCCCGGAAATCCGGTGCCCGGCTGCACAGTGGAGATTCGCGTGGTGAACTCCTGGCAGGGCCACTTCCAGATCGAGATCATCGTCCGCAACACCGGCAGCACCCCGATCAACGGCTGGGCGGCGCGGTTCACCCTCGCTCCCGGCATGAGCGTCGACCAGTCCTGGAACAGCGTGGTCAGCAACAGCGGTCAGGAGGTGACCGTGCGCAACCTCAACTGGAACGCGAACATCGCCCCGAACAACTCGACCAACGTCGGGATGATCCTCAGCGGCAACCCGGCCGGCTGGAACCCCAACCCGACCTGCTGATTGGCTACAGCAGCCGCAGTTGCACGTCCCGCGCCCGGCGCGGCGCCGCCTCGCCGACCCGCTCCCACACCCGGGGGTCGAGGTCGGCGAGGAACGGCGAGCGCGGCCGCTCGGCGGTGTGGCTGAGGTAGAGGTGCCGTTGCGCCCTGGTCATGCCGACGAACAGCAGGCGCCGCTCCTCGTCCACCTCGTCGTCCTCGGATCCGGGCCAGCGCAACGGAAGCAGGCCGTCCGCGCAGCCGAGGACGAACACCACCGGGAACTCGAGGCCCTTGGCGGCGTGCAGCGTGAGCAGCGAGATCCGGTCGGCGCGCGGATCCCAGCTGTCCACCTCGACACCGAGGGCCAACTCGGCGCGGAACCCGGCGAGGTCGGTGCCGCAGCGCAACGCCAGCGGGGTGAGCAACTCGGCGGCCGTGTCGAGCTCCGGGTCCGGCACACCACCGGCGAGCGCCGCCGCGGTGGCCCGAACCTGTTGCGCGACGGTCAGTTCGGTCACGTGCGGCAGCGCGGCGAGGATCGCCGGCACGCCGGGCCGGCCGGCCAGCCGGTCGTGCGAGCGCTTCTGGAACGGCAGCCCGGTCTGGGTGAGCGCGTCCACCACCGGAAGCGACTGCCGGTCGGTCCGGTACAGCACGGCGAAGTCCGAGAAGTCCAAGCCGGCCGTGCCGTCCGAGTCGACCCGGCCGGAGTCCAGCGCGTGGAACGACGCACCGCCGAGCAGCTGCTCGATCCGCCTGGCCACGAACTCGGCCTCGACCCGCTCGTCGGCCGCCTGATGCAGCCCGACCAGGGCGTCGCCGAACCGGCCCATCGGTCGCAACGAGCGGTCCGGCACCAGGGTGGCCGGCTCGATGGCGCGCAGCGCCGCGGCCACGATGTGCTTGTTGGACCGGTAGTTTCGGCCGAGCGTCACCGTCGTCGCACTCGGGAAGTCCTGCCGGAACCGAAGGAAGAACCCGACGTCGGCGCCGCGGAACCGGTAGATGGCCTGGTCCGGATCGCCGATCGCGGTGAGGTTGCCGTCCGGCGGCGCCAGCAGGCGCAGCAACCGGTACTGCTGCTCGTCGACGTCCTGGTACTCGTCGACCGAGATCCACCGGTACCGCTCGCGGTAGCCGGCGGCCAGTTCCGGGTCGGACTCGAGCAGTTCGACCGGCACCGCGACCAGGTCGTCGAAATCGACCAGGTCGTTGTGCCGCAACGACTTGGTGTACCGGGCGTAGTCCTCGCCGGTCCGGGCGGCAAGCAATCGGCGGGCGGCCCGCTCGTCCCCGGTCACCTCGGTGGCCACGGCCAGCTGCCGGGCCGGATCGGCGATGCCGAAGCCCGCGCTCAACCCCACCCGGTCGTGCTGTTCGCGCAGGATGCGCAGCCCGAGCGCGTGAAACGTGGTCACGGTCAGCCGGGCCGCGTGCCGCGGCGCGAGCGCGGCAAGCCGCTCGGCCAGCTCCGCGGCGGCCCGCCGGGTGAACGTGATCGCCAGGCACTGCTCCGGCGGCACACCCCGTTCGGTCACCAGATGCGCGATCCGGTGGGTCAGCGTGCGGGTCTTGCCGGTACCGGGACCGGCGACGATCAGCAGCGGTCCGGCGCCGGCCTCGGCCGCGGCGCGTTGGTCGGGGTCCAGGCCGTCGAGCAGCCCGCCGGCCGGAACCGGTTGCGCCGCCTCGGTCTCGGCGGCAACCGGCACCGGTCGCACCGCGGCCGGGGGGTCCGCGACCGGGCGCGGAGCCGGCCGGGCGACCGGCAGGTCGTCGAACAGGGCCGGGGCGGTGAGCCGGTCCAACTCGCCGGGTTCGAACAGCCGGATCACGCCGTACTCGCCGTCGTACCCGGCGTCCCGCAGCACCGCGCCGCGACGCAGCCGGGTCACCGCCTCGGCAAGCAGCGTCGAGTGCGGCGCGATGCCGTCGACCGGGATGTCCTGCAGGATGCCCAGTTCCGGGCCGAGTGCGGCGGTGAGCCGGTCGATCGCGGCGAGCACCGTCTTGCTCTTCGGCCCGCAGCCCAGGATCTCGCTCATGATCTCCGGCAGCGGCACCAGGTTGTCGAACCCGGCGGCGCCGTCCGGCCGGAAGCCCTCCGGCCGGTCCGCCAGCTCCGCCACCCGGCTCAGCACGCCGACGGTCAGCGGTTTGCCGCACTCCGGGCAGATCCCGCCGTGCGCCCGGGTCTGTGCCGGCTCCATCCGGACGCCGCACTTGCGATGACCGTCCACATGGTACTTTCCCTCCTCGGGAAAGAACTCCACCGAGCCGGCGTGCCCGTCCCCGGTCTCAAGGGCGTGCTTCACCGCGTAGTAGTCCAGGCCGGTGTCGAACATCGTGGCCTCGCGGCCGAGGATCGGCGGCGAGTGCGCGTCGGAGTTGCTCACCAGGCGGTACCGGTCCAGGCCGGACACCCGCCAGTTCATCGCCGGGTCGCTGGACAGTCCGGTCTCCACCGCGAAGATGTGGTCGGCCAGGTCGGCGTAGCAGTCCTGCACCGCGTCGAACCCGGACTTCGAGCCGAGCACGGCGAACCACGGCGTCCACACGTGCGCCGGCACCAGGTAGCTGTCCGGGCCGGACTCCAGGGTGATCTCCAGCAGGTCCCGGGAGTCCAGGCCGAGGATCGGCCGGCCGTCCGAGCCGAGGTTGCCGATCCGGCCCAGCCTGAGGTTGACCTCCGCGGCCGCGTCGAAGTCCGGGACGTAGACCAGGTGGTGCACCTTGCGGGTGCGCTCGGCCCGCTTGTAGATCGTGGAGATCTCCACCGAGAGCATGAACCGCACCGGCGCGGCGGCCAGGCTGGGCGGCAACCGGCGATTGATCTCCCTGTCCAGGTCCGCGCGCAACCGGAACAGGCCGGGCTCGGCCGGCTCCAGGCTCTCCCGCAGGTGGTCGAACCAGGCGGGGTGGGTGAAGTCCCCGGTGCCCACCAGCGTGATTCCCTTGCGCCGGGCCCACCAGGTCAGGTGCTCGAGGTCGCAATCCCTGCTGCAGGCCCGCGAATACTTCGAATGGATGTGCAGATCGGCTCGGAAACGCACCCGGGCGATCCTGCCACAGCCGCCCCGCCCGGCCCGGTCGCAGGTTGCGGCGGGCGTGTCGCCCGTTCCGGTAGATTCATTCCGATGAGCGTGGCGAACTGGGCCGGCAACGTCTCGTTCGGCGCACGCCGGTTGCACCGCCCCGGGTCGGTCGAGGAACTGTGCCGGGTGGTCGCCGAGGCGGACCGGGTGCGCCCGCTGGGCACCGCGCACTCGTTCAACCACATCGCGGACACGCCGGGGGACCTGGTGTCGGTGGCCGGGCTGCCACCGGTGGTGGAGATCGACTCCGACCGGTCCCAGGTGCGGGTGGCCGCGGGCCTGCGGTACGGCGAGTTCGCCGGGCGGCTGCACGCGGCCGGGTTCGCGCTGCCCAACCTGGGCTCGCTGCCGCACATCTCGGTCGGCGGGGCGTGCGCGACGGCCACCCACGGTTCCGGTGTGGGCAACGGCAACCTGGCCACCGCGGTGTCGGCGCTGGAGTTGGTCACCGCGGACGGGTCGGTGCGGACCGTGCGCCGGGACGCCGACCCGGACTTCCCGGGAATGGTCGTCGGGCTCGGCGCGCTCGGCGTGGTCACGCACCTGACCCTGGAGCTGGTGCCGTCCTTCGAGATCCGGCAGTACGTGTTCGACGGCCTGCCGCACCCGGAGCTGTTCACGCGGTTCGACGAGGTACTCGGGCTGGCCTACAGCGTCAGCCTGTTCACCGACTGGCGCCATCCGGTGGTCGACCAGGTGTGGGTGAAGCAGCGCGGCGCCGAGCCGCCGGAGCTGCCGGCGACCCCGGCGGACGGGCCGCGGCATCCGGTGCCCGGGATGCCGGTGGAGAACTGCACCCAACAGCTCGGCGTGCCCGGCCCGTGGCACGAGCGGCTGCCGCACTTCCGGCTCGAGTTCACCCCGAGCAGCGGCGAGGAACTGCAGACCGAGTACTTCGTGCCGCGGAGCCAGGCGCTGGACGCCTTCCAGGCGGTGCACCGGCTCGCTCACCTGGTCGCGCCGGTGCTGCACATCTCCGAGATCCGCACGATCGCCGCGGACGATCTATGGCTGAGCCCGTGCCACGGCCGGGACTCGGTGGCGTTCCACTTCACCTGGATCCGGGACGCGGACGCGGTGCTCCCGGTGATCGCGGCGGTCGGCGACGCGCTCGCCCCGTTCGCCCCCCGCGCGCACTGGGGCAAACTATTCGTCCACAGTGGACACTACGATCGGCTGCCCGACTTCCGCGCGCTGATCGAGCGCTACGACCCCGCCGGAAAGTTCCACAACGAGTTCCTCGAGCGGCACGTCTCCGGATAGCGTCACGTCGCTCGGTGGTCCCGCCAGGAGTGCCGCGGAGCGTAGCCGAGCACCGCTCTGGCCCGGTCGATGGACAGCAGCGTCTCGTGCTCGCCGATCTCCCGGGCGAGCGGGGTGTCGGGGTAGACCTCGCGGAGCAGTTCGGCCGACGGCCGGTCCATCACCGTGTCGGCGGCGGCGATGATGTAGCTGGAACAGCCGGCGACCTCGGCCTCGAGCGCGTTACGGCAGGACGCGGCGACGTCGCGCTGATCGACGTAACCCCAGAGGTTCCACCGGCGGGCCGGTGCGTCCGCCTGGGCCGCCCGCAGGCCGGGATACTCGGCCGGGTCGAAGATGTTGGAGAACCGCAGGGCGAGGAACGGAATGCCGGACCACGCGGCGAACTGCTCGGCCACGGTCTCGGTGGCCACCTTCGACAGGGCGTAGGACGTCGTGGGGTACGGGTAGTGGTCCTCGTCGACCGGGGCGTACCGCGGCGGGGTGTCGAACGGCAGACCGAGCGTGGTCTCGCTGGACGCCCACACCACCCGCCGGTGGCCGAGCCGGGTCGCGGCGCTGAACACGTTGTAGTTCATGGCGATGTTGGCGGTGAACGTGGTGGCCGGCGGATGGATGCCGGGCGCCGGGATGTTCGCCAGGTGCACCACCATGTCCGCGCCGTCGAGCGCCTCGACGGCCTGCCCGAGGTCGGTGAGGTCGGCGAGCAGCACCGGGGTTCCGATGTCCCGGCCGGGCGCGCGCAGGTCGGTGGCGATGACGTCGTAGCCGTGCTCGAGCAACTCGGACACCGTGGCGCGGCCGGCCTTCCCGCTCGCGCCGGTGACGCAGATCGTGGTCATGACAGGAGTATGGCCTGGGTCTGAATGGCGGTGGCGATAATGCGACGAATGCCATTCACGAATTGGGATTCGAAAATTGTCGTGTTCACATTATCAATATGCCCGCACGCGGCGAGCCCGTTGTCTACGGTGTGACCCGGCTCAGACCGCGCGCCCCACCGGAGATGTGCATGAACAGCAGGTTCGGACGTCGAGTGTTTCTGCGAACTTCGGGTGCTCTCGGCGCCGCCGTCTCGGTCGCGCCGCTCGCCGGGTGCGGCACCGGCGGGGACGACATGTCCGAGGCCGAGCTCCGCGAACTGTCTGCCGCACAAGCGATTGCGGCGATCCGCAGCGGACGGGTCAACGCCGAGCGGTACGTCCAGGCGCTGATCACGCGGGCCGGGAATTTGAAGCACCTCAACACGCTGATCACCATGAATGGCTCCAGCGCGCTGGCCGCCGCACGCCAGATCGACGCGGACCGGGAAGCCGGCAGGGAATTGCCCGCACTGGCCGGGTTACCCATTGTGGTCAAAGACAACATCAACTTCCGCGAACTGCCGACCAGCGCCGGAACCACGAGGTTGATGAACTCGAAGCCCACGACCACGGCACCGTCGTTGCAGAAGCTGCTCGACGCCGGCGCGCTCGTGCTCGGCAAGGCCAACATGCACGAGCTGGCGTTCGGCATCACCAGCACGAACCTGAGCCTGCTCGCCGGACCGGTGGCCAATCCGTACGACGAGACCCGGATCCCGGGCGGCTCGTCCGGCGGCACCGCGGCCGCGATCGCCGCCCGGATCGTCCCGTGCGGCCTTGGCACCGACACCGGCGGCTCCACCCGGATTCCCCCGGCGCTCACCGGCACCGCCGGCCTGCGCCCATCGGTCGGCAACGGCGGATCCCAGCGCCGCTACACCGACACCAACGCGATCGTTCCGGTCAGCCACACCCGCGACACCGTCGGGCCGATGGGCCGCACCCTGGCCGACGTCGCCCTGCTCGACTCGGTGATCACCGGCGCTCCCCTGGCCACCGTGGTGCCGCTGGCCGGCCTGCGCCTCGCGGTGCCGGCGAGCTTCTGGGCCGGCCTGGACAACCAGCTCGCCCCGATCGTCGAGGCGGCCAGGAAGAAGCTGGCCGACGCCCGGGTCGAACTCGTCGACGTCGACCTCCCCGGCCTGTTCGAACTCAACAACATGGTGTCGTTCCCGGTCGCCCTGCACGAACCGATCGCCGACCTGCCCGCCTACCTGGAAGCCTCCGGACTGACCGGCATCACCCTGGCCGACATCGCCGCCAGCATCGCCAGCCCGGACGTGAAGGAGGCCTTCGGCGGCGTCCTGGCCGACGCGTTCGGCCCGCAGTACAAGGCGGCCATCGAGATCCACCGCCCCGCCCTGCAGAAGATGTACACCGACTACTTCGCCGCCAACCGCCTCGACGCCATCCTGTTCCCCACCACCATCCTTCCCGCCGCCCCGATGGACACCCAGCACGGATCGAGCACGGTCACCATCAACGGCGGTCCCCCCGCCCCCACCTTCCCCACCTACATCCGCAACACCGACCCCGGCAGCAACGCCGGCATCCCCGGCATCTCTCTGCCGGCCGGCCTCACGTCCGGCGGCCTCCCCGTCGGCCTGGCCCTCGACGGCCCCCTGGCCAGCGACACCAAACTCCTCTCCATCGGCCTCGCCATCGAAGCCCTCCTCGGCCGCGTCCCCGGACCCCCGCTGTAACAACGACGACGCCGGGTTTCGCCGGGGTGGCCGCTGCGCGGCCAC
>NZ_DASUCC010000065.1:0-38587 GCF_035762905.1 Actinophytocola sp.
CCCGGGCCCGAGCCACCAACTCGGCCACCACCTGCCGATCCACCGCCGGCGTGCCCGCCGCTGCTGACCTGGCACTACTCTCACTACTCATCAATGCAACCTCCACTTTGGACAGTTACACCGTTGAGATTACAGTCCCTGCCGCAACACGCGACTCGGGTGCTGGAACCGCGGACTCGGGTGCTGGACCCGCGGACTCGGGTGCTGGACCCGCGGACTCGGGTGCTGAACCCGCGGACTCGGGTGCTGGAACCGCGGACTCGGGTGCTGAAATCCGGGACTCGCCGGACTGGAGCGAGCAACTCGCCTGCTGGGGACGGCAACTCGCGATGAGGTCGAGCAGGCGCCGGGCGCGTGGACCAGATGCTGGAACCCGGCGCCGTGTCGGCTTGCATCATGTGGCGTCTCGGCATAGCGTCTACCCCTAGATGTAGTAGTTACAGGCCTGTAGTTTGTCCACAGCTTGGGGCGGGTTGTCCACCGCTCATCCACATGATGATCACCAGAGGGGCCGACGGATGAGGTGCCCGTTCTGCCGCCACCCCGACTCGCGGGTGGTCGACTCGCGCGAGGTCGACGAGGGGCAGGTTATTCGGCGGCGGCGGTCGTGCTCGCAGTGCAGCCGGCGGTTCACCACGGTCGAGGAAGCCGTGCTCGCGGTGGTGAAGCGGTCCGGCGTGACCGAGCCGTTCAGCCGCGAGAAGGTGGTCACCGGGGTGCGTCGGGCGTGCCAGGGCCGACCGGTGGATGAGGACGCGCTCCAGCAGTTGGCCCAGCGGGTCGAGGAGTCGATCCGCTCCACCGGGTGCGCCGAGGTGCCCAGCCACGAGGTGGGACTGGCCATCCTCGGTCCGCTGCGCGAGCTGGATGAGGTGGCCTACCTCCGGTTCGCCAGCGTGTACCGGTCCTTCTCGTCCATCGAGGACTTCGAGAAGGAGATCGCGGACCTGCGCGCCATCGAGGCCGGGGCCGACACGGACTGACGGGGGTCGCGGGGCGCCCCAGGCAAGACGAAACCAAACGGAAGAACGGATTGCGGGGAGAAGTCATGACGGAAACCGTCGGGACACCGGCGGCGGGGCGCCGCGCCAAGGAAGCCGGAGCGCCTGGGCTGAAGGTGCGGCGGGTGCACACCACCGAGGGCGTGCACCCCTATGACGAGGTCACCTGGGAACACCGCGACGTGGTGATGACCAACTGGCGCGACGGAACGGTGAACTTCGAGCAGCGTGGCGTCGAGTTCCCCGACTTCTGGTCGGTCAACGCGACCAACATCGTCACCAGCAAGTACTTCCGCGGCGCCGTGGGCACGCCGGTGCGCGAGTACTCGCTCAAGCAGCTGATCGACCGCGTGGTGCACAGCTACGTCGCCGCCGGCGTGCAGCACGGCTACTTCGCCACCCCCGCCGACGCCGAGATCTTCGACCACGAACTCACCTGGATGCTGCTGCACCAGGTCTTCAGCTTCAACTCCCCGGTCTGGTTCAACGTCGGCACCAGCTCGCCGCAGCAGGTCAGCGCGTGCCAGCCCTATGACGCGCTGGTCAGCACGCCGTCGGGCCTGATCCCGATCGGTCGTCTGGTCGAGGACGACGCCGTGGGCGCCAAGGTGTTCGACGCCAACGGGTTGACGCGCGTGGTCGCCACCAAGGCGAACGGCGTCAAAGAGGTGCTGCGCCTGCGCACCCAGTCCGGGCACACCCTCGACGTCACCGCGGACCACCTGGTGTGGCGGTCGTCCGGCCGGGGTTCGGGGGCGTTCGTTCCGGCCGGTGAACTGGCCGTCGGTGACCGGCTCGAGTGGCACCGTCGCTACGCCCACGGCGAGGCGGAGATCAGCCAGCGGGACATCGCCGAGGCGGCGCTGGCCGGCCGGCAGCCGGTGCGCGGCGCCGAGACGGCCGTGCCGCGCCGGCTCTACACCGCACCCCTTCCGGTCGTTGCCGCCTATCTGCGCAGCCTGTTCCAGGCCGAGGGATACCTGGTTGCCGGCGAGCACTCCACCCTGATCGGCCTGGACATGATCAGCGAGGAGCTGGTCCGCGGCGTGCAGGCACTGCTCGCCCGGTTCGGCATCTTCGCGCGCGTCGGCCGCGGGGTCGACGAGCGCGCGAACCGGAACGACCTGTGGGACATCCGCATCCAGGACCTGGGTGACCGGCGGATCTTCGCCGACGAGATCGGGTTCAGCGACCCCGTGCAGGCGGCCCGGCTCGATGCCGCGTTCGACCAGCCGGGCCGGCCGGCACCCGAGGTGCGGCGCCTGGAGATCGCCAGCATCGAGAGTCGCGGCGCGATGCCTGTCTACGACATCCAGACGGAGTCCGGCGAGTACCTCTCCGGCAACCTTCGGGTGCACAACTGCTTCATCCTGGCCGTCGACGACACGATGGACTCGATCCTGAACTGGTACCGGGAGGAGGGCCTGATCTTCAAGGGCGGGTCCGGCGCCGGGCTGAACCTGTCCCGGATCCGGTCGTCCAAGGAGCTGCTGTCCTCCGGCGGGACGGCCTCCGGTCCGGTGTCGTTCATGCGTGGGGCGGACGCCAGCGCGGGGACGATCAAGTCGGGCGGGGCGACCCGCCGGGCGGCCAAGATGGTCGTGCTCGACGTCGACCACCCGGACATCGCGGAGTTCATCGAGACCAAGGCGCGCGAGGAGGACAAGATCCGCGCGCTGCGCGACGCCGGGTTCGACATGGACCTCGGCGGGAACGACATCACCTCGGTGCAGTACCAGAATGCCAACAACTCCGTGCGGGTCTCCGACGAGTTCATGCACGCGGTCGAGTCCGACGGCGAGTTCGGGCTGCGCGCCCGCACCACCGGCACGGTGCTGGAGACCATCCGGGCCAAGGAGTTGTTCGGCCGGATGGCCAACGCCGCATGGGCCTGCGCCGACCCGGGCCTGCAGTACGACGACACGATCAACGACTGGCACACCTGCCCGGAGTCCGGTCGGATCACCGCGTCCAACCCGTGCAGTGAGTACCTGCACCTGGACAACTCCAGCTGCAACCTGGCATCGCTGAACCTGTTGCGGTTCCTCAAGCCGGACGGCACCTTCGACGCCGAGCGGATGGTCCGCACGGTCGAGCTGGTGATCACCGCGATGGACATCTCGATCTGCTTCGCCGACTTCCCGACCGAGCCGATCGCCGACACCACAAGGAAGTTCCGCCAGCTTGGCATCGGCTACGCCAACCTGGGCGCGCTGCTGATGGCGACCGGGCACGCGTACGACTCCGAGGGTGGCCGGGCGCTGGCGGCCGCGATCACGTCGCTGATGACCGGTGCCGCCTACCGCCGCTCGGCCGAGTTGGCCGGGGTGGTCGGTGCCTACGACGGCTACGCCCGCAACGCCGAGCCGCACCAGCGGGTGATGCGCAAGCACGCCGCGGCCAACGACCTGATCCGCACCTACGGCTCGGACGACGCGGCCGTGCACCGGCTGGCCACCAAGGAATGGCAGCGCAACCAGGAGATCGGCGCCCGCAACGGGTGGCGCAACGCGCAGGCGAGCGTGCTCGCGCCGACCGGCACCATCGGCCTGATGATGGATTGCGACACCACCGGCATCGAGCCCGACCTGGCACTGGTCAAGTTCAAGAAGCTGGTCGGCGGCGGGTCGATGCAGATCGTCAACCAGACCGTGCCGCGGGCGCTGAAGTCGTTGGGGTACCAGGACGAGCAGGTCGAGGCGATCGTCGAGTACATCGCCGAGCACGGGCACGTGGTGGACGCCCCGGGCCTGCGTCGCGAGCACTACGAGGTGTTCGACTGCGCGATGGGCAAGCGCTCCATCGCGCCGATGGGGCACGTCCGGATGATGGCCGCGGTGCAGCCGTTCATCTCCGGTGCCATCTCCAAGACGGTCAACATGCCGGAGTCGGCCACCGTCAAGGACATCGAGGAGATCTACTTCCAGGGCTGGAAGCTCGGCCTCAAGGCGCTGGCCATCTACCGCGACAACTGCAAGGTCGGCCAACCGCTGTCGGCGGGCAAGGGCGGCACGGCCAAGGCGGAGCCGGAGAAGATCGTCGAGTACCGCCCGGTACGCAAGCGACTCCCCAAGAAACGTCCCAGCCAGACCGTTTCGTTCACGGTCGGCGGTGCCGAGGGTTACCTGACCGCCGGGTCCTACCCGGATGATGGGCTGGGAGAGATCTTCGTCAAGCTGGGTAAGCAGGGGTCGACGCTGGCCGGCGTGATGGACGCGTTCTCCATGTCGATCTCGGTCGGCCTGCAGTACGGCATCCCCCTGGAGTTCTACGTCCAGAAGTTCTCCAACCTGCGGTTCGAGCCGGCCGGTATGACCGACGATCCGGACGTGCGGATCGCCACCAGCGTGCTGGACTACTTGTTCCGCCGGCTGGCGCTGGACTACCTGCCCTACGACAAGCGGGCTCAACTCGGCATCTTCACCGCCGCGGAGCGGACCGCCCAGGTGAGCAACGACTACAACGGATCGTCCGATGTGGACATCGAGGGCCTGCAGACCTCGGTCGACGCCTCCCCGCAGCCGGCCGCCATCGAACCGGCGTCCACTTCGGATCCGAAGCTCACCGAGGCACACAGCTCCACCGAACTGCTCGAACTGCACCTCGGCAAGGCCGCCGACGCCCCGCTCTGCATGACCTGCGGAACCAAGATGCGCCCGGCCGGCTCCTGCTACGTGTGTGAGGGCTGCGGCTCCACCTCCGGGTGCAGCTAAATCAGATTGACGACGAGTTCGCCGCAATCCGATGATGGTGGCGACAACGACGAGGACGAGGGAGCGGTGAGCATGCGAGAACTGCTGCTCGGCAACGCCGGTTCCCCGCCATGACGTGAGGTCGTCACAGGCCGGGGAGCCGCCCATCGGGAAACCGATCCGGGCGGCTCCCTTTTCTTATGCACCCCTGTAGCTCAGGTGGACAGAGTGCCGCGCTACGAACGCGGAGGTCCCAGGTTCGAGTCCTGGTAGGGGTACGGCGCGTTGGTCCAGTGGTACGGATTCTCGGTTCTCACCCGGGAGACACGGGTTCGATCCCCGTACGCGCCACCCATGCCGGTCGGGAATGGGTCGCATGTGCAGTCGTCGCTGGTTCGGGGCGGCGGGCCGGGTCAGGATGCGGGTGTGCGATTCGGGTTGTTCGGGATCAACATGGATGTGCTGGCCACGGATCCGGGGGCGGCGGTGGCCGTGGCGGTGGCGGCCGAGGAGGCCGGCTGGGACAGCGTGTGGACCGGTGAGCACTACGTGCTGCCGGACCCGTGGGTGCAGCCGTCGCCTGCGCCGCCGGACCTGCCGATGCTCGATCCGTTCGTGGCGCTGACCAACGTCGCGGCGCACACGTCGCGGCTGCGGGTCGGGACCGGGGTGACCGTGCTGCCCTACCACCAGCCGCTGGTGCTGGCGAAGCAGGTGGCATCGCTGGACCGGGTGGCCGGCGGTCGGTTCGAGTTCGGGGTCGGGGTGGGTTACCTGGCCCAGGAGTTCGCCGCGCTGGGGGTGCCGATGGCCGACCGGGCCGCCCGGTCGACCGAGTACCTGGACGCGATCCGGGCGATCTGGACGCAGGCGCCGGCCGCACATGACGGGCGGTATGTCCGGTTCTCCGGGGTCGCCGCCGAGCCGCGGCCGGTGCACCCGGCTGGCCCGCCGGTGCACTTCGGCGGCGGTGTGCCGCGCACGTTCCGGCGGGCGGTGACCCAGGGACGCGGCTGGTTCGGGTTCGCGCTCGACCCGGCGGCGACCGAGCGGGCCGTCGCGGGGCTGCGCCTGGCCGAGCGGGAACATCCGCGCCCGGCCGAGCTCGGCCCGCTGGAGATCACGGTCACACCCGATCCGCGACTGCCGATCGACGACGACACGGTCGCCGCGTACGCCCGGCTCGGGGTCACCCGGCTCGTCCCGCTGCCGCCCGACCGGCTGGACCCGGACCGGATCATCGCGTTCGTCCGCGCCGTGGCGACGCGCCACCTCGACTGACCGCAATGGCCGTGGTCGACCGGAACTTTTCCGTATGCTGACGGGGTGCCCGCGACCGCGGGCGCCGAGGACACAGAGGTAGGGCGATGAGCGACGAGGGGGATCGGCGTCCACACCCCTACACGCCCCCGCCCACCGTGGTGTTCCCCCCGGCGCCACCGCCGGCGACGATCCTCTCGGCGACCGCCCGACAGGGGAAGAACACCCCGCTGAGCATGTTCGGCGTGCTCGGCATGGTCATCGCCTTCGTCCTCGCGGTCGCCCTGCTCGGCCGCCCCGACCTGTTCGACGGCCGGACCGCGGTCGCCGGCAGCGCGGTCGCCCCGGACGGGCTGGCGGCCGCCCCGGTCACCGCCGGCGAGGCCCCGGCTCCCAAGGCTCCGGTCAAGCCCCGCGCGGTGCTCGAGCTGGAGACCAACCCGCTGCTCGCCGCCGGCATCGGCCTGCCGGAGGTCACCTGCAAGCTGCCCGGCATGAGCCGTGACCCGGAGCAACTGCGCGCCTACTACCAGGCCGTGATCACCTGCCTCGACCAGGCGTGGCAGCCGGCGCTCGCGCAGGCGAACGAGCCGTTCAGCTCGCCGAAGCTGGAGATCGAGGCGGGCCGCAGCATGTGCGGCGATGCGCCGTCCGAGGACGAGGCGACCGCGTACTACTGCAGCGGCGGCCGGGTGATCTTCATGCCCACCGACCGACTGCTCAGCCAGGCCGGGCTCAGCCAGGCGGCGCACCTGGCGGTGCTGGCCCACGAGTACGGCCACCACGTGCAGGCCCTGAGCGGAATCCTCAACGCCGCCTACGAGAAGGGCGAGGAGTTCGACAAGGAAACCCCGGAGCGGCTGGAGATCACCCGCCGCACCGAGCTGCAGGCGAACTGCTTCTCCGGCATGTTCATCGCCAGCATCGCCGGGCGCGGCTCGGTGAGTGCCAAGTTGGCCCGCTCCGCGGCGGACAGCTTCCGGGACACCGTCGCCGACGACACGCACGGCTCGGTCAAGCACCAGGTGCAGTGGGGCCGGGCCGGCTACGACAAGAACCAGACCTCGGCCTGCAACACCTGGCTCGCCCCGGACTCCGAAGTCAGCTAGCTAGTCCGCCTCTCCGGGATTAACTGCTGTTGTTGCGTTCCAGCGAGAGGTGCGGGTTGGCGGGGTGATTGTGGCTGGGTTGCGTCACGGTGCCCCTGAGGTTGCGTTGGTTGGGCCGAGAGTTGTCTCGATGATCCACAGGACAGGCTCTGGCTTCTCGGGGTGGAGCGCAAGTGAGGTGGCGCGGTCAGGCGGTCGCCCAGGCGAGGACCTCGTCGGCGGGTCGGGTGTTGATCACCCGGTCGGCGGTGACGCCGCATTCCTCGGCCCTGGCACAGCCGTAGTGCTGCCAGTAGAGCTGTCCCGGCGCGTGGGCGTCGCTGTCGATGGCGAAGACGCAGTCCAGCTCGAGGGCCAGGCGGAGCAGCCGGCGCGGCGGGTCGAGGCGGTCGGGCCGGGAGTTGATCTCCACCGCGACCCCGTTGTTGCGGCAGGCGGCGAAGATCACCTCCGGGTCGAATTCCGACTCCGGGCGGCCGCGCCCGGCGACCCTGCGGCCGGTGCAGTGGCCGAGCACGTCGGTGTGCGGGTTCTCGATCGCGGTCAGCATCCGCTCGGTCATCTCGCCCGCGGGCATCCGCAGGGCCGAATGCACGCTGGCCACCACGATGTCCAGCCGGGACAGCAGCTCGGGCTCCTGGTCCAGCCCGCCGTCGGCCAGGATGTCCACCTCGATGCCGGTCAGGATCCGGAACGGTGCCAGCTCCTCGTTCAGCTCGGCCACCACGTCCAGTTGCTTGCGCAGCCGGTCGGCGGACAACCCGTTGGCCACGGTCAGCCGCGGTGAGTGATCGGTGAGCACCATCCACTCGTGGCCGAGCGCGGCGGCCGCCTCGGCCATCTCCCGGATCGGGCTGCCGCCGTCGGACCAGTCCGAGTGCGTGTGGCAGTCGCCGCGCAGCGCCGCAAGCAGCTCCGATCCGGCGGCGGCCAGCGGCTGCTCGCCGACGTCGGTCAGCCCGGCGAGATAGCCGGGCACCTCCCCGGCCGCCGCCTCGGTGATCACCGCGGCGGTGCTCTTGCCGATCCCGGGCAGGGCGGTCAGCGTGCCGGCCCGCAGGCGTTGTTCCAACTCGCCGGCCGGCAGCCCGGCCACGACCGCCGCGGCCCGCCGGAACGCCTGCACCTTGTGCGTCGGCTCACCGGCTCGCTCCAGGTACAACGCGATCTGCTTGAGTGCTTGCACGGGCTCCACCGGCAATACCTACCATCCTTCGGTCGTGTGATGCTGGGCGGCGTCCGCCCGGTGACGGCCAGTGACAAATCCCGGTTTTCCCCGGTGTTTCCGGCTCTACCCGTAGTCCAGACGCAGCCGAGTCCTGTCGGTTTTGCTGTTGCTGACGACCGTGATGCAGGATCGGGTAGTCGCGAGGACCTCCGGCTCGTATTCTGGATGGTGACGCCCCCAGAGCGGGGTGCCCGCCGGGTCCGGCGGCAACCGTGATCACCCGGCGCCCGCGACCGCTGTGCCGGAGGAGGAACGATGCCACTCTCCGAGCACGAGCAGCGTTTGCTCGATCAGATCGAGCGCGCGCTCTATGCCGAGGATCCCAAGTTCGCCTCGTCGGTGCGTGGTGCCCGGCTGCGGCGGCCTTCCCGGCGGCGCCGGCTACAGGGCATCGCCCTGTTCGTGCTCGGAGTCGCTCTTCTGGTTCTCGGCGTCGTGCTCCCGCTCAAGCCGGGTGGCGTACCGGTTGTGAGCCTGCTCGGTTTCCTGGTCATGTTCTTTGGCGCGCTGCTGACCCTCACCGCCATCCGTCAGGGCGATCAGGGCGAGGAGTCCGGTGAGGAGTCCGGCGGCGCCAGCAACGTCACCAAGCTCCGGCGGAGTTCCTTCTCGCAGCGGATGGAGGAGCGCTTCCGCAAGCGCTTCGACGAAGAGCGTTAGCTGCTCCTCGACCGTCAGGTCCATCACAGCACGACCGGAATCCGAGCCCCATCGCCCTAACATGCTGTGCAGACAATGTGGTCTGCCACCAGCGGTTCTTGACATGGGAGGGCGATCCACTTGGCGTCTGGTCTGCGGGTACCCCAATTCGCACAGTGGTCGGACCTGCTCGAGCGGGCCGCCAAGACCGCCCCTTCCGCGTTCTCCGGTGACCGGCTGCGCAACCTGCACGAGGGCGGCTGGCAGGACTCCGGCGAACCGTCGGCCCTGGTCACCCCGGTCGACCAGACCGGTCTCGGCTACCTGTCCAAGGTGGACGAGCGCACCGCGCTCGCCGCCGTCGGGTACGCCCACGAACAGCACGGCCAGTGGGCCGGGGTTCCGCTGGCCGAGCGGCGGGCCCGGGTGGCCGCCGCCGTCGAGGCGATGACCGCGGCCCGCGACGACCTCGCGCTGCTGCTGGCCTGGGAGATCGGCAAGCCGTGGCGGCTGGCCTGCGCCGACGTGGACCGGGCGCTGGACGGGGTGCGCTGGTACCTGGACAACATCGAGCGGATGCTGGCCACCGATGCCGACGGCCGGCCGTTCCAGCGCTGCCCACTGCCTGGCCCGGTCAGCAACATCGCCAGCTGGAACTACCCGATGAGCGTGCTGGTGCACGCCGAGCTGGTGCAGCTGCTTGCCGGCAACGCGGTGGTGGCCAAGACCCCGACCCAGGGCGGGGCGTTCTGCCTCACGGTCGCGCACGCGCTGATGCACGACGCCGGCCTGCCGGTGACCCTGCTGTCCGGGGACGGCTCGACGCTGTCCTCCGCGCTGGTGCGTTCGGCCGAGATCGGCGCGCTGGCGTTCGTGGGCGGCCGGGACAACGGCGGCAAGGTGGCGGCGCAGCTGGTGGACACCGGCAAGCGGCACATGCTCGAGCAGGAGGGCCTGAACTGCTGGGGGATCTGGGAGTTCTCCGACTGGGACGGTCTGGCCACGCACCTGCGCAAGGGTTTCGAGTACGCCAAGCAGCGGTGCACCGCCTACCCGCGGTTCGTGGTGCAGCGCAAGCTGGTGGACCAGTTCCTGGCCGCCTACCTGCCGGTGGTCACCTCGGCCCGGTTCGGGCACCCGCTGGCGACGGCGGCGGACGACGAGGAGCTGCCGCAGCTGGACTTCGGTCCGCTGATCTCCGCCGCCAAGGCGGCCGAGCTGCGCACCAAGGTGGACGAGGCGCTCGGCCACGGCGCGATCCCGCTGTACCGGGGTTCGCTTGCCAAGGGCCGGTTCCTGGACGGCCAGGACACCTCCGCCTACGTCGCGCCGACCACGCTGCTCGCCCCGGCCGGGGCGAGCAGACTGATGCACGAGGAGCCGTTCGGCCCGGTGGACACGATCGTCGTGGTGGACACCCAGGCCGAGCTGCTGGCCCAGATGAACGCCTCAAACGGCGCGCTGGTGGCCAGCATCGCCAGCGACGACGAGGAGCTGGCCGGCCGGCTTGCCGAGCACGTGCAGGCGTTCAAGGTCGGGGTGAACAAGCCCCGGTCGCGCGGTGACCGCGAGGAGCCGTTCGGCGGCCGCGGCGGGTCCTGGAAGGGCGCCTTCGTGGGCGGCGTGCACCTGGTGCACGCGGTCACCCAGGGTCCGCAGGACGAGCTGCTCTACGGCAACTTCCCCAACTACAACCGGTACCCGGACGTCTGATCCGGGCGGCCCGGTCAGTCCGGGGTCTCGCTGATGTAGGTGGGGTCGTACCGGGACCTGCGGCGCCGGTGCAGGACGGAGCGGGGGAGCAGCCGGGCGCGCAGGGCCAGGGGGGCGGTCCGGCGCAGGCCGGCGACCAGCTGATCGAAGGCCGGCGGGAGGTTCGGGTCGGGTTGGGACCGCCCGCTGTACCAGGACCGTTCGACCGCGCCGACCACGGTGCGCAGCGCGGCCTTGCCGTCCTCGTCCAGCTCGTGCTCGTGGGCCAGGCGGCGGGCGGCCATCCGCACGGTCTCCGTGTCGACCGGCTCGGCACCCCGGTCGACCGACTCGGCCAGCAGCTCCGCCCAGGCGGCCGAGGCGGCCGCGGCGGCGTTGTGGCGCACGGCGTGCCGGCGGGTCCGGCGGCGCCACTCGCGGATGAACCCGGGAGCGGCCGCCGCGGCCAGCGCCAGCACCAGGGCGGTCAGCCACCAGGAGAACAGCGCGGCGGCCAGTCCGAGGGCCAGCAGCCAGGCCACCGCCGCGGCCGTGGCCAGCAGCCGTGGCCGAGTGGCCAGCCGACCGGTCGCGACCAGCCGCCCTGGCAGGTTGCCCTGGCCCTGGCGCGGGCCCCCGCCCCCGCCGAGGACCGACGCACGGCGGAAGGCGAACCAGGCGAGCAGGGTGAGCGTCATCGCGATCACGACGCTGATGCCGGCCGTCCAGCCGATCCAGGCCGGCTTGGCGGCCTCGCCCGGGGTGGCCACCACGCCGCCGGCACCCGGGTCGGTCCTGTCGTTCTGGCTGCTCGGCTGCACGGGCGCGCCCGGTCCGGCCTGCGCCGTCGTCGACGGGGCGATCTCCTCGGACTCGCTGCCGGCGATGCCGGACTCGGTGGCGTAGGGCGGGGTGAAGGTGCGGCCGTTGTCCAGCGGCGTCGGGTCGAACATCGTCCAGCCCTGGCCCGGGAAGTAGATCTCCACCCAGGCGTGCGCGTCCTGGTTGCTGATCGTCCGGTAGTCGCCGTTCGCGTAGCCGCCGGTGTAGCCGATCGCCACCCGGGACGGCAGCCGGACGGCCCGGGCCAGCAGGGCCATCGCCGAGGCGTACTGCTCGCAGAACCCTTTCTTGGAGTCGAACAGGAAGTCGATCAGCGCGTCCTCGTCCGCGCCCCTGCCGGTCTCCAGCTCGTATTCGAAGCCGTTGCCGTCGAAGTGCTTCTCCAGCGCCCGGGCCTTGTCGAACGGGTTGGTCGCCCCGCCGACGATCTGCTCGGCCAGCTCCTGCACCCGCGGGTCGATGTCCTCGTTCGTCAGGTACATCGATTCGAGCTTGCTGTAGTCGGTGCCCGCGATGCGCAGCACGTCGGCGGTGGGGAGGGTGAGGTCGACCTCCTCGCGGACCGTGGGGACGGACCGCTTGCGCTCGCTGTAGACCATGCCGCTGCTCGGGTCGTAGCGCGTCCCGTCCGGCAGGCCGGAGATCCGCTGCGGGGTTCCGTACACCCCGACGAACAGGTCCTGGTAGTCGCCGACCGGCTCGATCTCGATCGTGTCGAGCTCGCCGCTGAGCGGCCGGCTGCCCGGCGGTGTCGGCAGCGGGCGCCGCCGCTGGTTGGCCGACTCGCCGCTCGGCATGGGCGATTGGAGGGAGAAACCACCGTTGCGGTTGTATTTCGCCAGGGTCAGCACCCGCATGTAGCGGCCGGTCTGGTCGAGGCCCCGGACCCGGAACAGCTCGCGGTTGGCGCCCTGGTCGAGCATCCCGCGCAGCTGGGTGAACGGCTTGAGGCCGAGGCCGCCCGAACCGCCGCCCCCGCCGCCGCCGGGCAGCTGGCCGACCGTGCCGATCAGCGTGAACGTCGAGCCGGCGATCAGGGCGATCACCAGCGCGGTGGACACCTGGGCCGTCGGCGAACCGAACCCGGCACCGGTGCCGGGCATCGCCGGCCGGTTGCGCCACTGCTGGTGCCGGTGCGCCCCGTCCACGGCAAGCAGCAGGGCGAACGAGGCGGCGCCGAGCACGAACGACCACCACGGCAGCATGTCGTTGGCCAGCGAGGCCGGCACCGCGTACACGCACAGCAGCACCAGCCCGCAGGCGGCCGGAGTGCCGGCGGCGACGGCCAGCGTGTCCACCAGCACGGCCACCAGCCCGATCGCGACCACCACCAGGCACAGCACGGCCGCGTTCGCGGTGACCGGAGGCACGCCGGTGCGCACCACCTCGACCGACCGGGTAAGCACCTCGCCCAGCTCGGCGATGGCGGCCGGCCCGGGCAGCACGCCGAGGATGCCGGAGTTGGTGAACAGCGCGACCAGCAGGCACAGCACGGCGAACAACTGGGCCAGGCCCACCACCACCACCGGGGTCCGGATCGCCCGCAGACCCAGGCCGGTGGCGGTCACCACGATCACCGCGACGCCGGCGTAGCCGAGCCAGCGCGCGCCCTCGATCACGCCGGACATCGCGGTCGACGCACACAGCGTGGTGAGCGCCGCGACCACCGGGGTCACCGTCATCGACCACTGTTGCGAGGTCATGCCCTCGGCAGGGGGTGCGCTCATGTGGCCCATGATTCGCTCGCAAGCTCGCTCATTGTCCCGCTCCCGCGATCATGCTGTCGTCCCGGTTGAGGCCGGTCCGGCACAGGCTGGCCCAGATCCGGCTCATCGGTGCACCTGGGGTCGCCACCGCCACGCCCCAGCCGGCGTTGCGGAGCAGGGCCAGTGCGCCATGGTGGTCGGCCGGCGGCTCCTCGCCGGACTGCCACGCGGACACGTCCAGCAGCACCGCCAGGTTGCGGCTGCTCCTGGTCCGGTGCCGGACCAGGTTGCCGAGCGATTCGGGGGTGGCCGCGCCGATCACCGCGATCAGCTCCTGGCCGCCCGCCGGGTCGGACCGGCAGTCGATCTCGCGCTGGGTGGTCGGCTGCAGCGCGGCCAGCGCGTCCAGCACGACGTTGTCGTGGTGGGTGCCGTCGCCGGAGTCGCCGACCAGCTGGTGGCCGCTCTCGGTGACCAGCCGGATCCGGTGGCCGTGCCGGTGCAGGTGCAGGCACACGCTGGCGGCGAAGGAGATCGCCCACTCCAGGCTGGCGGTGGCGCCCGAGCCGCGGTGCGCGGCCACCCGGTGGTCGAGCAGGATCGTGGTGCCGCCCCGCCACGGGCGCTCCTCCACCCGCACCATCATCTCGTCCCGCTTGGCCGTGGAGCGCCAGTGCACCTTGCGCAGGTCGTCGCCCTGCCGGTAGGGCCGCACGATCGCGTCGTCCTCGCCCTGACCGGCGTTGAGCCGTACCGAGCCGTCGTCGCCGGAGCCGAGCCCGGAGCCGCCCGGCACGCCGCCGAGCCGGACCACCCGTGGCACCACGATCAGCCGGGACACGTGCGCCAGTTCGCGTTCGAACTCGGCGAGGCCGAACGGGTCGGTGATGGTCGCCTTGAGCGGCCCGAGCTGCTGGATGCCGCGCAGCATGGGATGCACGGTGTAGCGCAGCTGGGTGCCGGTGTGCCGGGGGAGATGCTCGATGACGAACCGCGGCTTGCCGCCGAGCGCGTAGGGCACCCCGTCCTGGACCAGCAGTCCGCCCGGCAGCAGCCGGCCGGTGCTGCGGATGTGGATGGCGACCTCGGCGCGCCCGCCGACCTGGACCCGGGGCGGGGTGATCCGCCGCTCGGCGTGCAGCCCGACCTTGGCCACCGCGGTGAGGAAGCAGACCAGCAGCGGCAGGGCGACCACGAACGCCGACACCCGCAGCAGATCCCGTTCGTTGAGCACCACCGAGCAGACCGCGGCGGCCAGGCCGGCGGCGAGCAGGCACCGGCCCCTCGTGGTCAGGCCGGACAGCGTGCCGCGCATGGCGGTTACCGGGGGCGGCGGGCCGGGTTCATCCACTGGGCGGCGGGATCGAGCCCGCCCTGCGGTACCGGCACACGCTGGATCAGGTTGCGGATCAGCTCGGCGGACGACCGGCGGCCGGCCTGTGCCTCCGCGGTGAGCACCAGCCGGTGGGCGAGCACCGGCATGGCGATGGAGTGCATGTCGTCCGGTACCACGAAGTCGCGTCCGGACAGCGCCGCCTGCGCCCGCGCGGCCCGCACCAGGTGCAGGGTGGACCGCGGCGAGGCGCCGATCCTGATCTCCGGCAGCCGGCGGGTGGCCGACACCAGCTCGACGGCGTAGCGGCGCACCTCGGGGGAGAGCTCAACCCGGCGCACGGTCTCGATCAGCTTGATGATCTGCGCGGCGTCGGACACCGGCTGCAGGGTCTTCATCGGGTCGGCCGCGGCGTGCTCCTCGACCATGGCGAGCTCGGCGTTGGGGTCCGGGTAGCCGATCGACACCCGGGCGGTGAACCGGTCCCGCTGGGCCTCGGGGAGTGCGTAGGTGCCCTCCATCTCGATCGGGTTCTGGGTGGCGATCACCATGAACGGCGCCTGCAGCCGGTAGGTGCTGGTGTCGACGGTGACCTGCTCCTCCTCCATGCACTCCAGCAGCGCCGACTGGGTCTTGGGGGAGGCCCGGTTGATCTCGTCACCGACCACGATGTTGGCGAACACCGGGCCGGGCCGGAACTCGAAGTCGTTGGTCTGGCGGTTGAAGATGGACACCCCGGTCACGTCGCTCGGCAGCAGGTCCGGGGTGAACTGGATCCGGCTGACCGTGCAGTCGATCGACCGGGCCAGCGCCTTGGCCAGCGAGGTCTTTCCGACTCCTGGCACGTCCTCGACCAGCAGGTGTCCCTCGGCGAGGAGGGTCACCAGCGCGATCCGCACGACCTCCGGCTTGCCGACCAGCACCCGTTCGACGTTGGCCGCGATCCGCTGCACGGTCGCGTGCAGCTCGTCGAGCGCGGTGGGCCGGTGCCCGTCGGAGTTGGCGACCGGGGAATGGGAGTTCACCGCGGGGACCGGTGGGTAGTGCTCGCCCCCGTGCGGGCCGTAGGGGTTACCGGGAGGCGCAGCTGGCGGGGTACTGGACGTCACACGACCTCCTGGTGGTCGGACCCGTCAGCCACGGGTGGCGGCAGGGGCAAACATCTCATCAAGTGTGTCAAACCAGGGCGAAGTCCCCATCCCCACGATGCCCCACTCTTGGTCCGCCGCACAGCCGAATCGTGTCCCAACTGGGACGAAATCGTGCAATCACGCGGTCGCGGATTCGGGTGTCGGGTCATGGCTCGGTTTCCGCGTCCCCCGTCCAGGTCATTCTCCCCCACTTCGCCCCACGATGCTTGAGGCCGGCACGACCTGGGGGAATGTGGGTGGGATCGATGCCCGAAAGGGCCCGATCGGGTTGACCGTGGTGAAAAGTGGGGTACTGTGGCGCGGTGTGGGGCAGACGGGGGCCCCATGGGGAGGTGAGTGCCGATGTTCCTTGGTACGCACACCCCCAGGCTGGATGACAAGGGGCGGCTCACGCTGCCTGCCAAGTTCCGGGACGCGCTCGCGGGTGGGCTGATGGTCACCAAGGGACAGGACCACTGTCTCTACGTCTTCCCCCGGAGTGAGTTCGAGGAGATGGCACGCAAGGTGGCCGCGGCGCCCCTGACGAACGAGGCGGTCCGCGCCTACCAGCGGTACCTGTTCGCCGGAACCGACGAGCAGCGTCCCGACGGACAGGGACGGATCGCGATCGCACCGGAGTTGCGGCGCTACGCCGGGCTGACCAAGGAGTGCGTGGTCATCGGGGCGATCACCAGGCTGGAGATCTGGGACGCGCAGGCGTGGCAGACCTATCTCGACGAGCACGAGGACAGCTACTCGCAGGCTCGGGACGAGGTTCTGCCCGGCGTGTTCTAGGCGTCCGGCACAGCAGGAGGAGCCGTAGGGGACTCGGGTGCCGCCAGGCCTCGGTCCGCTCGCCATCGGCCCTGGCGCACCTTCCCCGGTGCCAGGTCCGACGAGCGGGCGGGGACCTGGCGGTACCCGGGTTTAGGCGGCGGGGTTCGACGTGAGCGAGCTTGCGAGCGAACCGTTGCGCACTGCCCCGGCGCCGAGCGTGTGAGGTGCCGACGTGAGCGAGGGGAGGCGGAGCCATGCTCACAAACGATCCGCGGCGCCGGCCGGCCCACGAACCGGTGCTGCTCGACCGGGTGCTCGCGCTGTTCGCGCCCGCACTGGCCGAGCGGCCCGCCGTCCTGGTCGACGCCACCGTCGGTCTCGGCGGCCACGCCGACGCGCTGCTGTCCGCGCATCCCGAGCTGACCCTGGTCGGGCTGGACCGCGATCCGAAGGCGCTGGCCGCGTCCACCGCCCGGCTGGCCCGGCACGGCGACCGGGTGCACCTGGTGCACGCCGTGTACGACCGGATGCCGGAGGTGCTCGCCGAGCTCGGCCGGCCGGCCGTCGACGGGGTGCTGTTCGACCTCGGGGTGTCGTCCATGCAGCTGGACCTGCCGGACCGAGGCTTCGCCTACGCCCAGGACGCCCCGCTGGACATGCGGATGGACCAGACCGCCGGCAAGACCGCCGCGGACGTGCTGAACACCTACCCGGCCGAGGACCTCGCCCGGATTCTGCGGGACTACGGCGAGGAGCGGTTCGCCGCCCGGATCGCGAAGGCGGTCGTGCACGAGCGGGCCCGGGAGCCGTTCGCGACCAGCGCCCGGCTGGTGCGGCTGCTCTACGACACGGTGCCGGCGGCCAGCAGGCGCACCGGCGGGCACCCGGCCAAGCGCACCTTCCAGGCGCTGCGCATCGAGGTGAACGGCGAGCTCGAGGTGCTGCGCCAGGCCCTGCCGGCGGCGCTGGACGCGCTGCGGGTGGGCGGCCGGATCGTCGTGGAGTCCTACCAGTCCCTCGAGGACCGGCTGGTCAAACAGGCGTTCGCGGAGCAGGCCAGGTCCCGGACCCCGCCCGGGCTGCCGGTCGAGTTGCCGGGCCACGGGCCGCGACTGCGTCTGCTCACCCGCGGTGCCGAGCAGGCCGGCGAACAGGAGATCGAGCACAACCCGCGTGCGGCGTCGGTCAGGCTGCGCGCGGCCGAGAGGATCGAGGCGGCCTGATGACAGTCACCGTTCCCGGGCCGGCCCGGAACAAGACCAAGCGCCGGCCCCCTATCGAGGTGCCCGAGCCGGACACCGGGCAGCCGCCGAATCCCACCGAGCGGCGGGACGGCCGGCCGCGCTCGGCCGCGGCGCAACGCGCCTACGCCCGCCGGGCCCAGCGAACCGGCGGCGCGGCCGAGCGGTTCGTACCCGAGCCGGAGCCGAGCGACGAGCCGACCGGCGGCCGCGCCCGGTTCGTGGTGCTGATCATCGGGCTGCTGGTGGTGGGCATCGCGGCCACGCTGTGGCTGTCCACGCAGGCGATCGCCGACTCCTACCGGCTGGAGCGGATCAAACAGCAGTCCACCGACCTGTCCGAGCGCGCGGACGTCCTGCAGCGCGAGGTGACCCGGCTGGACTCGCCGGCGGCACTGGCCAAGCGGGCCGAGGAACTGGGCATGGTGTTCCCCGGCGAGCCGGCCTGGCTGGTGGTGCACCCGGACGGGACGATCTCGCTGTTCGGCGAGCCCAAGCCGGCCACCGCGCCCGCGCCGCCACCGCCGCCCGCCGACGCGGCCCAGGCCGAGCCGCTCCCGGCGCCGCTCGAGGGCGAGCGGGCGCAGACGCCCGGGGCCGGCGATCCGGCCCAGACCGCGGGGGACGGCGATCCGGCCCAAACCGCCGGTGCGCGACCGGCGGGCAGGGCCGGCTGATGCGACATCCCAACGCCGGCCGCCGCCCGGTGCGGCGGCCGGCCGCGCGGCGCGCCCCACCCCCACCGGTTCGGCGGGTAAGACGCCCCCCGGTTCGGCAGCGTGCACCGCGCGGCCGAACCGGGAACAGTCGTGCCCGTCTCGCCATCGTCCGCATCGTGCTGGTCGCCTCGCTGATCGCCGCCGGCCTCCGGCTGGTCCAGGTGCAGGGATTCGAGGCCGCGGCGCTGGCCGCGCGGGCCGAGCTGCAACGGGCCACCGAGATCGACGTCCCGGCCACCCGTGGGTCCATCATGGACAGACGGGGGGTGAAGCTCGCCTTCAGCGTGGAGTCGCGGGTGCTCGCCTACCAGCCCAACGCCCAGCGCAAGGCGATCGAGAAGTTCAACCGGGAGCACCCGGACGCGGCCCAGAACTACGACGAGCGGGCCGGCTACGTCGCCCGGATACTGCGGGAGGAGCTCGGCACCCGGATCAACGAGCAGGAGATCGTCGACAAGCTGCGTCACGACACCGTGTTCGTCTACCTGGTGGACAAGGTGGAACCGGCAAGGGCCAGGCGGATCCAGCAGAAGATCCCCGAGATCAACGTGGAGTACCGGGCCGAGCGCGAGTACCCCAACCACACGCTGGCCTCCAACGTCGTCGGCGCGGCGAGCTGGCGGATGGAGGACCCGGACGTCGAGAAGCACAACCTGCACGGCCTGTCCGGGCTGGAGTTGTTGCGCGACAACGACCTTGCCGGCACACCGGGCCGGCGGGTCGTGGACACCCAGAACGACGGCGGGGTGGTCATCCCGGGCACCGAGCGGGACGTGCAGGCCGCCACCGACGGCGCGGACCTGGAGCTGACCATCGACTCGGACCTGCAGTACTTCCTGCAGCAGCGGCTGTCCGACTACGCGACGCGGGTCGGGGCGCGCAGCGCGAGCGCGGTGATCATGGATGCGCACACCGGCGAGATCTACGCGCTGGCCAACGACAAGAGCTTCGATCCGTCCGCGGACGAGTTCGACATCGACCGGATGAGCGACCCGGCGGTGACCACGCCCTACGAGCCGGGCTCGGTCAACAAGATCGTCACCGCGCTGACGGCGATCGAGCACGGGGTGACCACCCCGGACGCCCGGCTCCAGGTGCCCGGCTCGATCCGGGTCGCCGACCGGACGATCGGCGACGCCTGGAACCACGGCACCCTGAACATGACCACGACCGGCGTGTTCGCCCGGTCCTCCAACGTCGGAACCCTGATGCTGGCACAGAAGGTGGGGCCGGACCGGTACGCCGACATGCTGAACCGGCTGGGGCTGGGCCAGCGGACCGGTGTGGGGCTGCCCGGCGAGAGCGCCGGCCGGGTGCCGCCGCGGGTGCAGTGGTCCGGCAGCACGTTCGGCAACCTGCCGATCGGCCAGGGTCTGTCGATGACCGTGCTGCAGATGGCCGGCATGTACCAGACCATCGCCAACGACGGGGTGCGCGTCCCGCCGCGGATCGTCCGGTCGAAGATCTACCCGGACGGCACCCGGGTGGCCGAGCCGCGACCGGAACCGATCACGGTGGTGCGCAAGGAAACCGCGATCACCGTGCGGGAGATGCTGCGGGCCGTGACCCAGAAGGCGCCCGGCGGAAACACCGGCACCGCACCGAATGCGGCGCTGGTCGGCTACCAGATCTCGGCGAAGACCGGTACCGCGCAACAGGTCGACCGGACCACCGGCCGGTACTCCAGCTCGCAGTACTGGATCACCTTCGCCGGCATCCTGCCGGCCGACAACCCCCGGTTCGTGGTCGGGATCGTGCTGGACGCGCCGAACTACGGGATGCCGGAGGGCCGCACGGCGGCGCCGCTGTTCCACGACGTGGCGTCGTTCCTGGCCCAGACGTACTCGATCCCGATGTCCAGGGAGCCGAGCCCGGTAGTTCCGCTGATCGCGCCCTGACGAGGCAAATGTCGGGGGGTTCCGGTTTGATTGAGCCGTGGTCTGGTTCAGCGAGGTCGATCTTCGGGTGGTGGCCGGCCCGGCGTCGTTCTCGCGGGGCCGGGATCTGCTGGACGCCGTCGCCTCGGTGAGCCGGACCGCGGAGGGGGTCGAGGCGGTCGTCTTCGATCCCGATCCGTACCAGGTTTTTCTCGGCCCGGCCTCGCCCGGGCTGATCGGCGAGTGCGGCTGCCCGCTCGGCACCGCGGGCGGGTTCTGCGAGCACTGCGTCGCGGCCGGGCTGGTGCTGCTCGCCGAGCGGTCGGTGGCCGACGCGGGCGCGGTCGACCTCGCCGGGTACCTGCGCACGTTGCCCGTCGACGAACTCGCCGACCTGGTGTGCGAGGTAGCCAGCCGGGACCCGGGGCTGCACCGCAAGCTGACCGTGAGCGCGGCGAACACCCCGGCCGCGCCGCAGGTCGGGGTGCTGCAACGGCATCTGAACACCGCGCTGGCCGTGCGCGGGGCGGTGGACCGGGACGGCAGCCTGGAGTACGCGCGCACCGCCGAGGAGTTGCTGGACACGATCGCCGGGCTGGTCGAGTCCGGGCACGCGGCCGAGGCCCGGCCGCTGGCCCGGCACGCGGTGGAGCGGATCACCGAGAGCATGCTGCTGATCGACGACGCCTCGGCGGTGGTCGGCGCGGCCTGTCAGCGGGCGCTCGGGCTCTACGCGTGGGCCTGCACCCAGGCCCGGCCGAACGCGACCAAGCTGGCCGCGTGGCTCTTCCAGCTCGAGCTGAACAGCCCGGGCTGGCCGACGATCGAGCTGGCGGCGTTCGCCGACGCGCTGGGCGATGCCGGGCTGGCGGCGTACCGCGCGCTGGTGGACGAGGCCTGGGACAACCGCTCCGAGGGCGGTGACATCCGGCGCGCGCTCACCCTGCTGGTCATGCGCGAGCGGCTGGCCCTGCTGCGGGCCGATCCGGAGGTCGCCCCGCCGGACATCGCCGACGTGTTGCCGGCCGAGCTGCCGAGCCCGGCGGCGTTTCTCGGCGTGGCCGGCCGCGGGCAGGCGTCCTGGCTGGCCGAGTTCCTGGTGCAGGCCTATCTGGACTGCGGGCGCGGCAGCGACGCACTGGAGCTGCGCCGGTCCCAGCTGCGCGCGACGCCGACCCGGGAGCAGTACGCCAAACTCAAGGAGACCGCCGTCCGGTTGGAACGCTGGACCGAGATCCGCCCGTGGGCGCTGGACATCCTCTGCGTGTCCGGCGACGGTCTGGTCGGTGCCCTGCTCGACGACGGCGAGCAGGCGGCCGCCTGGGAAGCCGCCGAGAAGTACGACTGCTCCCCACCACTGTGGCTGGAGGTGGCCCGGCTCTGGGTGGACCGCCATCCCGCCGACGTGCTCCCCGGTTACCGCGCCCTGGTCCAGGAAAGCGCGGAGCGCACCGGCCGCACCCACTACCGCCAGGCCGTCGCCCTCCTGCACGAACTCCGCGCCGCCGCCGCACGCTGCGACCGCCTGGACGAGTTCGACGACTTCGTCGCCATCCTGCGCGCCCGCCATCCCCGCAAACGCGCCCTGCTCGACGAGCTGACCCGCGCCGGGTTCGGATAAGGACGCCGGCCCGCCGCGGTTTTCCCTCCGGAGCGGACGATCACCCCGGGCGGGTGGTGGCGGTGCGTGCGCAGGTAGCCTCTCGCGACGTGCCCGCCAAGCTGGTCGGCAAGGCCGCCACGGCGCCACCCCGACCCACCCAGATCGTCCCCGTCCCGCTCGCCGAACTCGGTAACCGGTGCGGGGCGCGGCTGGCCGGCGAGGTGCAGGACGCCGGCCCGGCCACGGTCACCGGGACGACGCTGCGGGCCCAGCAGGTGCGGCCCGGCGACCTGTTCGCCGCCCTGCCCGGCGCCCGGGTGCACGGGGTCGAGTTCGTCCGGCAGGCCCTCGACCGCGGCGCGGTGGCGGTGCTCACCGATCCGGCCGGTGCGGAGCTGGTCGCGGCCGATGTTCCGGTGCTGGTGCACGACGACCCGCGCGGGGTGCTCGGCCCGATCGCGGCCTGGATCTACGGGGAGCCGGCCACCCGGCTCGCCGTGCTCGGGGTGACCGGAACGTCGGGGAAGACCACCACATCGCACATGATCGAGGCCGGGCTGGGTGCGGCCGGCCGGATCACCGGGCTGATCGGCACGGTCGAGACCAGGGTGGCCGGCGAGCGGCTGGACAGTGCGTTCACCACCCCGGAGGCACCGGACCTGCAGGCGCTGCTGGCCGTGATGGTCGAGCGCGGCGTCACGCACGTGCCGATGGAGGTGTCCAGCCACGCGCTGCGGCTCGGCCGGGTGGGCGGCACCCGGTTCGCGGTCGGCGCGTTCACCAACCTGTCCCAGGATCATCTCGACTTCCACAGTGACATGGAGGACTACTTCCGAGCCAAGGCGCTGCTGTTCGACGGCCGGTCGGAGCGGGCCGTGGTGTGCGTGGACGGCGACTGGGGCGCCCGGCTGCTCACCCCGGAGACGGTCACGGTGTCCGCCGAGGGCGCGGCCGACTGGACCGCGACCGCCTACACCACCTCGATCACCGGCGAGCAGTCGTTCGTGATGCACGGACCGGGCGGCCTGGTGCTGCCGGCGACGCTGCCCATGCCCGGCCGGTTCAACGTGGCCAACGCGCTGGTGGCCGCCGCCTGCCTGACCATCGCCGGCGTCGACCCGGACGACATCCTGACCGGGCTGGCCACCGTGCGGGTGCCCGGCCGGATGGAGCGGGTGGCGCTCGGCCAGGACTTCACCGCCGTCGTGGACTACTCGCACAAGCCCGCCGCCGTCGCCCTCGCGCTGGACGCGCTGCGGGCCCGCACCTCCGGCCGGGTGATCGTGGTGCTCGGCTGCGGCGGCGACCGGGACACGGTCAAGCGACCGCTGATGGGCGAGGCCGCCGCCCGGCGCAGCGACCTGCTGATCGTGACCGACGACAACCCGCGCGGCGAGGACCCGGCCGCCATCCGGGCCGCGATGCGCGCCGGGGCCGAGGACGTGCCCGCGGAGCAGCGCGGCGAGGTGATCGACATCGGCGACCGCAGGGCGGCCATCGAGGCCGCGGTCGAGCGCGCCCGGCCCGGCGACGTGGTGGTCATCGCCGGCAAGGGCCACGAGACCGGCCAGGAGATCGCCGGCGTGGTGCACCCGTTCAACGACCGGGACGAGCTGACCGCCGCGATCCGGCGCCGGACGAGCCGATGATCCGCATGACGTTGGGGGAGATCGCCCGCGCGGTCTCCGGACGGCTGCACCGGGCCGGCGGCGACGAGCCGGTCACCGGGACCGTCGAGTTCGACTCCCGGGAGATCACCGCGGGCGGGTTGTTCGTCGCGGTGCCCGGCTCCCGGGTGGACGGTCACGAGTTCGCGGCGCGGGCGGTCGCCGCCGGTGCCGCCGGGGTGCTGGCCGCCCGTCCGGTGGACGCGCCCGCGGTGATCGTGCCGCCGGTGACCGACGCGCACCGGGGCTCGGTCGCACTGGCCGGGGACACCGACGGTTCGGGCGCGGCCGTGCTTGCCGGGCTCGGCGCGCTCGCCAGGACGGTGGCCGCCCGGCTGACCGCGGCCGGGCTCACCGTGGTCGGCCTGACCGGCTCGTCCGGCAAGACCTCCACCAAGGACCTGCTGGCCCAACTGCTCGAGCCGATGGGGCCGACGGTCGCGCCGCCCGGCTCGTTCAACAACGAGCTCGGTCACCCGTGGACGGTGCTGCGGGCCGACGAGCGGACCCGGTACCTGGTGCTGGAGCTGTCCGCGCGCGGCCCCGGCCACATCGCCGCGCTGTGCGCCACCGTTGCGCCGCGGATCGGCATCGTGCTGAACGTGGGCACCGCGCACCTCGGTGAGTTCGGCTCCCGGGCGGAGATCGCCCGCACCAAGGGCGAGCTGGTCGAGGCGCTGCCGGCGGACGGGCTGGCGGTGCTCAACGCCGACGACGAGATCGTGGCCGGTATGGCCGGCAGGACCGCCGCCCGGGTGGTGCTGACCGGCCGGAGCGAGCGCGCCGACGTCCGGGCCGTCGAGGTGGAGCTGGACGAGCAGGCAAGGGCCCGGTTCCGGCTGGTCACGCCGGCCGGCTCGGCGGTGGTGCGACTGGCCCTGCACGGCGCCCACCACGTCGGCAACGCGCTGGCCTGCGCCGCGGTCGCCGGTGAGCTGGGCGCGTCGGTCGACGAGGTGGCGCACCGGTTGTCCGAAGCCCGCCGCCGGTCGGCCCGCCGGATGGAGGTCACCACCCGGCCGGACCGGGTGACCGTGGTCAACGACTCGTTCAACGCCAACCCGGAGTCGATGAGCGCGGCACTGCATACCCTGGCCGCGATGGCCGAGGGCGGCCGGAGATCATGGGCGGTGCTCGGTCTGATGGGCGAGCTGGGCGCGGAGACCGACGCCGCCCACGAGGAGATCGGCCGGCTGGCCGCGCAACTGGGGGTGGACCGGCTGGTGGTGGTCGGCGAACCGGCGGGCGCCATGCTGACCGGCGCGAAGGGAGCGAACTCTGTGCTGGTGCCGGATGTCGAAGCCGCGGTCGCGCTGCTCCGGGCCGAGCTGCGCCCGGATGACGTGGTGCTGATCAAGGCGTCGAAGGTGGCCGCCCTGTGGCGGGTCGCCGACGCGCTGCTCGCCGGTGATGCCGCGTGAAGTCGATCCTGATCGCGGGGGCCATCGCGCTGGTCGTGTCCATCCTGTTCACCCCCTACCTGATCCGGTTCTTCTCCCGGCAGGGCTTCGGCCAGGAGATCCGGGAGGAGGGCCCGCAGGGGCACCAGTCCAAGCGCGGCACGCCGACCATGGGCGGGGTGGCGATCCTGGTCGCGATGTGGGCCGGGTACCTGGTGGCGCACATCGTCAACGCGATGTCCTCGCAGCAGGCCGAGGCACCGACCGCGTCCGGGCTGCTGGTGCTGATGCTCGCCACCGGCCTTGGCATCGTCGGCTTCTTCGACGACTTCATCAAGATCCGCAACCAGCGCAACCTCGGCCTGAACAAGACCGGGAAGATGATCGGGATGCTGCTGGTCGCGGTGACCTTCGGGATCCTCGCCCTGCAGTTCGCCGACGAGAACAACCTGACGCCGGCCTCGGTGCACCTGTCGTTCGTCCGGGACATCTCGATCATCTCGTTCGGCGTGGTCGGGTTCGTGGTGTTCTGCTACCTGGCCACCTCGGCCTGGTCGAACGCGGTGAACTTCACCGACGGCCTCGACGGGCTGGCCGGCGGCTCCTCCGCCCTGGTCTTCGCGATCTACACGGTCATCTCGTTCTGGCAGTTCCGGTACAACTGCGGCGCCGACGATCCGACGGTCGGCTGCTACGACGTGCGCGACCCGCTCGACCTCGCGGTGGTGGCGGCCGCGGCGATGGGTGCCTGCATCGGCTTCCTGTGGTGGAACGCGGCCCCGGCCAAGATCTTCATGGGGGACACCGGCTCGCTCGCGCTCGGTGGCCTGGTCGCCGGGTTGTCCATCACCACCCGCACCGAGCTGTTGATGGTGGTGGTCGGCGGGCTGTTCGTGGTCGAGATGCTGTCCGTGGTGTTGCAGATCGCGGTGTTCCGCACGTCGCGCCGCCGGCTGTTCCGGATGGCGCCGTTCCACCATCACTTCGAGCTCGCCGGGTGGGCGGAAACCACGGTGATCATCAGATTCTGGCTGCTTGCCGGGATCTGTGCGATGTTCGGGCTCGGCCTGTTCTACAGCGAGTGGCTCACCGCCACGACCGGAAACTAGGGACAGGACCGATGTTCGCGGGTCAGCGGGTGCTGGTGGCCGGGGCCGGGGTGACCGGCCGGTCGGTGGTCGAGGCGTTGATCGGCCTCGGCGCGCGGGTGACCGTGACCGACGCCGACCCGGACCGGCTCGCCGGCCTGAACCCGGCCGCGACGCTGGCGCCGAGCCTGACCGCGCCGCCGCAGGGCACCGACCTGGTGGTCACCAGCCCGGGCTGGAAGCCGAGCAGCCAGCTGCTGGTGGCGGCCGCCCGGACGGGCATCGAGGTGATCGGCGACGTGGAGCTGGCCTGGCGGGTGGCCCGCCGGCCGACCTGGCTCGCGGTGACCGGGACCAACGGCAAGACCACCACGGTCGGGATGCTGGCGGCGATCCTGGCCGCGGCCGGGGTGGACGCGGTGGCCTGCGGCAACGTCGGGTTACCGGTGATCGACGCGGTGCTGGCCGGCCACCAGGTGCTGGCCGTCGAGCTGTCCAGCTTCCAGCTGCACTGGCAGTCCTCGGTGCGCCCGGCCGCGGCCGTGGTGCTCAACGTGGCCGAGGACCACCTGGACTGGCACGGCACGGTGGACGCCTACGCCGCGGCCAAGGGCAAGATCTACGACGGGGCCGGGACCGCGGTGTTCAACGCCGACGACGGGTGGTCGACGCGGCTCGCCGACGGGCATCCGGCCCCCGTGGGCTTCACCCTCGACGAGCCCGGCGAGCACCGGTTCGGGATGGTCGAGGGGGTCCTGGTGGACGGCGCCGAGCCGCTGGTCGCGGTGTCCGACCTGCCGGTGCCGGGACTGCACAACGCGGCCAACGCGCTGGCCGCGGCCGCCCTGGCCCGCTGCCACGGGGTGGCCGTGGCGGCGGTGCGCGCCGGGCTGACCGCGTTCGAGCCGGGTGACCACCGGGCGGTGCCGGTGGGCGAGTGGGACGGCGTGCGCTACGTCAACGACTCCAAGGCCACCAACCCGCATGCCGCGGTCAGCTCGCTCGGCGCCTACCCGTCGGTGGTGTGGCTGGCCGGCGGTCTGCTCAAGGGCGCGTCGGTGGACGATCTGGTGGCCGAGGCCGGGCCCCGGCTGCGCGGCGTGGTGCTGCTGGGTGCCGAGGCGGACGCGTTCGCCGCCGCACTGGCGCGACACGCGCCGCAGGTCCCCACGCACCGGGTGGGTCCGGGAGACGATGAGCCCATGATGGCAGCGGTGCGCGCGGCGAGCGGTATGGCCCGGCCCGGGGACGTGGTGCTGCTGGCACCGGCGGCGGCGTCCCAGGACATGTTCCGGGACTACGCGGAGCGGGGAGAGGCGTTCGCGGCCGCGGTGCGGCGGCTGCGCGGAGCGGGCTGATGACCACGGTCGAGCGGGGCCGCCGGAACCGTCCGGCGGCGGCCGCGGGCGCACCGGCCGACCCGCAGCGGCGCCGGTCCGGCCGGGACACCCCCCGGCGGGGCCGGCTGGCCGCGGTGCGCTCGGCGCTGACCGCCTGGCTCGGCCGCCCGCTGGCCTCGTTCCACCTGGTGCTCGCGGTGTGCGGGCTGCTCACCGTGCTCGGTCTCGTGATGGTGGCCTCGGCCTCCGCGGTGATCTCGATGAACAGCGAGTCCTCGGTCTACGCGGTGTTCCGCAAGCAGGTCAGCTACGTGCTGGCCGGCCTGGTGCTGTTCTGGATCGGGCTGCGGCTGCCGCTGCGCCGGGTCCGGGCGCTCAGCCCGATCGGCCTGCTGATCAGCGTGATCATGCTGGTGCTGGTGCTCACCCCGCTCGGCACCACGGTCAACGGAACCCGGAGCTGGTTCACCTTCGGCCCGGTGTCGTTCCAGCCGGTCGAGGCCGCCAAGCTGGCGCTGGCGCTGTGGGGGGCGCACATCCTGATCGTCAAGCGCGCGCTGCTGCACCAGTTCCGGCACCTGCTGGTGCCGATCGTGCCGGCGGCGCTGGTGATGTTCGCGCTGGTGATGCTGCAGCCCGACCTCGGCGGCACGATCACCCTCGGCGTGGTGCTGATCGCGCTGCTGTGGTTCGCCGGCGCGCCGCTGCGGCTGTTCGGCGCGTTCGCCCTCGGCGCGGTGGCCGGCGTGGTGCTGCTGGCGGTGGGCACCAGCTACCGGCTGTCCCGGGTGCTGTCCTTCCTGCATCCCGAGGACGACCCGCACGGCGCGGCGTACCAGGCCCGGCAGGCGGTGCTCGCGCTGGCCGACGGCGGGATGTTCGGCAAGGGTCTCGGCCAGGGACCGTCGAAGTTCGAGTACCTACCCAACGTGCACAACGACTTCATCTTCGCGCTGATCGGGGAGGAGTTGGGGTTCCTCGGCTGCCTGCTGGTGCTCGGCCTGTTCGCCGCGCTGGCGATCACCGGGATCCGGATCGCCACCCGCAACATCGACCCGTGGATCCGGATGGTGTCGGCCACCCTGACGGTGTGGCTGGTGGCCCAGGCGGCGATCAACATCGGCTACGTGGTCGGGTTGCTGCCGGTCACCGGCATCACGCTGCCGCTCATCTCCTCCGGCGGCACCTCGGTGGTGCTCACGTTGCTGGTGTTCGGAATCCTGGCCAACTGTGCGCGCCATGAGCCCGAAGCGGTGGCCGCATTACGCTCTCAGGGGCCCGGCCGGTTCGGCCGGCTGATGCGGCTGCCGGCACCCGATCCGTACCAGCCGCCGACCAAACGCAAGCCGGTGCGCCGGGTCGCCCCGCCGGGCACCGGACAAGGAGGACGTCGTTGAGTGAGGCAAGTCGCCGTGGGCCGTGTGTCGTGGTCGCGGGGGGTGGCACCGCCGGGCACATCGAGCCGGCGCTGGCCCTTGCCGACGCGGTGATGCGGCAACGGCCGGACGCGCGGGTGGTGGCGCTGGGCACCGAGCGCGGCCTTGAGCGGACCATCGTGCCGGCCCGCGGCTACCCGCTGGAGCTGATCCCGCCGGTGCCGATGCCGCGCAAGCCGAACGCGGACCTGCTGCGGCTGCCGTTCAAGGTGCGGGCCGCGGTGAAGATCACCCGCGAGGTGCTGGACCGGGTGGACGCCGACGTGGTGGTCGGGTTCGGCGGGTACGTTGCACTGCCGGCCTACCTGGCCGCCCGCGGCCGGCTGCCGATCGTGGTGCACGAGTCCAACGCCCGCGCCGGGGTGGCCAACAAGATCGGCGCCCGGATGGCCGACCGGGTGGCGGCCGCGGTGCCGGACTCCGGACTGGCCAAGGCGGACGTGATCGGCATCCCGCTCCGCACCTCGATCATCGAGCTGAACCGGCCGGCGCTGCGGGCGGCGGCCCGGGCGCACTTCGGCCTGCACCCCACCGCGCCGACGCTGCTGGTGTTCGGCGGCTCCCAGGGGGCCCGCTCGATCAACACGGCGGTGTCCGGCGCCGCGCGGGCGCTCGCCGACGCCCGGATCGGCGTGCTGCACGCGCACGGACCGAAGAACACCCTTGCGGTGCAGGACGTCGCGGGCGCGCCGCCGTACGTCGCGGTGCCCTACCTGGAGCGGATGGACCTGGCCTACGCCGCGGCCGACGCGGTGCTCTGCCGCAGCGGCGCGATGACCGTGGCCGAGGTGTCCGCGGTCGGCCTGCCCGCGGTGTTCGTGCCGCTGCCGCACGGCAACGGCGAGCAGGCGCTGAACGGCAAGCCGGTGGTGGACGCGGGTGGCGCGGTGTTGGTCGACGACGCCGACCTGCAGCCGTCGACGATCAGCGAGCTGGTCATCCCGCTGCTCACCGATCCCGGCCGGCTGAGCGCGATGAGCGCGGCCGCCCGGGGCACCGGCCACCGCGAGGCGGCCGACGTGCTGGCCCGGATGGTGCTCGAGGTCGTGGACAAGTGAGCGCCGACCCGCTGGAGCGCGCGCACCTGGTGGGCATCGGGGGCGCCGGGATGAGCGGCATCGCCCGGATCCTGATGGCCCGCGGCCTGGCGGTGTCCGGCTCGGACGCGAAGCCGTCCCGGGCGGTGGACGCGCTGCGCGTGCAGGGGGCGCGGATCGCGGTCGGGCAGGCCGCGGCGAACCTGGACCTGCTCGACGGCGGCCCGACCGCCGTGGTGGTGTCCACCGCGATCAAGGAGAGCAACCCGGAACTGGCCGAGGCGCGCCGGCGCGGGCTGCCGGTGCTGCACCGCTCGGCGGCGCTGGCCGCGCTGATGGCCGGGCACCGGGTGGCGTGCATCGCCGGGACGCACGGCAAGACCTCCACCACCTCGATGCTCACGGTGGCGTTGCAGCAGTGCCGGCTGGACCCGTCGTTCGCGATCGGCGGGGATCTCAACGAGTCCGGCGCGAACGCCCACCACGGCACCGGCGACATCTTCGTGGCCGAGGCGGACGAGAGCGACGGGTCGTTCCTGGCGTTCGCGCCGTTGGTGGCGGTGGTGACCAACCTGGAGGCCGATCACCTCGACCACCACGGCACGGTCGAGGCCTACACGGCGGTGTTCGACCAGTTCCTCAAGCGGATCGAGCCGGGCGGGCTGCTGATCGCCTGCGCCGACGACCCGGGCTCGGCCGCGCTGGCCGACCGGGCCGAGGCGGCCGGGATCCGGGTGCGTCGCTACGGCCGCACCGCGACCGACGTGACGCTGCTCGAGCACCGGCCGGAGGGCACCGGCGGCGTGGCCCGGATCTCCTTCGCCGGCACCGAGATCGGGGTGGGCGTCGCGGTTCCCGGCGAGCACATGGCGCTCAACGCGATCGCCGCGCTGCTGGCCGGGCTGGAGCTGGGCGCGCCGCTGGACGGGCTGCTGGCCGGGATCGCGGCGTTCGGCGGGGTGCGGCGCCGGTTCGAGCTGAAGGGCCGGGCCGGCGGCGTGCGGGTGTACGACGACTACGCGCACCATCCCTCCGAGGTGCGCACCCAACTGCTGGCCAGCCGGCCCATCGCCGCGCCCGGCCGGCTGGTGGTGATCTTCCAGCCGCACCTGTACTCGCGCACCCGGCTGTTCGCCGCGGAGTTCGCCGAGGCGCTCGCGCTGGCCGACGAGGTGGTGGTGCTCGACGTGTTCGGCGCGCGGGAGGAGCCGGAGCCCGGGGTGACCGGCGCGCTGATCACGGACGCGGTGCCGCTGCCAAGGGAGCACGTGCACTACGAGCCGTCGTTCGAGCGGGTGCCGGCGCTGGTGGCGGGTCTGGTCGAGGAGGGCGACGTGGTGCTCACCATGGGCGCGGGCGACGTGACCATGCTCGGCCCGGAGTTGCTGACCGAGCTGGATCGCCGGTGACCAGCGGCGTGCGGGACCGCGGCGCCCGGCGGCGCGCGGGCCGGCGCGCCGCCGACCCGGAGCCGGAGGCGGAGTCCAAGGAGCGCCGGCCGTCGGACCAGCGCCGGTACGTGCGGCGGCGCTGGGTCGCGGCCGGGGTGCTCGCCGCCGTGCTCGGCACCGGCTACCTGGTGCTGTTCACGCCGGTGGCCGGCGTACACGAGGTCGAGGTGACCGGGCTGGCCACGATGGACGCCGAGGAGGTGCGCGCCGCCGCGGCGATCGAGCCCGGCACGCCACTGGCCCGGTTGGACACCGAGGAGGTCCGGGACCGGGTGACGCGGCTGCCGAAGGTGTTCGCCGCGGAGGTGACCCGATCGTTCCCCGGCACCGTGCGGATCGCGGTCACCGAGCGCACCCCGGTCGCGGTGGCCGGCGGCGGGCACCTGGTGGACGGCACCGGCCTGGACTACGCCGTGGTGGCGCGGGTCCCGGACGGCCTGCCCAAGCTGACCGTGGACAACGTGCGCCCGGACGACCCGGCCACCCGCGCGGCGGTCGCCGTGCTGGCCGCGATCCCGCGGCAGCTGCGTGCCCGGGTCGTCGAGGTGACCGCGAAGACTCCGGGTGACGTCCGGCTGAGCCTGTCCGACGGCAAGGTGGTGAAGTGGGGCGGGGCGGAGGACTCCGGGCGCAAGGCCGCCGTGCTCGGCGCGCTGCTGTCCCGCGAGGGCCGGACCTACGACGTGACGACCCCGGACTTCCCGACCATTTCCTGAGCCTTTCCAACACCTCGGGCGGCGCACGGCGTGGCGGCTGGATCGGATCACCCGCGATGCCTACCGTCCAGAAGTACGTTCCGGGTTGACATAACTCTCAACCTCTTGTAGAGGTTCAGAGTTTGCCGCCCGGCCTAGATCCAGGAAGGCGAAGGGCGATGACACCCCCGCACAACTACCTTGCCGTGATCAAGGTCGTCGGCATCGGCGGCGGCGGGGTCAACGCTGTCAACCGGATGATCGAGGTCGGCCTCAAGGGCGTCGAGTTCATCGCGGTCAACACCGACGCGCAGGCCCTGCTGATGTCCGACGCCGACGTGAAGCTGGACATCGGCCGGGAGCTGACCAGGGGTCTCGGCGCCGGCGCCAACCCCGAGGTGGGGCACCGGGCGGCCGAGGACCACCGGGAGGAGATCGAGGAGGTCCTCAAGGGCGCCGACATGGTGTTCGTGACCGCGGGCGAGGGCGGCGGCACCGGCACCGGCGGCGCGCCGGTGGTGGCCAGCATCTCCCGCAAGCTGGGCGCGCTGACCATCGGCGTGGTCACCCGGCCGTTCTCGTTCGAGGGCAAGCGCCGGGCCAAGCAGGCCGACGACGGGATCACCAACCTGCGCAACGAGTGCGACACGCTGATCGTGATCCCGAACGACCGGCTGCTGCAGCTCGGCGACATCGGGGTGTCCCTGATGGACGCGTTCCGCTCGGCCGACGAGGTGCTGCTCTCCGGTGTCCAGGGCATCACCGACCTGATCACCACCCCGGGTCTGATCAACCTGGACTTCGCCGACGTGAAGAGCGTGATGTCCGGCGCGGGCAGCGCGCTGATGGGCATCGGCTCGGCCCGGGGCGAGGGCCGGTCGATCCAGGCGGCCCAGAAGGCGATCAACTCCCCGCTGCTCGAGGCGTCCATGGACGGCGCGCACGGCGTGCTGCTGGCCATCGCCGGCGGCTCGGACCTCGGCCTGTTCGAGATCAACGAGGCCGCCTCGCTGGTCCAGGAGTCCGCGCACCCGGAGGCCAACATCATCTTCGGCACGGTGATCGACGACTCGCTCGGCGACGAGGTGCGGGTGACCGTGATCGCGGCCGGGTTCGACAGCGGGACGCCGACGCACAAGAAGCTGGATCCGACCCTGGTCGGCTCGCGCGGGCCGGTCGCCGCGGGCACCGCCGGCCAGGTCCAGCACCGGCCGGCCGCGCCGGCCCAGCCGGTGCCGCCGGCCGCGCCACCGGCGCAGACCCCGCCGAAGCAGGGCTTCCAGAGCACCAACCCGATGAGCGCGACCAACCCGGCGACCGGCAACGGCGTGCCCGGCCAGCGCGGCGGCACCCTGCCCGGCCGCACCACGCCGGTGGTCGACGACCCCGACGACGAGGTGGATGTGCCGCCGTTCATGCGTCGGTAGGTTGACAGGTCGACAGACGCCGTTCGGGAGCAGTCCAGTGCGTGTTCGGAGAGTGGTGACCACTCGTGCCGGTGGGGTCTCGCAGCCGCCGTACGACTCGTTCAACCTGGGCGCGGGCGTGGGCGACGATCCGGAGTCGGTGGCGGCGAACCGCAAGCGGCTGGCCGACGAGCTGAGCCTGCGACCGGACCGGCTGGTGTGGATGGAGCAGGTGCACGGGCGCACCGCGGTCGTGGTGGACGGCCCGCGGGACGCCCCGGTGCCGATGACCGACGCGCTGGTCACCGCGGTGCCCGGGCTGGCCGTGGTGGCGCTGGTCGCCGACTGCGTGCCGGTGCTGCTGGCCGATCCGGAGGCCGGCGTGGTCGGGGCGGTGCACGCCGGGCGGGTGGGCGCCCGGATCGGCGTGCTGCGGGCGGCGCTGGCGGCCATGCGGTCGGCCGGTGCCGCGGTGGATCGGATCGAGGTGCTGCTGGGCCCGTCGGTGTGCGGCGAGTGCTACGAGGTACCCGAGGCGATGCGCGCCGATGTCGAGGAGCACCTGCCGGGCAGCGCTTGCCGCACCCGGGCCGGGACGCCGGGACTGGACTTGCGGGCCGGGCTGTGGCGCCAACTCGCCGACGCCGGGGTGGCCCGGATCGGCATTGACCCGCGGTGCACGGTCGAGGACACCACTTTGTTCAGTCACCGCAGAAACGGCACCACTGGGCGATTGGCCGCCGTGACCTGGGTCGAGAAATGAGCCGTATTTCGCAAAGAATTCGCCTGAATATCCGCTCTATTGTGGAAGATTACCGTGACCGACGGTGACGAAAACCGGCGTGCGGAACTGGCCGCCGCGTTGGCCGGCGTGCGCGACCGGATCGCGGCCGCCGCCCGGGCCGCGAACCGCGACCCGGCCGGCATCCGGCTGCTGGCCGTGACCAAGACCCGGCCGGCCATCGACGCCGCCCTGCTCACCGACATCGGCGTGGTCGACCTGGCGGAGAACCGCGAGCAGGAGGGCGCGGCCAAGGCGGTCGAGCTGGCCGGGCTGCGCCCGACGGCCAGGGTCCGGTGGCATCTGGTCGGCCGGCTGCAGCGCAACAAGGCCCGCTCGCTGTCCCGGTGGGCCGCCGAGGTGCAGTCGGTCGACTCGGCGCGGCTGGCCGAGGCCCTGGCCCGCGGGGTCGCCGCGGCGCGGGCCGCCGGCGAGCGCGCCGGCTCGCTGGACGTGTTGATCCAGGCCAGCATCGACGGCGACCCGGATCGCGGCGGCTGCCCGATCGCGGAACTGCCCGGGTTGGCCGATCGTGTCGTCCGTTCGAGTGATTTGCGGCTGCGCGGGCTGATGGCCGTCGCACCGCTGGCCATGGAGCCCGCCGCGGCCTTCGAACTCCTTGCGGCTGCGGCAGATCGACTGCGTCGTGATCATCCCGGGGCCACCGAGCTGTCCTCCGGCATGAGCGGTGATCTTGAGCAGGCCATCGCGCACGGGTCGACCTGCGTGCGTGTCGGAACCGCCCTGCTCGGTGAGCGGCCGCTAGCCTCGCCTTGACAAGTGTTCAGCACGGGTTCCGGAAACGGAGCAGGCGGACGGAGTGCGAGGCAGGTCGATGGGCGCTTTGCAGAAGCTGAAGGCGTACTTCGGCATGATCCCGGCGGAGGACTTCGACGAGTACGACGCCGAGGACTGGGCCGCCGAGCCGAGCCGCACGCACGCCCACGACCGGGGTCACCGCCCGAGCTACCTCAGCGACGAGGACGAGTACGAGCCCTACCCGCCCGCCCGCCGCCGGTTGTTCGGCGGCCTGCGCCCGGGCTACCGGGAGGCCGACGCCGTCGAACTGGACCGCCGCGAGGAGGCCTACCTCCCACCGGCCCGGCCCAGGTCACAACCGGTGTGGGCGGCCGAACCGGCGCCACCGCCGCCGCCGACGCACGGCGCACTCGCCGTCGAAACCAGGAGGGAGCCGGTGAGCAGGATGCGTCCCGAGCCCGCCGCCGTGCCGCCCGCAGGCGGCTACCCGCACGGCCGGATCGTCACGCTGCACCCGACCAGTTACAACGAGGCACGGGCGATCGGTGAGCACTACCGGGACGGCACCCCGGTGATCATGAACCTGACCGACATGGACGATGCGGACGCGAAACGCCTGGTTGACTTCGCGGCCGGACTGGCGTTTGCTCTGCGTGGTTCGATCGACAAGGTCACCAACAAGGTGTTCTTGATCTCACCGCCGAATGTCGACCCATCTGCGGAGGACAAGCGACGGATAGCGGAGGGTGGGTTGCTCGCCCGAAGTTGAGTGATGGCAGAGTTGACATGTGGAACCCCTGTGGCTCGCTGTGTACTGGGTGCTCTTCGCGTTCTGGCTGCTACTGACAGCACGCGTGGTGGTGGAGCTGGTTCGCGCGTTCGCGCGCGACTGGCGCCCCGCGGGTGGAGTTGCGGTAGCGCTCGAGAGCATCTACACAGTGACCGATCCTCCGGTGCGGTTAGTTCGTCGGATCATCCCGATGGTCCGGATCGGAGGCGTAGGGCTGGACCTATCGATTATGGTGCTGCTGTTGGTCGTGTTCATCTTGATGCGACTGGCATATCCCGGATGATGGGGATCATCCTGGGCGACCTGGCAGCCATGGAGTGCGTGAGGTGATCTGATGTCGTTGACCCCCGCTGACGTACATAATGTTGCGTTCAGCAAGCCTCCCATCGGCAAGCGGGGCTACAACGAGGACGAGGTTGACGCCTTCCTTGACCTGGTCGAGGTTGAGCTCTCCAGGCTGATCGAGGAGAACAACGACCTGCGGGCGCAGATCGAGCAGCTGGACGCGCAGCTCGACTCCACGCGGGCCGACCTCGACGACGCCACCCGGCTGCACCCGGCCGTTCCCCCGGTCCGGGAGGAGCCGCGGCGCCTGCAGCCCGTGCCGCCGCCCAGCGCGCTCGAGCAGACCTCGCCGGGCGGTGGTGGTGACCATCACGTGCAGGCCGCCAAGGTGCTCGGTCTGGCCCAGGAGATGGCCGACCGGCTCACCGGCGAGGCCAAGTCCGAGGCCGACAGCATGCTGTCCGAGGCACGCACCAAGTCGGAGCAGCTGCTCTCGGAGGCCCGGGCGAAGGCCGACGGCATGGTCAACGAGGCCAGGACACGGGCCGAGACCATGCTCAACGACGCCAGAACCCGCTCGGAGACCCTCGAACGCCAGGCGCGCGAAAAGGCCACCGCGCTCGAACGCGACGCCCAGCGCCAGCACAACGAGATCCTCGGCGCGGTCCAGTCCGAGCGCACCTCGCTGGAGAAGAAGATCGACGAGCTGCGCACCTTCGAACGCGAGTACCGCACCCGGTTGAAGACGTTCCTCGAGTCCAGCCTGCGTGAGCTGGGCGACCGGGGCTCCGCGGCGCCGTCCGCGGCCGGCGACAGCGGCGGTGGCCGCGGAGGCGGGCAGGGCTACGCCTTCGGTCCCCGCGCCGAAGCCGGATGATCGCAATGTGACCCTGTTCGGCGACCGCTAGGCGCATCCGAGTGCTCTACCTGGTACTGATTCTGGTGATCGCGGCCTTCGCGCTGCTGATCGCCGCCCTGACCACCGCCGTCACCGTCTGGGCATGGGCCTCGGTCGTCATCAGCGTCGTCGCCGCCGGGCTCCTCGTCTTCGACTGGCTCCGCGGTCGTCGCCGGCTCGCCGCCACCTCCGCCCCCCGTCGGGCCGAGGACAACGGCCTTCCCCCCACCCGCTCGGCAGCGCCGCCACCCGTCGAACTGACGTCATTCATCGACCCACTCGACCGCTTGGCGCATCAGCCCGATCGGGCAACCGAGCCCCCGCCCGGCGAAGGCCCCGAGCCCGGCGAAGAGCCCACCGACGCCGCCGACCTGCTCATCGTCGCCGCCCTGGACAGCGAAGTCCGGGTGGTCGACGAACACCCCCGCTACCACCTCGCCGACTGCACCTGGCTCCCGGGCAAATCCACCATCCCCCTGCCCGTCTCCGAAGCCCGCGAACTCGGCTTCACTCCCTGCGCCCGCTGCACCCCCGACACCACCCTCGCCGCCCACCACCGCAACACCCGCCAGCCCAACCGCTGACCCACCCCGACTCCGGGAGCGGGGCGTGGCGGAATTGGGTTGGGTGGACCGGCTAGGCTGGTGAGTACAGGCATCGATCCGGCCATCACCGGGGAGCCTCCGGAAGAACGGGCGTCGAAGCCCCAGTAGAACCGGACGGGACGGCCCGTGACAGCCGATTTCGAGCGGTCGCCGCGACGGTGCGGCGGCAAGCGGGGTGGTACCGCGGAGCGCCCGTCGCGCTTCGTCCCCGCGTGGACGACATGATCGGCACGCGAGGAGTACCACCGATGGCATACCCCAAGGCACAGCATGGCGGCGAGGCGACCGTGCCGTCGCAGCCGTCGTTTCCGGTGCTGGAGCGAGCGGTCCTCGAGTACTGGGCCGCCGACCGCACGTTCCCGGCCAGTGTGGACGCCCGGCCCGCCGGTACCCATGGCGCCAACGAGTTCGTCTTCTACGACGGCCCGCCGTTCGCCAACGGGCTGCCGCACTACGGCCACCTGCTCACCGGGTACGTCAAGGACCTCATCCCGCGCTTCCAGACCATGCGCGGGCGCCGGGTCGAGCGCCGCTTCGGCTGGGACACCCACGGGCTGCCCGCCGAGCTCGAGGCGATGCGCCAGCTCGGCATCAAGACCACCGACGAGATCGTCGAGATGGGCATCGAGAAGTTCAACGCCGCCTGCCGCGAGTCGGTGATGCGCTACACCGGTGACTGGCGCGAGTACGTCACCCGCCAGGCGCGCTGGGTCGACTTCGACCACGACTACCGCACGATGAACCCCGACTACATGGAGTCGGTGATCTGGGCCTTCAAGCAGCTCTACGACAAGGGCTGGATCTACGAGGGCTTCCGAGTGCTGCCCTACTGCTGGAACGACGAGACGCCGCTCTCCAACCACGAGCTGCGGATGGACGACGACGTCTACAAGATCCGCCAGGACCCGGCCGTCACCGTCGGTTTCGACATCACCACCGAGGGTCCGTTCCGGGGCGCCAAGCTGCTCGTGTGGACGACGACCCCGTGGACGCTGCCGAGCAACCTGGCGGTGATGGTCGGCGAGGAGATCGACTACGTGGTGGTCGACGTGGACGGCTCCCGCTACGTCGTGGCCGAGGCGCGGCTGTCGGCGTTCTC